>JACKKG010000001.1:0-600000 GCA_020637515.1 Rhodobacter sp. | reverse complement strand
AACAGT
Organism: Rhodobacter sp.; assembly: GCA_020637515.1. NCBI lineage: Bacteria > Pseudomonadati > Pseudomonadota > Alphaproteobacteria > Rhodobacterales > Rhodobacter > Rhodobacter sp. Next base: position 599,994 of record JACKKG010000001.1, on the reverse strand, counting down.
TCCAACGCGACGGATCTGGCGGTCAGCGGGCGCGGTTTCCTGCCGGTCACCTCGGTCACCGCGATCAATGGTGGCAGCGAAACCCTGCCGTTGATGCTGACCACGACGGGCTCTTTCCGGCCCGACGCGGACGGGATGCTGCGCAATCCCGCCGGGCAGATCCTGCTGGGCTGGCCGGCCAATGCCGACGGCACCATCGGCACCTTCCCGCGCGACACGGTGGGCGGTCTGGAACCCGTGCGCATCAACTCGAATCAATTCGCGTCGGATCCGACGTCGCATATCTCGATCCGGGTGAACCTGCCGGCGACCGGCACCGCGTCCGATTCGGACGGGGCGACGCATGACGTGGCATTGGAATACTACAGCCCCCTCGGCACGACCGAGACGATGACCCTGACGTTCTCGCCAACGGTGCCGGCCACGGGCAGTTCCAACGAATGGCTGGCCACGGTGACCGACCCGGCGACCGGCACGGTCGTGGGGGAATACACGGTGACCTTCGACAACGCGCCGCCGAACGGCGGGCGCATCTTGTCCGTCAGCCAGGCGCCCGGGGCGCCGGGTGGGGCCTATGACTCGGCCACCGGCGAATTCACGGTCACGGTGAATGGCCAGCCGATCGCGCTGAACATCGGCGCCCCGGGCAGCGAGGACAGCATCACCCAGATGGCCGAAAGCTTCGTGCCCGTCGCGCTGGATCGCAACGGATCGCCGGTGCAGTCGCTGGTGGGTGTGCAGGTCGATCCCAGCGGGTTCGTCAAGGCCTACTACGACTCAGGCCTGATCCGGACCATCGCCCAGGTGCCCCTGGTCGATGTCCCCAATCCCAACGGGCTGACCGCACTGAACAACCAGGCGTTCCGGGTCTCGCCGGATTCGGGGCCGATGTTCCTGTGGAACGCGGGCGACGGCCCGACGGGTGAGATCGTCGGCTTCGCGCGCGAGGAATCGACAACCGATGTCGCCGCCGAACTGACCAACATGATCCAGACCCAGCGGGCCTATTCCTCGAACGCCAAGGTGATCCAGACCGTGGACGAGATGTTGCAGGAAACCACCAACATCAAACGCTGACCTGATCGGAGGGTGCCATGAGCATCGCAAGTGCCTTCAACAACGCCACCACCGGCCTCGCGGCGTCGGCGCGCGCGGTGCAGGTGGTGTCCTCGAACATCGCCAATGCCCTGACCGAAGGGTATGCCGCGCGGCGGCTCGATCTGGGGTCGGCCACGCTGGGGGGCGGGGTGCGCATCCTGGGCACCACCCGCCTGACCGATCCCGTGCTGCAAGGCCTGACGCGCGACGCCGCCGCGTCCGCACGGTTCGGCGGCACGCGCAATGCCTTCTGGCAGCGGATCGAGGGGGCGCTCGGCCTCCCGGGCGAGGGGGTGTCGCAGGCGCTCTCGGCCTTCGATTCGTCGCTGGTCTCGGCCAGCGACCGGCCGGATCTGGACAGCCGCCTCGGCGCCGTCGCCGACCGTGCGGCCGCGCTGGCCGCGCAATTGGGCAGCGTGCAGGATACGGTCCAGTCCCTGCGGTTCCAGGCCGACACCGCGATCGCGCAGGATGTCGAGACGCTGAACACCGGCCTCGCGCGGATCGACGATCTGAACGAAAAGATCGTCCGGATGCAGGCGTCGGGCCAATCGTCGCTGGGGTTGCAGGATGAACGCGCGGCGCTCATCTCGACCCTGTCCGAGATTGTGCCGATGCGCGAAATGCCCCGCGCCGACGGGCGGATCACGCTGTTCTCTTCGGGCGGCACGCTTTTGCTGGACATCGCCCCCGCCGAGATCGGCTTCAACCGCGCCCCTGCGATGGAGCCGGGGCTTCAGGCGGGCGCGGGGCTTTCGGGCCTGACAATCGGCGGGCGGCCCGTCGATACCGGTGCGTCGGGTCCCATGGCAGGTGGCCGTCTGGCCGCCAATTTCCAGATCCGCGATGTGGATGGCGTGCAGGTGCAGACCCGGATCGACAGTTTCGCGGGGGACCTGATCGCGCGGTTCTCGGATCCCGCCAGCGATCCGACCCTGGCCCCGGGTGCGCCGGGCCTTTTCACCGACGCGGGTGCCGCGCCGACCGCCACCCCCGGGCTGGCCGGGCGCATCGCGGTGAATGCGGCGGTCCAGCCCGCCCAGGGCGGTGCACTCTGGCGACTGCGCGACGGGATCGGCGCCGCCGGCCCGGGCGCCGTCGGCGACGCAACGCAGCTTTCCCGGTTGGCCGCGGCCCTGGACCGGCCGGTTTCGGTGATGCCCGGCAGCGCGCAACTGACCTCGGCGCAATCCCTGGGCGAGATGCTGACCGACGTATCCCGTGCACGCCAAGGCGCCGAGGAGAGCGCGATCTCCACACAGGCCCGCCACGCCGAACTGACCGAACAGGGGCTCGCGCAAGGTGTCGATACCGACGCGGAAATGCAGCGCCTGTTGATGATCGAGCAGTCCTATGCCGCCAACGCGCGCGTTATCGAAACGGCCGATTCGCTTCTGAAGCGCCTGATGGAGATCTGACCATGAGCTGGGCAACCCTGGGCAGTCTCGCGCTGCCGTTTCACCTGAACCGCAACGCGACTGCGCTCAAGTCCGAGATCTCGCGCCTGGGGATCGAGGCCACCACCGGCGAGGCGCAGCGACCGCAAGCCTTGTTGAAGGGCAGTCTGACGCCGCTCGCCGCGGTCGAGGCACGGATCGCGCGCGTCGCCACCTTTGGCCAGACGGCGCGTCTGGCCCTGACCCGCACCGATGCCGCGCAGGCTGCGCTGGGCCAGGTGGCGGGACTGGGGCAGGCCAGCGCCAGCCGCATGCTGACCGCGGCCGCGGGCGCCGGCGACGACGCGGTGCTGACGGCGGGCGGGGCGGCGCGCGCGGCGTTGGGCGATGCCGTCGCCACGCTGTCGCAACAGGTCGCGGGGCAGGCGGTCTTTTCGGGCGTCGCCACGGACCGCGCGCCGCTGGTTCCGGCCGACGCCATGTTTGCCGCGCTGGGGCCAGTTGTCGCGGGGTTGACCTCGGCCGATGCCGTCGCGGCGGCGGTGACCGCCGCGTTCCTGGACCCGGGCGGACTGTTCGAGACGGCGTTTTACCAGGGCAGCACGGAAGCCGCGGGCGGGTTGATCGACGCAGGCCAGGCCGCAGATGCGCTGCCAACCGCCGCTGACGCGGGTGTCCGCACTCTGCTTGCCGGGCTCGCGATCTCGGCGCTGGCCGGCGATCCCGCCCTGGGACTGGATGCCGGCCAACGCCGCGCGCTGGCACAAACCGGGGCCGAGCGCCTGCTATCCGCCGACCGGGGCATGACCGCGCTTCAGGCCCGGGTCGGCACCGCGCAAGAGCGGCTGGATACCCGGGTCACGCAGCTGATCGGTGAACGCGATGCGCTGTCCCTGGCCCGCCAGGAGCTGGTCGGTGTCGATCCTTATGAGGCAGTGACGCAGCTCGAAAACGCGCAGACGCGGCTGCAATCGATCTATGCCGTCACCGCCCGCACCGCGCGCCTGTCGCTGACGGAGTATCTGTGATGCTGCGGGGCCTGCTGGCCGCGTTGTGCGTGATCGTGACCGCGGCATCGGCGGCGGCGCAGATCCGGTTGAAGGACCTCGTGGAATTCGACGGGGTGCGTGGCAATGACCTGATCGGCTACGGCCTGGTGGTGGGTCTGGACGGAACCGGCGACGGTATCCGCAACGCGCCGTTCACCGAAGACATCATGACCAACATCCTGGAACGGTTGGGTGTGAACATCACGGGCGAACAGTTCCGTCCGCGCAATGTCGCGGCGGTGCTGGTCACGGCCGCGCTGCCGCCCTTCGCGCGCACCGGGTCGCGGGTCGATGTGACGGTTTCGGCGATCGGCGACGCCAGCAGCCTGTTCGGCGGCACCCTGGTGATGACCCCCTTGAACGGGGCTGACGGACAGATCTATGCGGTGGCGCAAGGGGCGGTCATCGCCGGCGGGGTCGCGGCGCGGGGCGACGCGGCCCAGGTGGTCGAGGGGGTGCCGACCTCGGGCTCGATACCGGGCGGAGCGCGCGTCGAACGCGAGGTCGAGTTTGCGCTCGCGTCGCTGTCGCGCGTGCGGCTGGCGTTGCGACAGGCGGATTTCACCACGGCGGTCCGCATCGAGCAGGCGATCAATCGCCACTTTGGCCGTGCCGTGGCGGCGATGCAGGACGCGGGCACGGTGGTTCTGGACATCGCCGCGACGCGCGCGCCGTCCGCGGCCCACGCGTTGAGCGAAGTTGAAAACCTGGTCGTCGATCCCGGAACCCGCGCCCGGGTTGTGATCGACCAGCGGTCGGGCACCATCGTGATGGGCGAGGATGTGCGCATCAGCCGGGTCGCCGTCGCCCAGGGCGGACTGACCTTGCGGGTCGAGGAGTCGCCGCAGGCGGTGCAGCCCAACCCGTTCAGCCCGGGCCAGACGGTCGTGGTGCCCCGCACGAATGCGTCGATCGCGCAGCAGCAAGGCGTCAGCCTGGCCGAGGTTCAGGGCGGCACCACCCTGGCCGAGGTGGTTGCCGGGCTGAACGCGCTGGGGGTGGGGCCGCGCGACATGATCGACATCCTGAACACGATCAATGCCGCGGGCGCGCTGCATGCCGATCTTCTGGTGCGCTGAGGCGCGTCACGGCGTGCATGTCGCGCCGCCGTCCGGCGGGTCCGGGCGGCGACGGGGCTCAGCCGCGGGGATCAGGCGACGCCTTCGACAAAGCCGATCAGGCGTGGCAGGCACAGGCGCTTGAGGTCGTAGTTCTCGACGATCAGGGCGCGCGCGGCGGCGCGCAGGGGGTCGGACGCGACCGGATCGGCCAGCCCGTCGATCAGCGTTTCGGCGATCTCGGCGGTGTCGAAGAAATCGACCAGCCGGCCGGTGACGCCATCGCGGATCAGTTCTTCGACCGGGGCGGTGCGCGAGCCGACCACCAGCGCGCCGGCGCTCATCGCCTCGAGCAGGGACCAGGACAGGACGAAGGGCACCGTCAGATAGCAGTGCACCCGCGTGCACTGCATCAGGGCCGCAAAGGTGGGGTAGGGGACCTTGCCGGTGAAATGCACGCGGCTCAGGTCGATGCGGTCGCGGACCTCGTCCAGGAAAATCTCTTTCCAGGTGCGCCCGCCACCCGGGCGCGGGCCATAGCTGACGTCGTCGCCGCCGATGATGACCACCTGCGCCTTTGGCCGGGCGCGCAGAACCTCGGGCAACGCCCGAACAAAGGAATGATAGCCACGGTAGGGTTCGAGATTGCGGTTGACGAAAGTCAGAACCTCGTCACCGGCGCGGAATTCGACGCCCGAGGGCAGGACCGCCCGCGCCTGCGGATCGGGGCGCAGTCGGTCGGTGTCGATGCCGTCGTGAATGATAGTGATCTTGTCGCGGAAACAGGTGGGGAAAGTATCGGCCTGGAATTCGGTCGGCGACAGGGCGGCGTCGCATTGGGTCATCATCAGGGCCTGATGGCCCTGGCGCGCGATCACGGCAAACTTCTTGTCATCGTCGGCAGTTCCGAATTCGGGGTCGAAGCCCACGTCCAGCCCGTGCGGAGAATAGTAGAGTTCGGCATAGAGCAGGTGGCGCGCCTCAGGCCAGATCTCGCGCAGGAACAGGGTCTCGCCCCAGCCGCCGTGACCGAAGACCACGTCGGGCACGAACCCGTGCTTGTCGCGCAACTGCCGCGCGGCGCGGGCGGCGCGATAGGCGCGGTTCGTCATCTCGGCATAGGTGGTGCCCAGACGGGCCTCGCGCGGGTCGGGGCGGCCCTCGGGCTTGCGATAGCGATAGGTGGTGATGGGCGAGGTGCGGGTGTTCGTTTCGTCCGTCAGCGCAACGACCTGATGGCCGCGGTCCACCAGAGCGGGCGCCAGATGCAGGAACTGGCCGGGAAAGTTCTGGTGCACAAAGAGAATCTTCATCCCTCGCCCCCCCCGGCCGTCGCGCGCAGATCGAACGCCGCCGCCAGAAGCGCGCGGGTATAGTCATGCGCGGGCGCGTCGAAGACCTGCGCGGCGGGGCCGTATTCCAGCACATCGCCCTGTTTCAGAACGAGGATCTGGTGCGACATCGCGCGCACCACGCGCAGGTCGTGGCTGATGAACAGATAGGCCAGCCCATGCCGGCGCTGCAACGCGCGCAGCAGTTCGACGATCTGCACCTGCACGGTCATGTCCAGCGCCGAGGTCGGCTCGTCCAGGATCACCAGCTTCGGTTGCAGGATCATGGCGCGGGCGATGGCGATGCGCTGGCGCTGCCCGCCCGAGAATTCGTGCGGATAGCGGTCCATCATCGCCGGGTCGAGCCCGACTTCCTCCATGATCGCGGCGACGGCCTGGCGGGGCGCGCCGCCGGTCGGCACCCCGTGCACGCCCAGCCCCTCGGCGATGATTTCCTCGATCGTCATGCGTGGGCTGAGGCTGCCGAACGGGTCCTGGAACACGATCTGCATGTCGCGGCGCAATTCGCGCGGCGGGCGGCGCAGGCTTTCGGGGCTGATGTCGCGGCCCAGAAAGACGATCCGCCCGGTCGATCCGGTCAGCCGCGCTATGGCCAGCGCCAGTGTGGTCTTGCCCGAGCCCGATTCGCCGACGATCCCCAGGGTTTCCCCCGCGCGCAGGCTGAGGGTGGCGTCGTTCACCGCCTTGACGTGGCCGACCGTGCGCCTGAGAAAGCCGCGCTGGATCGGGAACCAGACGCGCAGCGCATCGGTGGACAGGATCTCGGGCGCATCGGCGGCGACGGTGCCGGGGGTTCCTTGCGGTTCGGCGGCCAGCAGCTTGCGCGTATAGGGATGGGTCGGCGCTTCAAAGACCTGCGCGGTGGGCCCCTGTTCGACGATCTCGCCGTTCTGCATGACGCAGACACGGTCGGCGACACGGCGGACAATGTTCAGGTCATGGGTTATGAACAGCATCGACATGCGTTCCGAGCGTTTCAGATCGGCCAGCAGGTCCAGGATCTGCGCCTGGATGGTCACGTCCAACGCGGTCGTCGGCTCGTCCGCGATCAGCAGCTTGGGCCCGTTGGCCAGCGCCATGGCGATCATCACCCGTTGGCGCTGCCCGCCCGAGAGCTGGTGCGGATAGGCGCCAAGCCGGGATTCGGCGTCGCGGATGCCGACTTTCTGCAACAGGTCCAGCGCGCGGGTGCGGGCGGCGTCGCCGATCAGGCCCTGGTGCAGGGTCAGCGATTCCGTGATCTGGCGTTCGACCGTGTGCAACGGGTTGAGCGAGGTCATCGGCTCCTGGAAGATGAAGCTGATGTCGTTGCCGCGCACCCGCCTGAGGTCCGCCCCCGAGGCGCCGACCATCTCGGTCCCCTCGAACCGGATGGAGCCTGTGACATGCGCCGCGTCGGGCAGCAGCCCCACCGTGCTGAGCGCCGTCACCGACTTGCCCGAGCCCGACTCGCCCACCAGCGCGAGGGTCTCGCCCTCGGCGATGGCGAACGAGACGCCCTTGACCGCAGCGAGTTCCGCCCCGGCCTGACGAAAGGCCACGCCCAGGTTTTCGAGGCTGAGCAGGCTCATCGGAAGGTCTTTCGCGGGTCAAAGGCGTCGCGCACGCCCTCGAAGATGAACACCAGCAGGCTGAGCATGATGGCAAAGGTGAAAAACGCGGTGAACCCCAGCCAGGTCGCCTGAAGGTTCTGTTTCGCCTGAAGCGTCAGGTTGCCCAGCGACGGCGCCGAGGCCGGCAGGCCAAATCCCAGGAAATCCAGCGTCGCCAGCGACGCGATGGCGCCGGTGATGATGAAGGGCAGCATGGTGACGGTCGCGACCAGCGCGTTCGGCAGGACGTGGCGCGCCATGATCCGGGCGTTCGAGACCCCCAGCGCGCGGGCGGCGCGGACGTATTCGAAATTGCGCGCGCGCAGGAACTCTGCGCGCACCACGCCGACCAGCGCGGTCCACGAGAACAGCACCATCAGGAACACCAGCAACCAGAAGTTCATCGGGATGATCGCGGCGACGATGATGATGACGTAGAGCGACGGAACCGAGCCCCACAATTCGATCAGGCGTTGCGCGATCAGGTCGGTCAGACCGCCGAAAAAGCCCTGCACCGCGCCCGCCGTGACGCCCATGACCGACGACAGCGCCACCACCACGAAAGCAAAGCTGACCGACAGGCGGAAGCCGTAGATCACCCGCGCCAGCACGTCGCGCGCGGCGCCGTCGGTGCCCAGCCAGTGGTCGCCATCCGGGGCGGACGGTGCCGGGCCGCCCAGGTTGTTGATCGTGTCATAGGAATAGGGGATCGGCGGCCAGATCATCCAGCCGGGGACCACGGTTTCGCCGTCCACGGTGCCGGACGGGGCCTGCGCCCGCGCGTCCTCGGGGTCGTCGAGGCAGAGTTCCATGCCGCCGGTTTCGATCAGGCACTGCACCTCGTCCGTGCGGTAATCCGCCTGGGTTCGGAACTCGCCGCCATAGGCGGTTTCGGGATAGAAGCGGAAGATCGGGAACTGGTAGCTGCCGCGATAGTTGACCACGATCGGCACGTCATTGGCCAGGAACTCGGCGAACAGCGTCACGCCGTAAAGCAGCAGGAACAGCCACAGCGACCAATAGGCGCGGCGGTTGGCGCGGAAATTGCGCCAGCGGCGCTGGTTGAGGGGGGACAGCGCCATCGTGTCAGCCCCCGCGCGTTTCAAAGTCGATGCGCGGGTCGATCCAGACATACATCAGGTCGGACAGGATGCCGACCAGCAGCCCCACCAGCGTGAAGATGAACAGCGTGCCGAAGATCACCGGATAGTCGCGCGCCACGGCGGCCTCGAAGAACAGCTTGCCCAGCCCGTCCAGCGAGAACACGGTCTCGATGATCAGCGAGCCGCCGAAAAAGGCGCCGATGAACACTGCCGGAAAGCCCGCGATCACGATCAGCATGGCGTTGCGAAAGACGTGGCCGTAAAGCACCCGGCGTTCCACCAGCCCCTTTGCGCGGGCGGTCATGACGTAGTGCTTGCGCAATTCGTCCAGGAAGCTGTTCTTGGTCAGCAACGTCAGCGTGGCAAAGCTGGAGATGGTCAGCGCGATCGTCGGCAGGATCATGTGGTGGGCATAGTCGAGGATGCGTTGCGGCCAGGTCATGGCGTTCCAGACGTCGGCCTCGGAATGCAGCCCGCGCGAGGGGAACCACTGCCAATAGGACCCGCCGGCGAACAGCACCAGAAGCAGGATCGCGAACAGAAAGCCGGGGATCGCATAGCCGACGATGATCGCCCCAGAGGTCCAGGTGTCGAATGGCGTGCCGTCGCGGACGGCCTTTCGGATGCCCAGCGGGATCGACACGACATAGGCGATCAGCGTGGACCACAGCCCCAGCGAGATCGACACCGGCATCCGTTCGACGATCAGTTGCACCACCGTTTTCGAGGTGAAGTAACTGGTGCCGAAATCGAAGCGCATATAGTTCCACATCATGTCGAGGAACCGTTGCAGTGGCGGTTTGTCAAAGCCGAACTCGCGTTCGAGCTGGGCGATGAAGGCCGGTGGCAGGCCGCGCGCGCCGATGTAGCGTTCGGTTCCTGCCGGTGCCGCGGCGGCGCCGCGCGCGGCGTCATCCCCGCCCGAGCCGGTGAAACCGCGCGTCACATCCCCCTGGCCCTGCATGTCGGCGATGATCTGTTCGATCGGCCCGCCCGGCACGAACTGCACCAGCGTGAAGTTGATGACCATCACGCCGATCAACGTGGGGATGACCAGCAACAGCCGTCTGAGGATATAGGCGCCCATGCGTTTTCCTAGTGCAGCGGTGCACCGGCGGCGCGCAATTCGTCCGCGCGGCCCGCGTCATACCACCACCAGTCCAGCGCGCCCGACGAGAAACGCGGCAGTTGGTCCGGGTGGCGGTAGACATCCCAATAGGCGACCCATTCGTTCGGCGAATACCACAGCGGAACCATGATCATGTCCCAGCGCAGCACCCGGTCCAGCGCGCGCAGCGCGGTGTCGCGGGCCTCGGGCGTTTCGGCCATGAGCGAGGCGTTGATGACCGCGTCCACCACCGGATCGGCCAGGCCGGCCGGGTTGAACAGCGAATAGTCGGCGGCCTCGGACCCGAATCGCTGCAACAACCCGGTGCCGGTGTCGATGAACGAGACGTAGCTGTCGAACACCATGTCATAGTCGCGGTTGCGCGTGCGTTCGGTGTATTGAGCGGGGTCGATCTTCTGGCCTTGGGCGTCGATCCCCAGCACCCGCAGGTTTTGCAGGTAGCTTTCGATCACCGCCTCGGTGGTGGCCGAGCCCGACGACGGATAGGGGAAGACGATGGTCATCACCTGCCCGTCGGCGTTGCGGCGCACGCCGTCGTCGCCGACGGTCCAGCCGGCCTCTTGCAGCAGGCGGCTGGCGCGGCGCAGGTTGCGGCGGTCCTGCAACTGGTCGGCCGACGACGTGTGCGCGCCGACCGCCGGCTCGGTCAGCAACGCGGGCGGCACGATGTCGCCCAGCGATTGCAGCAGGGCCAGTTCGTCACCCTCGGGCAGGCCGGCCGCCTCCAGCCGGGTGCCCTGCGAATAGGAATAGCGTTGCGCCATCAGCCCGTATTGCAACTGCTGGTTCGTCCATTCGAAGTTGTAGGCCAGGATCAGCGCCTCGCGCACGCGGCGGTCCTGGAACATCGCGTGCCCCAGGTTGAAGACAAAGCCGGTCGGTGTGGGCGGCGAGCCCACGGGGATTTCCTCGCGCGTGATCCAGCCGTTGGTCACCGCCGGAAAATCGTAGCCCGTCGCCCATTGGCGCGAGTTGCTCTCATTGCGGATCGTGTATTCGCCGGTCTTGAAGGCCTCGAACGCGGCGGCGTCGTCGCTGAAGTATTCGACCCGTATCACATCGAAATTGTGCCGCCCGCGGTTGATCGGCAGATCGCGGCCCCAATAGTTGGGGTCGCGGCGATAGGTAATACGGCGATTGACCTCGAAGCTGTCCAGCACATAGGGGCCCGAGCCGGGCGAAGTCTCCATGCGCGGCTCATCGAGCCGGGCGCCGGCTTCCTGGAACCAGCGATGCGAAAAGACGGGCGTCGAACCCACCTGATCGATCAGCGACCGGCGCGAGATGCCGGGTGCGAAATCGAAGCGCACGGTGTGCTCGTCGATCGCTTCGGCGTTGACGACGCGCTGGCGCACAGCCTCGGCATAGCTGGGCAGGCCCTGCTCAAGGAACAGGTTATGGGTAAAGACGACGTCGTCGGCGGTCAGCGGGGTGCCATCGCTGAAATGCGCTTCGGGGCGCAGGTGAAAGATCACCCAATCCTTGCTGGGCGGGTATTCCAGGCTTTCGCACAGCAGGCAGTAGGCCTCGTCATAGACATCGGCGGGGGCGGCATCGCCAAAGGGCGCGCCGGTTTCCAGCAGGCTTTCGTAAATCGCCCAGGAATAGCGCCCGGACCGGCCCCGGCGCGAATAGGGGTTCATCGAATCGAAGGTGCCCGAGGCATATTCCGAAATGTCGCCGCCCTGCGGCGCGTCGGGGTTCACATAGGTGTAATGCGGGAAATCGGCGGGATAGCTGAGGTCGCCGTAATAGGAATACCCATAGGTGCGGATCAGGTCGGGTTGCGTGGTGTCCTGGCCGTGCGCGGCCTGTGCCACCGTCAGCCCGGCCATGGCCAGCGCCGCCGCCCCCAGCCAGAGGCGCAGACCGGCCGAGGGGTCGCGGGCCAGGGTCTTTGCTTGGGCGGCTCGGGTCATCGCGGTCTCCTCAACTCTCGGCTCGGGCCCAGCTAAAGGCAGCGGCGAGGCCGGTTCAAGTGGCGTTTGCGTGAGGCTGCGCGGAAACCCCGCCGCAGGCAAGCAAAAGGGCCGCGCGCTGGATGCGGCGGCCCCCGAAAGGTTGGTGCGGAACGGCCGATCAGCCGCTTTGCGTCGCCAGATAGGCGATCAGGTTGACGCGGTCCTGCGGATTGGCCAGCCCGCGAAAGGTCATGCGGGTGCCGGGCGCCATGCCACGGGGATCGCGCAGGAAGTGGAACAGGTTCTCGACCGTCCAGGTGTCGCCGATTTGGGTCAGCGCGCCCGAATAGTTGAAGCCGGCAACGCTGTCCACCGCGCGGCCGACCACGCCGTTCAGGTGCGGGCCGGTGCCGTTCGAGCCGTCCAGCGCGTGGCACGAGCGGCAGTTGCGCCACAGGGCCTCGCCCGCGGTGGCGTCGGCGCTGGCGTAAAGCTCTTCGACATTGATGCCGTCGTCGGGGTTGGTCGGTGCGGCCGCGGCGGCGTGACTGGCGCCCCCTTCCGACGGCAGCGGATAGACCGCGTGGGCCTCGGCGCCATGTTCGGCGGGCATATAGATCGTCTCGGCGGCCCATTTGCCGACAAGGAAAAACAGGAGCGTCGCGCAGAGCCCCGCCACCGTCTTGGTGATAGTCATGGTATCGAACATGTCGCGTCCCGTGCCAGAGCAGAAGTCGCGCCCTTCTACCCGCTTCCCCTTGGCGAATTCAAGCGATAGTTACCGCGACGTATTGACAGGATTGCCAGGAAATTGCCGTCAGGGGGCCCGATGATCAAGCGTATCGCATTCCAGGGAGAGCCGGGGGCCTACTCGCATGAGGCCTGCGTGGCTTCGCGTCCCGATCACGAGGCCTTGCCATGCAACACCTTTGAAGAGGTGATCGACGCCGTGCGCGAGGGGCGCGCGGATCTGGCCATGCTGCCGGTCGAGAATTCGACCTATGGCCGCGTCGCCGACATTCACCGCCTGCTGCCCGAAAGCGGCTTGCATATCGTGGACGAGGCCTTTGTCCGCGTGCGCATTGCCCTGATGGCGCTGCCGGGGATGACGCTGGACCGGATCGACCATGTGCGCGCGCATCTGGTGCTGATCCCGCAGGCGCGGTCGTTCCTGAAGCGGCACGGCATCCGCGGCGAGGCCGCCGCCGACAGCGCCGGTGCGGCCGCCGAGCTGGCGCAGCACCGCACGCCGGGGCAGGGGGTGCTGGCGTCCGACCTGGCGGCGCAGATCTACGGGTTGGACGTGCTGGCGCGCAACATCGAGGATCACGGCCACAACACCACCCGTTTCCTGGTCATGGCGCCAGAACCCGACATGCGCCGCCGCGGCAGCCATGGCATGGTCACCACGTTCGTGTTCCAGGTGCGCAACATTCCGGCCGCTCTCTACAAGGCGATGGGCGGGTTCGCGACCAATGGCGTGAACATGACCAAGCTGGAAAGCTACATGGTGGGCGGCAATTTCACCGCCACCCAGTTCTATGCCGATATCGAGGGTCACCCCGACGACCCGAACGTGAAGCTGGCGCTGGACGAGCTGGGCTATTTCACCACGCGCCTGCATATCCTGGGCACTTACCCGGCGTCGGATTCGCGCGGCTGAGCTTCCCTCTGCTACACCTGTGCACTAGTCTGGCCGCGACAGCCAGGGAGGGCAGGACATGGAACACCATCACAGCGGACGCCACGCGCTGGTCACCGGCGGCGGCACGGGGATCGGCCTGGCCATTGCGCAACTGCTGGCCGCGCAGGGGGCGCAGGTCACGATCACCGGTCGCCGGATCGAGGTGTTGCACGAGGCCGCGGCCAGCCACCCCAACCTGCACCCGCTGGCGATGGATGTCGCCGACGAGGCCAGCGTCGTGCAGGGCACCGCCGCGGCCATCGCGGCGCGCGGGCCGGTGACGATCTGTGTCGCCAACGCCGGCATCGCCGAGGGCAAGTCGATGGCCAAGATGGACATGGCCTTCTGGCGGCGGATGATGGCGATCAATCTGGACGGCGCCTATGTGACCATGCGCGAATGCCTGCCGGGGATGCTGGCCGCGGGCTGGGGGCGGGGGCTCTTTGTGTCCTCGATCGCCGGGCTGAAGGGTCTGAAGGGCGCGCCGGCCTATACCGCGTCCAAGCATGGGATGATCGGCCTGATGCGCGGCCTGAGCGAGGAATACATGGGCGCCGGGCTGACCTTCAATGCGCTCTGCCCCGGCTATACCGAGACCGAGATCGTCACCCGGAACACCGAATCCATCGCCGCCCGCGCCGGGATCGACATCGACAAGGCCCGCGCCATCATGGTGCAGACCAACCGGCACAAGCGCCTGGTGCGCGTGGACGAGGTCGCGGCGGCCGCGAACTGGTTGTGCGGGCCGGGATCGGACAGCATCAACGGCCAGACGATCGAGATCGCTGGCGGGCAGATGTGACTCGGTGGCGCCGTTCCTGTCCCGCCTGACCGCCGGCGTGCCGCTGCGCGTGGCGCTGCTGACCTATGTGCTGGGCGGGGCGGGCGGGTTGCTGGCGCGCTGGGCCGGGTTGCCGCTTGGCGTGCTGCTGGGCGCGATGGTGAGCGTCACGGCCCTGTCCGCGCTGGACTTCCGGCCCTGGGGGCAGGGGCTGGCGGTTCCGCAGAAATGGCGCAACGTGCTGGTGCCGGTGATCGGCGTGGCGATCGGCGCCAGCTTTCCCGCGGATTTCGTCGCGCAGGCCCGGCATTGGTGGGTGACGATGGTCGCCCTGCTGGTCTTCGTGCCGATGGCGCAATTCCTGGGCTATCAGCTCTATTCCCGGGTCGGCGGTCTGACACCGCCCACGGCCTATTATGCCGCGATGCCCGGCGGTTTCATCGAATCGCTCGAGATGGGCGAACGGGCGGGCGCCCAGATGCCCATGCTCATCATGCTGCAATTCCTGCGGTTGATCCTGACCATCGTCGCCATCCCCATCGCCTTTTCCCTGATCGAGGGACACGCGGTCGGCAGCGCGGCGGGGCTGTCGATCGCCGGGACCCAGCCCGACCTGACCCTGCGGCATGTGGCCGAACTGGTGCTGCTGGCGCTGGGTGGGTGGTTCCTGGCCTCGCGGTTGAACTTTCCCGCCGCGGTTCTGTCGGGTCCCCTGCTTCTGAGCGGGCTGGCCCATGCCACCGGACTGACCCAGGCGGTGCCGCCGGGCTGGGCCGTCCTGGTGACGCAATGGGTCATCGGCACCTCATTGGGGGCGCGGCTGTCGGGATTCACGCGCGGTCAGGCCGGGCGGGCGCTGATGCTGGCGGCGCTGAATGTCAGCGCGATGCTGTGCGTCGCGACGGTGATCGCCTGGTTCCTGGCGCCGCGCGTGGGCGAGCCGATGTCCGCCGTCGTGCTGGCCTTTGCGCCGGGTGGCGTCAGCGAGATGTCGCTGGTCGCCTTGTCGCTGCATCTGAGCGCGGTCTTCGTGACGATGCATCACCTGGCGCGCATCGTGCTGGCGGTGCTGGTATCGCGCGCCGGCCTGCGGTTCCTGCGGCGCTGAGCCTATTTCGTCAAGATCAGCTTTCCGGCCTTGGTGATGCGCAGGTCATAGACCTTTCCGTCCAGTTCGATCTGCGCCTGGGTGCCGCCCTGGGTCAGGGCGCGCGCGGCGTGGCGCGGCGGCGCGACGGGTTCGGCGCGGTTCAGGTCGGGGTGCGAAAACAGGGTCATGGCAGGCTCCGGTCTTGATCGCTGTAACCTGACAAAAACCCTGGGTTTCGTCAATCCTGATTTTTATTGTCGGCTTTAGGGGGCTGGCCGCCCAGGGCCTCGGTCACCTCGGCCGCGGCGGCGGCGACCTGGGCGCCGATGGCCGAAAGCCCGGAATCGGGCATCCGAAACGCCGGCCCCGAGACCGAGACCCCCGCGACCGGCTCGCCGTGGGCGTTGAACACCGCCGCCGCGACGCAGCGCATCCCGGGCGTGCGCTCTTCGTCGTCCAGCGCGTAACCCCGGGCGCGGGTCAGGGCCAGGTCGGCGGACAGGGCGCCGGCGTCGGTGATGGTCGCGGGGGTGAACCCGGCCAATGGGCCCAGCGCGCGCGGCGCGGACCAGGCCAGCAGCGCCTTGCCGATGCCCGAGGCGTGCATCGGGCTGCGCGTGCCCGGCGGGAAAAAGGCGCGGATCGCGCGTTGGGTTTCGACCTGGGTCAGGAACAGGACCTCGCCCTGCTGTTCGATCCCCAGATTCGCGGTTTCATCGGTGGCCCGCATCAGCGCCTGCATGGGCGCGCGCGCGCGTTCGACGACATTCGTGCGCCTGAGAAACGCGGCGCCGGCCCGAAAGGTGCCCGCGCCGACGTGCCAGACCTGCCCCCTGGGGTCCAGTTCCACCATCTGCCGCTGCGCCAGCGTGGTCAGCACCCGGTAGACCGTGGCGGGCGATTCGCCCTGCGCCTGTGCCAGTTCGGTCAGGGTCAGGCCGTCCGATGCCGCCAGGGCCTGCAACAGCGCCATGGCACGATCCAGCGCGCGCACGGTGTTCTGTTCGGTCCGGTCATGAAAGGCCTTGGGCCGGCCGCGTCTGGGTTGATCGGTCATGCGCGTTTCCAAAAATTACTTTCGCCCTATGAAAAAGTGTAACAGATTATTCTGGAACGGAAAATCCCTGTTTTTCGCTTTGTGAAAAAAGATTTCAAAAAAATTGCGGTGAACCGGGTGCTTCGCCTACCTTGGGCTCAGCCATCAAGGAGCGCGACCATGCACGCCCAGAACCCCGTTTTCATTCCCGGCCCCACCAACATGCCCGACGCGATCCGCAAGGCCTGCGACGTGGCGACCCTGGATCACCGCTCGCCGGCGTTTGCGGCGATGTTCCGCCCCGCCGTGGCCGGGGTGAAGCGGGTGCTGAAGATGGACGCGGGCGAGGTTTTCCTGCTGCCCGCCACCGGCACCGGCGGCTGGGAAGCGGCGATCACCAACACCCTCAGCCCGGGCGATACCGTTCTGGCCGCGCGCTTCGGCATGTTCAGCCAACGCTGGATCGACCTGTGCCAGCGGCACGGCTTGACGGTCGAGATCCTGGAAACCCCCTGGGGGCACGGCATGCCGCAGGAACGGATCCAGGCCGCGCTGAAGGCCGACACCCAGGGCCGTATCAAGGCGGTGCTGGCCACGCACAACGAAACGGCGACCGGCGTCCGGTCCGACATCGGCGGCCTGCGCAAGGCGATGGACCGTGCCGGGCATGGCGCGCTGCTGTTCGTGGACGGGGTCAGTTCCATTGCGTCGATGCCGTTCGAATTCAGCCGGTGGGGCGTCGATATCGCCGTGACCGGCAGTCAAAAGGGCTTCATGCTGCCGGCGGGTCTGGCGATCCTGGGCGTGTCGGACAAGGCGCTTGCGTCGATGGCCGGTGCCGGGCTGGCGCGCACCTATTTCGACCTGCGCGACCAGCAAAAGGGCTACGCGGCGGGCGGCTATCCCTATACGCCCCCGGTCGGCCTGATCGCGGGTCTGGCCAGGTCCATCGAGATGCTCGAGGAGGAAGGTCTCGACGCCGTCTTTGCCCGCCATCACCGCCTGGCCGAGGGGGTGCGCCGCGCGGTGGCCGCCTGGGGGCTGGAGATCTGCGCGGCCTCACCGGCGCTGGCCTCGGACACGGTGACGGCGGTTGTCGCGCCCCCCGGGTTCGACGGCACCGAGGTCGTGAAACTGGCGGCCGAGAAGTATCACGTCGCCTTTGGCGTCGGACTGGGCGCGGTCGCGGGCAAGGTGTTCCGCATCGGGCATCTGGGGATGCTGTCGGATGTGATGGTGCTGGCGGGTCTGGCGACGGCGGAAATGGTCATGGCCGATCTGGGCTGGCCGGTCCGGCTGGGATCGGGCGTGGCGGCGGCGCAGGAGTATTTCCGCGGCACCGTGCGCCTGGCGGCGGCGGCATAAGGGACGGACGACGATGTATATTCCCACCTATGACGACATGCTGGCCGCGCACGAGCGGATCGCGCCCCATATCCGGCGCACGCCGATCCGGACCTCGGATTACCTGAACGAACTGACCGGCGCGGACCTGGTCTTCAAATGCGAAAACTTCCAGGAGCCGGGCGCCTTCAAGGTGCGCGGCGCCACCAACGCGGTGTTCGGCCTGAGTGCCGAGCAGGCGGCGCGGGGCGTGGCGACGCATTCGTCGGGCAATCATGCCTCGTGCCTGAGCTATGCGGCGAAATTGCGCGGCATCCCCTGCAACGTGGTCATGCCGCGCACCGCGCCGCAGGCCAAGAAGGACACGGTGCGCCGCTATGGCGGGGTGATTACCGAATGCGAGCCCTCGACCTCGTCGCGCGAGGAAACCTTTGCCCGGGTGCAGGCGGAAACCGGTGGGGATTTCGTGCATCCCTATAACGACCCGCGCGTGATCGCGGGGCAGGGGACCTGCGCGCGCGAACTGTGGGAGCAGTCCGGCGGTCTGGATGCCGTGGTGGCGCCGATCGGCGGGGGCGGGATGATCTCGGGCACCTGTCTGACGCTGTCCACGCTGGCGCCCGACTGCCAGGTGATCGCGGCCGAGCCCGAGCAGGCGGACGACGCCTATCGCAGCTTCAAGGCCGGGCATATCATCGCCGACGACGCGCCGAAAACCGTGGCCGACGGGTTGCTGGTGCCGCTGAAGGAGCTGACCTGGCATTTCGTGTCGAACCGCGTCAGCGAAATCCATACCGCCAGCGACGCCGAGATCATCGAGGCGATGAAGCTGACCTGGAAGCACCTGCGCGTCGTCATGGAGCCCTCGAGCGCGGTGCCGCTTGCGGTGATCCTCAAGAACAGGGCCGCCTTTGCCGGCAAGCGTGTCGGCGTCATCATCACCGGCGGCAACGTCGATCTGGACAGGTTGCCCTGGATGGCGGGGTGACCCCCGCCCCAGGCGCAGCGCGATTTTCACGGTTCGGGAGACCATCATGAACGCATCCACCCCTTTCGCCGGCCTCGAGGTCGGCTACGACATTCCCGCCCTGCCCGGCATGACCGAGGCCGAGATCCAGACCCCCTGCCTGGTGCTGGATCTGGACGCGCTGGAACGCAACGTGAAGAAAATGGGCGACTATGCAAAGGCGCATGGAATGCGCCACCGGGTGCACGGCAAGATGCACAAGTCGGTCGATGTCTATCGCTTGCAGGAATCGCTGGGCGGCGCCTGTGGCGTCTGTTGCCAGAAGGTCAGCGAGGCCGAGGTCTTTGCCCGCGCGGGTGTCAAGGACGTGCTGGTGTCCAACCAGGTGCGCGGCGCGGCGCGCATCGACCGGCTGGCGCGACTGCCGAAACTGGGCGCGCGCACCATCGTCTGCGTTGACGACATGGCCAACGTGGCCGAACTGTCGGCGGCGGCGGTCAAGCACGGCACCCGCATCGAATGCCTGGTCGAGATCGACTGCGGCGCCGGGCGCTGCGGCGTCACCACGACCCCTGAGGTGGTGGCGTTGGCGCAGGCCATCGACGCGGCGCCCGGTCTGACATTCGCCGGCATCCAGGCCTATCAGGGCGCGATGCAGCATCTGGACCGCTTCCAGGACCGCAAGGCCAAGCTGGATGTCGCGGTGGCAATGGTGGCCGATGCGGTTGCCGGGCTGAAGGCCGTGGGGCTGGACTGCGACATCGTCGGCGGCGGCGGCACCGGCAGCTACTATTTCGAAAGCACCTCGGGCGTCTACAACGAGCTGCAATGCGGCAGCTACGCCTTCATGGATGCCGATTACGGCCGCATCCTGGACGCCGACGGCCAGCGGATCGACCGTGGCGAATGGGAAAACGCGCTGTTCATCCTCACCTCGGTCATGAGCCACGCCAAGGCGAACAAGGCGATCGTCGATGCCGGGCTGAAGGCGCAGTCGGTGGATTCCGGCCTGCCCGTGGTGTTCGGCCGCGACGACGTGAGCTATGTGAAATGCTCGGATGAACACGGCGTGGTCGAGGATCCCCAGGGCGTGCTGGCCGTGGGCGACATGCTGCGGCTGGTGCCGGGACACTGCGACCCCACCTGCAACGTGCACGACTGGTATGTCGGCGTGCGGGGCGGCGTGGTGGAAAGCGTCTGGCCCGTCTCGGCCCGCGGCAAGGCCTATTGAGAGCGCCGGGGGTTTTGCACCCCCGGACCCCCGCAGCGTATTTGAGACAAGATGAAAGGGGTGCCGATGTTCGTGGTTCCCGAAACGATGATCGCCGGGTTGATGACGCCCGAGGAAGCCTTTGGCGCGGTCGAGGCGGTGTTCGCGAGCATGGCGGACGGGTCGGCGCGGAATTTTCCCGTGGTGCGCGAGGCGCTGGGCGGCGGGCGGCAATACGGGTTCAAATCGGGGATCGACGCCCGTGCGCTGGGCGTGAAGGCGGGCGGCTATTTCCCGGGGAACGCGGCGCGGGGGCTGATCAATCACCAGTCTACCGTGTTTCTGTTCGACCCGGAAACTGGCGTCCTGCAGGCGGCGGTCGGGGGGAATCTGCTGACCGCTCTCAGGACGGCGGCGGCGAGCGCGGTTTCCATCGACCGGCTGGCGCGGGCGGATGCGCGGGTGTTGGGGATGGTGGGCGCCGGGCACCAGGCGGCGTTCCAGTTGCGCGCGGCGGCCCGGGTGCGGCGGTTTGAACGGGTCATCGCCTGGAACTATCATCCCGACATGCTGCCCAGGCTGGGCGCCGTGGCGGCGGAGCTGGGCCTGCCGTTCGAGGCCGTTCCGCTGGAGCGCATGGTCGAGGCCGACGTGATCGTCACCATCACCTCGGCGCCGGCCTTTTCGTTGGCCGCAGAGCATGTGCGCCCGGGCACGCATCTGGCCTGCATGGGCACCGACACCATCGGCAAGCAGGAGGTGGAGCCCGCGCTGCTGGCCCGTGCCCGGGTGTTCGCCGACGAGGTGGCGCAATCGGTCCTGCTGGGCGAGGCGCAGCACGCGGTGGCCCAGGGGCTGCTGCGGGCCGAGGACATCACGCCGATCGGCGCGGTCCTGACCGGCGCGGCCGAGGGGCGCCGCTCGGCCGAGGAGATCACGCTTTTCGACGGCACGGGCGTGGGGTTGCAGGACATTGCCGTGGCGGCGCGGGTGGTGGAGCTGGCGCGCGCGCAGGGACTGGCCGCCGAGGTTGAGCTTTGATCCCCCGAGGCGTAGCTCTATCCGCGTAACGGCTGGAGGCGCGCCATGCGGGTTGTCATCAACGGGTTCGGGCGGATCGGGCGCACGGTGCTGCGCGCCTGGCTGAAGGGCGGCTGGCCCGGGGTGCAGATCGTCGCGATCAACGACATCGCGCCGCCGGAAACCTGCGCCTATCTGCTGGAGTTCGACAGCGTGTTCGGCCCGCTCGACGGGGTTGCGCTGCAAGGTGACGCGTTGGTCGTGCAGGGGCACCGCCTGCCGCTGACGCAGGCGGCGGACCTGTCCGCGCTGGACCTGCGCGGGGTCGATCTGGTGCTGGAATGCACCGGCAAGGCGGACAGCCGCGCGGTTGCGGAACGGGGCCTTGGGGCGGGCGCGCGCCGGGTGCTGATCTCGGGACCCTCGGACGCCGCGGATGCGACCGTGGTGCTGGGCGCGAATGACGCGGTTCTGGACCCGGCGATGCGAGTCGTGTCGAATGCCTCGTGCACGACCAACGCGCTGGCGCCGCTGGTTCGGGTGCTGGACTCGGCGTTCGGCGTCACGGCGGGGTGGATGACGACGATCCATTGCTACACCGGCAGCCAGCCCACGGTGGATGCGCCGCGCAGTTCGGATCCGGCGCGGAACCGCGCGGCGGCCCTGTCGATGGTGCCGACGACGACCTCGGCCGGGCGGCTGCTGGACCGGGTTTTGCCGGGCATGGCGGGCCGAATCGAATGCGCCGCGGTCCGGGTGCCGACGGCGAGCGTCTCGGCGGTGGATCTGTGCGTGGTGCCGGGGCAGCCCGCCGACGTGGCATCGGTGAACGCGATTCTGGCCGGGGCGGGCGGTGTGATCGGCTGGACGGGGAAGCCGCTGGTGTCCTCGGATCTGCGCGCGCGGCCCGAAAGCATCGTCATGGCCCTGCCGGAAACGCGGGTGACGGGGGGCGGGCTGATCCGGGTGTTCGGGTGGTATGACAACGAATGGGGCTTTTCGTGCAGAATGCTCGATATGGCCGTCAGGATGGGGGACCAGGGATGATCACGCTTGCCGACGCGATCCAGCACGCTTTTGACACACGGGTGCCGATGGCGCCGATCACGGAATCGGATGTCGATTTCGGACTGCCCGCCGCCTATCGCGCGCAGGCTGCGCTGACCGCCCTGCGCGAACGGCGCGGGGCCCGGGTTGTCGGGGTCAAGGCCGGGTTCACCAACTCGACCATATGGGAGGAATACAACGTCCACGCGCCGATCCACGGCCCGGTGTTCGACACCACCTGGATCGAGGGGCCGGTCGCGGCGGGCGCCTACATGGAACCCAAGATCGAGCCCGAGGTGGTGCTGGAACTCGGTGCCGCGCCCCGCCCGGACATGGACGACGCGGCGCTGGCGGCCTGTGTGCGCCGCGTGGCGCGCGGGTTCGAAATCGTGCAATCGCCGTTTCGGGGCTGGACCTTTCGCGCCGCCGACACGGTCGCGGCGGGGGCGTTGCACGGCGCGCTCGTCACCGGGGCTTTTGTCGCCGCGACCCCAAGGGTGCTGGCCGCGTTGGCGGATTTCGAGATCGCCTTGCTCTGCGACGGCGCGGTGGCCGACACCGGGCACGCGCGCAACGTCATGGGTGGCGGGCCGATGGCGGCGCTGCGGGACCTGGTGCGCCAGCGCGGCGATGACCTGTTGCCCGCGGGTTTCGTCGTCAGCACCGGCACGCTGACCCGCGCGCTGCCGATCGTCCCCGGCCAGGTCTGGAGCACACGCGACGCACTGGATCTGCCGGCGCTGACCCTCAGGGTGGTCTAGGTTCCGCAATAGGTCACGATATGGGCCGTTCCGGGGGTTTCGAGGTCCTCGAACCCGGGCCGGCGCGTGAACGGGTCCTGAAGTGCCGCCAGCAACCGCTGGAACGGGGCCAGATCGCCCGCCTGGGCGGCGGTCAGCGCGGCGTCCACGACGTGATTGCGCGGGATGTAGACCGGGTTCACCGCGCGTGCATTGACCGGCCCCCTGGCGCGCCAGTCGGCCAGCCAGCCCTCGAACCGGGGGTCGGCACCGATCAGCGTGCGCAGCGGCGCGTCGTCATCGGGTGAGAGCGCGCGAAAGGCGTTTGTGAAATCGGCGCCCTGCGCGGTCAGCATGTCCAGGAAACCGTCGATCAGCGAATCCGGGGCGCCGTCCAGGCCCAGCTTGGCGGAAAACCGCGCCCGGCGTTCGGCGGCATACAGGGATTCGGCGCCCGCGATGGCGTCCTGAACGGCGGGCAGGGCGTCCTGCGGGTCGTCGGCGATCAGCGGCAACAGCGTCTCGGCCAGGCGGGCCAGGTTCCAGCGCGCCAGCAGCGGCTGGTTGCCATAGGCATAGCGCCCCTGCTGGTCGATCGAGGAATAGACCGCCGCCGGGTCGTGCGCGTCGATAAAGGCGCAGGGGCCATAGTCGATCGTCTCGCCCGAGATCGTCATGTTGTCGGTGTTCATCACCCCGTGCACGAACCCCACCGCCATCCAGCGCGCGACCAGCGCCATCTGCCGGGCGATGACCCGGTGCAGAAAGGCCAGGTAGCGGTCGGGTGTGCCGCTCAGGTCGGGGTCGTGGCGGGCGATGGCATAATCCGCCAGCCGGCGCAGACGCGCGGTTTCCTGGCGGGCATAAAAGAACTGGAACGTGCCCACCCTGAGGTGGCTGGCGGCCACCCGTGCCAGCACCGCGCCTTGTTGCGGGGTCTCACGCCAGACGGTTTCGCCGGTGGTGGTGGCGGCCAGCGCGCGGGTGGTGGGGATGCCCAGTGCGTGCATCGCCTCGCCGATCAGCACCTCGCGCAGGACGGGGCCCAGCACGGCCTTGCCGTCGCCGCCGCGCGAAAACGGTGTCCGCCCCGAGCCTTTCAGATGGATGTCGCGTCGCTGCCCGTGGCGGTCGATCACCTCGCCCACCAGCATCGCCCGCCCGTCGCCCAGTTGCGGCGAGAAACCGCCGAACTGGTGCCCTGCATAGGCCATCGCCAGCGGCGAGGCCCCGTCGGGCATCGCCCCTCCGGTCAGCATCGCCAGCCCCTGGGGGGTGCGCAGTGCCGGCACCGAAAGGCCCAGCTCGTCTGCCAGCCCCTCGTTCAGCCAGACCAGCGCGGGGTCGGGCGAGACGGCGCCCTGAAAGGGCAGATACAAGCCCTCGAGGTCGCGCGCATAGGTGTTGTCGAAGCGAATGGTCAGCATGGGGCACCTCTGGCCCCACAGATAGGGTCACTCGCGCGGCACGACCAGCCCCACCACCGGGCCCATCGGCACGCCCCAGTCGGTGCGACCCAGCTCTGGCGCATAAAGCCGCGACACGCTGCCATCGAGGTAAAGCGCCTGGTTCAGCCCCAGCGCATCGCGAAAGAAGCGGGCAAAGCGGTGAAAGGTGACCGGATCGTCCGAGATGACGAAAACCGCCCGCTGCCCGTCCGCGCTGACGCCCACCCCGTTGCGCAGATGGGCCGAGGTCGAATCGGGCAGAAACCTGGGGTGCAGCGCGCCGTCGATCACCAGCATCGGGCCGGATTGCGTGGCATAGCGGCAATCGGGCGGCGCGGCGTCATAGGTGCGGCTTTCGACGATGGCGAAATCGCCCGCGGGGCGGACGCAGAACACCCCGTTCGGCAGCATGCCGAAATTGCCGGGCCCGGCCCGGGTGACAAGGCGCCCCTCGGTGCTGCCCTGTTCGACATACAGACCGACAGGCGCGCGATCCAGGTGGAACATGCCGGCGTTCATGGCAAAGGCCAGCCGCTCGCCGCGCGGTTCCAGCGCGGCCTCGATCCGCGTGAACGAGCCATAGACCTGCCCGTCATCGCCGCGCAGGAACAACCGCAGGTCCTGGCCGGCTTCGGCCTCGCAAACCGTGAAGCGGGCCTCCTCGAAGGCCTGGTCCCGGCAGCTTGCGCCGGCCGCCGGCGTCGCCAGGGCGGCCAGTATCAGGGCCAACAGGCTACGCCTCATCGTCCTCGTCCGGGGGGTTGGCGACATCGGCCTGCACGCGCGGGTCCGCGAACAGGCGCCGCGCATCGTCCATCCGGTCAAAAGTGCCGTCCAGCTCGAATTTCAGGTCGGGGGCGAACTTCAGTCCCAGATCGCGCGCCACCATATGGCGCAGCTCGGCCTTGTTGCGGCGCAGGGCTTTCAGCGCGTCCTCGGCGCCGATGCCCCCCAGGGGCATGACATAGGCGGTCGCGTGTTTCAGATCGGGCGAGGTCGTGACCTCGGCCACGGTGATCGACAGGCGCGACAGGTCGGGGTCATGCACATCGCCCCGCGCCAGCACATCGGCCAGGCGGTGGCGGATGACCTCGGCCACGCGCAGCTGTCGCTGCGAGGGGCCGTGGCCGGAAGAAAAGCGTTTGGCGCACATATCCCTCCTCTAGGCCATTCGCCGCGCCGCGAAAAGCGGTTTTCCTGCGCCGGGCCCCACGTTACAGAGAGCACACAGACAGGAGCGCAGAATGACAGAGCAACCGGCAATCGTGGTGAATGGCGTTTCGGGCCGCATGGGCCGGATGCTGGTGCAGGTCATTGGCGCCAGCGACAAGGCGCGGCTCACGGCGGTGCTGGAACGGCCCGGCCACGCCTGGATCGGCCGGGATCTGGGCGAGATGCTGGGCGGCGCACCCTCGGGCGTGCCCGTGCTGGACGACCCGCGCCAGGCGCTGGCCGGCGCCGACGCGGTGATCGACTTCACCGCGCCGGCCGCCAGCGTGGCGCTCGCCCCCGTCGCCGCGGCGATGGGCGTCGCGCATGTGATCGGCACCACCGGCTTCGCCGATGCCGATCTGGTCGCGATCGCCCAGGCGGCCCGGACCGGCGTCATCGTGCGCGCCGGAAACATGAGCCTGGGGGTCAACCTGTTGGTCGCCCTGACCCGCAAGGTCGCGCAGGCGCTCGACGACGATTACGACATCGAGGTGATCGAAGCCCACCACCGGCACAAGGTCGACGCCCCCTCGGGCACCGCCCTGATGCTGGGCGACGCGGCGGCTCAGGGCCGGGGCGCTGGGCTCGCGGATCTGGCGGTGCGCGGACGCGACGGGATCACCGGCCCGCGCGAACGCGGCAGCATCGGATTCAGCGCCATTCGTGGCGGCGACATCATCGGCGAACACGACGTGCTCTTCGCCGCGGATGGCGAGCGCATCGTGTTGCGCCACGTCGCTTCGGATCGCGGCGTCTTTGCCCGCGGCGCACTCAGAGCCGCGCTCTGGGCCCAGGGGAAACCCGCCGGCGAATACGACATGGCCGCCGTTCTGGGGCTCTGACTCCACCCTTCTTTGTGCCGGAAATATCCTCGGGGGTATCCAAAGGGGTGAAAACCCCTTTGGCGGGGGGGTCCGGGGCGGCAGCCCCCCGGCGCCTGTTCTAACCCCTTGGCCGCCAGCGATCGCCCAGGGTGCGCGCCAAGGCGCCCAGGCCCCGCCCGGCGCGCCCCAGATTGCTGCCCAGTCCGGTCCCCTTCGCCGCCTCGATCCGCAGGCGGGCGCGGTGCACCATGCGCGCCTCGGGCAGGGCGTCGCGCAGGGCGTCGCGCAGGGCATCGAGGTTCCAGTCCGGTGCCTCGGCCCGGATCGGGATCACCGCCGCGCTCTCGATCGCCGCGCCGCCCATCGCCGCACCGATCGCGGCACAGGCCTGATCCAGACGCGCGCGGTCGGCGGGGGTCAGCGCGTTCTCGGGGCGGGGCCAGTCGCGCAGCAGCAGGTCCGCGCCGGCCGCGACATGGATCACCGGCGGCGGGCGATGCGCGGGCGGCGCGTCGGCCAGACGGTCCGCCAGGGCGCGATCCGGTTCGCGGCCGGGCCGGTTGGCGCGGTGCACCCACAGCACCAGATCGGCCCCGGCGACGCGTTCGGCCAGGGCTTTCAGCCCTTTGGCGCCGCCGTCCATTCCGGGCGTGTCCACCAGTTCGGCGCCCATCGCGGGCCAGTCATAGGCGCGGGGCCGGTCCGTCGCCGGGGCGGCGTCGGTTTCGGCCTTGTCTTCGCCCAGCAGCGCGTTGACCAGCGTCGATTTCCCCGCGCCGCCTTGCCCGACGACCACGATCCTGACGGGGGTTTCCGGTTCCGCGAGCGCGACCGCGCCCGGGTCTTTGCGCCGCGCGAGTTCGGTGTCGGTGAACCGCAACCGGCCCGAGTAGAGGTCGATCGCCGCTTGCGCGGCCTCTTCCAGCAAGATCGCCTGGGCGTCGCGGCGGAATTGTTCCGTCAGCCGGTCCTGCAAGCCGGTGGCCAGCACGCGCTCGGCCTCGCGCAGCAGGCCGACCGCCGGGTTCAGCACCAGCCGCAAGCCGCGCCAGGCCAGAAAACCGGTTTCCCAGGCGGTCAGCGCGGCGTCCTGCTTGCGCCACAGCCAATGCAGCGTGCGCACCGACAACTGGTCGGAATAGGGCACATGCCTGAGCAGGAACGCCCGGTAGCGCAGCGCCACGCGATCGATCAGCAGCAGCGCCTCGGGCAGTGTGAAATCCAGCGCGCTGCGGCTGCCCCGGGACATGTCGGTGGCGACGGCCTCGACCACGGCCAGCGCCTCGATCGGCAGGGTGTCCCATGACAAGGGGGTTTCGACCCGCCGGGCAATGCGCGCCCGCGCCCGGTCAAAGGCGGCACGCTCGGCCTCGGACCAGTCGGGTTCGGCCTCGGGGCCCTGCAATTCGCGCGACACGTCGTCGTGACGGTCCCGCCGCGCCCGCCAGCGCGCGGCAGCGACGGCCAGCCGGAACACGGCGTAGAAGACCGCCGTTCCCAGCGCGAACCACAGCAGCCAGCCGCGGTCGTTCAGCCACAGGAAACCCAGCACCGACGATACCGTGAGCGGCAGCGCCAGCACCGCGGCCAGGCCCAGCCGGTCCCAGCGCAGCAGCGCCCGGCGCAGGCGGTCACCCAGATGCATGGCCCGCGCCTTTCAACGCCTGATCGTAGAGCCCGCGCAGCGCCGCGCGATCGGGCGGCGCGCCCTGCGCCACGCCATAGAGCCAGGCCGAGGCCGCGCGGCCCAGCGCATAGGTGGTGGCAAAGCTGGTGCCGGCGGCGGCGGCGGCGCCCAGGGTCTGGCCCGCGACCGGCACCAGTTTGATGCCCTGGCGAACCAGATGCCCCGCGCCGATGCGCAGCAAGGCCCCCGTGCCCAGGGCCGAAGCCAGCAGTCCCAACCGCGCCGGGGTCAGGTCAACCCGATGCGCGCGGGCCAGCGCGTTCAGCATCGCGCCCTGGGCCGCCGGCACCGTGGCGATCCCGGCAAAGGGCACCGCGTCCGAGGCCCCCGCGGCGATCGCGTAGCGCAGCACGATCTTGCGCAGGCGCTGAAAGCTGCGTGCCTCGTCCGCCCGGCGCAGCGCCGCGCCGGCGTGTGGCAGGAAACTGTCCAGCGCGTCCAGCAGCCCCTCGATCCCGGTCACCAGCCCGTCGGGGGGCATCGACAGGGTGACGGCGGGCAGGTCGCGGCCGATCAGGGCACGAACATGGCTGCGCGCACGGTCCTGCGCGTGCGGGTTTGCCACCAGGTCGCCCCCGGTGTGCACCAGCAGGACCGGCAGCTTGAGCCGGCGCAGCACCTCGGTGACGGGCTGTTGCAC
Source organism: Rhodobacter sp. (assembly GCA_020637515.1). Lineage (NCBI taxonomy): Bacteria > Pseudomonadati > Pseudomonadota > Alphaproteobacteria > Rhodobacterales > Rhodobacter > Rhodobacter sp. The sequence goes on along the minus strand of JACKKG010000001.1, from coordinate 571,585 downwards.
GGGATCGTCCAGCCGCATCACGGCCAGCACGGCCTGGGCCTGGCCCTCGGCGGCGGTCAGGTCCGCGGCGGGGTCGTAGCCGGCCTCGCCCAGGCCGCGGGTGTCCAGAAAGCGCACGACCGGCGCCTCGGGCGGAAAGTCATAGACCTGCGCCTGCCGGGTGGTGGGGCTGAACCCGTCGCCGGGGTGTCCCAGCCCGGTCAGCGCCCGCACCAGCGCGGTCTTGCCCGCGCCGGTCTTGCCCAGCACCCACAGGACGGGCACCGCCGGTTCGACTGTCTGCTGCGTTTCGGCCACGGGTTGCGCCCCTTGCGTTGATCCCTCTTCAGGTAGGATGCGCGCGGCCCGGATGCAATCTCAGCGGTTCACGACCAGATCGACGATCTCGCTGGCCCCGTAACGGCCCTGGTCGTCATCGGAGACCATCAGCAGACGGATTCGCCCCGACCAGTCGCGGAACACGCTCAACCCTTCGAGATCGCCGAACTGGCCATAGTCCGAGCGCATGATGACGTCGTCTTCGGGTCCGATGGCGCGTCCGCGCACCACGAAGCGGCGCACCTGGCTGCGGAATCCCTGGCCGGTCTGTTCGCGCTCCAGCACATAGAGACGGCCGTCGGGCCCGAAATCGGCGCCCACCGGCAGGAAGGCCCCGTCCGAGGGCATCCGGAACGAGCCCGTCCACCCCTCGGCCGCGCGCCAGCGATACGACGGAAAGCCATAGGTCGCCCGCGCCGCACGTTCGGGGATCGCATAGATCGACCCGTCGCGGTCGATGGCCAGGGCCTCCATCCCCCGGCCGGCGCGCATCCGGTCAAAGTCGCGGTGTTCGCCCATTGCCTGGGCGGGGGCGCCCAGCCGGTCATAGCGCAGCACCCGGTTGTGCTGTTCAAAGGACACATAAAGGGCGCCGTCCGGGCCGATGGCGATCCCTTCGGAATCGTGCAACGAGCCGGTCAGCGGGCGGCCCTGTTCGTCCAGCAGGTTCGCGACCTGCCGCACCTGAAAGCCATCGATGCGCTGGCCGTAGCCCCGTTCGAGCCGACCCGAGACGACGAACCCGTGGTCGGACAGCAGCAGGACGTTCACCCCGTCGGTGGTGGCAATCCCCGAGAAATCGTTGATCCCCCCCGACATGCGCGGCAACGCATACCGCGCCACGACCTGAACGGGCGGGATCTGGGTTGTGGGGTGCTGGACCACCCCGGCGTAATAGGTGTCTGGCTGGGCCTGCGCGGCCAGAGGCAGCAGCAGAGCCGTCAGCAAAAGGGCGAAAAAGCGATGGGTCGAAATCATGGTCTTTGCACAACTTGGGAACACTGGGCAGGAAGGTCGGCCATGGTGAATTCCCGCGGGTGGCGTCGCCGGGGCGCCGCCGGTTCCGCGGGACGGCCGGTCGAAGGGGGTGGGTTCAGGTAATCCGTCACCCACCAGCGCAGGCTGGCATCGCAGCCGTTGCCGCCGTGCGACAGCTCGGCCACCGTGGGCGACTGGGTCTCGCAATGCGGCGATCCGGCCGGGCAGCGCAGCCGGACGTGGAAATGGTAATTGTGCCCGGCGATCGGGCGGATACGTTGCAGCCAGGGGGTATCGGCCTGGGTCGCGGTGCGGCACAGTTCGATCTTGACGGCGGCGGCGACAAAGATGCGGTCCACGCGCGGATCGCTGGCGGCGGCGCGCAAAAGGGCGGCGTGTCGCGGTGTCCAGGCGCTGGTGACGGCGCGCTGATCTTCGGTCCGCACGCTGATCGAGCTGAGGCTCTCACGTTCGGCCCGCGTCAGGTTCAGCCGCCCGGGCGGCAGCATCCAGATATCGGCGTCCAGCCCCACCTGGTGGCTGGCATGGCCCGAGGTCATCGGCCCGCCCCGGGGCTGGCCGATGTCGCCCACATAAAGCCCGTTCCAGCCGATCTGCACCGCCTCGCGGCTGAGATCCTCGAGGAAGCGGATCATCTCGGGGTGACCCCAGTTGCGGTTGCGGCTGAGCCGCATGGCCTGCCAGGTCGGCCCCGTTTCCGGCAGTTGCACCAGGCCGTCGGCGCAGCCGCGGGCATAGGACCCGTAGACCTGCGCGGGTTCCGCGGTGCCGCGCGTCGCCGCGCCGAACAACTGGTTCGCCAGGTCCTGGCTGATCGCCGGGTCCACGGCGCTCACGCAGGCGGCCAGGCCCAGCGCCGGCACAAGGGCACGCCAGGCCCTCATGCCCGCTTGCCCCCGTCCGGATGGACAAAGAGCAACAGGATCAGGCCCAGGATGAACAGGGCAAAGATCGGCAGGATGCCGATCTGCTGGCTGTCGGAAAGGCTGGTGACAACGCCTATGGACAGCGGCGCCAGAAAGGCCGTGGCCTTGCCCGACAGCGCATACAGGCCGAACCCCTCGGTCATCTTTTCCGCGTCGCCCTGCCTGACCATCATCGTGCGGCTCGCGGATTGCATCGCGCCCCCGGCGGCGCCGATCAGCGCGCCCAGAACGTAAAAGGCGATGTCGGGCAGCGACGAGGTCTCGGCCACGGGCAGGCCGAAGACCGACGTGCGCGACACGAAGATGATCGCCAGCGATGTCGCCGCCAGCACGACCACGTTGAACACGATCACCGGTTTCGGCCCCATGCGGCTGTCGGCCTTGCCGCCCAGCCAGGCGAAGGTCGCGCCGGTGATGGTGGCGAGGATGCCGAAGATGCCGACATTGGTCACGCTCCACCCCAGGACGCCGGCCGCATAGATCCCGCCAAAGCTGTAAACCCCGTTCAGCGCGTCCCGGTAGAACATCGACGAACCCAGGAACGCGAACAGGCTGCGGTTGCGCGGCAGGCTGGCGATGGTGGATTTCAGCTCGGGCCAGGCGCCGGCAATGGCCGCGCCGATGCTCAGGGCGCCCGGCTTTCGGGGTTCGCGCACCCAGCGGAAGAACGGGATCATGAACACGATATACCAGATCGCCGTCAGCGGCCCGACCGCGCGTGTGCCCTCGCGGCTGGCGGCGTCCAGGCCCAGGATCGGGTCCAGGCCGATCAGTGTCTTGCCGCTGGTGTTTTCCGCCAGGAACAACAGCATGATGATGAGCGACAGCATGCCCCCCACATAGCCCCAGGCCCAGCCCGAGCCCGAGACACGGCCCAGATCCTCGCGCGGGGCCAGGTCGGGCAGCATGGCGTTGGTGAAGATCGTCGCGAATTCCATGCCGATCATGCCGATGCAGAACATCAGCATGACGAACCAGACGTTGAAACTGTCCGGCGCGGACCACCAGATCGACCAGGCCCCCACAACGTAGAGGATCGAAAAGAACCACACGAAGCCCATGCGCTTGCCGCTTTTGTCGGCGACGGCGCCCAGCAGCGGCGCCAGCACGGCCAGCAAGACCCCGGCCGCGCCGATTCCATAGCCCCAGATCGCTTGCGCGGTCGTGCCATCGCCCACCTGGGACACCACATAGGGCCCAAAGATGAACGTAATCAGCAATGTGTTGTAGGGTTGGCTGGCCCAGTCAAACCACCACCAGCCCCAGATGCGTTTCCGGGCCGCAGAATCCATCATAATTTGCCCCCCCAGGCTTTGTGCCGATCAAGACGCAAGCGGGGGATTCGGGCAAGTCGGGAATCGGGTTTGGCCGGGCGCGGGGGCGCACCTGTGGCCGAAACCCCACCAGATCCCCGCCGTGGCTCAGCGTTTTTTCAGGGCATCGCGCAGCGCGGCCCCGAATGCGCCGGTGTCCGACGTCCTGTCCGGCCCGGCGCTGCCGCCTTTGGGCCCCCGGCCGCCGCCCCGCGGGCCGGGGTCGCGCGGCGGCCGGGTTTCGGCGTTGTCCTTGCGCATCGTCAGGCCGATGCGCTTTCGGGGCACGTCCACCTCGACCACGCGCACGCTGACGACATCGCCGGCCCTGACAACCTCGTGCGGGTCCTTGACGAAGCGATCGGCCAACTGGCTGACGTGGACCAGCCCGTCCTGGTGAACGCCGATGTCCACAAAGGCGCCAAAGGCCGCGACGTTGGTCACGGTGCCCTCCAGCTGCATCCCGGGCTTCAGGTCGCGGATCTCGTGCACGCCCTCGGCAAAGGTCGCGGTCTTGAATTCGGGTCGCGGGTCGCGGCCGGGTTTCTCCAGTTCGGCCAGGATGTCGCGAACCGTCGGCAACCCGAATCGGTCGTCGGTGAAATCGCGCGGCTCCAGCCGGCGCAGGGGGGCGGGGTCCTTCATCAGGCTGGCGACGTCCCGGCCGGCGGCCTTGACGATGCGGCGGGCCAGGTCATAGGCCTCTGGATGCACGGCCGAGGCATCGAGCGGCTCGTCGCCGCCCTGAATGCGCAAGAACCCGGCCGCCTGTTCGAAGGCCTTGGGCCCCAGCCGCGCGACCTTCAGCAGATCGCGCCGGCGCGCAAAGGGACCGTTGGCGTCGCGATGCGCGACCACGGCCTCCGCCAGGCCCGGGCCCAGCCCCGACACCCGCGCAAGAAGCGGCGCCGACGCGGTGTTCAGCGCGACCCCGACGGCGTTCACTGCGTCCTCGACCACGCCGTCCAGTGCCCGGCCCAGGGCCGACTGGTTCACATCGTGCTGATACTGGCCGACACCGATCGCCTTGGGCTCGATCTTGACCAGTTCGGCCAGCGGGTCCTGCAAACGCCGCGCGATGCTGACCGCACCCCTCAGCGACACATCGAGATCGGGAAATTCCCGCGCCGCCAGTTCGCTGGCCGAATAGACCGAGGCGCCGGCCTCGCTGACCACCACCTTGACCGGGCGCGGGCTGGGCAGTTTCGACAGCAACTCCTGCACCAAAGCGTCGGTCTCGCGGCTGGCGGTGCCGTTGCCGATGGCGATCAGGCCGACGCCGTGCTTGCGGACCAGGGCCCCCAGCACGGCCAGCGATCCCTGCACATCCATGCGCGGCTGGAACGGGTAGACAGTGGCCGTGTCCAGCACCTTGCCGGTCGCATCGACCACCGCCACCTTGACGCCCGTGCGAATCCCCGGGTCCAACCCCAGCGTCGCCTTGGCGCCGGCGGGCGCGGCCAGCAGCAGGTCCTTCAGGTTCCGCGCAAAGACGCGGATCGCCTCGGCCTCGGCCTTTTCGCGCAGGTCGGTCATCAGATCGATGGTCAGGCTCAGCTTCAGCTTGATGCGCCAGACCCAGCCGGCGACCGTGCCCAGCCATTGATCCGCCTTGCCGGCGCGCCCCACGTCCAGCGCCGCCTTCACGGTGCGCTCGGCCACCGAGTCGCCCGGCGCGGCCTCGGGCTCGACCACCAGGTCCAGTGCCAGGATCCCCTCGTTGCGGCCCCGGAACATCGCCAACGCGCGGTGGCTGGGCACGCCCGACAGCGCCTCGGAATGCGCGAAATAGTCGGCGAATTTGGCGCCCTCGACCTCCTTGCCCGGCAACACCTCGGCGGTCAGCCGGGCGACGGCGGCCATGTGCGCCCTGAGCTGCGCCTTCAGCCTGGCGTCTTCGACCAGCCGCTCGGCGACGATTTCGCGCGCGCCCTCGAGGGCGGCCTTCACATCGGCCACGCCCTCGCCCAGATAGGCCTGCGCCAGCCGCTCGGGGTCGGCCGCCCGATCCGCCAGAATCGCGTCGGCCAGGGGCGCCAGCCCGTTTTCGCGCGCGATCATCGCCTTGGTGCGGCGCTTGGGTTTATAGGGCAGATACAGGTCTTCAAGCACCGCCTTGGTCTCGGCCCCGGCCAGGGCGCGGGCCAGGTCGTCGGTCATCTTGCCCTGCTGGGTGATCGATTCGACGATGCTGGCACGCCGCGCCTCCATCTCGCGCAGATAGGTCAGCCGCTCGGACAGGGTGCGCAGTTGGGTGTCGTCCAGCCCGCCGGTCGCCTCCTTGCGGTAGCGCGCGACGAAAGGCACCGTCGCCCCCTCGTCCAGCAATCCGATCGCGACCGAGACCTGCTCGGGGCGCGCGCCAATCTCGGCGGCGATCTGACGGGGAATGCGGAAATTGACGGGCTGGGTCACGAAGGGGCCTCACAACGGGGAAAGCGGGCCGCGACCCTACCCCCGGGGAACGGGGACGAAAAGCCCCATCATCTTGTCGCAAATACGCCGGGGTCCGGGGCAGCGCCCCGGCCCTCACCCGCCACTGGCCCTGACGGTGCGCAGGGGCTAGAACGCTTGCATGATGATCCGCACCCACATCAAGGGCGACGCCCCCTCGACCGCGCTCTATTCGGATTGCGCGGCCTACCGCTATGCGCTGACCCGAACCTGGGACGCGGCGGGCGGGCGCGTGCTGTTCGTCATGCTCAATCCCTCGACCGCGACCGAGGTGCAGAACGACCCCACCGTGGAACGCTGCGAGCGCCGCGCGCGGGCGCTGGGTTACGGCGCCTTTCGTGTGTGCAACATCTTTGCCTGGCGCGCGACCGACCCCCGGGCGATGCGCGCTCAGCCCGACCCGGTCGGCCCCGACAACGACGCGGCCATCCTAGAGGGGGCGGCCTGGGCCGACGCCGTGGTTTGCGCCTGGGGCACGCATGGCGCGCATCTGGGCCGGGGGGCGCAGGTCGAGGCCCTGTTGCGCGGCAGTGGCAAGCCGCTTGCGCATCTGGGGCTCAGCAAGGACGGCCACCCCAGGCACCCGCTCTACATCGCCTATACCCACCAGCCCCAGCCCTGGCCGGCGCGCTAGCCTGGGGCACGCAGAACCGTGATCCAGGTCTCGCCATAGCGGCGCTGATCCAGAACCTCGAAGCCCGGGGGTGGGCCCATCGGCGCGTTTTCCTCCCACATCAGGGTTGCGCCGGGTGCCAGCCAACCGCCCGCCCGGGCCGAGGCCAGCGCGATCTCGCCCAGGGCCTTGCCATAGGGCGGATCCAGAAACACCAGTCCGAACCCCGGCCCCCGGTTCTCGCCCAGATCGCGCGCATCGCGGCGATAGAGCCGGGTCACGCCCATCGCCCGCAGCTTTTCGATATTGGCGCGAATCAGGGCCCGGGCGGCGGCGCCGTCATCGACCAGCGTCACCTGCACCGCGCCGCGCGACAGCGCCTCGAGCCCCAGCGCGCCGGTGCCGGCGAACAGGTCCAGCACCCGCTGGCCGCGCACCAGATCGCCCCAGCGCCCCTGGCACAGCATGTTGAACAGCGCCTCGCGCACGCGGTCCGACGTGGGGCGCAGATGCGCCGCCGGGTCACCGGCGCCGACGTCGGCCAGGGTCAGGCCGCGATGCGCACCACCGACGATCCGCATCAGGCCAGCAGCGCCTTCAGGTCCGTCGCAGGGTCGGCAACGGCCTCGGGCGCGGGGGATTTTCCCTGCTCGATCAGGCGCTTGCCGACCATGTAGCCGCGCGGGTCGTTCATCGCATCGACCGCCAGCAGGGTCGCGCCCCGGTAATACCAGAAGCTGCGCGCGGGGCCAGAGTCGCGGGTGACGACGCGGTCATAGCCGGTGTTCAGCCCGGCGATTTGCAGTTTCATGTCGTATTGATCGGACCAGAACCACGGCATCGGCACATAGGGTGTGTCGGCGCCCAACATGTTCGCCGCCACGGCCTCGGCCTGGTCGATGGCGTTCTGCACGCTTTCCAGCCGGATGCGCGCGCCCCGGTAGACGAAGCTTGCGCAGTCGCCCGCCGCCCAGATCGCCGGGTCCGAGGTCCGCCCCAGGGCATCGGTCGCGATCCCGTTGTCCAGGGTCAGCCCGGCGGCCTCGGCCAGGGCCTGCCCCCCTGGCGTGATGCCGATGCCGATGATGGCGAAATCCACGTCCAGGTGGCTGCCGTCGGCCAGATCGGCGCCGGTGACGCGGGTGTCGCCGGTCAGCCGCGTCAGGCCAAGCCCCTCGCGGATCGTCACCCCGTGGCTTTGGTGCAGCGCGCGCACCGCGTCGGCGGTCTGCGGCGCGGCGACCCGTCCCAGGATGCGTGGCGCGGCCTCGATCAGGGTCACCTCCAGCCCCTTTTTCGACGCCACCGCCGCCGCTTCGAGCCCGATATAGCCGCCGCCGACGATCAGCACGCGCCGGCCCGGCTGGAATTCGCTCGCCATTGCGTCGATATCGGCCAGCTTGCGCACGCCGTAGACCCCCGCCAGATCGCCCCCGGCGGCGGCCGGCAGGCGGCGGGGGTCCGCCCCGGTGGTCAGTGCAAGCTGGTCATAGGCGATGGACTCGTTGCCCAGCCAGACGGTTTTCGCGGCCGGGTCGATCCGTGTCACGGGCTGGCCCAGTTTCAGGGTAATGGCCTGGTCGGCATAGAAACTGTCGGCGCGCAGGATCAGCCGTTCGACGCCCATCTCGCCCAACAGGTATTTCTTGGACAGCGGCGGGCGCTGGTAGGGCGGCACGGGTTCGTCACCGATCAGCGTCAGCGCGCCATCGTAGCCCGACGCCCGCAATTTCGCCACCAGCGCAGACCCTGCCTGCCCGGCCCCGATCACCACGATACCCGCCATCCTTTTCCCCTTCTTGTCACAGGCGTGAACGCACTGGATGATGTCCCGGCCCGGTATATATCCCGGATTCTCGACCAAACCCAGACCAGGAGCGTTTTCCATGTCCATTTCCGAGGGCGCGTCGCTGCCCGATGTCCAGTTGACCCGCATGGGCCCCGACGGTCCCCAGCCGGTCAGCGTCAAATCGCTGACCGAGGGGCGCAAGGTGGTCATCTTTGCCGTCCCCGGCGCGTTCACGCCGACCTGTCATTCGGCGCATGTGCCCAGCTTCATCCGCACCAAGGAGGCGCTGGCCGCCAAGGGGGTGGACGAGGTGATCTGCGTCGCGGTGAACGACCCCTTCGTGATGAAAGCCTGGGGCGAGGCGACCGGCGCCTCGGCGGCGGGAATCGCCATGTTGTCGGATGGCGCGGGGGATTTCACCAAGGCCATCGGCCAGACCATCGAGCAACCCGGCAGCTGGGTCGGCGGGCGGTCGAAACGTTACGCCCTGATGGCCGAGGACGGCGTGGTCAAGGTCTGGCACCCCGAAACGGGCAAGGGCTGCGAAATCTCGGGCGGCGAGGCGATGCTCGACGCGCTGTAAGAGGTGCCGGGGTGGGCGGATGGTCCACCCCGCACGCAGGCCCGTCGGGTGGCACCGCGTCCCGTCCCGCGGGTCACGCCGGCGGCGCGGCGCGTTCGGCCAGCCGCGTCATCGCCCGGGCCAGTTTCAGGTCCAGCTCGGTCAGGCCCGCGACGTCATGCGTGGTCAGCACGACATCGACCCGGTTCCAGACGTTGAACCATTCCGGATGGTGGTCCAGTTTCTCGGCCTCCATGGCGACGCGGGTCATCCAGCCGAACGCATCCGAAAAATCCCGAAACCGGAAATGGCGCGACACGGCATCGCGGGCGGGCTCATAGGTCCAGCCCATCGCCGCAAGTTCGGACAGGGCGCGGTCGCGCAGATCGCCGTCGAGCAGGGCAGGGCGTGTCATTTCAGACCTGCCCCGCCGCCATCGAGCGCAGGCGCGCCGGGCGGTCCTTGATCCGGTCCCAATAGGCCACGAACGAATCGCGCACCGGCAGGGTGCCGAACATCATGCCCCAGCCGATCTGGCTTCCGGTATAGACGTCGGCGGCGGTGAACGCCTCGCCCGCCATGTAGGGACTGCGCGACAGGTGCCCGTCGAGGGCGTGCACCACATCGTCCAGCGATCCGTATCCGATCATCTTTCGGCGGTCGGGGGGAACCTGAAACCCCAGCGCATTGTTGGACACCGCAGCCTCGACCGGGCCGGCGCCGAAAAAGAGCCAGCGGTAATAGGCGCCGCGCGCGGCCGGGGCCGGGGCCAGCCCGGCATCGGGAAAGGCATCGGCCAGATAGGCGCAGATCGCGGCCACCTCGGTCACCACCTGGCCGTCGTGGACGATCGCGGGGACCTTGCCCATCGGGTTGATCGCCAGATAGTCGGGGGCCTTCATCGTCGTGTCATAGTCCAGGGTGTGCAGGCGATAGGGCTGGCCGATCTCCTCGAGCATCCAGTGCGCGATGGCGCCGCGCGATTGCGGGTTGGTGTAGAAGTCGATCATTCTCGTTCCTCCTCCTCCTCGGGGATCGGTCCGCGCCGGAACGGACCATAGCTTTCCAGCAGGTGCATTTCCTCGCCGACGGCCGCGGCCTCGGCGCGCAGATAGTCGGCCACGGCCTCTCGGAAGCGGGGGTCGGCGAACCAGTGCAAGGAATGGATCTCGGCCGGCAGATAGCCGCGCGCCACCTTGTGTTCCCCCTGCGCGCCGGCTTCGACCCGGGACAGGCCATGCGCCAGCGCCCAGTCGATGGCCTGGTAATAGCACAGTTCGAAGTGCAGGCAGGGGTGATCTTCGATACAGCCCCAATAGCGGCCGAACAGGGTGTCGGCGCCGATGAAGTTCAACGCCCCCGCCACCGGCCGGCCGTCGCGCAGCGCCAGAACCAGCAAGATATCGTCGGCCATGGTGCGGTGCACTTCGTCGAAAAAGGCGCGCGTCAGATAGGGGCGGCCCCATTTGCGATGGCCGGTGTCCTGATAGAACCGCCAGAAGGCCTCCCAATGGGCCGGCTGCAAGGCGGTGCCGGTCAGCGCCACGATGTCGCCGCCAAAGTCCTGCGCCTGCGCCCGCTCGCGCCGGATCGTCTTTCGCTTGCGCGAGGACAGCGCGGCCAGGAAGCCGGTGAAATCGCCATACCCGGCATCGTGCCAGTGGAATTGCTGTGTGACGCGGTGCAGATAGCCCTCGCGCGTGCCGGCCGCGGCCTCGTCCGCGGTGCAAAAGGTGATATGCGCCGAGCTGAGGCCGTTGCCCTCGGTCACCTCGCGCAGCGCGCGCAGCAGGATCGGGCGCAGCGCCGGATCGCCCAGAAGCCGCGGTCCGGTGGCGGGCGTGAAGGGCACCGCGGCCTGCAATTTGGGGTAATACTGCCCACCAGCGCGTTGCCAGGCATCGGCGAACGCATGGTCAAAGACGTATTCGCCCTGACTGTGGCCCTTTGCATAGAGGGGCATCGCGGCCAGCAGCCGGCCGTCCTGGCGCACGCTCAGGTGCTTGGCCTCCCACCCTGTGCCGGGACCGACCGATCCCGACCGTTCCAGCGCGGCCAGGAAGCGATGCGTGGTAAAGGGGTCCCGCGGGCGGCCGTCGCGGCCCGGCGGGGACAGCGCGTCCCAGTCGGCGGCCGCGATTTCGGTGATGGAATCGTGTAGGGCGATCTGCACCCGGGGTCCCCTGGCTGATGCCGTCATGCTGGCCAAAGCGGCGCCAAGGTCAAGGGCGCCTCAGGCCTTGACCGCCAGATATCGCTCGAAGGTGATGTTCTGCGCGATGCGGCGGGCGGTGGCCTCGTCCTGGGGCGAGCGGATGGTCCAGCACAGCACGTCCCACCCCTGGGCCCGGATTTCGGCGACGCGCGGGCGATCGAGATCCAGCCAGTGATGCGAGATGAAGCTGGCCTCGACCGTGTCGAATGCGGCGATGTCGGCCAGGGCCTGACGGTGGAGTTCGAGGGTGGCGGTCAGGTCGCCCGGGAAATCGCTGGCCGGAAAGGCATAGGTGGTCAGGCCGCGCGGCACATGTGGCGCGTGTCGGGCCATGTGCGCGATCGAGTCCGGATTGAACGACATGACCGCGACCGGCCCGGCATAGCCCACAAGGGCCTCGGCCGTGGCGCGTTCGAGCGCGCCGTCGGTTGGCCCCATGACGCCGGACTGGTCCTTGATCTCGATCAGCAGGGGCACGCGGCCGTCCACCTCGTCCAGGACCTGACGCAGGGTCGGGATCGGTTCGGGGCTGGCCCGCACGCCGATGCGCTGCAACGCGGCCGCGGTCCGCGCCCGGATCGGCCCGCTGTCATGGGTCAGCCGATCCAGCGTGTCGTCATGGAACACCATCGGCACGCCGTCCGCGCTGGGTTGCAGGTCGATTTCGATTCCATAGCCGGCGGCGATCGCGGCGCGAATGGCGGGCAGCGAATTCTCGGGCCGGTGGGCGCCCGCGTCGTGCAGCGCGCGATGGGCGATCGGCACGGACAGGAAGGCGGGCGAAAGGCGCGGACGCATCGGCGGGCTCCTCAGGCGAATTCGAAGATCGCCTCGATCTCGACCGCGACCCCCAGCGGCAACGAGGGTGCGCCGACTGCGGACCGGGCGTGCCGTCCGGCATCGCCCAACGCCGCGACCATCAGGTCGGATGCGCCGTTGATGACCTTGGGCTGATCGGTGAAATCGGCGGTGCAGTTGACGAAGCCGGTCAGCTTCACCACCCGTTTCAGCCGCGACAGGTCGCCACCCAGCGCGGCCTTGGCTTGCGCCAGCAGCGACAGCGCGCAGCTGCGCGCCGCCTCGGCCCCTTGTTCGGTGCTGAGATCCGCGCCCAGCTTTCCGGTCAGAAAGGCGCCGTTGGCCTGGCTGACCTGGCCCGAGACAAAGATCTGGTTGCCGCTGATGACCCAGGGCACATAGTTCGCGGCGGGCGCCGGCGCGGCGGGCAGGGCAAGGCCCATGTCGGCGAGGCGGGTTTCGATGGCGTTCGGCATGGGGGCCTCCTTTGCGGTCGAGCCGAGGAAAGCACGTTTGCGCCGGCGCGAAAAGCCCCGCCGCCCCAGGCGATGGCCGGGGCGGTTCGGGGCCGGGCGGATCAGGGCTCGCGCATGGCGCGCGCCATGTGGTCGCGCACCGGGGCCAGCAGATAGTCCAGCGGAGTGCGTTCGCCGGTCACGATATAGCCCTGCACCGCCATGCCCGGTGCCAGCGGCGCCCCGACCAGCCGCGCGGCGGCGTCGGCATTCAGCGTGACCTCGACGCGAAAGAACCGCTGGCCGCTGCGCTCATCGATCAGCGCGGCCGCCGAAACGGCGCGCACGGTGCCGTCGATGTCGCCCAGGTGGCGGGCGGACAGGGCCGGCAGGTGCAGTTGAACCGCCTGCCCGGGCACCACATGGTCGATGTCGTCGGGGCGAAGCCGCAGCACGATCCCGGGCGGCGAATCACGTGCGAGGATCTGCATCGCCTCTTGCGCGGGGCGCAGCACCGCCCCGCTGCCGACCGCCAAGCCGTGAACCACCCCGGCGACCGGCGCGCGCAGCGCCATCCGGTCGCGTTGCGCCCGCAGCGCGGACCGCCGCGCCGCCAGTTCGACGCGCCGCACGCCGGTCTCGGCCAGGTCGCGTTCGGCCTCTTCGCGGCGGGTTGCGTCGAGCGTTTCGATCTGCTGCGCGATCTCGGCGATCTGGCCTCGAACCTGCGCCTCGCGGGCGTCGAATGCCGCGCGCTGACCGTCGAGCCTGGCCGCGTCGCGCGCCAGGGCCTCGACCTGTGAATTCAGTGCAAGCCCTTGGTTTCGAAGGGATTGTTGCGCCTGAAGGGCAGCGTCGATCAGGGCGGTTTCGCGGCTCAGGGCGGCGCGTTGACGGACCAGTCCGTCGATTTCAGCCTGGGCCTGGTGGCGGCGTTCCGCCAGTTGCCCGCGCTGCCGTGCCAGGGTTTCGGCGCGGGCCTGGAACAGCGCGCGCTGGGCCCCGATGGCGGCCGGATCGCCCGGCGACGGGGGCGGGAAATCGCTGCCGTCGCGCTCGGCCTCGAGCCGGATCTGACGCGCCCGGGCTTCGTCATCCTGCGCGGCGATCAGGGCCAATTCGCCGTCGATCGCGTCGGTTTCCAGGCGCAGCAACAGGTCCCCGGGGGCGACGGTCTGACCATCGCGGACCGCCAGTTCGGCAACCGTCCCACCCTCGGCATGCTGGATGCTGTGGCGGGCGGGGGTCGCGTCGATCTCGCCCGCCGCGAGGACGGCCCCGGAGATTACCGCGCGCGCCGCCCAGCCGGAAATCCCCAGCAACAGGACCAGACAGGCCGCCAGGCCCAACCCCAGGGGGCGCCGTGCGCGCAGGTCCAGGGGCAGGGTCACGGCGGCGCCCCGGTGCCGACCAGCGCGACGCGACTGCGCACAACCTCGCGCAGAACGCGATCGCGCGGGCCAAAAGCCGCCTGTGCGCCCTGGTCCAGGACCAGCAGGTCCTCGCATTCGGCAATCTCGGCTGGGCGGTTCGCGGTCACGACGACGACCGCGCCCCGGGCCTTCAGCGCCCGGATCGCCGCGGCCAGGGCCGCCGCCCCCTCGGCATCGAGATGGGCGGCCGGATCGTCCAGGATCACCAGCGCCGGATCGCCGTGAAGCGCGCGTGCAAGGCCCAGTCGCTGGGTCAATCCGCGCGGAAGCAGCGGGTCGTCGGCACGGCTGCCATAGCCCTCGGGCAGGGTCAGGATCGCGGCATGGGCGCCCGCCGCGATGGCCGCGGCCTGGACCGCTGCGGGATCGGGGCGCGGATCGTGCCCCGATAGGGCCTGGATCAGCGAGCCCGGGGGCAGGTGGACCCGTTGCGGCAGGTAACCGACGGTCCCGGCCGGCCAGAACGTGGCCGGCACCGGGCCCAGCAGGATCTGCCCCGAAGTCGGCACAACCCCCCCGGCCAGCACCCGCGCCAGCAGGGATTTGCCCGCCCCGCCCGGGCCGATCACGCCCAGGGCCCGCCCTGGCGCGACCTCGAACCCGGGGATGCGCAGCGTCGGGCCCTGCCCCCCGGCGACCAGCAGCGCGCGCACGACCAACGTGCCGCGCGCAGAGGCGCCCAGGGGTGGCGCAGGGTCCGCGAGGCGGCCCCGGGCGGACAGGCGGCGCCAGGCGGCCCAGGCCGCGGCCAGGGCCCCCCATTGACCCGAAAGCTGTTCGACCGGCGCCAGCGACCGTCCCAGCAGGATCGACGCGCCGATCATGAGCCCGGCCGACATCTCCTGGCGGATGACCAGCCAGGCGCCCAGGGCCAGGGTGGCCGATTGCAGGAACAGCCGAAAGGCCCGCGCCCCGGCGGTTCCGGCGACGGCGCGGTCGGCGACGCGCAGTTGTGCTGCCAAAGCCTGACCTCGCAATGCCTGCCAGGTCTGTCCGAATCCGGGGCGCAGCCCGGCCAGTCCGTCGCCCCCCGGCCGTTCGAGCGACGCAATCAGTTGCGCCGCCGCACCCTCGTTCCGCTGGGCGAGTCCCTGGGCGCCGCGCTGCGACAGAAATCCCGCGAAAGCCATCGCGACCAGAATCGCGCCGCCCGTCAACGCCAGCCAGCCCATCCACGGATGGACCAGGGCCAGGAGCGCCAGGAACACGATTGTCCAGGGCAGATCCATCACCGCCTGCGCCGCACCCGAAATCAGAACCCGTTGCACCGAATCGAGATCGCGCAGCGCCTGCGACAGGGGCGGGTCGCGGGGGGCGGGGCGCAGGCTGGCCGCGAACAGGGTGGTTTCGACCCCCACCCTGAGCCGCGCGCCGATGCGGGCGACCAGCCGGGCGCGGGCGGTGTCGATCACCGCCATGACGGCGTAGAGAAACGCCATCAGCGCGACCAGCGCCAACAGCGTTTCGACCGATCGCCCGGTCAGCACGCGGTCATAGACCTGCAACATGAACACCGGCCCCGTCAGCAGCAGCAGGTTCGATACCGCGCCAAAACCCAGGGCCGCGATCCACAAGCCGCGCGTTCCGGTCGGGCCTGAGTCCACTTTCGCCTGCATCGCGCGCGATCCCCTTTCCGGCCGGGTCCGGTTGCCCTGACGCGCCGGCGCCTGTTAAGACGGGGATAAGGGCCAAAGCCTATGATCCGGTAAACGTGTTTGGAGAATTCTGGTGGCACCCAAGATCAAGGTCCTGGCGTTCGGCGCCGCGCTGCTGCTCGCGGCCTGCGGTCATGCCCCGGTGGCGACTGGCACGAATGACCCGAACGAGGCCGTGAACCGCGTGTGGTTTCAGCGCAACCTGGCGTTGGCCGGGGTGGTATCGCGCGCGGACAGCGCGCCCGCCGACCCTGCGTCCGAGGTCCCTGCGGCCGCGCCCCGGCGCCACCCCTTCCGCCACGCGCTGGGCAATTTCGGCGCCAATCTGGGCCTGCCCGGGGTGATTCTGAACGACCTGCTGCAACTGCGCCCCGATCACGCGACCGAGAATACCGTGCGGCTGCTGCTGAACACCACGGTCGGATTGGGCGGGCTGTTCGACCCCGCCAGTCGGTTGGGCGTGCACGGGCGCAGCAGCGATTTCGGCGAGACGCTGCACCGCTGGGGCGCGCCCGAGGGCGCCTATGTGGTGCTGCCGGCGTTCGGCCCCTCGACCGGGCGGGACGCGCTGGGGCTGGTGGTGGACATGGCGCTGGACCCGATGCGGCTGGTGCTGCCGTCCGCGGGCGACTACAATCTCAGCGTGGCGGCGCGGCTGGCGGGGCGCTTTGCCAACGCGGCGGAATATTCCGACCTGCTCGACGCGAATGTGATCAATACCGCCGACCCTTATGCCCAGGCGAGGCTTCTCTACCTGCAGACCCGCCGTTATCATCTTGGCATTCAAGCCGAGGACGAGATCATTGACCCGTATGCCGATTTCTGACACCCGCCGGCGCGTTTTGGCCGGCCTGGCCGGCCTGGCCACGCTTTCGCTGCTGCCGCGCCAGGCCGGCGCGATGACGCAGGCGCAGGCGCGGGCGCTGATCGACCAGGTGATGGCAGACGTGCAGGGGATCATCAATTCGGGGGCGTCGGAATCGCGGATGATCGCCCGGTTCGAGGATCTCTTCGACCGCTACGGGGACGTGCCGATCATCGCCCGTTCGGCGCTGGGGCCGCCCGCGCGCAGCGCCTCGGCGGCGCAGATGTCAGCCTTTACCGAGGCCTTTCGCGGCTATCTGGCGCGCAAATACGGCCGCCAGTTCCGCCGCTTCATAGGCGCCACCGCCGATGTGCAGGACGCCCGCGCGCTGCAAAGCTTCTGGGAGGTCGTGACCACCATGACCCTGCGTGGACAGGCCCCGTTCGAAGTGCGCTGGCATGTTTCGGACCGGTCCGGGCGGAACCTGTTCTTCAACCTGATCATCGGCGGCGTGAACGTGCTGGCCGCCGAGCGTCAGGAAATCGGCACGATGCTGGAACGCCGGAGCGGCAACCTGGACCGGATGATCCAGGACTTGCGCCAGGCGGGCTGACGGTGGGGCGCCCCGCGTGGGCCGGGCGCCCGGGCCGTTTTCAGCCGCCCGCGGGCAGGTCGATGTCCATGTGGTGCGAGATGTTCTTGACGACCATGTAGTTGTCCAGCCCCTCGGTCCCGCCCTCGCGGCCATAGCCGCTGGACTTCACACCCCCGAACGGGGTTTCCGGCAAAGACGCCTCCAGCGTGTTGAACGAGATGTTTCCGGCCTCGATCCCGTCGGTCATGCGGTCGATGTAATCGGCACGATTGCTGAACCCATAGGCAGCCAGACCGAAGGGGACGGAATTCGCCCTGGAAATCGCCTCGTCCAGCGAGGCGACGGGGTTGATGATGGCGATCGGGCCAAAGGGCTCTTCCTGCATGACCCGGGCGTCATCGGGGACATTGGCCAGCACGGTCGGCTCGAACATATAGCCGGTGTTGCCGATCCGGCGCCCGCCGGTGCGGACCTCGGCCCCCTTGGCGCGGGCGTCTTCGACCAGCGCCGCCAGCGCCGGCAGGCGGCGTTCGTTGGCCAGCGGGCCCATCTCGATGCCCGGCTCGGCGCCGTTGCCCACCCGAACCGCCTGCGCGCGCTCGATGAACCGGGCCAGGAACGGCTCGTAAACGCTTTCATGCACGAAAAACCGCGTGGGCGAGGTGCAGACCTGTCCCGCGTTGCGATATTTGCGGATCGCGCCGCTTATCGCAGCCTTTTCGATATCGGTATCCTCGCAGACGATGACCGGGGCATGGCCGCCCAGTTCCATCAGCACGCGGGTCATGTTTTCGGACGCCAGCGTCGTCAGATGGCGGCCGACGGCGGTCGAGCCGGTAAACGCCACCAGCCGCACCGCATCCTGCCGGATCAGGTGGTCGGAAATCATCGCCGGGGTCCCGAAAACCAGGTTCAGAACACCGGGCGGCAGGCCTGCATCGTGAAAGGCGCGGGCAATGTGCAGCGCCCCGGCAGGCGTTTCCTCGGCGGCCTTCAGAATGATCGAACAGCCCGAGGCCAGCGCGCCCCCCACTTTCCGGGCCGGCTGGCTCATCGGGAAATTCCAGGGCGACAGACCCAGGACCACGCCGACTGGCTCGTGGTGGACGGCGTAGCGCGTGCCGTGGGCCGACGGGATGACCCGGCCATAGCTGCGCATCGCCTCGCCGGCGTCCCATTCGAAAAATTCGCAACCGCGGATCACTTCCAGCCGGGCCTGTTCCAGCGGCTTGCCCTGTTCCGCGGTGATCGCGCGGGCGATCTCGTCCTGGCGTTCACGCATCAGCCGGGCGGCGCGGACAATGATGTCGGCCCGGTCCCGGGGGGCCGTGTGGCGCCACAGGCGAAACCCGGCCTCTGCCGCGGTCAGCGCGTCGTCCAGATCGGAAATCTCGGCATGGGGGAGCCTGCCGATGACCTCTTCCGTGGCCGGGTTGACAACGGGAATGTCCTGCGCCGTCTTGCGCCACTTGCCGCCGATGTAGAGTTGCAGATCCGGATAGGATGTCATGCCGACCTCTTGGTGTCTCGCGTGTCTTTGGCAAGCAACGTCTCACCTGGCCCGGCATCAGCTCAAGTGAATTGAGAAAATACTGGTATCCGAAAGCCTGATATCAGGGAGATCCGGTTTCGACCTTGAGGTTCTGCGCGGCCCTGCGCAACGCCTCGAGGAACGCCCCGCCAGCGGGCGACAGGCTTTCGACGCCGCGATGCGAAACGCCGACGGGATTGGCGCCGAACGGCACCGCCCAGTCAAGCGCGACGAGCAGCCCGGCCGCGATGTCCAGCGCGGCCACCTGTGCCGGCATCAACCCGATGAAGTCATGGCTTCTGAGCATCGTCCGATTGGCAAGATACGACACCGATTCGATCGTGACGCTGGGCGTATACTGGTCAACCCGCACAAAGAACTGATCGGTCTGGCGGCGCAGTGTCGTTTCGACCGGCGGCAGGATCCAGCCATAGGGCATCAACTGTTCAAAGCCGATCTGCCGCGCCCGGGCCAGCGGATGCTGCGGTCCGACCACGGCCAGAACCCGTTCGTCAAAGAACTTTTCCTGCTTGATCCTGGTGCGGTGGCGGTGGCTGGGCAATCGTCCGACGACCATGTCGATCTCGCCCGACAGCAGGGACGGCATCAGCACCTCGTTGGTGCCCTCGACGATCTTGATCGCCACCTTCGGGCGGTCCTTCAGCAGGGCCTCCACTGCTTCGGGCAGGATCATTGGCGACGCGGCCAGAAGCGTGCCCACCACGACCCTGCCGCTGTTGCCCTCGTTCAGGTCGTCCAGTTCCTGCGCGGCGGTCGAAATCTGCGCAAAGATCAGCTTGCCGTGCCGGATCAGGCTTTCGCCGAAGATCGTCGGCACGACGCCGCGATTGGTGCGCTCGAACAGCTTCACCTCGAAATCGAGTTCGAGATCCTGGATCATCTTGGTCGCGGCGGGCTGGGAAATCCCGAGGTCCCGGGCGGCGTTCTGGATATTGCCATGAAGGCCGACGACGACCAGCAACCTGAGTTGGCGCAACTTGAGCCGGGTCAGCGCACGTTCGACGATACGGGTGTGGCTGTTGATCATGCGCGGATCACAGGCTGATCCAGCCGCGCTGGCGTTCGATCGCCGCGACGACGCTCATCGCCGCGATGGCCGAGCTTTTGGGATTGTCGGGCAGGCTTGCGGCCTCGATGTGAAAGGTGAACCGGCCGAACGTGCCCGACGCCGTGATTTCGTGCACGTTGGCGGTGACGGCCGGGTCGGCGATCAGCGCGACCTCGGTGCGGTCGAACCCGATCCCGGCCAGCGCGACGGCGGCCGCGACATTGGCGTTCTTGGGATAGCGCAGGGCGGCTTCCCGGGCGGTGCCGGTGAAATGCGTGGCGGCCTGGTCCAGCGTGGCCAGATCCAGGACGGTCTCGGCGGGCGAACCCATCCAGCCGCGCGGCGGCTTCCGCCCGGTATAGCGAACCTGGGCAAGTTCGCCGATCCGCGCCGCTTGCAGGCAATCCAGCGCGCCGATGGCGCCGCTGGCAAGGTAAAGCCGCGATCCGCCCGCGACGGCGGCCTGTTCCAGCCTGTCGCACAGCACCGGGTCCGCCAGCGCCCCCGGCGAGACGGTCAGCAGGTCGATCCCGCGCGCAAGAATGGCCGGCCCATGTTCGGCCAGCGCCGCGTGGCCCGCGCAATCGATCATCAGCGTGACCTGTTCGGGCAGGTCCCTGGCACTGGCGACGCGCGGCCCGCCCGCCTGGGCCTTGGCCGGCCGGACGATCCACGCCACGGGAACCAGCCCGCGCTTTGCCAGTTCCGCCTGCACATGGCGCCCGATGGCGCCTTCCCCGATCAGTCCGATATTCAACGCGGTTCTCCTCTGGTCGGTTTCAACTTAACGGCATTTCCCGTGGCTTTGATATCCAAAATTGGAATATCCAATTCGGACCTATCCGATTGGCCGCGCGCCACGGATCGGGCCTTATTGCGGCCATTCTGACCCCAGCTTTTCCGGACCCCAGCCATGAAATACGCCAAGCACGACGCCAAAGCCCATGCGCGCGAAACCATGCGCGGCATCTGGGCCGCCGCGCTCAACCCCTTTGACGAGACCCTGGCGCTGGACGAGGCCGGCCTGCGCCGCAACATCCGCCACTGGATTGACGATCTGGGCATCCAGGGCCTTTTCGTTGCCGGAAAGCAGGGCGAGTTCTGGTCGATGTCGCTGGAAGAGCGCAAGCGCAACATGACCATCGCCGCGCAGGAATGCGGCGACCGGGCCGGGACCATCATGTCGATCTCGGACCAGAACGTCGATACGGTGCTGGAGCTGGGCCTCCACGCGCAAGACTGCGGCGCCGACTATGTGGTGGTCCACGCGCCGATGCTGAGCTTTTGCCACGACCGCGACGAGGTCTTGTTCAACTATTACAAATACCTCTGCGACCGGCTCGATATCGGCATCGCGATGTGGAGCCACCCCGACAGCGGCTATCTGATGGCCCCGGAAACCTGCGCCCGCGTTGCGGAATTGCCCAATATCATGGCCATCAAGTATTCCGTGCCGCGCGAGATGTATGTGCGGCTGACCCAGATGGTGGGCGACAGGATCCTGGTCTCGACCTCGTCCGAGGAAGAATGGCTCGACAATATCGAGGAACTGGGCTGGCAGCTTTATCTGTGCTCGTCGCCGCCCTATCAGTTGCAGACGAAGAACGACCGCCGGATGCACGAATATACTGAACTGGCGTTCGCCGGAAAGCTGGATCAGGCGCGGCGGGTCCGTGACAGCCTGAACCCGGTGCGCGCGGCGATTCGCGCGACCAAACCGGGGGGCAAACCCACCGCGCATGGCAAGTATTGGCAAGAGCTTCTCGGGCAGGTTGGGGGGCGGGTGCGCCACCCGATGCTGGAATTGACCGAGGCCGAAAAGGCCGCGACGCGTGCCGCTTTCGAGGGCTGCGGCCTTCGTGTTTGACCAGATCGCGCTCGGCGGTATCGGTTTCGCGGTGCTGGCCGCCGCGGCCTATGGCTTTGCCGGGGTGGCCATCGCGCAGGGCAAGCCGGTCGCAAGGGGCGACAATGGCGTCTACCTGTCGGCCCTGGTGACCGCGCTGGGCACCGGGCTGCTGTGGATGGGGTTCGGCCGGGTCCAGTTGGCGCGGCTGCTCGACCCCGGCTCGGTGGGCACGGTCGCGATCTTTGCGGCTGCCGGGGTCTTTTCCACCGTGCTGGGCCGCGCAACGCTCTATCGCGCCACGGAACGGATCGGCGCGGTGCGGGCCAGCCTCTTGCGTCGGCTCACGCCGGTCTTCACGCTGCCGCTGGCGCTGCTTCTGCTGGCCGAGGTGCCGGGGCCGCGGGCCCTGGTCGGGGCGGCGATCGTCCTGGTGGCGGTGTTGATCTACCAGGGCGGGCCCGGACGCGAGGTCTGGGACAGGGCCGGGTTCTGGATCGGAATCGGGTCGGCGGCGGTCTACGCCTCGGCCTATGTCCTGCGCCGGCTGGGGCTTGAGACTCTGCCCGACCCGCTGCTGGGAACATTCATCGGGGCGATCGTGGGCTGCCTTTGGTTCCCCCTCGCGGCTCTTGCGGGCAGGGCGCGCGGGGCAAGGCTGCGGCGATTGCTAGCCGACCGCGGCCGTTGGCAATGGGCCGCCGCCGGGGCACTGGCCGTCGGACAGGTCTGCCAGTTCGCGGCGTTGGCCGCGATCCCGGCTGTGGTGGTGGCCTGTCTCGGCACGCTCGAGGTGTTCTTTGCCGCGCTTTTGTGGGGCTTGTTCGGGCACGGGCTTTCGGTGGCCCCCGCGCGTTTCGCGTTCACGCTGATCCTCGCGGCGGGGGGAACCGTCCTGCTGCTGGATTAGACGGCTGGCTATCACAAATATGGATACCGAATTTCCTCGAAACAAATATTTCTTGGGATCAGACTCGCCTAGGATCACCACGGGACACCGCGCACCAAGAGGGCCACACAGGCCCGGGATGGAGAAATCAGATGGCCGAACATCCGACACTGAAACCGTTCAACTTCAAGAAATGGGTTGAGGATAACGCGGACAAGCTGCGCCCGCCGGTTGGCAACCAGTTGTTGCACAAGGAAGGCAACATGATCGTGATGGTCGTCGGCGGGCCGAACACCCGCGTCGATTTCCATGACGACCCGGTCGAGGAATGGTTCTTTCAGCAGAAGGGCGACATGATGCTGAAGATCGCCGACGGCGGAAAGATCTATGACGTGCCGGTTCGCGAGGGCGAGGTTTTCCTGCTTCCGCCGCACACCCGCCACGCCCCGCAGCGCCCGCAGGAAGGCTCGATCGGGATCGTCGTCGAGGCGCCGCGCCAACCCGGCATGAAGGAAGGGTTCGAGTGGTATTGCTTCAACTGCGAAGGGCTGGTGCACCGCGCCGAAGTGACGCTTGACGGCCCCGAGGGGATCGTGTCCGCTCTACCGCAGATCTACGACGCCTTCCACAACGACATGGACGCCCGCACCTGCCCGCATTGCGGCACCGTGCATCCCGGCCGGGGCAAGCCGCCCGAGGGCTGGGTCCAGCTTTGACCGGAACCATAAACAGGGAGAAACCAATGAACACACTGGGTAAAACGCTTGGCGGCGCGCTTCTTGCGCTTTCGGCCGCCTTTTCGGGCGCCATGGCGTCCGCCAACGAATTCCGGCTTGGGCTGATCACGCCCCCGCCGCATATCTGGACCCGCGCCGCCGAGGCCTTTGGCGCCGACCTCGCGGCCCAAAGCGGCGGCCGGCACAGCGTGACCGTGTTCCCGGCGCAGCAGCTTGGCAACGAAGCCGAGATGCTTCAGCAGTTGCAGACCGGCGCGCTCGACATGGCGTTCATGACGGTGGCCGAAGTGTCCAACCGTGCGCCCGATTTCGGGGCCTTCTACGCGCCGTTCCTCGCCAATGACATCAGCCATGCCGGGCGCATCCTGCGCAGCGACACGGCTGTCGGGATGCTGGCGCAGCTTCCGGCCGAAGTCGGCGTCGTGGGCGTCGGCTACGGCATGGCCGGGTTGCGCCAGATTGTCACCCGGGGCGACGTGACCTCGGCCGCCGACCTGGCCGGACTGAAGATCCGGATCACGCCCTTCGAACCGAACCTCGATTTCTACCGGGCGCTGGGCGCCGCGCCGACCCCGATGCCGCTGCCCGATGTCTATGACGCGCTGGCCAACGGTCAGGTCGATGCCATCGACATGGATGCCGAGCTGATCTGGCTGCTGCACTACTACGATCACGCCGACACCATCATTCAGTCCAACCACATGATGTTCCCGATGGTGGGGCTGGTGTCCGCCCGGGTCTGGGCGACCCTGTCCGAAGAGGACCGGGCGATGATCGGCACCTTGATGGCGCAGCATGTCGACAGCACGATCGACAGCTACATCGGGCATGAGCAAGGCTGGCTCGACCAGATCGAGGGAACCGGAAAGACCTATCTGCGCGTGGGCCCCGAGTTCTTCGGCGATGCCGTCGCCCAGTGGAACGCCATCTGGGAAACGCGGTCCAGCATGCTGGGCGCGCTGCGCGAGGTGGCGGCCGCGACCGCCGAATAAGCTGTCGGACATCAGCAGGTCAGGGGCGGAACGATACACCGCCCCCGACCGGATTTTGGCGAGGATGGCATGTTCAGAAAGATTTCGGGACATTGGGCCAGGGTCGAGCTGACGCTGGCCGCCGGATTGGCGGTCGCGGTGACGCTGCTGATCTTGTTGAACGTCGTGACACGCTCGGCCGGGGCGGCGCTGTTCTGGGTGGATGAACTGGCCATCTACTGCATGGCCTGGATGACGTTTCTCGGTGCCTCGGCGGCGATACATCACGGCAACGCGGTGGCGGTGACGGTCCTCGCGGATGCCTTGCCGCGGTCCCTGCGCACCCTGGTCGCAAAGCTGGTGGATGTGATCGTCCTGGGTTTTTCGCTGGCCATGGTGTGGTTCTGCTGGCGCTGGTTCGCGCCGCTCGATCTGGCCCGGCACGGGTTCGACCTGCGGGCCTTTCAGGGCGCGACATTCAATTTCATCTATGCCGAACCGACCACCACCCTGGGGATCAAGAAGGCCTGGGTCTGGTCGATCATGTGGCTCTTTTCCCTTGGCGCCACGCTGCACAGCGTTGCCAATCTGCTTGAATCGCGCGGCTCTGCCGGCAACAGTCAGGACGTCGCATGACCCCGTTCGTATTTGCCTTTGCGCTTCTGGTCGCGGTGCCGGTATCGCTGGTGCTGGCGCTCAGCGCCATGTGGTATATCTGGGAAACGGGCAACACCGTCCTGTTCGACAGCTTTGCGCAAAAGATGTTCTCGGGGCTGGAAAACTATGGGCTGTTGGCGATCCCGCTGTTCATGCTGACGGGCGAACTGATGAACGAAGGCGGGATGACCCGCCGCCTCATCAATGCCGCGCGGGTGTTTGTCGGCGGCTTTCGCGGCGGGCTGGCCTATATCAACCTGCTGGCCAACATGTTCATGGCGGCCATCATCGGGTCGGCCACGGCGCAGATTGCGGTCATGTCCCGGGCCATGACGCCCGAGATGGAAAAGGAAGGCTATGACATCGGCTTCGCCGCTGCGACGACGGCAGCGGGCGGGCTCCTGGCGCCGGTCATTCCGCCGTCGATGATGTTCGTGATCTATGGGGTCCTGGCGCAGATTCCGATCGGCGACATGTTCCTGGCCGGGGTGATCCCGGGCCTGCTGCTGGCGCTGGCCTTTGCGACCGTCATCACGCTGATCGGATTTTTCCGGGGCCTGCCCATGGGGCGCTGGTTCACGCGCCCCGAGGCGATGTCGGCCCTGCTCAGGTGCCTGCCCGCCGCGCTGATCCCCACGGCCATCATCGGGGGGATCCTGCTGGGGATCGCCACGCCGACGGAATCCGCCGCCGTTGCGTCGCTGATCGCCTTCCTGATCGGATGGCTGGTCTACAAGGAACTGAAGCCGCGCGCGCTGGGCGAGATGTTCGTGCGCACCGCGGTCAACGCCTCGATGATCATTTTCATGATCGCCGCCGCCAACGTGTTCGGCTGGGTCATCATCTACGAGGCGCTTCCGCAAAAGCTGGCGGCGCTCATCACCTCGTTGACGCAGGATCCGTTCGTGTTTCTGCTGATCGTCAATGGCATCCTTCTGCTGGTCGGGATGCTGATCGACGGCATCGCCGCGGTCATCCTGATCACGCCGATCCTTTTGCCGATCGCGATGAACGACTACACGATCGACCCCTTCCAGTTCGGGGTGGTGATGTGCCTCAATCTGGTGCTGGGGCTGCTGACGCCGCCGGTCGGTGTGGGGCTTTACATCGCGTCGTCGATGAGCGGCGCTTCGCCATGGCGCATCCTGCGGTCGTTGTGGCCGTTTCTGCTGGCGGTGACGGTCATTCTGGTGCTGCTCAGCCGGTTCCCGGCGCTGTCCACGGCGCTGATCTAGCGCCGCTGGGGCAGGGGGGGGCCGAGGATTCAGTTGCCCCCCAGAATGCCGTTCAGAATGCCCATCACCGTGTCCGACAAGCTGCCGCCCCCGCCCTGTGTGGTGCCTGGCGTGCCGCGGGTTGTCGGCGGCTCCAGATCGGGGCGGCGGGGCACGGTCATCGGCAGCGGATGCAGGGGGGTGCCGGCGCTGATGCGGGTCATGACCTCGCGCCAGATCTCGGCCGGGAGGCCGCCGCCGGTGACCCCGGTCAGGGGCGAGTTGTCGTCGTTGCCCATCCAGACGCCGACGACGTAATCGGCGGTGAACCCCACGAACCAGGCATCGCGGGCCGAAGTGGTCGTCCCGGTCTTGCCCGCTGCCTGTCGGCCATCGGGCAGTTGCGCGCGACGCCCGGTGCCATAGGGGGCCTCGATCACCTGCGTCATCATCCAGATCAGCCGCTGCGCGGCGTCCTCGCTGATGACCCGCTCGCCGATGCCCGACCCGATGGTCATGAGCGGTGTCGATTCGCCGGCCAGCGTCAGCGAGGTGAAGCCGTAGGGCCGCACCGCGCTGCCGCCATTCAGGATACCCGCGAAGGCCGCCGTCATGTCGAGCAGCGTCGCTTCGCTGGAACCCAGCGCCAGCGACGGCCCCTCGGCCAGGTCGGAATGCAGGCCAAAGGCGTTGGCGGCCTGGCGCACGCGCTCGCGGCCCATCGCCTCGGAGATACGCACCGCCGGGATGTTCTGCGAACGTGCCAGGGCCTCGACCAGGGGCATATAGCCCAGAAAATCGTTGCTGTAGTTGCGCGGGGTCCAGGGGCCCGACCCCGGCACGTTGATCGTCAGCGGCGAATCGTCCACCAGATCATAGGGTTGATAGCCGTCGTCCATGGCCAGCGCATACACAAAGGGCTTGAAGGCCGACCCCGTCTGCCTGAGCGCCTGGGTCGCGCGGTTGAACCCGCCCGGCACATAGCCGCGACCGCCGACCATTCCGCGCACGGCGCCGTCCGCCGACATCACCAGCACCGCCGCCTCGGCCGTAGACCCCTGGCGCACGCGGTTGGCAAAGACATCGGCCACGGCGGCCTCGGCCTGGTGCTGCACGCGCTGGTCCAGCGTGGTCTGGATGCGCACGTCCTCGGTCGTGTCGCGGGTCAGCCAGGCGGGGCCGGTCTGCATCACCCAATCGGCAAAGAACCCGCCGGTGGACCGGTCCGCGGCGTCGTGCAGGGTCGCGGGATGGGTGCGCGCGTGCTCGTATTCGGCATCCGTCAGATAGCCCTGTTCGTGCATCAGCCCCAGCACCACGGCCGCGCGTTCCTGCGCGCGTTCCAGGTTGCGGGTCGGTGCGTAATAGCTGGGCGCGACCAGCAAGCCGGCCAGCATCGCGGCCTCGGCCGGGCTCAAGGTTGCGGCGGAATGGCCGAAATAGCGTTGCGAGGCGGCCTCGAACCCGCGCGAACCGGCGCCCAGAAAGGCGCGGTTGATGTAGATCGTCAGGATGTCGGCCTTGGTATAGTGCAGCTCCAGCGCAAAGGCGTAGGGCAGTTCCTGGATCTTGCGCCAGACGGTGCCCTCGCGGCAGTCGGCCTCATACTCGGCCTCGGTTGCCCAGGTGTCGGGGTCATAGGGCCGGCCCAGGCACAGCAGCTTTGCCACCTGCTGGGTGATCGTGGACCCGCCCGCGCCCCGGAACGGGCCGCGCCCCGCCGCGATGTTCGACGCGATCGCCCCCAGGATGCCACGCGGGCTGACGCCCATATGCCAGTAAAAGCGGCGGTCCTCGGTGGCGACGATGGCGTGCACCAGGTTTTCCGAAACCTGGTCCGAGGTGGTGAACCCGCCGAATGACTCGCCGCGCCACGCAAAGACCTGTCCGTCGGCGTCGAGCATCGTCACCGATCCGCGCGCGCGCCCGTCCAGCAGGTCCGTCAGGTCGGCAGGCAGGGTCGTGTAGAAGTAAAAGGTGGCGGCCGCCATGACCAGGGTAGCGGCCAGCCCCACCCGCCAGACGACGCCCCAGATCAGCCGCAGCACCCAGCGCAGTAGCCGCACGACGATGTTGCCGCTGCGCTTTGGCGCACGTTTGCGTGGCGGCTTGCGCCCGCCCCCGCCCGAGCCCGATCGCCCCCCGCCCGAGGACCCGCCGGACCGGGCACGCGGCGATTGCTGCGCACGCTGGTCCGCCACCAGAGGGGGACGCCGATTTCCGTTTGATGCCATGCCCGAGGGTGCCCGTTCGCCGTGTCGTTTCGACTTTTGTGACACCATACATGCCCGCGCCGTCGATGTGGAGTGCGTCCTCAAGGGCGATTCGCCTTCGTGATATGCCCAAAAATTCATCGCGACCGCCTGAATGTGCAAATTTTCGGCAGAAGTGGCGGATTCGCCCCCGTCCGGCCCCCGGCGCGCCGTTGCTCTTTGCACCCGCAGCACGCGCAATGCCGACAGGAGGTGCCCCGACGCGGGGGCGCTGGCCAGGGACCGCAAGAAGGGGGCATCCGTGAAATACATCATCGCAGCAATCAAGCCGTTCAAGCTGGAGGAGGTGCGCGAGGCACTGACCGACATCGGTGTGCGCGGCTTGATGGTCACCGAGATCAAGGGCTTCGGCACCCAGTCCGGGCACACCGAGATCTATCGCGGGGCCGAATACGCCGTGAATTTCGTGCCAAAGGTGAAGCTGGAAATCGCCGTGCCGGACGGTCTGGCTGAACAGGTCGTCGAGACCCTCTCGCGCACCGCGCGCACCGGCAAGATCGGCGACGGCAAGATTTTCGTTCTGGATCTGGAACAGGCAACCCGCGTGCGCACCGGCGAAGCCGGCGACGACGCACTGTAAGCGGCAAGGGACAAGGGAAAAGGACCGACTGACATGAAACTGATGAAACTGCTTCCCGCCACGGGCGCCGCGCTGTTGCTGCCCCTGGCCGCCCTGGCCCAGGAGGCCACGGCCGAAGTGGCCGCCGAGGTCACCCCGGTCATGGACAAGGGCGATGTCGCCTGGATGATGACCGCGACGCTGCTGGTGTTGTTCATGATCATCCCCGGCCTGGCGCTGTTCTATGGCGGCCTTGTCCGCTCGAAGAACATGCTCAGCGTGCTGATGCAGTGCACCTCGATCGCGGCGATGGTCATGGTGATCTGGGTTCTCTACGGCTATTCGTTTGCCTTCGGCGGCGGCACCTCGCCGTTCTGGGGCGGGCTGGGCAAGCTGTTCCTCGGCGGCGTCACGCCGGATTCGATGGCGGCGACCTTCACCGACGGCGTGGTGATCCCCGAATACGTGTTCATCGCGTTTCAGATGACCTTTGCCGCGATTACCCCGGCGCTGATCGTCGGCGCCTTTGCCGAACGTATCAAGTTCGGCGCGATGATGCTGTTCATGGCGCTGTGGGTCACGCTGGTCTATTTCCCGGTCGCGCACATGGTCTGGGACAGCTCGGGCCTAATCTTCAACCTGGGCGGCGGCACCGGCGCGATCGACTTTGCGGGCGGCACGGTGGTGCACATCAACGCCGGGATCGCGGCGCTGGTCGGCGCGCTGGTGATCGGCAAGCGCGTGGGCTATCGCAAGGACAACATGGCGCCGCATTCGATGACGCTGACGCTGGTCGGCGCGGCGATCCTGTGGGTTGGCTGGTTCGGCTTCAACGCCGGTTCGAACCTGGAAGCCAACGGTGGCGCGGCGCTGGCCATGATGAACACCTTTATCGCCACGGCGGCGGCGATCCTGGCCTGGAACATCATCGAAAAGTTCACCCGCAAGCATTCCTCGATGCTGGGTGCGGCCTCGGGCATGGTGGCCGGTCTGGTGGCGATCACCCCGGCCTGCGGCACGGTGGGCCCGATCGGTG
The DNA here is from genome assembly GCA_020637515.1 of Rhodobacter sp. NCBI lineage: Bacteria > Pseudomonadati > Pseudomonadota > Alphaproteobacteria > Rhodobacterales > Rhodobacter > Rhodobacter sp. The sequence continues at coordinate 541,873 of JACKKG010000001.1, read as the reverse complement.
CGATCGTTCTGGGCGCGGTGGCGTCGCTGGGCTGCTACTTCTTTGTCGCGGTGGTCAAGAACAAGATGGGTTATGACGACAGCCTCGACGTGTTCGGCGTGCATGGTGTCGGCGGGATCATCGGCGCCATCGGCACCGGCTTCCTGTCGTCCGAGGCGCTGGGCGGCGTCGGCACCCTGGCCGACACGGCCGCGGCGCAGACCTGGATCCAGGTCCAGGCGGTTCTGATCACCGTGGTGTGGTCCGGCGTGGTGTCCTTTGTCCTTTACAAACTGGTGGACATGACCGTCGGCCTGCGCGTCACGACCGATGACGAACGTCAGGGGCTGGATCTGAGCAGCCACGGCGAATCGGCCTATAACTACTGATCCCGCCTTTTCCTTGGGGGTCGTGGCCCGGGCGTTCGCGCCCGGGCTTTTTGTCCACCAAAAGGCCCGCCGTCACGGGCGGGCCCTGCCACATTCACCGGGGGCAGATGTCAGCGCCGGCGGATCGTTTCGCCCGGTTCGAGCCGCGGGGACAGTTCGATCCGGTGGCCGCCGATCACGCCATCGTCAAAACCCTTGCCCGCGATGATGTTGGCCGCGGCTTCGCCGATCTCGCGGCGGCAGGCGTCGATGGTGGCCAGCCGCATCGGCAGACCATCCAGGAAATCGACGCCGTTGAACCCGGCGAGGCCCAGCTTGCCCGGTACGTCCAGCCCCTTTTCCAGGCAGTACAGCAGCCCGCCTGCGCCGATCATATCATTGGAATAGTAAAGGAAATCCAGGTCCGGATTGCGCGACAGAATGGCCTCGGTCAGTTCGCGGCCCTTTTTCAGGGCCGAGCCGCCGGAATAGAGTTCGGTATCGGCCAGCGCGATGCCGTGTTCGGCCAGGCCCTCGGTCAGCCCCTCCAGACGTTTGCGGGCGCGATGATCGTCGGCCATCTTGGTGCCCAGGAAGCCGATCTTGCGATAGCCGGCGGCGACGATCGCCTCGGCCATCTGGCGGCCGGCGGCGCGGTGCGATATGCCGACGACGCTGTCGATCGGCGAGCCATCGGAATCCATGATCTCGACGATCGGGATGCCGGCGTTCTCCAGCATGGCGCGGGCGGACTCGGTGTGCTCCAGCCCCGCGACGATCACCCCCGAGGGGCGCCACGAGAGCATTTCGTAAAGGACATTCTCTTCCTTGTCGGGCGAGTAATTGGTGACGCCGAACACCGGTTGCAGCCCGGTATCCTCGAGCGCGGCCGAGATGCCGCTCAGCACCTCGGGGAAAACCATGTTCGACAGCGAGGGGACGATCACCGCCACCAGGTTGACCTGCTGCGAGGCCAGGCCGCCGGCGATCTTGTTCGGCACGTAGCCCAGCGCCCGCGCGGCTGCCAGAACCTTTTCGCGCGTGGCTGGCGAGACGTCCTCGCGGTTGCGCAACACGCGGCTGACCGTCATCTCGCTGACGCCGCAGGCTTCGGACACATCGCGCAGTGTCAGCGGGCGGCGGTTCTCGGGGTGACGCGGCGGTTGGGCCATTGGTCGGACTCTCCTTCAGAGCGTCCCTTGGGTGGGACGCGCGGGGCGCAGTTTCAGGTCGCGAATGCTTCTTTGTAGAACGCGGTTTGCCAGAGTGTCAAAGCATCCCGCGCAGCGCGGTCGCTGCCGCACAAGGGCGCGGCCGGCCGGCAGAAAATCCTGCGCCAAGGCTTGCCTTGCGCCGCAGGACCCGCCAATACAGGACGCGGCGGCCCCGTGGCTCAACTGGATAGAGCAGCCCCCTCCTAAGGGGCAGGTTACAGGTTCGAATCCTGTCGGGGTCACCAGATCGCCTGAACCGGGTGGCGGTCGGCGGCGCGCAGGTGGGGCAGGCGCCGGGACCGGGATCAAGCGCAGGGTTCAAGGCGGATGAACGGGCGCCGTCGCGCGGGCTCGTGGGGTGCTTTGCGGGGCCGGGGCGTTGGCGGGCCGGCCGGGTCAGCCCGTCACGGGCAGGCCAGCCGCATCCACGGCGACCAGCGCCACGGACCCCGGGTCCAGCGCGGCCACGCCCGAGAGACGGGCCACCAGCGCGCCGTTCAGGAACACCCGCAGCGATCCGGTTTCGGTGTCGAAGCTCGTGGTGATCGCGGGCTCGGGCGTGCCGGCCTCGTGCGCGATCAGAAGATGGTCGAAACCGACCGCGAAATCCGAAACCTCGGCCGGGTTGGTGCTGTCGATCCAGTCGCCCAACAGAAAGCCGTCGGCGCCGGACCCGCCGCTGGCGATGTCGCCCGATCCCAGGACCAGCACATCCGCGCCGTCGCCACCGTTGAGGAAATCCCGCGCGCTGCCATCGACGCCCAGGGGGTCGGGCGCGTAGCCGGAGAGGGTATCGTCCCCCGCACCGCCCATCAGCAGGTCGCCGCCCGGGCCCGCGCGCAGCAGGTCGTTGCCGGCGCCCCCTTCCAGCGTGTCGGCGCCGTCGCCGCCATCGAGGGTATCGTTCCCGTCGCCCCCCAGCAGCGTGTCACGCCCATCGCCGCCCGAAAGGCTGTCGTCGCCATTGCCGCCGACCAGCGAATCGTTGCCGTCGCCGCCGTCCAGGATATCGCTGCCGTCGCCGCCCAGAAGGGTATCGTCGCCGCCATTGCCCAGCAGCGAATCGGCGCCGTCCGCCCCTTCGATCCAGTCGTCGCCGGTGCCACCCAGAACGGTGTCGTTGCCGGCGCCGCCCTGGCTGGGTCCGCCCGTGTCGCCTGCGTCGATAAAGGCGTCCGGGGCCTGATAGCCGGGGCCGTCGGTGCTGATGTATTCGCCTTCCTCGCCGTGGCCGGCATAGCCCTGCGCCAAGCCGGTTCCCGTCGGGTCGTCGCCGCCCGGTGCGGGTGTCCCGGCGAGACCGCCCGCCAGATCGAAACCGGGCCCCGCGATACCCGGGTCCACCAAACCCGGGCCGGTTGCGTCCGGGCTGGCAAAATCCAGCATATCGGCGGATTCGGCGGAGGCAGAGTCGACCAGACCGTCGCCGCCCGTGTCATCCGCCGGCGGGTCGGCCGAATCGGTGGGATCCTGGCGCAGCAGCATGTCGCCCGCGCCCGCGGCGAACACCACCCCGAACAACCCCAGCAAAAACCACATAACGCACCCCCTACGCCCGCACGGCGATGGTCCACGACATTCGTGAGTCCAGTGAACCCGGAAACCCTGAACAAACAGCGATCATGGGCCAGTATAAAGACGGTTTCTGCAAAAGTGGTTAACGGGCGGGCAACCAGACCCGAGACCACCGTTGCCCTTTGTCCGGCGATCGCGTATAGGCGCGCATCCTCGCCCGAACGGGCAGGTTCCTCCACGGGCCTTTTCTGGACGACATCCCGGATTGCGCCTTGACCCTTTTTGACACAGGAGACCCCGATGTCGATCACCGTTGAAGAAAAACAGCGCCTCATCAAGGAATTCGCGACCAAGGAAGGCGACACCGGTTCGCCCGAAGTGCAGGTTGCGATCCTGACCTCGCGCATCACCACCCTGACCGAGCACTTCAAGACCCACAAGAAGGACAACCACAGCCGTCGTGGCCTTCTGATGCTGGTTGCGCAGCGCCGCAAGCTGCTGGACTACCTGAAGGGCAAGGAAGAAGCCCGCTACACCGCCCTGATCGCGCGTCTCGGCATCCGCCGCTGATCGCCGCGCCTTGAGCGTGCAGCGCCCGCCAGCGATGGCGGGCGTTTTGCGTTAGCGATCACGCGGCGCACTCTTGACTCGCCCGCCGCAGGGGCGCAGACCCTCGGGACGTTTCCGTGGGAAACGGAGAAGGACTATGGCGAAAGACACCCGCAATTTCGCAGTCGTCGGACTGGGGGCATTCGGCAGCGCGGTCGCGTCCGAACTGGCGCGCTTCGGGAACCGGGTCGTCGGGCTGGACGCGGACGAGAAACGCGTGGCGCAGATGGCCTCGGTGCTGCACAGCGCGCTGATCGTGGACACCACCGACGACAGCGCCCTGCGTGAGGCCGGGATCGACCGTTACGACGTGGCGCTGGTGGCCATCGGTCGCGATATCCAGGCCAGCATCCTGACGGTGATGAACCTGAAACTTCTGGGGATCGAAACCCTGTGGGCCAAGGCCTCGAACCGGACCCACCACCGCATCCTGTCCAAGCTGGGCGTGGACCGGGTGATCCTGCCGGAACAGGAAATGGGCCGCCACATCGCGCAGATGCTGAACAACCCGGTGGTGCAGGATTACGTCAGCATGGGCAACGGCTACAGCGTCGTGACCATCGTCGTGCCCGAACGTCTGGACGGGCGCTCGATCCGCTCGCTGGGCATTGCCTCGACCTATGATCTGAGGGCGCTGGGGCTGATGCGCGGGACCGAGTTCCTGCCCTGCGCCGACCTGTCGCAGACCGTCATGCCCGAGGACAAGCTGATCCTGCTGGGCAAGCGCCCCGAGTTGCGGCGCTTCGGCGACACGCTTTGACCATGATGTGGCTGCGCAAACGCTTGCGCCGGGCCGCCTATCGGATCCGGCACGTCCCGCCGCCGCTGGTCCTGGCCGGGCTCTATGCGGTGCTGATCGCGCTGGGCGCGGGCGCGCTGATGCTGCCTGTCTCGACCGTTGCCCCCATCACCTGGAGCGACGCGGTCTTCACCGCGACCTCGGCGGTGACGGTGACAGGGTTGGCGGTGTTCAACACCGGAACGAATCTGACCGTGGTCGGAGAGATCGTGCTGGCGTTCCTGATCCAGCTGGGCGGGCTGGGGCTGATGACCTTTGCCGTGCTGGTGCTGGCCGCGCTTGGGATGCCGTTGGGACTGACCGGGCAGGTGTTCCTGCGCGAGGACCTGAACCACAGTTCCATGCATCAGCTCATGCGCCTGACGCGCACCATCCTGAAGGTGGTGCTGATCTGCGAGGTGGCGGGCGCGATGTTGCTGTCCCTGACCTTTGTGCCGCGTTTCGGCCTGATCCAGGGCATGTGGGACGCCGCTTTCCATTCGATTTCGGCGTTCAACAATGCCGGGTTCTCGACCTTTCCGGACGGGCTGGTGCCCTTTGCCACCGACCCGGTGGTGAACACGGTCATTCCCGCGCTCTTTCTTATCGGCGGCATCGGCTATGTGGTGCTGCAAGACGTGTTCCGGCAGAAATCGCCGCGCAGCTGGTCCTTGCACACCAAGATCACACTTTTGGGCACGGCGATCCTGATCCCCTGGTCGGTCATCATGTTCGCGGCGCTGGAGTGGAACAACCCCGGCACGCTGGGCCAGTTCGATTCCTGGGCCGCGCGGCTGGTGGTCAGCTGGTTCCAGGGCGTCACCACACGCACCGCAGGGTTCAACACGACCGACATCGCCGCGCTGCACGACGACACGTCGATTCTGTTCATCTCGCTCATGTTGATCGGCGGCGGGCCGACCTCGACCGCCGGCGGGATCAAGGTCACGACCTTCGTCATCATGCTGCTGGCCACGGCGGCCTTTTTCCGGCGGCAGACGCAGCTTCACGCCTTTGGCCGGTCGATCGGTCTGGACCAGGTGCTGAAGGTGATGGCGCTGACCGCCATTTCGATGCTGGTGGTCTTTGTCGCGATCTTCATCATGACGGTGTCGCATGACGGGCATTTCATGGACATCGCGTTCGAGGTCGCCTCGGCCTTTGGCACGGTGGGGTTGTCGCGCGGCTTTACCGACGATCTGAACGAATTCGGCCGGGCGGTCATCATCGTGGTGATGTTCCTGGGCCGGGTCGGTCCGCTGACGCTGGGCTTCTTCATCGCCACCCGCAGCGCGCCCCGGATCCGCTATCCCGAGGCACAGGTGCATCTGGGCTAGGCGGCGGCCTTTGCCGCCCGCCAGTTCAGCGCCAGCAGGCCGACGATCAGTGCCGTGCCCGCGGCCTCGATCGGGACCGAGGACCAGAACACCGCGATCACCCCCGGCACCAGCGCCAGGCGCATCCACCATCGGATCGGCGCAAAGAGGAACCCTTCGAGCACCGCGGCAAAGGCGACCAGCGCGGCAATGGCGATCAACCCGTTCCAGATCACCAGAGGGATGGGGCCGCCCTCGATGATGACCGGGTTGTAGACCATGAACAGCGGGATCAGATACAGGCCCTTGGCGAATTTCCAGGCCTGGACGCTGGTTTCCATCGGGCTGGCGCCGGCGATGGCCGCACCGGCAAAGCCCGCCAGCGCCACCGGGGGCGTGACGTTCGAATCCTGCGAATACCAGAACACCACCAGATGCGCGATCAGCAGGGGCACGCCGAATTCGCTGTGCAGCGCCGGACCGACCAGGATGATGAGCACGATATAGGACGCCGTGACCGGCAGCCCCATGCCCAGCACCAGGCTGGCCAACACCACCAGCACCAGCGCGATCAGCAGGTTCCCGTGGCTGAGCGCCAGCATCATGGCGCTGAATTTCAACCCCAGCCCGGTCAGGCCGACGACGCCGACGATCACCCCCGCGACCGCGCAGGCGACCGACACGGTGACGGCGTTGCGCGCGCCCAGTTCCAGCGCCTCGGCGGTTTTCGCCAGCCCCGAGCGGATCAGCGACCAAAGCCCGTCCAGGGTGGGCCCGTTCGCCGCATAGTGCCACAATGCGCGGCCGATGGCGGCCACGGCGATCGACAGCGTGGCGTAAAAACCCACGCGCATCGGCGAATAGCCCGCGACCAGCAACGCCACCAGCGCCAGCAGCGGCAGCAGAAAGTGCCACCCCTCGGCCAGCACGGTGCGGGTGCGCGGCAGGGCCTCGGCCGGCAGGCCCTGCATCCCCAGCTTCACGGCGGCGATGTGCACCATCAGATAGATCGCGCCGAAATACAGGAACGCCGGAAAGATCGACACCAGCACGATGTCGATATAGGGCACCTGCGTGAATTCGCTCATCAGAAAGGCGCCCGCGCCCATCAGGGGCGGCATGATCTGACCGCCGGTCGAGGCCGCGGCCTCGATCCCGCCGGCCTGTGCGGGGCGGTAGCCTAGGCGCTTCATCAAGGGGATGGTGAAGGCCCCCGTGGTCACCACATTGGCGATCGCCGAGCCCGAGATCGACCCCATTCCCGCCGAGGCCACCACCGCCGCCTTGGCCGGACCGCCACGCTGGCGCCCCGTGGTGGCATAGGCCAGGTCGATGAAGAACTTGCCCGCGCCCGTCACCTCGAGCACCGCGCCGAACAGCACAAAGACGAAGATGAAGGTTGCAGCGACCCCCAGGGGCAGGCCGTAGATCCCCTCGGCCCCCAGGGTCATCTGGCTGGCCAGCCGGTCCAGCGAATAGCCCCGGTGGTTCAGGATTCCAGGCAGCCAGTCGGCCAGCCACGGCAGGGCGCCGCGGCGCCCGGCAAAGGCATAGACCAGAAACGCGGCGGCGATCACGGTCATGCCCAGCCCGACGGCCCGGCGCGCGGCCTCGAGCACCAGCAGCACGATCATCACCCCCACGGCGACGTCGATGCCGCGCGGAAAGATCTGGTTGGAAATGGTGTCGATGTTCAGCGGCAGCCAAAGACCCGCGACCACGCTGCCCGCGATCAGCAGCGCATCGATGGCCCATCCCGACGCGCCGCGCGGCCGGTAGGGGCCGAACGCCGGGTAGATCAGGAAACACAGAACCAGGACGAATCCCAGGTGGATCGGCCGCTGATAGAACAGGCCCAGCGGCTGCACGCCGGCCGCCCAAAGCTGGAACAGCGACAGTGCGATGCCGATCACGGTGATCGCTCGCAGCACGGGCAGGGGGGGCGGCAGTTTGGGCGGGGTCAGCGCGTCGGGGAATTCGTCAGCCAAAGGGTCACCGATCAGGTTGAAGGGCGATCTGGACGCGCGCGTGCTCGGCCAGCGCGGTCAGCGAGATTTCGGCGTCGGCCGTGCGCAGCCGGTGGTTCACGGCCGGGCGGCCCGGGCGCAGGACATAGGCGTTGCCGGGCACGGGCTCGTCGATATCCTCGATCCAGTAGCCGCCGCGGCCGTCGCTCACCTGCCGCCCCCGGCCCGGGATATGCCCCAGGCCGGCGCCGAAATCCGGCAGGTGCGACCGCACCAGCACCATCGCGCCGCCGCGGTCCTGATAGATGTCCTCGACCTCGTATCCATCGACCGAATGATTCCACAGGATGCTCCAGCGCGCGCCCTCGGCCACCGACAGGCGGGCGAGGACGCGGCCGGTATCGGCCAGCGACACGACGATCTGGTCGGCGCGGGCGGGGGCCGATGCCATCAGCCCCGCCAGAACCGCGAGGGCGGCCGGAAGCCGCCCCCAGAGGGTCCGCATCACGGGCGCAGACGGTCGGGAACGGTGGCGCCGATTTCCTCGAAATACCGGATCGCGCCGGGGTGCAGCGGCACCGGGGTGGCGTCCAGCGTGAATTCGACCGTGGTCTGGTTCGCCGCCGGATGCACCGCGCGCAATTCGTCGATGTTCTCGAACATGGCGCGGGTGATCTGATAGGCCAGATCGTCGTCCATGGCCGAGGACACGACCAGCACGTTCGGCACGCCGACAACCGGCACCGGCTGATCGACGCCGTTGTAGATGCCGCCGGGCAGGCTGGTGCGCGCGAAGATCGGGTTCGCACCGATGGCGGCGGTCATTTCCTCGGGCGTCAGGGCGATCATGTGGATGGATTGCGTGGTCGCCAGGTTCAGGATCGACGAGGTCGGCGCGCCCACCGACCAGAAGCCGGCGTCGATGTCGCCGTTGGCCAGCGCGTCGGCGGTCTCGTTGAAGTTCAGGCGCTGTTCGTCGATGTCGTCATAGGTGATGCCATTGGCATTGAGGATCTGCTGCGCGTTCACCTCGGTGCCCGAGCCAGGCGCGCCCACCGAGACGCGGCGGCCGCGCAGATCGGACAGGCTGGTGATGCCGCTGCCGTCCAGGGCGACGATCTGCACCATGTTGGCGTAGAGCGAGGCCAGGCCGCGGATCATCTCGAGTTGCTGCCCCTCGAACCGGCCGGTGCCGGTCTGCGCCTGCGCCACGGTATCGGCCAGGCCGATCGCCAGATCGGCGTCGCCGGTGGCGATCAGGCCCATGTTTTCGACCGAGGCGCCGGTGACCTCGGCGGTGGCGGAATACCCGTCGATGTGATTGTTGATGATCTCGGCCAGGCCGCCGCCCATCGGGTAATAGACCCCGCCGGTGCCGCCGGTGGCGATGGACAGTTGCATCTGCGCGGCCGCCGGGGCCGCCACCGACAGCGCCAGCGCCGCCGCGGACACGAGTGTGAAATGCTTCATCGGAAAGACCTCCTCGGTTTTGTTATGGGCAAATATTGGCCGGGCCGCGCCGCCGTGCCAACCGCTTATTTCCCCGGGCGCGAAATTCGTGCCGCCGTGGCCCGGCCAATGCGCCACTTCCCTTGGCCCCCGAATTCCTGTATGGCCCGCGCATCTGAGACGTGACGCTTCGACCCCGGCGTGATGCGAAGGATAGGGGTCGGCGGCAATGGGGCCGCCATAGGAACGGGAGACCCGCAGGGGCGGGAGTGCTCCCATGAGGAAACTGTATGTTCAACATCACCAAGAAGTCGATCCAGTGGGGCCAGGAAATGCTCACGCTGGAAACCGGGCGCGTCGCGCGTCAGGCCGATGGGTCCGTGATCGCCACGCTGGGCGAGACCTCGGTCATGGCCAACGTGACCTTCGCCAAGGCCCCGAAACCGGGGCAGGATTTCTTCCCGCTGACCGTTCACTACCAGGAACGCACCTATGCCGCCGGCAAGATCCCCGGCGGTTTCTTCAAACGTGAGGGCCGCCCGTCGGAAAAAGAGACGCTGACCTCGCGTCTGATCGACCGGCCGATCCGCCCGCTGTTCGTCGAGGGCTTCAAGAACGAGGTTCTGGTCGTCTGCACCGTGCTGTCGCACGATCTGGTCAACGAGCCCGATATCGTCGCGATGATTGCCGCCTCGGCCGCGCTGACGGTCTCGGGCGTGCCCTTCATGGGCCCGATCGCCGCCGCGCGTGTCGGTTTCGTGGACGGCGAATACGTGCTGAACCCCGATTGCGACGACATGGTCAAGCTGCGCGAGAACCCTGAGCAGCGCCTGGACCTGGTGGTCGCCGGCACCGCCGACGCGGTGATGATGGTCGAATCGGAAGCCTATGAGCTGTCCGAGGCGGAAATGCTGGGCGCGGTGAAATTCGCGCATGAAAGCATCCAGCCGGTCATCGGCCTGATCATCGACTTCGCCGAGGAATGCGCGAAAGAGCCCTTCCACTTCGAAGCGCCCGACTATGCGCCGATCCTGGCCCGCATCAAGGCCGTGGGCGAACCGCAGATGCGCGCCGCGTTCGGCATCAAGGACAAGCAGGACCGCGTCAACGCCATCTCGGAAACCCGCGCCGCGATCAAGGCCCAGCTCACCGACGAGGAACTGGCCGATCCGCAGCTCGACACCGCGATGAAAAAGCTGGAGGCGTCGATCCTGCGCGGTGACGTCATCAACGGCGCGCCCCGCATCGACGGCCGCTCGACCACGGATATCCGCCCGATCGTGTCGGAAACCTCGGTCCTGCCGCGCGCCCACGGGTCGGCGCTGTTCACCCGCGGCGAAACCCAGTCGCTGTGCGTGGCGACGCTGGGCACCGGCGATGACGAACAGTTCATCGACGCGCTGACCGGCACCTACAAGGCCAACTTCCTGCTGCACTACAACTTCCCGCCCTATTCGGTCGGTGAAGTGGGCCGCATGGGCAGCCCGGGCCGCCGCGAGATCGGCCACGGCAAGCTGGCCTGGCGCGCCTTGCAGGCCGTGCTGCCCGCCGCGACCGATTTCCCCTACACGATCCGCGTCGTGTCCGAGATCACGGAATCGAACGGCTCCAGCTCGATGGCCACGGTCTGCGGCGGTTCGCTGTCGATGATGGATGCGGGCGTGCCGCTGAAAGCGCCGGTCGCCGGCGTGGCGATGGGCCTGATCCTGGAAGAGGACGGCCGCTTCGCGATCCTGTCCGACATCCTGGGCGACGAGGATCACCTCGGCGACATGGACTTCAAGGTCGCGGGCACCGAGAACGGCATCACCAGCCTGCAGATGGACATCAAGGTCGCCGGCATCACGCCCGAGATCATGGAAAAGGCCCTGGCTCAGGCCAAGGCCGGCCGGATGCACATCCTGGGCGAGATGTCCAAGTCGCTGTCGGCGCCGTCGGGCTTCAGCCAGTATGCGCCCAAGATCGAGACGATGACCATTCCGACCGACAAGATCCGTGAAGTGATCGGTTCGGGCGGCAAGGTGATCCGCGAGATCGTCGAAGTGTCGGGCGCCAAGGTCGATATCAACGACGACGGCACCATCAAGATCGCCTCGAACGACGCCGATGCGATCAAGAAGGCCCACGACATGATCTATTCGATCGTGGCCGAGCCCGAGGTCGGCAAGATCTACACCGGCACCGTGGTGAAGATCGTCGATTTCGGCGCCTTCGTGAACTTCTTCGGCAAGCGCGACGGCCTGGTCCACGTGTCGCAGATCGCCAACAAGCGCCTGAACCACCCGTCCGACCTGCTGAAGGAAGGCCAGGAGGTTAAGGTCAAGCTGCTGGGCTTCGACGATCGCGGCAAGGTCCGCCTGGCGATGAAGATGGTCGATCAGGAAACCGGCGAGGAACTCGCCGCCGAGAAGAAGGACGACAGCGCCGAGTGATCGGCCCTGGCGTATGACTCAAAGCCCCCCGGTGGCGACACCGGGGGGTCCATGCATGAGGATCAGGTGCCACTTTCGCAGCATCGCGTGACGGTCGTTACCGTGGCCTACAACAGCAGCGGCGTGCTGGGCGCCATGCTGGACTCGTTGCCGGACGGGACGCCCTGCGTGATCGTGGACAACGCCTCGCGCGATCGCGCCGCGTTGCGCGCGCTGGCGGATCGTCCCGGTGTCTCGCTGATCGAAAATCCCGCGAACGAGGGTTTTGGCCCCGCCTGCAATCGCGGCGCCGCCGGTGTGACAAGCGAATTCCTGCTGTTTCTGAACCCCGATGCCCGCCTGGCGCCCGATACGCTGGACCAGTTGATCGCCGCCGCCGATGCCCACCCTGAGGCCGTCGCCTTCAACCCGCGCTTTCAGGACGACGCCGGGCAGGGGGCCTTCAAGCGCAGTTGCCATCTGCTGCCCCGCAGCCAATGGATGCCTAAGGGAACGCCCGCCGCCGATTGCGCGCTGCCGGTCCTGTCGGGTGCGGCCTATTTCGTGCGCCGCGCGGCGTTCGAGGCAGTGGGCGGCTTTGATCCCGCGATTTTCCTGTTCTTCGAGGACGACGACCTGTCCCTGCGCCTGCGCGGCCTGGGAACCCTGCGACTGGCCCGCGCCGCGCTGGTCACGCATACCGGCGGCGGTGGATCGGCCCCCGACCCGCGGATCGAAGGGTTCAAGGCGTGGCATTTCGGCTGGTCGCGGATCTACGCCTCGCGCAAGCATGGCCGAACCGGCGCCTATGTGAAGACCCTGGTGCGCGCCATTCCGCGCGCGCTGTCGCCGCGGACCTGGGTGTCGGCCCCGGCGCGGGCCGAACGCTGGGGGTATCTGCGCGGCATCACCCAGGCCCAACTGAACCGTCCGAACATCGGAGCACGGCTATGAAATTCATGAAACGTCAGCGCCGCACGGCAATCCTGTGGCTGCTGGATCGCCTGGGCGTCTCGACCGAGGTGTTTCACCCTTACGGCGTCGAGGTTCATGTGCCCAAGGGGTCGGACCTGTCGATGCGATACAACCTGACGCGCAAGGTTCCCTACGAGGTGGGCGAAGCCACGCTGATCCGCAAATACGTGACCCCCGGCACGCATGTGATCGAACTGGGCGGCTGCGTGGGCGTGATCTCGGCGTTGACCCGCAGCGTGATCGGCCCCGAGGCACGGCAGATCGTGGTCGAGGCCGAAAAGGCGCTGGTTCCGGTGTGCGGCGCCAATGCCGCGCGCGGGGCGTTGCCCGGCGCGGCGCTGGCGGTGCACGCGGCGGTCGATTATTCCGGCGCGCCCTTTGTCCGCTTTGCCACCGGGCACAACGCCCATGTCGGCCACGTTGCCCAGCCCGGCGAAGACGGCAACGACGTGCCCACCACCACCTTGACCCGGTTGATGGAGGGGTTCCCCGACGACGGACCGGCGGCGCTGATCTGCGACATCGAGGGGGCCGAACTGGCTTTGTGCCACGCGGAACAGGCGGCTTTGGCGCGGTTCTCGGTCATCGTGATGGAACTGCACCCGGGCGTCTATCCGGGCGGGGACCGGGATCAGGCCGCGCTGGAATCCGATCTGCGCGCGGCAGGGTTCACGCCGGTCGAAACCATCGACCAGGTAACCTGTTTCGTCAGGGCCTGAGCCGGCTTTGGCCCTGGCGCGCGACGGCCGCGCTGCACGCGCCAGGGTGCAGGGTCAGCGCGGCAACAGCGCCTCGGCGATCTGCACCGCGTTCAGGGCCGCGCCCTTCAGCAACTGATCGCCCACCACGAACAGCGCCAGCGACCGGCCCGACGGATCGCCCAGGTCCTGCCTCAGACGGCCGACCAGCACGTCCTCTTGCCCGCTGGCTTCGACCGGCATCGGGAAATGGTTGGCCGCGCGGTCATCGACCAGGCGAAGACCGGGCGCGGCGGCAATCCGGCGGCGGGCTTCGGCGACCGACAGCGGCGCGTCGAATTCGACGGTGACGGCCATGCCGTGCGCGCGCAACACGGGAACGCGGATGCAGGTGATGCTGACCGGCAGATCCGGGCGGCCCAGAATGCGACGGGTTTCCGCGATGACCTTCTCTTCTTCGCCGTTGTAGCCGGTGTCAGGGTCCACGGCGGCGTTGTGGCTGAACATGTTGAAGGCATAGGGATGGGGCAGGACACGCGGCGAAAAGGCGCGCCCGTCGAGATAGGCGCCGGTCGCCTGGCGCAGCTCCTCCATCGCCGCCGCGCCCGCGCCCGAAGCCGCCTGATAGGTTGCCACGTTCAGGCGCCGGATGCGGGCCGCCTGCGCCAGGGGCGCAAGGGCGACGGTCAGGATCGCCGCGACGCAGTTGGGATTGGCGATGATTCCGGCGTGCTGGTCCATGGCCGGGGCGTTCACCTCGGGGACGACCAGGGGCACCTCGGGCGCCATGCGAAAGGCCGAGGAATTGTCCACCACCACCGCGCCGGCCCGAACGGCGAGCGGCGCAAAGTCGCGCGAGACCGCCGCACCGGCCGAGAAGAACGCGACATCGACGCCGGCGAAACTGTCCTCGGTCAGGGCCTGCACGACCAGTTCGCGGCCGCGGAACGTCAGCCGTGTGCCCGCCGACCGGGCCGAGGCCAGAAGCCGCAGCGCGGCGACGGGGAAGTCGCGGGCGGTCAGGCTTTCGATCAGCTCGATCCCGACCGCGCCGGTCGCACCGACGATGGCGACCACGGGATGGGCGGGAAGGCGGCGATTGATGCGCAGCGGATCGGCGGCGCGGGCGAGGGGGGGCGAAAGGTCGGTCATCGTCGTTCTCCATGAGAGGACGGGGACCGGTTTCCTGCCTGGCGCGCCCCGTCCGGTTACCGGCGGGGCTTCGGGCTTCAGTTCGGCCGCACGACCGCACACACCCTTAGGACCCCCGCCGGAGCGGTGGTTTTCTCGGTGCGCTTGAGGGTCGCTTGCGTGAACATGAGGGGCCGATAGCAGAGCCCCGCCGCGAAATCAAGATGGCCCTGGTAGGGTGCGTGCGAGCACGCACCTTACGGCGCTCATGCCCCGGGCCAGGTATCCGACAGCCGGTAGCCGCGTGGCCAGGGATCGCGTGGGTCGAGCATCAGTTGCGAGGTGCCGGTGATCCAGGCGCGGCCGCTGATCTCGGGCGTGATCACGGGTTGATCGCCCATCAGCCCGCGGTCCAGGATCGTGCCCTGGAACCGCGACCCGATCAGCGACTGCGCGGTCAGCGTGAAACCGGGCCCAGCCACCCCGCGCGCGGCCAGCAACGCCAGGCGCGCCGAGACGGCCGTTCCCGTGGGGGAGCGGTCGATCTTGCCCGGTTCGATGGCGACGGCGTGGCGGGTGCGATGGCCGTCCAGCAGGGGGCCGGCGAACAGGCAGAACGACAGATGCGTCCAGTCGGGGTGGCGCGGATGGTGAAAGCCCAGTTGCTTGTTCGCGTTCGACGTGATGCGAACGCCCAGTTCGGCCAGGTCGCGGGCCTCGTCGGGTGTCAGGTCAAAGCCCAGCGCCCCGGCGTCCACGACCACGAAACTGTCGCCGCCATAGGCCGTGTCCACCGTCAGCGTGCCCAGGCCCGGCACCTCGAGCCGGGCGTCGAGCCGGGCCGCGAAGCTGGGGACGTTGCGCACATGCACCCGCTCGACCCGGCCTGCGGCGCAATCCGCGCGCACCGGGATCAGTCCTCCGGGGGCCTCGAGCATCAGCTCGGTCACGGGCTCCACCATCGGCACGATGCCGGTTTCCAGCAGCACCGTCGCCACGCAGATCGCATTCGATCCCGACATCGGCGGCGTGTGCGCGGGTTCCATGATGATGAACCCCATATGGGCGCGCGGGTCCTTGGCTGGCACCAGCAGGTTCACATGCCGGAACACGCCGCCGCGAGGTTCGTTCAGGACGAAATCGCGCAAGCCGCCGTCGCGGGCGATCCATCGGGCCTGATCCCACAGGGTGTCCCCCGGCGGCGGGGCGACGCCGCCGGTGATGACATCGCCCACCTCGCCCTCGGCATGGCAGCCGACGATCTGGATATGGCGGGCGCTGTGCACGCTCAGAACGGCAGCGGCGCGCCGTTGACGGTGATCTGTCCGCCAGGCCGCAGCGCAACCTCGGAGCGCAGGTGATCCTCGCCCACCGGCTGGCCCAGTCCGTTCATCATCATGCGCACGAAGAACAGCTGATCCTGCGGCACCAGACCCAGCGCGGTCAGCCGGTCCAGCAGGCGCTGCCCGCCGACGAGGTCAAAGGTGAAATCGCCGTTGGCATTGGGCATCCCGCGGCCGATCTGCGCCGCCATCCCGCCGATCAGCGTGGCCGCGCCGTTGCCCGTGAACGCGCTGTCCCCGACCTGTAGCAGCACCTGATCGAGGCGCAGTTGATCCAGGTCGAACGGCGGCGTCGCGCCCTCGCCGAAATCGGGGCCCAGTTCGCGCGTCAGCCGGGCATCGGCGCGGATGTCCAGGGCCAGAGACAGGCTTTCCCCGGCGAAATCGCCGGCATTGACCAGCGCCAGCAGTTCCGGCGAGGGCGTCACATTGTCCAGGTGGAACGCGTAGCGCGCGGGTTGCAGGTCCGGCGTGACCACCAGCGGGCCGCCGATCGACACGCCCATGCCGTCCAGGCCCAGCGACCCGGCGACCCCGGCATAAGAGCCCGAGAACTGCGCCGCGTCCGCGGTCATGTCCAGGTCAAAGCGGCCGTCCACGATGTCGAGGGTCATCGACGAGGGCCCCGACTGCGTCGTCATCGACACGGGCGCCCCTTCGATCGTCTGCTGGGACGAACCCGTCCCGCCCTCGGTCTCCATGCTGAAATGCGCGTGGAATCCGGCGTCAAAGGCGGCGCGCAGGGCGCCGGGCGTATCCTCGAGCCCGCCGAGCATGTCCAGTTCGGCGCCCGAGAACGTCACCCGGATCGCCTCGGTCGCGCCGCTGGCCGCGACCGCGCCCCCGCTGCCCGGGAACCCCTGGGGCAGGGAATAGTCATAGCGCGAACCGTCGAAGCCCAGCGTGACCTCGGCCGTGCCGTCGCGTGTGGCGCGCAGGGACCCGTCGAACCCGGTCAGGTCCACGTCGAAGGCCTCGGCCAGGGGTGCACCGCGCCGGTTCGACGATACCAGCCGCATCGAGACCGTGCCGAAGTCCAGATCCAGCGCGGCGGAGTCGTCGGTCAGGTTGCCCCGGATCTCGCCCGCCTGGTGGATCTCGAATCCGCGCGTGACGCCACCAGCGAACAGTGTGTCCACCGTGATCGTCTCGGACGGGATCAGCGCGATCATGTCGCCGCGCGGCTCGACCCGCAGGTCGGCCATGCCGATCACCATCGCATTGGGCTCGTCCGTCGGAAAGATGTGAACGCCGCGCGCTTCCAGCGCGGTGCCGAAATCGCTGACCCCCTGGGCGGTAATCGCCATGCCGTTGTCGGCGGCCAGCGCGCGCAGGGCATCCCAGGCGTCTTTTGCGGTCATCTGCTGCGCGGCGGCGGTCACCGGTAGCAACACCGCCAGCAGTGCGGCGCTCAACGGGATCGGGTGATGAAACATGCGGTAAAACTCCCTTGGGCCTTGCGGCGAAACATCCGGGGATTCTGCCCCAGCCCCCCCCGGGGTCAAGCGAAAAGCCGCAACATCCATATGGTCAGGCAGAAAACTGCGCGTTACCAAGGGCGGGAAACGATGGGGACATGCGATGCAGGACACGACTTCTTGGGCGAAAGCGGTGGCGGGCAAGGCGGTGCTGATCACGGGCGCAAGCCGCGGCATCGGTGCGGCGACGGCGCGCCGCTTTGCGGAAGCAGGGGCGAATCTGGGTCTGGCCGGGCGCCCCTCTGCCGCATTGCAGGCCGTGGCGGACGCCGTGGGCGCGACGCTCATCCCCTGCGACGTGGCCGATGCGGGCCAGGTCGCGGCTGCGGTCCAGACGATGGTGCGGATGCACGGGCGGCTTGATGTGCTGATCAACAATGCCGGCGTGATCGAACCCATCGCGCTGCTGACGCGGGCCGATCCCGACGCCTGGGGCCGCCAGATCGATGTGAACCTGAAGGGCGTGTTTCACGGGATGCGCGCGGCGCTGCCGGTGATGCAGGCGCAGGCCGAGGGCGGCACCATCCTGACCGTGGGGTCGGGTGCGGCCTATAACCCGCTGGAAGGCTGGAGCGGCTATTGCGCGTCAAAGGCGGGGGCGATGATGCTGACCAAGGCCGCGCATCTCGAGGCCGGGCGCCGCGTGCGGGTGCTGTCGTTGTCGCCGGGCACCGTGGCCACCGACATGCAGCGCGCGATCAAGGGATCGGGCGTCAACCCCGTCAGCCAACTGGACTGGGCCGCGCATGTGCCCCCCGAATGGCCGGCCGAGGCGCTGCTGTGGATGTGTTCGCCCGACGCCGACGATTTTCGCGGCGCCGAGGTCGCCCTGCGCGACGAAGCAATCCGCGAGCGGCTGGGGCTGGGCCGATGATCCGGCGCGACGACGACGGCGCGCTGACGATCCTGACGCTGGACCGGCCGGACAAGGCCAACTCGCTGACCCGGGCGATGATGGTCGCGCTGATCGACCACCTGCGCGACGCCGGCCAGCGGGCCGAGGCGCTGATCCTGACCGGCGCCGGAAAGGTCTTTTCCGCCGGCGCCGATCTGGACGAAGCCCGCGCGGGCCTGGCCACCGATCCCATCTGGGAGGAGCTGTCGGGCACCCTCGCCGCGCTGCCGTGCCTGACGATCGCGGCGTTGAACGGCACGCTGGCGGGCGGGGCGTTCGGCATGGCGCTGGCCTGTGACATCCGGCTGGCGGTGCCGGGGGCAAGGTTCTTCTATCCGGTGATGAAGCTGGGCTACCTGCCGCAACCCTCGGACCCGGCGCGCATGGCGGCGCTGATCGGTTCGGGGCGGGCGCGCACGCTCCTCATGGGTGGGGCCCGGATCGAGGCCCCCGAGGCGCTGGCCTGGGGCCTGGTGGACCGCCTGTCGGCGCCCGAGGCGTTGCTCGACGATGCCCGCGCGCTGACCGCCGACGCCTGTGCCGCGCCGCGGGGGCACGCGGGCCGTATCAAGGCGCTGATCCCGCGCGTTTGGTCGCACTAGTGCCCGCCACAAAGACGGATTAGATTGGCGCCATGAAGCCGACGCGTGCCCTTTCCCTGGTCCTGCTGGTGCTGCTGCTTGTCGGCGGCTCGTTTGCCATGGCCAGCGCCCGCCATCAGGCGCGGGCGGTCGGGCAGACCGTGGTTTGCACGGGTTACGGCGTCACGACCATCACCATCGACGCGCAGGGCAATCCGGTTCCCGACGGGCCGATGATCCTGTGCCCGGACTGCGTGCCCGCGCTGGCCGCGCTGACGGATACGGTGACGCCGCTGTTCAGCGCGCCAAGCCGGCTGGTGCCGGTGCGCTACGCGCGCCGGGTCACGCTGGTGCATCAACCCGAGGCACCGGTTCACGCGCAGTCCCGCGCACCCCCTGTCACGGTCTGATCCCGACCTTTCAGACCCAATCAACAGACAGGACGAATGCCATGATCCGCACGCTTTCCCTGGCCGCCTTTGCGGCCGCTTTCGCCATGCCCGCCCTCGCCTGCGACGGCTTCTCGGTGCAGGATGCCTATGCCCGCACGTCGACCGCGATGTCGGTTTCGGGCGCCGCCTTCATGGTGATGCAGAACACCGGCGGTGCCGATTGCCGCGTAGTCGCGGCGCGGTCCGACATTGCCGACCGCACGGAACTGCACACCCATATCCAGGACGCCAACGGCGTCATGCAAATGCGCCAGGTGGACGGGTTCGATGTGCCCGCCGGCGGCGAGCACGCGCTGCAACGCGGCGGTGACCACGTGATGTTCCTGGGCCTGCACGGCACCATGGAGCAGGGCGCCGAGTTCCCGGTGACGCTGGTGTTCGCGGATGGCACCGAATACGTCGCCACGGTGACCGTCGATAACGAGCGTCAGCCGATGCAGGGCATGGGCATGCAGCACGGCCAGATGCAGGGCCACGGCCAGATGCAAGGCCACGGCCAGATGCAGGGCCAGGCCGGCAACTGAGGCAGCCCGGGTCGTTCCGACAGCGTCCCGGCCGGGACGGCCCACCCTTGATCCGACTACGGCCTGAGCCGTCGCAACACCGCCGAACCGGTTGCGGCAATGCGCGCGATGGCGGGTTCGAGGTCTTCCTCGACCACCGCCATGTGATGCGCGTTCGCATGGATCAGCCGCCCCGGCGCGCTGACCATGCCCACATGCCCCGCCCAGAAGATCAGATCGCCCGGTTCCTCGGCCCCGGGCACGACATCGGCCCCGGCCATGGCGCGTTGCAGGTCGCTGTCGGGCGGGCAGGCCAGCCCACAGGCGCGCCGCGCCACCTGCACCAGTCCCGAGCAGTCGATGCCGTCGCGGCTGTTTCCGCCCCACAGATAGGGCGTCCCCAGAAGATCGCGCGCCACCGCCACCGGATCGGCGCGCCAATCGCCCAGGGGGCGCAGATGGCGGGCGGGGACATGGCCCGCGGGGGTCGTGGCAAAGGCCCCCGAGCGATCGGTGACCCGCAGCCGCGCGCCGATCGACACCGTGGCGCGTTCGCGCGTCTTGATGTCGGGCGCGGGATAGAGATGCGTCGCGGGTGCCGCGACCCAATGGGTGGGGGGCTGGTCGTCCGCCAGCGCCTGGGTATCGAGCCAGCCGCAATACCCGTCGTCGCCGTCAAAGCCGAACGCGTGATCCGCGTCCCGGGTCAGCACGCAGAACCGGGTGCCCATCAGAAGCTGCCGGTCGCGCATGCCGCCGGGGCTGTCGCACAGGTCGGCCAGCGGGGCGGCCACGCGCCACCAGGTGCCCGCCGTCAGCCGGTGCCCGTCCAGCGCGCCGGCCAGGCTGTCATGCGCGATGCCCCGCGCGGCGCGCAGGAACCGCCGGTCGGTCATGGGCGCGCGGTGGGTTCGTCGCCGGTGATCTCGGGGCCCAGAACCTGGGGCAGGGCCCACAGGATGGCGCGCGCGGCCTGCGAGACACCGCCCTTGGGGCGGCCCGGCGCATCCTTTTGCTGCCAGCCGTAAATGTCGAAATGCGCGAAGCGGGGGCTGTCCCCGACAAAGCGGCGCAGGAACAGCGCGGCGGTGATCGAACCCGCCATACCGCCCCCCGGCGCGTTGTCCAGGTCCGCGATTCCGGGTTCGATCAGGGCCTCATAGGGGGTGTGGAAGGGCATCCGCCACAAGGGGTCGGCCTCGATCCGGGCGCCATCCATCAGGGCCTGCGCAAAGGGCTCGTCATCGGTGTAGAAGGGCGGCAGATCGGGGCCCAGCGCAACCCGCGCCGCGCCCGTCAGCGTCGCCATGCAGATCAGCGCGTCGGGCGCTTCCTCGGCCGCCAGCGCCAGCGCATCGGCCAGCACAAGGCGACCTTCGGCATCGGTGTTGTTGATTTCGACCGTCAGGCCGTTGCGCGCGGTGATGATGTCGCCCGGACGCATCGCACTGCCCGAGATCGCATTCTCGACCGCCGGGATCAGCACGCGCAAGCGCACCTTCCAGTCCAGCGCCATGATCATCAGCGCCAGACCCAGCACCGTCGCCGCGCCGCCCATGTCCTTTTTCATCAGCCCCATCGAGGCCGCCGGCTTGATGTCCAGCCCGCCCGTGTCAAAGCACACGCCCTTGCCGACCAGGGTGATACGCGGCCCCTCGTTTCCCCAGCGCATGTCCAGCAGGCGCGGCATCCGGTCCGATGCGCGCCCGACAGCGTGGATCAGGGGAAAATTCTCGTGCAGCAGATCGTCGTCATAGGTGACAGAAACCTGCGCGTCGAATTCCTCGGCCAGGGCGAGGACGGCGGTTTCCATTTCCTCGGGGCCCATCTGCGAGGCGGGGGTGTTGATGAGATCGCGCGTCAGCCATTCGGCGGCGGCCAGGATCTCGATGCGGCGGACATCGACCCCAGCCGGCGCCTTGAGCATCGGCATCTCGGCTTCCGGCTGGCCATGGCGGCGGAACCGGTCAAAGCTGTAGCCCGCAAGCAGCCAGCCCAGCAGTTGTTCGGGCAAGGCATCGGTCTCGAAGCCGCTCGCCAGGTGATAGGTGCCCAGCGGCAGTTTGCCGCGGGCCGCGCCCAGCGCCATGCGGCCCCGGGCGCGCGCCTTGGCCGCGCCCAACCCGAAAACCGCCATCGACAGCGCGCCGGCCGCGTCGGGCACGGCGACCGTCTCGCCCACGGCGGCCTTGAAGCCGACCGCGTCCAGCCAGGTGCGCACCCGCTCGGGTTGGCTGTCCAGCCAGTCGCCCAGGGTTTCGGCGGCAATGGCATGCAACGGGATCGAGGCTGCATCGGGCGAAGCAAACGCGGCAAGGCTTTGGCGCATGGCTCTCTCTATCTGGTTTCGCCGCAGACTAGCGCCCGGGGCCCCGAATAAAAAGACCGTTCTGCGCCGCCATCGGCGCTGCCGCCCGTCACGCCGCCCGTCACCAGGTCAGACCGAAAGGCCGGGCACCTCCCACACCTGGGCCAGGGACCGGTCGCCGATGCGCACCAGCCGTTCCCAGACCGCCCGATAGGCGACCAGATCGCCCCGCCGCGCGGCAATCCCCATATCGCGCGAGACCCGCGCCAACGAGGTCAACCCGATCGCCGCGCTGAGTTTGGACACCTGTTGCGCCCGCGGCGCGATGTCGTCCAGCCGGTCCTTGCGAAGCAGGCCGTCCACCTCGGCCAGCGTGTCCGAGATCGCCTCGACCGTCTCCATCACGAAATCTTCGGCCCCGCGGTCACCCAGCCGCGTGAACAGGTCGCCCAGCGTCGCCGTATCGATCACGATCCGCTCGCTGGGGCGGAATTCGAATACCATGGTCATGCCCACACCTTTCTGCCTCAGTCGGCTCCTTCACACCCGCGTTCAGCTTGGGTGATCCGGGCTAACAATTCGTTGCCCCTTGAACTGGGAACTTGCTCGATTTTCTTATGAATTGATCATAGCACTGACCACGCCTCGGACTTAAGGGAAATCCACGATGAATTTTGCACGCAAATTGCCCGGATATCTGGTGAACCGCTTCAAGGGTTGGCATGCCACCGCCTACAGCGAGAACAAGAGCTGGTTCCGTCATCTGGCAATGGAAGGGCAGCACCCGCGGTCGATGATGATCGCGTGTTGCGATTCACGGGTTCATGTCACATCGATCTTCGGCGCCGATCCGGGCGAGTTCTTCATTCACCGCAATATCGCCAACCTGGTGCCGCCCTATACGCCCGACGGCGACCATCACGGCACCTCGGCGGCGGTGGAATACGCGGTGTCGGCGCTGAAGGTCGCGCATCTGATCGTGGTGGGGCATTCCAACTGTGGCGGCGTGCGCGGGTGTCATGACATGTGCGCGGGGCTGGCGCCGGACCTGGCGTCGGGTTCCAGCTTTGTCGGCAACTGGATGGAGATCCTGCGCCCGGGCTATGACGCGACCAGCGGCATCGCCGACCCCGAGGACCGCATCAAGGCGATGGAACTGCAATCCATCCGCATCTCGCTGGCGAATCTGATGACCTTCCCCTTCATCCGCGAGGCGGTCGAGGCCGAGCGCCTGACCCTGCACGGGGTCTGGCACAACATCGGCGAGGGCGGGCTGACGGTCTACGATCCCGAAACCGACAGTTTTCAACCGGTTCTGTGATCTTTCCGTCATCGGGGGCATTGCGGAAGCCGGGGCGCGGGGTCTAGGGTCGGGCATTCCTGATCGTTGACCTGGTGCTCCCATGCCCGCAGACCGTATGGTCCCCGCCCTCTATGCCGTCCTGCGCGAGGGATACACCGTCGCGCATCTGAAGCGCGATGCCATCGCCGGGCTGACGGTGGCGATCGTCGCGCTGCCGCTGTCGATGGCGATCGCCATCGCCTCGGGCGCGACGCCGGCAGCGGGGCTTTACACGGCCATCGTCGGGGGGTTCTTCATCTCGATGCTGGGGGGCAGCCGGTTTCAGATCGGCGGTCCGGCGGGGGCCTTCATCGTGCTGGTCGCCGCCACGGTGCACCAATACGGGATGGAGGGCATGGCCCTGGCGACGATGATCGCCGGCGTCCTGATGGCGGCGATCGGGGTCTTGCGTCTGGGCAGCTACATCAAGTTCATCCCCTATCCCGTCACGGTGGGGTTCACGGCGGGTATCGGCGTCATCATTTTCGCCAGCCAGATCAAGGATCTGCTGGGTCTGACGCTGGCCGGGCCCGAACCCGGCCCGATACTCGAGAAACTGCCGGTGATCTGGCAGGCCCTGCCCAGCGCGAACCCGGTCACCATTGCGATTGCGGCCGGCACCGTCGCGCTGATCGTCGGCCTCAAGCGGTTCGCGCCCCGGGTTCCGAACCTGCTGGTCGCGGTGGCGGCAACGACGGCGGCGGTGGCGTTGCTGAACCTCGATACGCCGACGATCCGCTCGACCTTTGGCGCGGTGCCCGCTGGCCTGCCCGCGCCGCATTTGCCTGCCTTTACCTGGACCCTGGCCCTGGCGGTTCTGCCCAATGCCATCGCCTTCACGCTGCTCGGCTCGATCGAGGCGCTGTTGTCCGCCGTGGTCGCGGACGGCATGAGCGGACGGCGGCACAATTCGAACATGGAGCTGATCGCGCAGGGCGTCGCCAACCTGGCCTCGGCGGCGATGGGAGGGCTGGTGGCCACGGGCACGATCGCCCGCACGGCGACCAACGTGCGCGCCAACGCCCACGGCCCGGTGTCGGGGATGCTGCACGCGGTCTTCGTGCTGGCCTTCATGATGGTCGCCGCGCCGCTGGTCGGGCTGGTGCCGCTGGCGGCCCTGGCCGGGGTGCTGGCGACGGTCGCGTGGAACATGATCGAACGCCACGCCATCGCCCGCCTTCTGCGCACCTCGGGCGAGGATACGGTCGTGTTGCTGGCGACCTGGGGGCTGACAGTGTTCCGCGACCTGACCGAGGCGATTCTCGTCGGGTTTTCGCTGGGGGCGCTGCTGTTCATCCACCGCATGTCCAAGGCCGCAGGCGTCAGCGCCGTCGTGCCCGAGGGGCTGGACGAGGCCGACGACAGCGCGCCCGAGCCCATCGGTATCGGTCGCGCCGACGCGATCCTGGTCTATCGCATCCAGGGCGCGTTCTTCTTTGGCGCGGCCTCGGCGGTGGGGGCTGTGCTGGAGCGCATCGGTGACGACCACCGCGCGCTGGTGGTGGATTTCACCGAAACCGCGATGGTCGATTCCACCGCGATCCATACCGTCGAGGGGTTGTTGACCAGCGCCGCGCGCAAGGGGGTTGTGGTGGTGCTGGCCGGGGTCTCGCCGGCGCTGTCCAACCAGTTTGCCGGCCATGGCATCGTCGCGCCGCAGGTCGAATTCGCCCCCACGCTGCGCGACGGTGTGCGGCGCGCAAAGGTGTTGCTGGGCGAACAGCGGCCCAGCGAAAGCGGCGCGCCCCTGCCCGCGAGTTGACCTCGGGGCCCGGGCTGTCTATGCACCGGCTGACGGCCCTCTTGTGGCCGGGCGGACCCTGGAACCCCCATGCCGACCACCCCCCGAACGCCCACCGCATCGGCCACGCGCGTGCTGGACATCGAAGGCAACGCGCTGCTGGCGCTGTCGCGCGCGCTGCCTGCCGATTTCGACGCGGCCGTGCGGCTGATCCTGAACGGGCGGGGGCGGGTGGCGTTGTCGGGGATGGGCAAGTCGGGCCATATCGCGCGCAAGATCGCGGCGACGATGGCCTCGACCGGGACGCCTGCGTTCTTTGTCCACCCGGCCGAGGCCAGCCATGGCGACCTGGGCATGATCACGCCCGACGACATCGCCATCGTCATCTCGAACTCGGGCGAGACCAGTGAACTCAGCGATTTGCTGGCCTATTGCCTCAGGTTCGACGTGCCGGTGATCGGCATCTCGAAACGCGCGGATTCGACGCTGATGCAGGCCGCGACCCTGAAGCTGACCCTGCCCGACCACGAGGAAGCCTGCTCGCTGGGCATGGCGCCGACGACCTCGACCACGCTGACGCTGGGACTGGGCGACGCGCTGGCCGTGGCGGTGATGGACCAGCGCGAATTCCGCGCCGAACATTTCCGCAGTTTCCACCCCGGCGGCAAGCTGGGCGCGCGTCTGGCCAAGGTGACGCAGCTCATGCATTCGGGCGACCTGCTGCCCCTGGTGTCCGAGGCCACGCCCATGCCCGACACCATCCTGACCATGACCCGCTGCGGCTTTGGCATCACCGGGGTGACCGATGCGCAAGGCGCGCTGATCGGCGTCATCTCGGACGGGGACCTGCGCCGCCACATGGACGGGCTGATGGGCCGCACCGCCGGGCAGGTGGCCACCAGGAACCCGGTCAGCGTCTCGCCCGAGACCGCCGCCGCCGAGGCCGTGGCGATCATGAACAAACGCAAGATCTATTCCGTTTTCGTCGTCGAAACCGACCTCAGCCCGGTGGGGATCGTGCGCCTGCACGACTGCCTGCGCGCGGGCGTGGTGTAAGGAGTGCCCATGACCCGGATTGTCACCATCGGCGACATCGCCATCGGCGGCACGCATCCCTTCGCGTTGATTGCCGGGCCTTGCCAGCTGGAAAGCCTGGATCACGCGCGGAGGATGTGCGCGGGCCTGCTCGAGGCCTGCGCGCCCACCGGCACCCGGCTGATCTTCAAGGCCAGCTACGACAAGGCCAACCGCACCTCGGTCGGGGCGCAGCGCGGGCTGGGCATGGACAAGGGGCTGGAGGCGCTGGCCGCGATCCGCGCGGAATTCGGCGTGCCGGTGCTGACCGACGTGCATGAACCCTGGCACTGCGCCAAAGCCGCCGAGGTGGTGGACGTGTTGCAGATCCCCGCCTTTCTGTGCCGCCAGACCGACCTGTTGCTGGCCGCCGGCGAAACCGGCAAGGCGGTCAACGTGAAAAAGGGCCAGTTCCTGGCGCCCTGGGACATGAAGAACGTCGCCGCCAAGATCGCCAGCACCGGCAACCAGAACATCCTGTTGTGCGACCGGGGCACCAGCTTTGGCTACAACACGCTGGTGACCGATTTCCGCGGCCTGCCGGAAATGGCCGCGACCGGCTATCCGGTGGTGTTCGATGCCACGCATTCGGTGCAGCAGCCGGGGGGGCAGGGGGCCTCGACCGGGGGGCAGCGCGAATACGTGCCGGTGCTGGCGCGCGCCGCCTGCGCGGTCGGCGTGCACGCGCTGTTCATCGAAAGCCACCAGGACCCGGACAACGCCCCCTCGGACGGGCCGAACATGGTGCCGCTGGACCAGATGAAGGCGCTGATCGGCAACCTGGCCGCCTACGACGCCCTGACCAAAGGAGGCCCGAATGCGTGAGGCCGTCATCGTCATTCCGGCGCGCTACGCGTCCACCCGCTACCCGGCCAAGCCGCTGGCAAAGCTGAAGGGCGCGTCCGGCGTCGAACGCAGCCTGCTGGAACGCAGCGTCATGGCGGCCCGTGCCGCGGCGGTGTCCACGCGCGGCGTCACCGGCGTCTATGTCGCAACCGATGACGCGCGCATCGTCGACGAGGCGCGCCGCATCGGTGTCGAGGTCATCCTGACCGACCCCGAATGCGCCAACGGCACCGAGCGCGTCGCCCAGGCGGTGCACCGTGCGGGGCTGACGCAGCCGATCGTGGTGAACCTGCAAGGCGACGCGCCGCTGACGCCGCCGCATTTCGTCAGCGCGCTGATCGCCGCGATGCGCGACGACGACACGCGCCAGGTTGCGACGCCCGTGCTGCGCTGCGACCGCGAGGCGCTGGACAATTTCCTGGCCGACCGCAAGGCCGGCCGTGTCGGCGCCACCACGGTTGTGCGCGACATGCTGGGCAACGCCATCTACTTTTCCAAGGAAGTGATCCCGTTCACGGGCAGCCTGAAACGCCATGACCCGATCCCGGTGTTCCACCATGTCGGGCTTTACGCCTATACGCCGCAGGCGCTGACGCTCTATGCGGGCCTTGACGCCGGGGCGCTGGAACAGATCGAGGGGCTGGAGCAGTTGCGGTTCCTCGAACACGGGCACAAGATCGCGGCCGTCGAGGTCAGCGCGCCGGGCGCGGCCTTCTGGGAGTTGAACAACCCCTCGGACGTGCCGCTGATCGAGGGGTATCTGAAGCGGATGAACATGGATTGAGCCGC
Source organism: Rhodobacter sp. (assembly GCA_020637515.1). NCBI lineage: Bacteria > Pseudomonadati > Pseudomonadota > Alphaproteobacteria > Rhodobacterales > Rhodobacter > Rhodobacter sp. The sequence goes on along the minus strand of JACKKG010000001.1, from coordinate 514,111 downwards.
CGGGGGCCCTGCCCCCGGACCCCCGGCGTATTTGCGACAAGGTGAAAGGGCATGGCTTGGCGGATGACAGCGCGGTCCTGATCGTCGGCGCCGGCCTGTCGGGCGCGGTGGTGGCGCGCGAACTGGCCGAGGCCGGCCTGCGCGTGCGCGTGATCGAGGCGCGCGATCATGTCGGCGGCAATTGCCACACCGAACGCGATGCCGAAACGGGGGTGATGGTGCATGTCTACGGGCCGCACATCTTTCACACCGCCGACGCCGGGGTCTGGGCCTATGTGAACCGCTTCGCGACCTTTCGCCCGTATCGGCACCGGGTCATGGCGCAAAGCGGCGGGCGGGTCTATTCGCTACCGCTGAACCTGCTGACCATCAACCAGATCTTCGGCCGGACCTTTCGCCCCGACGAGGCCCGCGCCTTTGTCGCCGCACAGGCCGAAACCGACATCGCCGCGCCCCGCAACTTTGAGGAGCAGGCGCTGGCGCTGATGGGGGCGCGGCTCTACGAGACGTTCTTCAAGGGCTATACGCAAAAGCAATGGGGCTGCGCGCCGCGCGCCCTGCCGGCCGCGATCCTGAAGCGTCTGCCGGTGCGGTTCAGCTATGATGACAGCTATTTTGCGCATCCCTATCAGGGGATGCCGGAGCAGGGCTACACGGCGTTGGTGCAGGCGATCCTTGACCATCCGCGCATCCGGCTGGAACTGCGCACGCCCTATGCGCCCGCGATGGCGGGGACGGCGGCGCATGTCTTCTGGACCGGGCCGCTGGACGCCTGGTTTGGGCATGACCTGGGCCGGCTGGGGTATCGCACCCTCGATTTCGAGCGGTTCACGGCCCGGGGCGACTGGCAGGGATGCGCGGTGATGAACTATTGCGACGCGGATGTGCCCTGGACGCGGATCACCGAGCACAAGCATTTCGCGCCCTGGGAGGACCACGCGGAAACGGTGCTCTATCGGGAACGCGCGCGTGCGGCGGGCCCCGACGACATTCCCTTTTATCCGATCCGGCTGATCGAGGAGAAAGCCCTGCTGGGCCGCTATGTGGACCGCGCCGCGCAGACCGAGGGGGTCAGCTTCCTGGGGCGGCTGGGCACCTATCGGTATCTGGACATGGACGTGACGATCCGCGAGGCGCTGGACAGTGCCCACGCCTGGCTGGAGGCGCGCCGCGCAGGCCGCCGTGTCGGGGCCTTTGCCGTCAGTCCGCTGTAGATTTCTGCATCGCGGCGCAACATTCCGCCCATGCCGGTGGCAATGCTGTCTCTGCGGTGCAATATCTGTTAGAAATTTTCGGGGGGACCCTGTCTTCGCGTTTCTCTTTTGCAACCAGGAGGCGTAACGCTTCCTGAACGACCCCAGTCCGGTTCGGTATGCTCGCAATCCTCAAGACCCTGTCCCGTCCCGTGAAGCAAGCGATCCTGATGGCGCTTGACGTGGTCCTCGTGCCCGTCTCGTTGCTGGTGTCGCTGGCGGTGGCGGCGGGCCGGGTGCCGTCGGTCTCCGTGATCCAGCAGGAATGGCTGGCCTTCGGGATCCTGACGATTGCCTCGGGGTTCCTGTCGATCCTGCTGGGCCTGCCGCGGGTGCAGCTCAAATCCTATGAGCTGTCGGCGCTGGGGCTCAGCGCCGCGCTGGGGGCGGTTCTGGCGGGGATGCTGGCCGGGCTCATCATGCTGGGTTATTCCCATGTCCAGGTCGGAACGCCGGTGATCCTGGCGCTGATGTATTCGGTGTTCAGCGCCGCGTCGCGCATGATCCTGTTGCAGATCCTGATCGCGATCTATCGCCACGACACGCCCAGCAAGCGGGTGCTGATCTATGGCGCGGGTATGACCGGCATCCAGTTGGCCATGGCGCTGAAGGCCCACGCCGAGGTCCGGGTGATCGGCTTTCTCGACGACAACCCCTCGCTTCAGGGGATGACGGTGGCCGGGCTCACGGTGTTTCCTGGCCGGCGCATCGAATCGCTGATCGAATCGCATCACATCGAGCGCGTGCTTCTGGCGATGCCGTCCCTCAGCATGCCGCGACAGGCGCAGATCGCCCGGCGTGTCGGCAAGCACGGGGTCGAGGTTCACGCGCTGCCCTCGTTTGCGCAGCTGATCGGCGAGCAGCAGATCGTCACCAAACTGGCGCCGGTGCTGCCGCAGTCCGTTCTGGGGCGGCAACACCTGACCGATGCCCTGAACGGCGGCTGCGGGGCCTATACCGACCAGGCGGTGCTGATAACCGGCGCGGGCGGATCGATCGGGTCGGAACTGTGCCGGCAGATCCTGGGGTGCAAGCCCCGGACATTGGTGATCCTGGATCTGAACGAATACGCGCTGTTCATGATCGACCGCGAATTGCGCGCCCTGTCCGAAGATACGCCGGTCCGGATCGTTCCCGTCCTGGGCTCTACCGGCGACGCGCGGCTGATCCGGTCCGTCATCCTCGAGCACGGCGTGTCGGTGATCCTGCACGCGGCCGCCTACAAGCATGTGCCCATGGTCGAGAAGAACCCGATCGCCGGTGTCACCAACAACGTCTTCGGCACGCTGACCCTGGCGCAGGCGGCGCTGGACCTGGGGGTGCAGCGGTTCGTGCTGATTTCGTCGGACAAGGCGGTGCGCCCCGTGGGGGTCATGGGCGCGACCAAGCGGCTGTCGGAAATCATCGTCGGCGATCTGGCGCGCCGGTCGGGGAACACGATCTTTGCCATGGTGCGGTTCGGCAATGTGCTGGGGTCGTCGGGGTCGGTGGTGCCGATCTTTCACGAGCAGATCAGCCGGGGCGGGCCGGTCACCGTGACCGACGAGTTGGTCACGCGCTATTTCATGACCACGCAAGAGGCCTGTCGCCTGGTTCTGTGGGCTGGAACGCTGGCCGAGGGGGGCGAGATCTTTGTCCTGGACATGGGCAAGCCGGTGCGCATCCTCAATCTGGCGCGGCAGGTGATCGAGCGGTCGGGACACACCGTGCGCGACGCGCAGAACCCCGAGGGCGACATCGAGATCGTCACCACCGGCCTGCGCCCCGGCGAGAAGCTGCACGAGGAGTTGTCGATCAGCGCGCAGCTGGAAGATACCGCGCACCCCAAGCTGTCGCGCACGCGCGAAAAGGTTCTGTCCGAATTCGAAACGGCCCGGGCCCTTCAGGCGTTGCGCGCGGCGATCGAGGCGGGCGATGCCCCGGCGCTGGTCGAGGAAACGATGCGCTGGGTCAAACGCGACATCGACCACAACGCCGTCTCTAGCGAGGAAGCGGGCGGCTGATCCCGCGCGCCTGCGGTCGGCCGGTCCGAACCGCGGCGGGTCAGACGATGTCGATGGCGCCGGCCAGCCCGGACAGATCGTGGAACCCGTCCAGGATCACCATCCCGCTGCCGATCCCGGTGAAATCCAGCACGACATTGCCATCCGCATCCAGAAGGCCGAAGCGGTCCACGACCTCTTGCGCGCTCAGCGTGCCCAGCATGTGCCAGGTCCAGTCGTCGATCCGCAGCGCGTCGCCCTCGCCCGGGTGGAAATCCATGATCCGGCTGGTGTCGTGGTCGCGGAAGTATTCGAACACATCGGCCCCGGCGCCGCCCACGAACGTGTCGGTGCCGCGCCCGCCGCGCATCACGTCATTGCCTTCGTCGCCTTGCAGCAGGTCGTCGCCATCGCCGCCCGACAACCAGTCGTCGCCGGTTCCGCCGATCAGCGTGTCGTTGCCCGCGTCGCCCCAGAGCAGGTCGTTCCAGCTGCCGCCGTCGATCAGGTCGTCGCCGTCCTTGCCCCAAAGCCGGTCGGACCCGCTGCCGCCAAAGATCTGATCGTCGCCGGCGCCGCCATAGATCAGGTCGTGCCCGTCGCCGCCGTCCAGCGTGTCGGCGCCGTCGCCACCCCAGATCTCGTCGGCGCCCGCGCCCCCCTCCATCCAGTCGTTGCCGGACTTGCCGAACAGCAGATCGTCGCCGGCGCCGCCGCGCACGGTGTCGTTGCCGGTTCCGCCGCCCACGGTGTCATTGCCGCCGCCCCCGTCCACCAGATCGTCGCCCTGGCCGCCATAGATCTGGTCGCTGTCGGCCCCGCCCAGGGCATCGTCGTTGCCGGCCCCGCAATACAGCAGATTGCGCCCGCTGCTGTCGCGGAGCGTGTCGTCACCCGCGCCACCGGCCAGGGTATCCGCGCCGTTGCCGCCATAGATCAGGTCGTTCCCGGCGCCGCCCTGGATCAGGTCCCGGCCGTCGCCGCCGTCCAGCGTATCGGCGCCGATCCCGCCCCGCAGCGTGTCCGCGCCGGCGCCGCCCAGCAACAGGTTGGCGCCGTCTGTCACCGTCAGCAGGTCGCGGCCGTTGCCCCCGTCCAGGCTGTCGTTGCCGGCGCCACCGATCAACGTGTCGTGCCCCAGGCCGCCGAGCAGGGTGTCGTCGCGGTCGGTGCCGGTCAGCGTGTCGCGCAGGTCCGTGCCTTTGATCCGCACACCGGGGTTCAGCGGCGTGACCGGCTCTTGCGGCACAAAGGGGAAATGATCGGCCCAGTCGAAGCCCCCGGGGAACAGGTCGGCCAGGGTCAGCGGTCGGCCATCGGCGGCGGTCACCACGATCATCGTGCCGCGATAGCTGACGATGCAGCCCGATCCGGTCGCCGTGACACTCAGTTGCGCGGGGTCGCGCAGCATCGGCAGGTCGGAAAGATCCAGCCGGTCCGTTCCGCGCTGAAAGTCGGTGACGGTCGAACCGCCGGCCCCGTCGCGGATGACAAAGGTATCCGCGCCCGCGCCGCCGGTCATCACCGTCTGGCCCTGGCCGGTCACCAGGATGTCGTCGCCCGCCCCGCCCAGCAACGTGTCCCCCGCGCCCGAGGCCATCAGCACGTCGTCGCCGCCGCCGCCCGCCAGGGTTTCCGCCGCGGCAGTGCCCGACAGGACGATCCCCAGGTTGGACAGATCGAGGGTGAAATGCGTCACCCCGCTTTCGTTCTGCGAGCCGACGAAGACGTGCAGCAGGTCGCCCTCGATCGCCAGGCTGACGGCGGTCACCTTGTGCATTGCGGTCAGGGCGGTATCGCCAAGGCTTTGCAGGGCGATCAGGCGGCCGTCGGGCAACAGGCGGAACAGGGTCAGACCGTTGTCGGCACCGCCGGCGACGACAAAGACGTGATCGCCCGATTGCGCGACCCCCAGCGCCTGGACGCCTTCGAACCGGGTGATGCCGGTATCGACCACATGGTCGGTCGGCGTCAGCGCGCCGTCCAGCCCCAGCCGCATCACCGATATCGACGAGCTACCCGAGGCCGCCAGCAGCACATAGGCCTGGCCCGCGATCTCGACCACCTCGATCGCGGTGGGCAGATGCACGCCCAGCCCCTGGGCCATGCCCATCGTGCCCGTCTGGATCAACTGGCCCGTGCCGGGATCGACGCGAAAGCCCACCACCCCGTCCAGGCTGCCGCAGGCGCCCAGAAGAAAGCTCTGCCCGTTCAGGGTGATGCTGACCAGTTCCACCAGTTGCGTGCAGTCGAAGCCGGCGGGGAACAGTGACAGGCTGGCGTCGGCCAGAACCACCAGCGCCTCGATATGGCCGATGCTGCCGTCGGTTGCGGCCCCTTCGGCCGCGGTCAGGCTGGACAGCACCTGCGCCCCCAGATTGCCGCCGGCATCGGTCAGGTAGCCGACCAGGCCCTGCGCCGCATTGCCGACCAGCAGCACCAGCCCGGTGCCATCGTCGGCCAGAACGATCCTGTCCGAGACGATCGCGGTGATCTCGGGCGGGAAGATCACGCTGGTGCCGACCTCGGCCCCACCTTCGGCGCCGACGACGTAATCCACCAAACCGCCGTTGCGCCCGGTGCTGGAATACAGATGCAGCGTGCCATCGACCACGGCGACCTCGAGGTCGGTAATGCCCGAATCGAGCAGACCGACCCCGGTCTCGATCACGCCTTGCAACGTCAGTCGCATGGGCTGCCCCTTCTTTCCACCGGGGGGCACCGTGCATGGATCGCGGGGTGGCAAGCGGTGCGCAATCTGGGCAGAAATGGGGCGTTCGTGTCGCATTTGATCCAACGGCCGAGCGGGTGCGCCATTTGACAGGCCGGCGCGGCTGGCCTAGCTGGGCAGGGGTGTCAGGGGGTGTCGATGCAGGACGGAACGGGCGGCAACGGGCGGCTGGTGGCGGTGGTGGTGACGCACCGACGCCTGGCGCAATTGCAGGTGACGCTGCCCGCACTGCTGGCCGCGCCACGCGCCGCGCTGGCCGCGGTGGTCGTGGTGGACAACGCCTCGGACGATGGCACGCCGGACTGGCTGGCAACGCAGACGGACCCCCGGCTGCATGTCCTGCGGCTGGACCGCAACACCGGCGGCGCCGGCGGCTTCGAGGCCGGGATGCGGCACGCGATGGCGCATCATGGCCCCGACTGGCTGGTCGTCATGGACGACGACGCCCGCCCCGACCCGGGCGCGCTGGCGGCCTTTCAGGCGCTGGACCTGGACGGATGGGACGGAATCGCCGCGGCGGTCCGGCATCCCGACGGCACCCTGTGCGAGATGAACCGGCCCACGCTGAACCCGTTCTGGCACAAGCGCATCCTCATGCGCACGGTGCTGGGCGGGGGGCGCGGTGCGTTCCACCTGGGCGAGGCCGATTTTGCCCGCGCGGGTCTGCGCGCGGTGGACGGGGCCTCGTTCGTGGGGTTCTTTCTGCGCGCGTCGGTCATTGCGCGGCGCGGCTATCCCGACCCGGCGCTGTTTCTGTATGGCGATGACGCGATCTACACGATGGGCCTGACGCGGGCGGGGCACCGGCTGGGCTTTGCGCCCTCGGTCCGGTTCACGCATGACAGCACGACCTATTCCACCGCCGATCCGCGCATCCGCCCCTTGTGGAAGGTCTATTACTATCACCGCAACCTGCTGATCCTGTATCGCATGGCGACGGGCGTCTTCTTTGTGCCGGTGCTGGCCTACTATGTTCCGCGATGGCTGCTGCGGCTCAAGGCGCACGGCGGGGAACGCGGCCGGTTCCTGCGGCTGTTCGCACTTGCGCTGGCGGACGGGCTGCGGCGGCGCACCGGCCGCCCCCATGCCGAGGTCCTGGCCCGCGCCGAGGGGCGTGCGCCCGACCCGTAATCAGCGGTTGATGAGCTCGCGGTGATAGCGCCGCAGCAGGATCAGCCCCAGCAGGAACGGGATCATCGACCACAGCAACACGTAGGGGATCGACACGTATTGCGGCTGGTAGGTGGCATAGAATCCCTGCCGCATCAGCCCGGTCAGATGGATCAGCGGGTTGTAATACAGCCAGGTCTGGATGTCGGTCGGCAGGCTCTCGGGCAGCATCAGCACGCCCGAAAGGATCATCAGCGGGGCGTTCAGGATTTGCCAGATCCGCGACCAGATCTCGATCCGTTCGGTCAGGAAGCAGTTCAGCGTGCCGACGCCCAGCCCCAGAAAGGCGCTCAGCGCCATCGACAGGATCACCGCATTCCAGTCCATGATCAGGGTCACGCCCTGCACCAGCACGACGCCCACCAGAATCAGTGCCGTCACCACGATCATCACCAACGTGTTCAGGATGAACCGCGCCAGCAGCGCATCGACCCAGGTCACGCCCGGATACAGCAGCAGCGAGCGCGAATACGAGATGCTGCCGCCGACCATCGTCGCGTTCGACCGAAAGGTCTGAAAGGGCATCATCCCTGTCGCCTTGAACAGGATGAAACTGGTGCCCAGCGCGGGTGAGCGCGCCAGCAGCGAGAACGCCATGCCCAGGATGATGATCGTCGCCAGCGGTTGCAGCAGCGCCCACAGGAACCCGCCCGGGGTCCGCCCGAAGCGGGTGGTCATCTCGCGCAGGACCAGTGCGGAAATGGTGCGCGCGGTCGGGTGGCTGCGGCTCAGCGCGCCGGGGCGGATCATCTCACCGGACGGTGACAGGGTGGGGCTGGACATCGCGCGCGCGACTTCCTTTTACTGGTCTTCATCGGCCGGACTATGTAGAAAACCGACCGAAGAGGCAAACAACCTTTGGAGAGCGTCGTGGATGACGACACGCAGGACGACGCCCCGCAACAGGCGCCCAAAGGCAAGGGACAGGGCCAATGGGCCGCCCGGCAGGCCCGACAGGCAAAGCGCAGGGCCGCGGGCGGTGCCGAGGGTGCCATGCCCGAGGTCCGCCCCGTGGCCTCGCCCGCCGTGTTCAAGCCACGCCACCGCCGGATGCGCACCAGTTTCCTGGTCCTGGTGGTGGTGCCGCTGATCGCGGTGACGGTCTATCTGTTCGGCTTTGCCCGGGATCAGTATGCCTCGACCACCGGGTTCACCGTCCGCCGCGAGGAAGGGGCGGCCGCCGCCGAACTGGTCGGCGGCATCAACGCCTTCATCGGTGGCGGCGGGTCGTCGAACACCGACGTTCTCTACGCCTATATCCACAGCCAGCAACTGGTCGAACGGGTGCAGCAGCAGATCGACCTGCGCGCCCATTATTCCGAATTCTGGGCGACCGACCCGGTGTTCTCGTTGTGGCCGGACGCCTCGATCGAGGATCTGGTCTGGTTCTGGGACCGGGTGGTGATCGTGTCCTATGACAAGAATTCGGGGTTGATGGACGTGCAGGTTCGCGCCCACACCGCCGAGATGGCGCAACGCATCGCCCAGATCGTGGTGCGCGAAAGCGAAACGATGATCAACGCGCTGAACGCCCAGGCCCGGCGCGACAGCATGGCCAACGCCGAGCAGGACCTGGAGGATGCGCTGGCGCGGCTGCGCACCGCGCGCGAGGATCTGGCCAGTTTCCGTGCCCGCACCCAGATCGTCGATCCGCAGGCCGATATCGAAGGGCGCATGGGCGTCATCAACGGCCTGCAACAGCAACTGGCGCAGGCACTGGTGGATTACGACCTGCTGCTGCAAAGCACCGCCGAAACCGACCCCCGCGTGCGTCAGGCGGATCGCCGGATCGAGGTGATCCGCCAGCGCATCTCGGAGGAGCGGCGCAATTTCGCGACGCAGGATGTCACCGTCTTCGACACCGATTACCCCCGGCTCATCGCGCAGTTCGAAAGCCTGACTGTCAACCAGCACTTTGCCGAGACGACCTATACCGCCGCGCTGGCGGCGCTGGACGCCGCGCGCTCGAACGCGCAACGCCAGAGCCTGTATCTGGCGACCTACGTTCAGCCGACGCTGGCGCAAAGTGCCGAATACCCGCAACGCTATCTGCTGACCTTCATGGCGGCGCTGTTTCTGGTGCTGGGATGGGGTTCGGCGGCGCTGATCTATTACAGCCTGCGCGACCGGGGCTAGGCTGGGGGCCGCGCGATGATCCAGTTCGAGGGTCTGACAAAGGGTTTCTGGGTCAACAACCGCTTTCAGGTGGTCATCGACCGGCTCAACCTGACGCTGCCGACCGGGCGGTCGCTGGCGCTGCTGGGCGGCAACGGCGCGGGCAAATCGACCCTGCTGCAACTGATCGCCGGGACGATGAAACCCGATGCCGGCCAGGTCTGGAGCGACGGGTCGATCTCGTGGCCGGTGGGGTTCAGCGGCAGCTTCAACCGCGATCTGACCGGGGCGCAGAACACCCGTTTCCTGGCCCGGGTCTATGGCGTCGATACCGACGAGCTGTCCGATTTCGTTCAGGACTTTGCCGAGATCGGTCCGCATTTCCATATGCCGTTCCGCACCTATTCCTCGGGGATGCGGTCGCGGCTGACCTTCGGGATTTCCATGGGGATCCCGTTCGACACCTATCTGGTCGATGAGGTGACGGCGGTCGGCGACCAGCGATTCCGCCGCAAGAGCCGCGCGGTGTTCCGCGACCGGATGCACCGGTCCAGCGCGATCCTGGTCAATCACAACCTTGAGGAGCTCAAGGAGTTCTGCGACGCCGCGATCTTGCTGCATCAGGGCAAGCTGACCTATTTCAATGATCTGGAAGACGCCGTGGACCGACACAAGTTCAACATGAGTTGAGCACGGGTTTCCCTTGCCGCGCCTTGTCCCCTTTCCGGCCCGATGCGGGCCTTGCCGAAATGTTCCTGCCCATGCCCTTGTTCCGTGATTTCCCCCCCGGTTGCGAACGGTGCCCGCGTTGCGTGGTGCCGCGCGGGCCCCTGGTATGAGGGTTCTGTTCTACAACTGGGCCGATCCGCAGGATGCCGAGGGGCGCGGCGGTGGCGTCAGCGTCTACCAGCGCAATCTGCTGGACGGGTTCAGCCGACTCGAGGGGATCGAAACCGCGATGCTGTCCGCCGGGCTGGGCTACGATCTGATCGGTCGCAAGCCGCGCGTCGTGACCCTGGCGGCGGCGACCGCGGGCGGCGAGGGGGCGCGGTATGCTCTGATCAACTCGGGCACCATCGCGCCCGCCCACGCCGGTTTCGGAAATCCCGCGCAACTGGATCACCCCGCCACCGTGGCCGCCTTTGCCGCCTTTGTGGACCGCACCGGCCCCTGGGACGTGATCCATTTCAACAATCTCGAGGGGTTGCCGGCCGAGGTTCTGGCCTTGCGGGACCGTTGGCCCGGCACCCGCTTTGTGCTGAGCCTGCACAATTACTATCCGATCTGCCCGCAGGTGAACCTGTGGTTCGCCGAACGCGAAAGCTGCGAAAACTTCGACGCGGGCCGGGCCTGCACGCGCTGCCTGACCGCCCGCCCCGAAGAACGCGCGGTGCGCACGGTGTATGCGACCGGCCGGACGCTGGGGCGGTTTGGCATGGGCCCCGGCAGCGCGCTGTATCGCGGGGTCGCGCGGCCGGTTCTGGGGTTTGCCTGGCGCACGGTCCGGCGGGTCCTGCGCTGGCGCCACGCGCGCCGCGAAGACGACCGGACCGCCACGCCCGAACCCTCGGTGCCCAGCTTTCACGCCGAGGCCGCGCTGGCCTTTGCCCAGCGGCGCGCGCGCATGGTCGGGCTGATCAATGCGCATTGCGACGTGGTGCTGTGCGTGTCCGACCGCGTGCGGCAGATTGCACTGACGCATGGCATCCACGCCTCGCGGATGACAACGCTGCGCATCGGCTCGCGCGAGGCGGCGGAATGGCACCACACCCGCCCGCGCGCCCGGTTCCTGCAAGACGATGGCACCCTGCGGCTGGCCTATCTGGGCTACATGCGGCGCGACAAGGGGTTCTATTTCCTGATGCGCGCGCTGGCCGCGTTGCCCCCCGAGATGGCCAGCCGCCTGCGCCTGACCGTGGCCGCCGCGCAGGGCGAGGCCGACGCGATGTCCGCGATGGAGGCCCTGCGCCCCCGGTTGGCCGAGTTGCGCCATGTCGATGGCTACCGCCACGACGACCTGGCCGATCTGTTGCACGATGTCGCGCTGGGCGTGGTGCCCCCGATCTGGGAGGACAACCTGCCCCAGGTCGCGATCGAGATGCACGCCCGCCATATCCCGCTGATGACCTCGGACCGAGGCGGCGCGCAGGAGTTGGGTCATTGCCCCGATCTGGTGTTCCGCGCCGACGACCTTTCGGCGTTCCGGGCGGTTCTGGGCCGGGTTCTGGATGGCAGTCTGACGCCCGCGCACTATTGGGCCCATGCACGCCCGCCGGTCGATCTGCCTGGCCATCTGGACGCGTTGTTGACGATCTATCGGGGTGACGCATGAGGGCGGTGATCCATATCGGGATGCCCAAGACGGGCTCGTCCTCGATCCAGGAATTCCTGAAGCTCAACCGCGAGGCCCTGCTGTCGCGCGGCATCCGCTATGCGCCCCTCAACCCCGCCTTTGGCAGCCAGTTCGAGCTGGCCGCGACCGGGGTGGTCGGCGCCGGGCAGACGATCCGCGACGCCCACTCGCGGCTGATCCTGCAACTGCCCACGCCCCAGGCCGAAGCCGCCTATGTGGACCGCTACCGCCAGTTCCTGGACGACGGGCTGGCGCATTGGACCGAGGATCTGTTCATCGCCTCGAGCGAACATATCCAGCCCTGGCTGCACCAGTCGGCGATGATGCAGGCGCTGGACCGTTTTCTGACCGCGCGTTTCACCGACGTGCGCTATGTGATCTATCTGCGCGATCAGGCCGAGCTGATGATCTCGTCATGGTCCGAACGCATCCGCCGGGGCGAGACGCTGGACTTTGACACCCATCTCGACGGGCGGCTGAAGGCGCTGAACTTCAACTGGATCGTCACCAAATGGGAAGAGGCCGTCGGTGCCGACCGGCTGGATGTGCGCCTGCTGACCCGCGACGCGCTGGTTCAGGGCGACCTGATCCACGATTTCTGCGCCGTGATGGGCACGCCCCGCGCCGGTCTGGCGGAACCCGCGCGCATGAACACCGCGCTGAGCACGCAAGAGGCCGCCGTGCGCCGCCGGGTCAATCGCTGGCTGCCGGTGCGGCGCAGGAACGGGCGGTTCAGCCCGCTGCACTACGGGCTGGTGCGCGCGTTGATGTTGGTGCGCCGCGGGGTGCTTACGCCGCTGACGCTGCCGCCCGAGGCCCGCACCCGCATCGCCCAGCATTTCGCCCGGTCGAACGAACGGCTGCGCGCCCGGCGGTTTCCCGACCGCACCAGCCTGTTCTGACGCCCGCCCTAGGCCGAGACCGGCTTGCCGGCGCAGATCCGTTGCACGAATTCGCACGTTTGCCAGGGCACCGATACGGCCGGATCGTGGATGCGGTCGCGCCCCTCGGACACCAGAGCCAGATATTTGCGGTATTCCTCGGCGTTGTTGAAATGCTGGGCGCGGGCGACCTCGGCCTCGGCCTTGGCGTGAAAGGCGGCGTTGTATTTGAAATGCCCGAACAGCAGGTCGCGCTGCGCCAGCCGCGTGTCGCTGACGAAATGCAGGCCTGCGGACAGCCGCATCCAGGGCCGGTATTTCAGCAAGGCGACCTTCTGCGCCACGAACAGTTCGGCCCGCGATCCGGGGATCAGACGGTGCCTGAGGGCGCTGGTCCACACCGGCGCGTCGGAATACGGCCCGCGCGACCCCGACACCGCAAGAAACGGCGTGCGGTCCACGAACCCGGCCTGGGCAAAGGGGTCGGCCGCGCGGAAATCGGCCTCGGCCAGCGGGCCCTGGGGATACATGTCCAGCATGAAGACCCGCGCCGCGTCGGCGCCCGCGAATTCGGGCGAGCGGACCAGGTCGGGCAGCGACCCCGACAGATCGCGCGACCAGAACAGCAATTCGTCGGCATCCGCCGCCAGGGTCCAGCGCCCGGGGCGGAAGTTCGCCATGAGCGCCTGCTGCCACGCCACGCCATAGGTCGATTGGCTGTAATCGGTATCCACCGCGAACAGGGCCACATCGGGTTGGTCGGCCAGATATTCGAAACTGCCGTCGTCGGACCCGTTGTCGGCGATCAGAAAGCCCGTGACCCCCAGGGCGCGGTAATGGTCCAGGAAACGCGGCAGCAGGAAGCGTTCATTGCGCATGCAGGCGACGACCGCCACCTCGGCCTCGATCGCGCGGGCCAGCCGGTCGGGGGCGGACACCAGGTCCAGCGCGTTGGTCCACGATCCCAGCCGCGCGGGCTGGAAACTGGGCCAGACCTTGCGCGGTTGCGGCCGGGCCGCGCGCAACCCGGCGAGAACCTCGGCCATCTTGTCCACGCCATCGAGATGCGCCAGCTTCACGCCGCCGCCGGCAAAGGGCAGAAAGCCGTTTTCCCATTGCGCGACCAGCGGGCCGCCAGGCCGGGTGCGGCGCAGCACCGAGACCTGATAATCGGCGCTTTCGACGGCGATGCCCGACAGCGCCAGCAGGTCGCCGACCAGCTTGTCCTCCATGAAGGACAGGCGCGTCAGGCCCTGCCCCTCGGGGCTGTCGGCGGCGCGGCACAGGGCCTGCATCGCGGCGCGGGACAGCGCATAGCCCGACCCGCCGTCCGCATAGGTCGAGGGTTCGGGCGACTTGTCCAGTTCCAGCCGGCCGCGCGCGCTTTGCGATTTCGCCATGTGCCAGGTGCGGTCCATCTGCCCGCGCACGCGGTGCAGGCGCCGGCCATAGTAATCGTAGCGCCGGTGCGCCAGATCCCCGAACCAGGCGGCCGGGTCCAGGAAGCAGTCGTCATCGACCTTGACCATATGGCCAAAGCGGGTGTGCTCCAGCACCCAGCGGGCCAGCGCCAGGGATTTCTGCGGCAGTCCTTCGTAATCGTCGGGGGCTTGCAGGTGGACGACGTCGCCTTCGCGCCGGCCATCGCCGCCGCCCACGAAAATCAGCACCGGCACGCCCATGTCGGCCAGAAGCGGCAGCCAGGTCTGGCGCAGGACCGAAACCCGCGTGTCCAGGTTCGGCCGGCAGGAATAGAGGCACAGCAGCGTGTCCTGCACCGGGCTGGCTGCGGCGTAGAGATCGCCGGCACGGTCGTCGCCGCGGGTGTCGGCCGGGGTGGCGCCCGGGGCCTCGGGGGTAGGCGGAAGGCGATGCGCCAGCGCCTGCACCGCGCGCCGCACCCAGGCATTGTGCGGATGCGCGGTGGCCAGCGCGTGCAGGGCCTGCGCGGGCACCGAGGCCTCGGCCAGCGGGGGCCAGGCCTCGGGCGGGCCCAGGGTCGGCGATAGGCCGACCAGCCGCGACAGCAGCGTCTCGGCCTCGGCCTGGCGGGCCTGGTCCAGCAGGCCGCGCGCGGTGGACAGGCCCAGCGTCAGCCCCAGATACCGGGGCAGATCGCTCATCAATGTCGGCAGCGCGTCGGCCAGCGCCGCGACATCGCCCTTGCCCGGACCGGCCAGCACCGCATGGGCGGCGCGGTTCAGCGCGCGCGCGTGGTCGCGCAGGGGGGCGCTGTGGACCTGCGGATTGGCGCGCGCCAACCCCTCGGGCAGGGCGGGCGAGTCGATGGGCGCGTCGGACAGCGGCCAGGCCAGACGGCGCAACGCGCCCTCGCCCGGGTCCAGCCCCAGCCCCAGCCCGTGCGTGGTGTCCGAGGAGGGCAGGCCCGAGGGTGCGAACATCTCGCGTCGGAAGCGGTCCAGCCCGACCGCGCCGACGGTTTCGAACAGGTGCAGGGCAGCGTTGGCGCGGTGTTCCCAGTCGGTATCGCGGGGGCCGTCCGTCTCGATCAGGGCGCGCAGATCGGCGAACCCCTGGCGCAGCACCCGAAACCGCCAGGGCAGGCGGTCATCGGGCAGATCGGCCAGGGCCTGCCAAAAGGCGGGCGACAGCGCATAGATCGCGATGGCCCGCCATTGCACCCGCTCGCGCAGATCCAGGGGCAGCGTGCCGGACGCGCGCAGCAAGGCCACGGTCGCGGCGATCAGCATCCGGCAGGGCGTGCGTTCCCAGTAGTCCGGCGCGCGGGCGTCCAGGAAATCGAGAAACGCCACGATCCCCTCGATCCGGTGGCCGGCGGGGGGGATCCAGCCGTCATCGGCGGGGCGGGCCTGAGCGAGGGCGATCACCACGGCCGCCAGCGGCGGGGTCGAGACCCAGGCGCGACTGGCGACCGCCAGCCGGCGCAGCGACTCGACCATGGGCCAGGTCTGGCGTGCGTCCAGCAGGGCCGGCAATTGCACCGAAATCAGCCACAGGTTGCCGGGGTCCGGTGTGGGCGGCAACGGCAGCGCGAACAACCGGCGCAGCGCCATCAGATCCGCCATGCGGCCGGTCAGGCAGAACCATTCGGTGACACGCTGCATCAACGAGAGGCGGGTCTCGCTGTCCGGCAGGACGGCCAGCTCGCCCTTGAGCAACGCCACGGGATCGGACGCAGGCGCGGCCCGCATCCGGCCTGAAAACCGCTCGGCCGCGGCGGCAGGCAGGGCGTCCGGGTCCGGGCCGGGCACCCGGGGTGGCGGCTCGGGCTGGCTGCCCTCGGCCAGATAGTCGCCCAGACGAAAGCGCGCGGCGGCGTCGAACAGGGCCCGGCGCGCGGCGACCGGCAGCGCATCCAGCAAACCCGCGTGACGCACGTGTTCGATGGCCTGCAAGGCGGCGCGGTCGTCGGCCGCGAGGCCACCGGCCTGGGCCAGCGTGGCGATCCGCCGGCCCAAATCGGCCCGATCGAGGGTCATCCGGCCCAGCACCGCGCCGTCGGCGCCGGTCATGCGCAGGTCCAGCGTGGCGGTATCGCCCGCCCAGATCCGCCCGGGCAGCACGGCCAGGATCTCTTGCTCGGCGCCGCCATCGGCCAGCAGGAACGGCAGGCTGCGCCTGGTGGTGGGGATCGGCGCCTCGAGCCCGGGCACCGCCAGCACGGCGCCCCGGGCCTGCGCGGACGACAGGCCCCGCAAGGTGATCTCGATGCTGTCGGTCAGGTGCAGCCCGGTCCGGCCCGTGGCGCGGGTTTCCAGGCTGTCGAACAGCGCGCTGCCGGGTTCGAGGGTGCCATGGATGTCCAGCCAGGCGATGCGCCTGAGATCGGGGAACCCGCGTCTGAGGAACATCCGCCCCTCGCGCGAGGGGCGGGGCATGGCGTCGAACCGGCCCAGATGCTGGCCATCGACCCACAGGTCCACCGCCGCCCCGGCAAAGTGGATCTCGACGGGAATGCCGCGCGCTTCCAGGTCCAGGGGAATGCGGATTTCGCGGCGCCAGCCCTGCGCGTCCCGGCGGTTCACCACCGCCAGCCGCTCATCGCGGCGCAGGGACAGGTGAAAGGGAATTTGCGCGCGTTCGGCATCGAAAAAGTTGAGGTTCAGCACCGCGTCCGCGCGGAAATCGGCGCGACAATGGAAACGGGCGCCTTGAGCGGTTCCAAACGGGTGCATGGCCATCAAAATCGTTGCAGTTCAAGGGCGCACTATTTCGCGTTCGCCCTGATCGCGCAACCGGGGCTCAACGGATTCGTGAACACAAGCGCACGATCCGGCGCAGCCAGCGCGGGGATTCGGGATCGGGGCGCGCGCCGGGGTCGGGGCACAGCCAGCCGTTGAAAGCCGCCAGCCCCAGTGCGCCGGCCCAGGTCAGAGCGCCGCCCCGGAACCGCGCCAGGCGCAGGAACATCGTGCCGCGCCAACCCCGGG
Organism: Rhodobacter sp.; assembly: GCA_020637515.1. Classification (NCBI taxonomy): domain Bacteria; kingdom Pseudomonadati; phylum Pseudomonadota; class Alphaproteobacteria; order Rhodobacterales; genus Rhodobacter; species Rhodobacter sp. The sequence continues at coordinate 497,214 of JACKKG010000001.1, read as the reverse complement.
GCAGGAGCGGGCCGGCGTCGGGATGCGGCAGCGCCCGCGCCCAACGCGCCAGGGCGCGCAGCGGCGGCACCGGGCCGGGCAGATCGGCGGCGGTGGCCACCGGGACGCGCGTGTAGCCGGCGCTGCCCGCGGCCAGCGCGGCGGCCAGCACCAGCGCCTGCGACGAGGCCGCGCCGCCATCCAGCCGCAGCGCGCCCGGAAGCCGCGCCAGCAGGTCCCGCGCGACGATGCGATTGGCCAGCACGGGGTGCAGCCGCAACGCCTGCTCGGGGCCCAGCGCGACGCGCCCGCCGGAAACGGGTAGCGACGCCAGATCGGGCGCGACGGTGTTGTCGCTCCACCCGTCGTGATAGCCGCGATGCTGCCGTTCGACACCGCCAAAGGCCAGCGCCGTGCCCATGGTCTCCGCCAGCGCCACCAGGCGCATCGCGCCATCGGGCAACAGCCCCTCGCCCCGGGCCAGCATCAGCACATACCGGCCCTGCAAGCGGGCGGCCAGCGCGGCGGGCGTGGGGGCATCGGGGGCATGGACGACTTCCAGATCCGGCAGGGTCTGCGGCGCGGGCGGGTCGCCGGGTCCCAGCCGCACGATGGACAGCGGCAAGTCGCCCGCCATCAAGGGGCCCAGGCTGGGCAGGATTTCAGGGTCCCAGGCGGGGCTCCAGGTCGCGCCGAGCCGGTTGAACAGGTCCCGCATCGCCGCGAAGAACCGCGCCCGGCGCTGGGGGTCGCGCAACACCAGCGCGCGCTCATGCACCAGCCGCGAAGCCAGCCGGTCGAACCCCTCGTTTCCGTGGTCCATGGACAGCACCACCGGGTGCAGACGCTCCAGCACCGCCACCTGGTCGAACACCCGCTCGCTGTCGGTGCCGGTGATCTGCCCGTCCCGCTGGCGCCAGTGACGATAGAGCGGCGCGGGCACATAGCTCAGACGTGGCGCGCGGCGGGCCATGGCCCAGAAAACTTCGTGATCCTCGAACCAGGCGCCTTCGGGAAAGCGCAGGTCGCCGAAGGCGGCGCGGCGATAGAGCTTGTTCCAGGCCGAGGGGAACACCCCGGCCGTGACCCGCGCGTCGCCCAGATCCAGCACCCGCGCCGGACCCGCCTGTGGCTGCGCGTGCAACGCACTGTGCGCGACCGTGTGGCCGTCGGGGTAACACAGCACAATGCCGCAAGCGGCCCAATCGGTGCCGTCGCGCTGCATCGCCTGCCAAAGCTGCCCCAGGAACGCGGGCGCATATTCGTCGTCGGCGTCCAGAAATGCCAGGGCGGTCCCGCGCGCCTGGGCAATCCCCCGGTTGCGCGCTGCCGACAGGCCCCGGTTCTCCTGCCGGATCAGCCGGAACCGCGAGTCGCCGGCAAAGGCGGCCTGGGCCATGGCGCCGGACCCGTCGGTCGATCCGTCATCGACCACGATCGCCTCGAAATCGGGCAGGTCCTGCGCCTGAAGGCTGCGGATCGCGCGCGCGACCAGATCCCCGACATTGAAGACCGGGATGACGACCGTGACGAGCGGAGGCAGATCGGCGTTCATATGCCTAGTTCCCGCCGATCCGGTTGCAAGTAAAGGGTGAAACGCGCTTCTCGCTTGTCCAGCAAAGGCGGAATCGTCTAAACCTGCCGACAAGTCTTGTCGATGAAAGGACCTGTCTTGCGATCCCCCATTACCCTGCCAAAGGATCTCGACGGTTATGTGTTCGTCGTCACCTATGGTCGATCGGGTTCGACCCTGGTGCAGAACCTTCTGAACGCGATCGACGGCTATTGCATCCGGGGTGAGAACGCGAACGCGCTGGTGCCGCTGGCGATGTCGTGGCATCTGCTGACCAGCAATCCCAACGTCACCAACGCCGTGACCCGCAAGGTGCCGACAACCTCCGAGCATCCCTGGTATGGTGCCGAGGAAATCCGCGCCTTTCAATACGGGCGCAACCTGGCGAATGCCTTTGTGCGCGAGGTTCTGGCGCCTCCGGTCGGAACCCGTGTCGCCGGGTTCAAGGAAATCCGCTGGACGAACGATCCCGCGCAATTCGCGCCGACCCTGAATTTTGCCTACAAGATGTTCCCGAACACGCGCTTTGTGTTCAACACGCGCGATCACGACGAGGTCGCCAAATCCGGCTGGTGGGCCGACATGTCGGTCGAGGCGGTCAAGGCCAAGCTGGCGCGCGCCGACGCGATGTTCGCCGAGTATCTGGAAAAGCATCCCGAACGCGGGGTGCGCATCCACTACAACGACTATACCGCCGATCTCGAGGCGCTGAAGCCCATGTATGACTTCCTCGGCGAGCCCTTCGATCGGGACCGGGTCAAGGCGGTGCTGGATACGCCCCTGACCCACCTGAAGAAGAAAGCGCCCGATGCTGATCGGGATTGAAAAGCGGTTCATCTTTGTCGCCAACACCAAGACGGCATCGACGGCCATCGAGCGGGTTCTCGATCCGTTGGCCGATTATCGCCACGGCGGCAGCCCGCAGCGCAAGCATGTCGCCCTGTCGCAGATCGAGGCCCAGGCGCCCTGGGTCTTTCGCCGGGCCGGGTGCGGGCTCGAAGGGTTCTTCAAGTTCGGTGTGATGCGCGACCCGGTGCAATGGATCTGGTCGTGGTATCGCTATCGCAAACAGCCCGAGGTCGAAAGCCCGCTGCCCGCCGACATGACCTTTGCCGAATTCTGGGCGCGGCGCGACTGGAACATCGTGCGGGCGAACGGTGCGAAGAACCTGCAATCCGAAAAGTTCCTGTCGGCGGATCGTCAGACCGTGCTGGCCGATGTGATCTTGCCGCACGAGGGGGTCGCGCAGGGCTTCGGCGCGATCTGCGCGGGGTTGGGTCTGGGCCTGCCCGATCTGCCCCCCGCCAACGTCAGCCGCCAGCGGTCGGCCCCCGACATCCCCGCCCACCTGATCGACGAGGTCCGCGCCCATTATGCCGAGGATTACGCCCTGCTCGCGCGCCTGCCCGACCTGAACGCGGCCGGCATGGCCCGTCTGCGTGCCGGCGTGACGTCGCCGGGCTGATGGAAAGGCCGGCCCGGTCGGGTGCCGCCATGGGGAAACGCACAGGGCCGTCGGTCCGGTTCCAGACGGGCAAATCATGCGGGAATCCGAGACTATCTCTGGCAAACGTTCTGAAGTATGCGGTGAACCGGCAATGGAGGTGACGCAATGACCCCGGATGAAATCCTGCGCGATTCGCACACCCGCTGGCCCATGCCGGCGGGCGAGATGGAGCGCCTGGAAAAGCGCCGCTGGGTGCTGGAACTGCTGCCCAAGGGCGGGGTCGGGGTCGAGATCGGCGTGTTCCGCGGCCATTTCAGCAACCTGATCTGCCAGATCGCGCAGCCGCGGAAACTGTATCTGGTCGATCCCTGGACCACCCTGGGCGAGACTTTTGGCTGGGGCAAGGCCTATACCAACTTCGACACGCTGCCGACCCGCGTCGCCCGCGAGGACGCCCGTGCCCATGTGCAACGCCACCCGGGCATCGATTGCGTGATCCTCGAGGCGACCTATCCCGCCTGTGCCAACCAGATCGCCGAGCCGCTGGATTTCGCGTATCTCGATGCCAGCCACAAATACGCCCCGACCCTGGCCGAGCTGCGCGCCATCCAGACGCAGCTGAAACCCGACGGCCTGCTGATCGGTGACGACTGGGACCCGCGCCCGGATTCGCCGCATCACGGTGTCTGGCGCGCGCTTCAGGATTTCATCGCCGAAAGCGACTGGCGCCTGGTCAAGGCCGGGCCCGGCCGCCAATGGGCGCTGACCCGGACCCCGTCACGGATGGCCCCCGGCCAGCCGGCATGAAAAAGGGCGCCTCGCGGGGCGCCCTTTCGCGTTGTCGGCCGTGCCGGCGTGTCAGCCCTTTTTCAGGCAACGCTGGCCCAGAACCTCGGCGATCTGCACCGCGTTCAGGGCCGCGCCCTTGCGCAGGTTGTCGCTGACGCACCACAGGTTGATCCCGTTGTCGATCGTCGAATCCTGACGGATGCGGCTGATATAGGTGGCATATTCGCCGACGCATTCGACGGGGGTGATGTAGCCGCCGGGCTCACGCTTGTCGATGACCAGGATGCCGGGGGCCTCGCGCAGGATGTCGCGGGCCTCGTGCTCGTCCAGGAAATCCTCGAACTCGATGTTGATCGCTTCCGAATGACCGACGAACACCGGCACGCGCACGCAGGTCGCGGTCAGCTTGATGTTCTTGTCCAGGATCTTCTTGGTCTCGGCGACCATCTTCCACTCTTCCTTGGTCGAGCCGTCGTCCAGGAAGACGTCGATATGGGGAATGACGTTGAAGGCGATCTGCTTGGGATAGACAGAGGGCGCGACCTCTTGCCCGGGCACGAAGATGCCTTTGGTCTGGTTCCACAATTCGTCGATGGCTTCCTTGCCGGTGCCGGACACCGACTGATAGGTGCTGACGACGACGCGCTTGATGCGCGCGCGGTCATGCAGGGGCTTCAGCGCGACGACCATCTGCGCGGTCGAGCAGTTGGGGTTCGCGATGATGTTCTTCTTGGTGTAGCCGGTGATCGCGTCGGCGTTCACCTCGGGCACGATCAGCGGAACGTCGGGGTCGTAGCGATAGAGCGACGAGTTGTCGATCACCACGCAGCCCGCAGCCGCGGCCTTGGGCGCGTAGATCTTTGTCGCGTCCGAGCCGATGGCAAACAGGGCGATGTCCCAGCCTGCGAAATCGAAATGCTCGATGTCCTGGCACTTGAGCGTCTTGTCGCCAAAGCTGCATTCGGTTCCCAGGCTGCGGCGCGACGCCAGGGCGGCGATCTCGTCCACCGGGAATTCCCGTTCGGCCAGAATGTTCAGCATTTCGCGGCCCACATTTCCCGTGGCGCCGACAACGACAACTCGATAGCCCATCAGAAGCCTCCAAAACCCAGCGGACGTTCGCGCGCATACGCCGAAACGCGGCGCAGGGAAAGCCCCGGGCCCTTCATCCCGCCAAAAATCCTTGGATGCGACGCGGTGAGCGCGGGCCCGCTCAGTCGGTGCGATCGCGCGAGAACAGGTAGACCACGCAGCCCGCCAGCAGCAGCACCCCGAACATCAGGAAGATCGCCTGATAGGGGGCCTCGGGCGTGGTGGCGGGGGTTGCGCGGAACACCCGCCCCGAGACGGTCTGCAAGACGCCGACCCCGCCGATGCCAAAGAGGTTCATCAACGTCACGCCCCGGCCCAGCAGATGCGGCGGGAAAAAACTGCGGCCATGCGCCATGATCATCGGAAAGCTCGATCCGAACAGGCCGATCCCGGCCAGAAGCGCCGTCGCCGGCCAGATGCCGACCGTTGGCCAGGCCCACAGCGCCATCATGCAGGCGCCGCCCAGCAGGTTGCCGATCAGCACCACCCATTTGCGCGTGCCGAACACCCGGTCCAGCGGCCCATAGGCGAACGAGCCCGCGACCATCGCCAGCGCCATCGCCAGCGTGACCAGGCCGATCCCCCGCGCGTCGGCGCCATAGACATCGCCCAGGAACGGGCCGGCCCAGAGCCCGCGCATCGCCGCGGCCGGCACATAGTTGACCGCCATCAGCGGCAGGATCAGCCATAGCGCCGGGATCTTCAGCAGGTCCAGAAGCGACCCCTTGCCGCCCGCAGCGGCGGTGACCGGCGGCGGGTCCTGCACAAAGCGCGCCAGTGCCAGGGCGACCAGCAGCGTGACCCCGGCCAGCGCGCCCACGGTCTGACGCCAGCCCAGGGTCTCGGCGGCAAAGGCCAGGGGCCAGGCGCCGGCCAGGTTGCCGAGCGTGCCGAAACCGATGATCGCCCCTGCCAGCGTGGCAAAGACCGCGGCCGAATAGGTGCGGCCAAAGATGTAGTAACTGGCCATCAGCACGGGCGAGCAGCCGATGCCGATCAGGATCATCGCCACATGCAGGTGCCAGGGTGCCTGCGCCAGTGCGAACATCAGCGCCCCGCCCCCGCCCGCGACCCCCAGAAGCCAGGCCGCGGTGCGCCGCGGCCCGATCGCGTCCAGCGCGGCGCCGACCGGCACCTGCATCACCGCGAAGGTCATGAACCACAGCCCCGAGGACAGCGCCAGATCCTCGGGCAGGGCGCCCAGTTCGGCCCCCAGAAAGGGCGAGAGAACGGCCAGAAAGGCGCGGTAGAACTGGCTCAGCACATAGGCAATGACCAGAATGAAGATGCCGAAGCGCATGAGCCGGGGTCCTGAACCGAGGAAGCAACGCGCAGTGTGCCGAAAAACCGCGCAAGGTCCAGATCGGAAACGTGGCGCGCGCCCGTCCCGCCGCCCGTCCCGCCGCCCGTCACACCGAAAGCGCCTGCTGCATCCGGTCGGCCAGGCCGATCCCCGCCTGGGTCATGGTCAGATAGACGCAATCCGCCCCGGCCTCGGTCAGCATCGATTGCTGGTCGTGGTGCAGTGCGTGGGCGACGATCGGTCCGGTCAGTCCCCGCGCCCTGAGGTTGCGCGCGGCATTCAGCTTGGCCTCGAGGTCGTCCATCGCCAGCACCGCGGCGCGCACGCGGCCCAGGTCCACCTCGCGCCAGAAATTCACGTCCTCGGCGTCGGCGAACAGCACGTTGCGCCCCGCGGCTACATGGGCGCGGGCCTTGAACGGGTCGGCGTCCAGCCCCACCGGCACCAGGCCGTCATCGGCCAGCCGGTCGTAGGCGGCGGTGCCCGTGCGGCCCATTCCGAAAACGGCGACATCGGCGCGGCCCAGGCTGCGCGGCTCTTCATCCGGGTGCCGCGTGCGGCGCTGCCAGCGCGACAGCGCCCTCTCGAACCGTTCGAACAACGGGTGCGCGGCGCGGTTCAGCGGCGCGGCCAGCACAAAGGACATGGCCAGCGCCAGTGCCAGCCCCGCGACCTGTCCGGGCATCAGCGCCGTGCCCAGGATCAGGCCGAATTCGGAATAGGCGGACAGGCTCAGCCCGGCCAGAAAGGCACTGCGCGCGCGCAGGCCGAACCCCGCCAGCAGGGCAAAGAACAGCACGCCCTTGATCGGCAGCAACACCCCGGCCGCCAGCGCGAATCCCAGCGCGCGGGCGTCGGGCAATCCCGCCAGCCCGATTTCAAGGAAAAAGCCGACCAGGAACAGTTCCTTCAGCGCCCACAACGCCTGGCCCAGTTCCTTGGCGCGGGGATGGCCGGCCAGCATCAGCCCCGCCACCAGCGCGCCGATTTCCGACGACAGCCCCATCGCGGCAAAGCCGGCGCCGCCGACCACCAGCGCCGCCAGCATCCCGAGGATCACCAGCAACTCGTCATGGCCGGCCCAGGTCAGCGCGCGGTGCAGCGCGCGGCGCATCAGCGGCAGCGCCAGCAGCGCCAGCGCCCAGGGTGTTGGCGCCTGCCCTTCCCAGATTGCCAGCACCGCCAGCGCCAGGATGTCCTGCACCACCAGAATGCCGATCGCGGTGCGGCCGTGAAAGCTGCCCAGCTCGCGCTTGGTTTCCAGCATCTTCGCCGCCAGCACGGTCGAGGAAAACGACAGTGCCACCGCCAGCAGCAAGGCCCCGTTCGGATCCAGGCCCAGCAGCAGCGCCAGCGGCATCACCAGCCCGACGCTGAGGGCGAAATGGGCCAGTGCGGTGCCGATCACATGGGGCTGCGCGATCTGCCGCAGGTCCAGCTTCAGCCCGACCGAGAACAGAAGCAGCAGCACGCCCCAATGCGCGACCTCGTGCAGGATGGGGCCGGTCGCCGCCGGCAGGCCCAGGACGGGCCCGGCCAGATGCACGGCGAACCCGGCCGCCAGGAATCCCACCAGCGGCGGCAAGCCCAGCCGCCGCGCCGTCAGGCCAAAGACAAAGGCAAAGCCCAGGATGATGGTTTCGAACATGGGTCACCCCTGTCGATTCGCGCCAGCTCTCTTGTCGCAGGCGGGGCGGGGGCGCTCAATCCGCGCTCAGGCCAGATGCGTGCGAAAGGCGGCGACGACCTGGGTGTAGATGTCGCGCTTGAACGGCACGATGGCGTCGATCATCGTCTGGGCGTCGATCCAGCGCCATTCGCTGAACTCGGGGTGCTCTTGCGCCAGGTCGATCTGCTCGTCCCGGCCCAGGAAGCGCATCAGGAACCATTTCTGCCGCTGGCCCCGGAACTTGCCCTTCCAGACCTTGCCCAGCAGATCGGGGGGCAGGTCATAGGTCAGCCAGTCGTCGGTCTCCGCCAGCACCTGAACCAGCGCGGGCGGCACGCCGATCTCTTCCTCGAGCTCGCGCAGGGCGGCGCGGCGGGGGTCTTCGCCGTTGTCGATTCCGCCCTGGGGCATCTGCCAGGCGGGCACGGGGTTGTCCAGCCGCTGGGCGGCAAAGATCAACCCGCGCCCGTCGATCAGCATGATCCCGACATTGGGCCGATAGGGCAGCGCGGCGATCTGGTCGGGGGTCATGCGGTCAGTGCCCGTTCATCACCGACAGCCCGCGCAGGATGTCCAGCGCATAAGCCAGTTGGTAATCCTCGCCGCGCAGGCGCGAGACCTCCTCGGCGGCGCGCTCTTCTTCCTCCATCTGGCGGCGTTCGTCGTCGGTGATGGTCTCGTTGCGGAAGGCGCCGCGCAGGCCGGCCTCGGTGCGTTGCGGGCGCGCGTCCTCGGCGGGCGTCGTCTCGTCCGCGCGCGGAAGCTGGTGCACGACGATGTCGGGGGCCACGCCCAGCGCCTGGATCGAGCGCCCGGACGGCGTGTAATACAGCGCCGTCGTCAGCCGCATCGCGCCGTCGCCCCTGAGCGGGATCAGCGTCTGCACCGAGCCTTTGCCAAAGCTGCGTTCGCCCACCACCACGGCGCGGTGGTGATCCTGCAAGGCCCCTGCAACGATCTCCGAGGCCGAGGCCGACCCGCCGTTGATCAGCACGACCATCGGCCGCCCCTCGATCAGGTCGCCGGGGGTGGCGTTGTGGCGCTCGCCCTCGGTGTTGGCGCGGCCCCGGGTGGACACGATCTCGCCCTGTTCGAGGAAGGCGTCCGACACGTCGATGGCCTGGTTCAGCAGGCCGCCGGGGTTGTTGCGCAGGTCCAGCACGACGCCTTGCAGCCCGTCGATGCCGCCAAGCTGTTCGATCCCCTGCGCCAGTTCGGACGCCAGATTGTCATAGGTCTGTTCGTTGAACGTGGTGACTCGCAACACGATGATGTTGCCCTCGACCCGGCTGCGCACCGCCTGGATGCGAATCGTGTCGCGGATGATCGACAGGTCAAAGGGCTCGGCCACCCCCTCGCGCATGATGGTGACCACCACCTCGGAGCCGACCGGACCGCGCATCTGGTCGATTGCCTCGGCCATGGTCAGGCCCAGCACCGACTGGCCGTCAACATGCGTGATGACATCGCCGGGCTGAACGCCGGCCTGGGCGGCGGGGGTGTCGTCGATCGGCGTGATGACGCGGATATAGCCGTCCTGTTGCGTGACCTCGATCCCAAGGCCGCCAAAGCTGCCCCGGGTCTGCACGCGCATGTCGTCGTAATCGTCGGGCGACAGGTAGCTGGAGTGCGGGTCCAGGGAATTCAGCATCCCGTTGATCGCGGCTTCGATCAACTGGCCGGTATCGACCTCGGTGACATATTCGCTGCGGATGCGTTCCAGCACGTCGCCGAACAGGTCGAGCTGGTCATAGACCGACTGGTTCGCGTCCTGTTCCTGCGCCAGCAGCGGCCCCGCGACCTGGGTGGACAGCACGACGCCGCCCACGATTCCCGCCAGTGCCGCCACAAGGTATTTGTTCATTGTCGTGTCCCGTCTCCCAGGCTCAAGGCCGCTGACCAGTCAAATCGAACCAGTCGGCGGGGTCAATGGCCTGCCCATCCTGTCTGAGTTCCAGATACAGCGTTTCACTGCGACCCGCCACCACATCGGGACGCACGAATTCGTCACCCGTCGCCTCGCCGCCGGGCATCAGGCCCAGCGCGTCGCCCTGCGCGACGACGTCGCCGGCACGCGGATAGACCGCGTCCAGTCCGGCGATGACGATCAGCCAGCCCTCGCCGGGTTCCAGCAGCACGACATTGCCGTAATCCAGCAACGGGCCGCGGTAGCGCACCGTGCCGAACCACGGCGAGACGACCAGCGCGCCCGGTTCGGTCGCCAGCACGATGCCGGGGCGGGTTTCGCCCGCGGCATCGGGTTCCCCGGCGCGGCGCAGCACCGTTCCCACCACCGGCAGCGGCAGGCGCCCCCGGGCCGAGGCAAAGACCGGCAGGTCGGCCGACGCCCCCGAGGGGTTCGCGGCCAGGTTGACCGAGAGGTCCTCGAGCGTGCGGACCGAGTCGAGCAGCGCCAGCATCCGCGCCTCGTCGCCACCGACGCGGGGCGGCAGGTCGCGGCGATCGGCGATCGCCTGGCTGAGTTGGGCGCGCGCGTCCTGCAAGCTGGCCAGCCCCGCCGCCAGGGTCTGCACCGCCTGTTCGCGCACCTGCCTGAGGTCGGCCTGTTCGCGCGCCAGCGCGCCGATACGGTCGGCCTGGGCCTGCATCGACGCGGCGAGATCGGCGATCATCATGCCCGACCGCGCGGTCGCCAGCGGGCCCTGGGGATGCACCAGCATCACCGGCCCTTCGATGCGTTCCACCGCCATCATCGCACCCAGCATCCGGCTGACCCGCGCCTGCTGGGCCTCGAGCACGCGGTTGACGGCGGCCTCGCGCAAGGACGCCTCGCGCAGACCCTCGCGCAGGGCCGACAGGCCGGCCTCGTGCGCCTGGATCGCCTGCGTCAGGGCCGCCACCTGATCGGGCGCGCGCCGGGCCTCGGTCAGGCTGTCGATGGCATTCAGCAGCGCCGCCGCCGCCGCGCGGGCGTTGGCGGCGGTATCCGGGCCGGGCGTGTCCTGCGCGGCGCCCGGAGCGGCCCCCAGACCCGCCCACAGGCAGACCAGAACCGCGACCAGGTTTGCCAGGCGGCGCAGGCCCATGCCCTCAACCCCGCCGGATCAGGCTGCGGCCGGTCATCTCGGGGGGTTGCGGCAGGCCCATCATCTCAAGCAGGGTCGGCGCGACATCGGCCAGCCGGCCGTCCGCCAGCGTCACCCCGGGTTCGGGCCAGCCGATCAGCGCCACGGGCACCGGGTTGGTCGTGTGCGCGGTGTGGGGTCCGCCGGTGGCGTAATCGATCATCATCTCGCAATTGCCGTGGTCGGCGGTCAGCAGCATCGCGCCGCCGGCCCGTTCCAGCGCCTCGAGCACCCGGCCCAGGCCGCGGTCCACCGTTTCGACGGCCTTGACCCCGGCCGCGACCACGCCGGTATGGCCCACCATGTCGGGGTTGGCATAGTTCACCACGATCAGGTCATAGCCCTGGCCGATGGCCTGGACGAAATGGTCGGTCACCTCGGGCGCCGACATTTCGGGTTTCAGGTCATAGGTCGCCACCTTTGGGCTGGCCGCCAGGTAGCGGTCCTCGCCCGGTTCGGGGGTTTCCTTGCCGCCGTTCAGGAAAAAGGTGACGTGCGGGTATTTCTCGGTCTCGGCCGAGTGATATTGCCGCAGCCCGTGGCGGCCCACCCATTCGGCCAGCGTGTTGACGATCACCTGCTTGGGGAACATCGTGGTCATGTAGGCGTTGTGCGCCTCGGAATAGTCCACCATGCCCAGCAGCGCCGACAGCGACGGGGCCTGGCGCCGGAACCCGGAAAAACCGGGATCGCCGATCGCCGACAGGATCTCGCGCGCGCGGTCGGCACGGAAATTGACGAAGAACACGCCGTCGCCGGGTTTCATGCCGCCATAACCGTCGATGACAAAGGGTTCGATGAATTCGTCGGTCTGGTTCAGGTCGTAGCAGGTCGCGATCCCGTCGGCGGCGTCCTTCAGCGCGTCGCCCGCGCCCTCGACGATGGTGCGATAGGCCTTTTCGACCCGCTCCCAGCGATTGTCGCGGTCCATGGCGTAATAGCGCCCGCTGACGGTGGCGACCCGGGCGCCCGGGGGCAGCGACAGTTCGAAGTCGCCAACCTGTTTCCCCGCCGAGGTAGGCGCGACGTCGCGCCCGTCGGTAATCACGTGCACCGCCACCGGCAGGCCGGCCCCGGTCAGCGCCCGGGCGGCGGCCATCATGTGATCGGAATGGGCATGAACCCCGCCGTCCGAACACAGGCCGATGACATGCGCCGTGCCGCCCGCGGCCTTGACCCGGGCGGCAAAGTCCAAAAGGGCCGGGTTGCGATAGAACGACCCGTCCTCGATCGCCAGGTCGATCTGACCGAGATCCATCGCCACCACGCGCCCGGCGCCGATGTTCATGTGCCCCACCTCGGAGTTGCCCATCTGGCCGGTCGGCAGGCCCACATCGGGGCCATAGGTGACCAGCGTGGCCGAGGGGCAGGTCGCCATCACCCGGTCGAAGGTCGGCGTGTTCGCCAGGGCGACGGCGTTTCCACGGGGGTTCGGGTTGATCCCCCATCCGTCGAGGATGCACAGAACGACGGGTTTGGCGCGGGTCATGGGCAGGTCTCCGTTTCCTGCCGCCTGTCTATGCGCGCGGCCGCGCTGGGGCAATGCCCAAGCCCGTGATCCGGGGCGGATGGTCGCAGACGATTGTCGGGCGGGCCGTGAGGGAGGCGCGGCCCGCCCGGCCCCTTTTCAGGGGCAGTCCGCCGGTCGCGAGCGGAACATCAATTCCCAGCAGTGATCCTCGACATGCCGGCGCGAGAGGTAGCCGTAGCCCGCCTCGGCGGCAGCCTGCCCGGTGCCACCCAGACCGGCGGTCGCGGCAAAGCGGCGGCCCCAGGAATTGCGAAACCGGAACCAGCCGCCGCCCGGCGCGGTCCGGTCGGCGACGTAACCGACCAGACAGATCGAGTGGCCGCCGGCAATCTTGGTCTTGCGGCCCCAGGGCTCGGGCTCCATCACCATGCCCTTGTCCCAGCCGACCCCGTCGGTCCAGACCGAATAGCCGTTCTCGTCGAACAGGGGCAGCGCGATGCAGGGCGGGACGCGGTGGCGCAACAACAGGTGCAGCGCCGGGGTGAAACCGTCCAGCGGCTTGTCCTGCGCCGTGGCGAACAGGCGGGCGACGAACCGCGGTGGCCGGGGCTGATGGCCGGCGGCGTCCTGCGCGGGATCGGGGCGCAAGGGCTGGACATGGGCGGGATCGGCGGTGTCGTAAACATAGGGCAGATCCGCCTCGTTGCGGATCGGCGCGGCGTTCAGGCTGGCGGCCGCCTGCAACAGGATCGTCGCCCCGTCCGCATAGCCGGGGATCGAATCGGGGTCCTCGGGCGCATAGGCGCCGCGCATCAGGGCGTAGAGATGTTCCTCGGAATAGTCGCGCGCGCCGGGCGCGATCCCTTGCCAGACCTCGCCCAGTTCGACCGCCGCCAGCGCGGAAAACGCCACGCAGGTGCCCCGGATGCGCCCCTGGTCGCGCACCGGCCAGTCCGCGGGAAGCGGCGGCGCCAGGCTGGGCAGGGGGGCGTCGGGGGCGGGCGCCTCGACGCCGATCAACCGGGCGACGGCGGGCAGCAGGGCGCCGTCGCACAGATCAAAGGTCGAGTCGCGCAGCCGCTGCGCGCGGCCCTGAAAGAACGCGCTGCATTGGTGCGCGGGATGGCCCAGGATCGCGCCACCCAGCGCCGTGCGGTCAATCCTGCGCATCGTCCTGCCCCTCGATCGTCCAGCGGCCGGCCAGGATGTCGCGGGTGTCGATCGGCGCGCCGTTCAACCCGAAGCCCGCCAGTTCCTCGCGCGCGGCATCACGGATTGCGGCGACCTGGGGCACGGTGGCAAGCTGCGCCGCCAGCGCCCCGGCGATGTGTTGACCGGCCAGCGTGTCCGAACGGTAATGCAGGCCGGCCACCTCGCGGTTGACGGCGATGCGTTCGGCCAGCGCATCCACATAGTGCTTCAGCCCCGAATTCTCGCGGTCCAGGGCCTGCGCCAGCAGCGCGGCGACGGTGAAGGCCTGCGTCGCGTGGTTCGACGGATACGAGGCATGGGCGGGCGTCGGCAGGAAGGGCAGCAGGCCGGGATAAAGCTGCACCGGTCGCGGCCGGTTGAAGCGGGCCTTGAAATGCAGCCCGACGATGCCCGCCACCAGCACGCCCAGCGCGATCAGCCGCGCGGTCGCCGGTTTGGAATAGCCGCTGACGCTGAGCAGGTTGTGGAAATACTGATCGAAACGCCCCGATTGATCGGCGATTTCGGCCGCGCGGTCGCGCAGATGCTCATTGCGCAGGATCAGGATGTCGCGGATTTCCTGTGCCGCGTCGGAGCTGTTCACGGCCGGGTAGGGGCCCGGTTCCAGCGCGGCGAGCGACAGCGCGGGCAGGATCACCGGCAACAGCGCCGTCACCGACAGCCCCGCGTCCCATTCCTGTGGCGGAAAGCTGGCCGGCTGCATCAGCACGAAATGGTCGGGCACGGCGCCCGGCACCAGCGCGTCCGAGATCGGAATCGCCGAGGCGTTGCCCAGGCCGGGATAGGCCCCGGCGTTCATGCCGCCATGCATACCGCCGTGCATTCCCCCATGCATCCCGCCGTGCATTCCGCCATGCATCCCACCGTGCCCGGCGCCGACTCCGCTTTGACTGGGTGCCATGCCTCAACCTCTCTGTGCCGCGATTCCCCTGACGTTAGGGACGGCGCGTCAAGCGGACGTCAAAGGCCCATCACGCGGGAAGACCCGCGCGCAACAGATGGTCGGCGTAGCGTGTGCGCTGGTCGGGGTCGCGGAACGCCTGCGCCTGCATGAAGCCGCGCACGGAAAACCCCGGTTCGAGCGCCGCGTGGGCGCGCAGCATCCCGGCGTCGGTCTGCCCCTGCGCGGCCAGGGCGGCCAGCGTCATGCGCAGATTCGAGGTGTAGCGCGGCGCGCGGCGATAGCAGGCCAGGCCCAGCTCGACGGCGCGCGCGACCTCGCCCAGCGCATAATGGGCGATGCCCAGGAAATGCTGGTTGCGAAACAGCAGCGGATCGCGCGGCGACAGGCGCAGCGCCTTTTCGCCGTTCGCGACCGCGCGCGCGGCCTGCCCGACATAGGCATAGCTGGGGACGGTCCAGATCAGGGTCTCGGCATCGTTGGGCAGGGTGTCCAGCGCGCGTTGGAACAGGGCCTCGGCCTCGTCATAGCGGCGGTGCAGGATGACGCGATTGTGGCCCAGAAGCGCCAGCGCCCGCCCCTCGTTCGACGACAGGGCAGCAGCGCGGTGGGCACTGTCTTCCAGCGCGGCCTCGCTGGCGGCGCGGTCACGGGTCCAGCCCTGCCAGATGCTGAGACTGTGCCATTCGGCCATCAGCGTGTGCGCGGGCGCAAAGCCGGGGTCGCGGTCCAGCGCCATGTCCAGCAACTGGCGGGCCCGGGTCTGGCTTTCGGGCGTCAGGGCCAGGAATTGCTCGCGCGCCCTGAGATACAGGTGATAGGGCTCTTGCGCCTTGGTCGGGATGGCGCGGGTGCGGCTGAGTTCGGCGGCGTGCAGACTGGGCACGACGATCTTCACGATGTCGCGGGCGATGCGCGTCGGGCGCAGCAGCGCATCCTCGCCGGGATAGTCGAGCAGCCGCGCGGCGACGATGGTGCCGGTCGCGGCCTCGACCAGTTGCGCGGAAACGGTCGTGCTGCCGCCGGCGGCGCGCACGCTGCCGCACAGCACATAGCGCACCCCCAGATCGGCCTGCACCGTCTGCGCGCTGGGGGTGCTGCCCAGATACTGGCGGGTCGAGTTGCTGGATACCACCGGCGGCGAGGACAGACCGGCCAGGATGCAGGTCATCTCCTCGAGCAGGCCCAACGCGCCCAGGCCGTCATCGGGCCGCCCGCCCAGCCGGTCGAAGGGCAGGATCGCGACCGCGTCGGAGAGGGTGCGCTGGGCCGCCGTCGGCGCGCTGGTCTGGGGCCGCATGTCGCCGCCCAGATCCTGGGTCTTGATGCGCACCGCCAGATCCTGCGTCTGCAACGAGGGTTCGATGTCCAGGTCCTCGTCCAGGCGGGCATAGAGCGCGTCGTAGACCCGGATCGCGGCCGGCGCGCGCCCGGTTCGGACATAACCCTCCATCACGGCGCGCGCGGCCTCTTCGTCGAACTCGTCCAGGCGATAGGCATATTGGGCGGCGGTCAGCCGGTGCAGCACGCCCGCGCCCGGGTCACGGTAGATCGCGGCAAGCTGCGCCTCGATCCGGGCCCGGGTCGTGGCCCGGGCCGCACCCAGCCAGATGGCGAATTCGGCGTCGATGGTGTCGAAGTCGGGCAACAGCCGATCCAGCGCGGCGATGGCGTCGGCCGCGTCGGCGATCTGGCGCGGCGCCGCGATCTGCGTGCAGAGCCGGTCGAGATCGGTCTCGATCCGGGCCGGATCCAGGCGGATCTCGGCGCCCTGGACGACCAGCGCGGCGCCGGCGTCGGGGCCCAGGGCCTTGCGGATCTCGAACAGGGCCTGCCGCAGGGACGAACGCGCCTGCACCGGCGCCGAGCCGCTCCACAGGCGGGCGGCCAGCGTGTCGCGTGCCTGCGGCCGCCCGGGTTCCAGCACCAGGCAGGCCAGCAGCGCGCGCGCCTTGCGCGTCGGCAAGACCACCAGCGCGTCGTCCCGATACAGTGCCCAATGCCCGAGGACATGCACCCGAAGTGTCATAGCGCCTGCCCATCCCTGACCGACCGCGCAGCATGTTTTCGGGAAATGCGCCGGATGTCCAGCACTTGGCTGTCGCCGGGGCCTCAGTGCGGGGGATTGGCCGCGCGCATCCGCATGACGAAACCGCGCAGCACGGACAGGCCGCTGTCATGGTCCAGCGGATGGTCGCGCGCGGCCAGAACCGACAGGGTGACGATGCGCCCGGCCACCGGCAGGATGGCCCGCCAATAGGTCTGGTCGAAACTGTCGGGGTTGCCCTGATCGCGGATCAGCAGCCAGATCGCGCCCTCGGCAAAGGTTGCTTCCTGCACTTCGACATCGCGCGGATCGCCCGACCGGCTGAGCTGCGCGCGCCCGGGGGCGGTTTGCAGAAAGGCCGTCAGGCCGCGCAGGGTGTCGTTCGTCTCGTCCGATTGCAGGCCGGTGATCGTCGCACTGAGCACGGGCGAGGATCGCATCGTCGGCCGGCAGCGCACCAGCAGCACGAAGGCTTCGATGTCGCTTTCGGTCGTGGCCTCGACGTTGATGCAATAGCCGGCCGGCCCGGCCACCGTGACGGACCCGTTCAGCACCTGTGCCTGCGGCGGGCCCGCCGCCGGTTGCAGTCCGCGGCTGGCGGCCTGGGTCAGGGGCTCGGTTTCAAAGCAGCCGGACAGACCAAGGGTCAGAACCAGCAGCCACACCAGGGCGGAAAGGGACGAACGCGCACGCAACATCGGGTGGGCCGATCTCAACCGGGCCGGAACCGGCGCATCAGAACCGAGACGCCGGGGCACTGGCAGGCCGGACAAGGCAGCGAAGGGCAGGGGGGCATGGTCGTCATCCGCATGGGTCCTCACCGGGATAAAGCCTGCGCCCGCGTTGGGCAAGGGCGCTGAACGGGCGATTCTGCCGCAGGCCCGGGGGGTTGCGGTAATGCGCCGCTGCCTCTAGCTGCGGGGGCAGTCGCCCCGCGCAAGGAATCGCCCCATGCTGGAAGTCCTGGACCGTATGCCGCTGGCCCCCCTCGCGCTGGCCGCGCTGGCGCTGGGACTGGCGCCGTTCTTTCCCGAACCGCATCTTTGGGAGAAGCTGAAGATGCTGGTGGCCGGCACGCTGAGCCGGCCGATCGACATCTTCGACCTGGTGCTGCACGCGACGCCCGTTGTGTTGCTGGCGGCAAAGCTGATCCGTATGGCGCTGACCCGCGGCTGAGCCCGCGCCCGGGGCGTTCCGACAATCCGCTCGACAATTCCTGCGCGCCGCGCTATGGCGGCGGCATGACCGCTCTGATCGCCTCTGTTGTGCTGCGACGCCGACGCCCCAGCGTCTGATCGGTCCTGCCTGCACGCCAGGCACCCCCCCCTGAACCTGCATTGACTTGGCCCCCTGCCTTCGGCACGAATGGGCCTTCGCTTCCAAGGGTATTCCCAATGATCACCACCGTTCTGCCCACCTATTCCCGCGCGCCCCTGTCCTTTGTGAAGGGCGAAGGCTCCTGGCTGGTCGAGGCCGACGGGCGCCGATTCCTGGACATGGGCGCGGGCATCGCGGTGAACGCGCTGGGGCACGCCAACCCCGTGTTGGTGCAGACCCTGACCGACCAGGCGCAGAGCCTGTGGCATGTGTCGAACCTTTACCAGATCCCGCAACAGCAGGCGCTGGCCGACGCATTGGTGGACAGAACCTTTGCCGACACGGTGTTCTTCACCAACTCGGGCACCGAAACCGCCGAACTGGCGATCAAGATGGCGCGGAAATACTGGTATGACAAAGGCGCGCCGCGCGAAACCATCCTGACCTTCGAGGGGGCGTTCCACGGCCGCTCGACCGCCGCGATCGCCGCCGCCGGGTCGGAAAAGATGACCAAGGGCTTTGGACCGCTGATGCCCGGGTTCCGGCAACTGCCCTGGGGTGACATGGCCGCGTTCGAGGCCGCGATGGACGACACCGTTTGCGCGGTGATGGTCGAACCGGTGCAGGGCGAGGGCGGCATCCGCCCGATGCCCGAGGAGGACCTGCGCGCGATCCGCGCAGCCTGCGACCGCACCGGCGCCTTGCTGATCCTCGACGAGGTGCAATGCGGCATGGGCCGCACCGGCAAGCTGTTCGCGCATGAATGGGCCGGCGTCGTGCCCGACATCCTGATGGTCGCCAAGGGCATTGGCGGGGGCTTCCCGCTGGGCGCGGTGCTGGCGACGGAAAACGCGGCCTCGGGGATGGTTGCGGGCACGCATGGGTCCACCTATGGCGGCAACCCGCTGGGCTGCGCGGTGGGGCTGAAAGTGACCGAGATCGTGTCGGACCCCGACTTTCTGGCGGGTGTAAGCCGCAAGTCGGGTCTGCTTCGCCAAAAGCTCGAGGGGCTGGTCGCGGCGCATCCCGACACGTTCGACAGCGTGCGCGGGCTGGGGTTGATGCTGGGGCTGAAGTGCCGCAAACCCAACACCGACCTGACCGCGGCGGCGCGCGACGCGGGCTTGCTGGTGGTGCCGGCCGCCGACAACGTGCTGCGCCTGCTGCCCGCGCTGAACATTCCCGACGCCGATATCGCCGAGGCGGTTCGCCGCCTCGATACTGCCGCCTCGGCCGTCGAGGGCCAGTGATCTTCACCGTGCCGACCCTGCGCCGGGGGTGATCCGGCCACAGGCCGAGAGGGGGGCGGACCCCCCTCACCCCGTTTCCGAAAGACCTGACGATGACCCATTTTCTGGATATCCACACCACCGACGCGACCGAACTGCGGTCGATGATCGAAAACGCCAAGCGGATGAAGACCGCGCGCCATGGCCGGCCCAAGGCAGAGCCGGACGACGACCAGCCGCTGAAGGGGCGCATGGTCGCGCTGATCTTCGAGAAACCCTCGACCCGGACGCGCGTCAGCTTTGACGTGGGCGCGCGGCAGATGGGCGCGCAGACCATGGTGCTGTCGGGCAGCGAGATGCAGCTCGGCCACGGCGAGACGATCGCCGACACCGCGCGGGTGCTCAGCCGCTATGTGGATCTCATCATGATCCGCACGTTCGAGGAATCGGTGTTGCAAGAGCTGGCCGAATACGCCGACGTGCCGGTCATCAACGGCCTGACCAACCGCACCCACCCGTGCCAGATCATGGCCGACGTGCTGACCTACGAGGAACACCGCGGGTCCATCGCCGGCAAGCGCGTGGTCTGGTCGGGCGACGGCAACAATGTCTGCGCTTCGCTGTTGCAGGCGGCGGGGCAGTTCGGCTTTGACTTTACCTTTACGGGCCCGCCGACCCTGGACCCCGAGGCCGAATGGATCCGCTTTGCACGCGACAAGGGGTCGGATGTGCAGATCCAGCGCGACCCGGCGCTGGCCGTCGCCGGCGCCGACCTGGTGGTCACGGACACCTGGGTGTCGATGCATGACAGCCAGTCCACCAAGGAACGCCGCCACAACCAGTTGCGCCCCTACCAGGTCAACGAACGGCTGATGGCGCAGGCCCGGTCCGACGCGTTGTTCATGCACTGCCTGCCCGCGCATCGCGAGGACGAGGTGACATCGGCGGTGATGGACGGGCCGCAATCGGTGATCTGGGACGAGGCCGAGAACCGGCTGCATGCGCAGAAGGCGGTGATGCGGTGGTGCCTGGGGGTCTGAGGCATCGGGGGGCTGCGCGCCCCCCGACCCCCCCCGCCAAAGGGGGTTTTCCACCCCCTTTGGATACCCCCGAGGATATTTCCGGCACAAAGAAGGGCGGGGCCGGATCGTGACGGGATTGGCGCTGCTCATCATCGACATGCAGCAGGAGATGCAGCTGCGGATCGACGCGGGGCGCGATTGCGTGAACCCCGGCGCGGGGGCTGCGATCGCGCGTCTGGCCGGGGTTTGCCGGGCGGCGGGTGTTCCGGTCGTGCATGTGCGCCATCGCCAGACCGATCCGTCCCGGCCGTTTCATCCCGATGCGCCGGGCCATGCCCCCATGGCCTGCGCCGCCGCGATGCCGGGCGAGGCGGTGTTCGTGAAGGAAACGTCCTCGGCCTTTGTCGCGACGGGGCTGGAGGCGCATCTGCGCGCGGGGGCGTGCGATGCGTTGATCGTCGTGGGCGCCGTCGCCGGGTTCTGCGTCAACACCACCTTGCGCGCCGCCAGTGATCTGGGGTTTCGGGTGACGGTGCCCGTGGATGCGGTTCTGGGCTTCGATCTGCCCGGGCGGATGGCGGCGCGGCCGCTCTTTGACGCGACCATGGTGCTGCTGGATGGCGATTTCGCGCGACTCTCGGACACCGATGCGCTGTGCGCGCGGATCGGCGGTTGAGAACCCCGGCGGTCTGGCCCATTTATGGGCAAACGCCCCTTGCGAGAAAGATGTGCAATGACCAACCCGCTGCTCACCGACTGGACCGGGCCCTTTGCCCTGCCACCCTTCGACGCGATCGGGGACGCGGATTTCGGCCCGGCCTTTGACGCGGCCCTGGCTGAGGGGCGCGCCGCCGTCGCCGCCATCGCGGCGAATCCCGAGGCGCCGAATTTCGCCAACACCATCGAGGCGATGGAACGGGCGGACCGCGCGCTCGACCGGGTGTCGGGGGTGTTCTACAACCTGGTCGGATCGGATTCCAATCCCGCGCGTGAAGCCTTGTCGCGGGACCTGGCGCCCAGGCTTGCGGCCTATGCCAGCGAGGTCACCTCGAACGCGGCGCTGTGGGCCAGGATTCGCACCCTTTGGGAGGCCCGCGACACCCTGGGGCTGACCGACGAGCAGGCGCGGGTGCTGATGCTCTATCACCGCATGTTCCTGCGTGCGGGCGCGGCGCTGGATGCGGAAGGTTCGGCGCGGATGGCGGCGGTGACCGCGCGGCTGGCGTCCCTGGGGACGCAGTTCACGCAGAACCTGCTGGCGGACGAGCGCGACTGGTTCATGCCGTTGACCGACCTGGCCGGGCTGCCCGACTTTGTGGTCGATACCGCGCGCGCCGCCGCCGAGGAACGCGGGCAGGCAGGCCATGTCGTGACGTTGAATCGCTCGCTGATCGTGCCGTTCTTGCAGTATTCGACCCGCCGGGACCTGCGCGAGGCCGCCTATGAGGCCTGGGTGGCGCGGGGTGCCAATGGCGGCGAGACCGACAACCGGGCCATCGCCGCCGAGACGCTGGCGCTGCGTCACGAACGCGCCACGCTGCTGGGCTATCCCGATTTCGCGGCCTACAAGCTGGAGCCCGAGATGGCCGGCACCCCGGCGCGCGTGCGCGACCTGCTGATGCGGGTCTGGGCACCCGCGCGGGCCAGCGCCGAACGCGATGCGGCGGCGATGGAGGCCTTGCTGCATGCGGACGGGTTCGCCGGCCCGCTGGAGCCCTGGGACTGGCGGTATTACGCCGAGAAACGGCGCGCGCAGTTGCACGATTTCGACGAGGCCGCGCTGAAACCCTATCTGTCGCTGGAGGCGATGATCCAGGCGGCGTTCGACGTGGCGCATCGGCTGTTCGGGCTGGAGTTCCGGCCGCTGGATGTGCCGCTCTATCACCCCGACGCCCGCGCCTGGGACGTCACCCGCGACGGCCGCCACATGGCCGTCTTCATCGGGGATTATTTCGCCCGGCCGTCGAAGCGGTCGGGGGCCTGGATGTCGAATTTCCGCAACCAGTCGAACCTGGATGGCACCGTGCGCCCGGTGGTGGTCAATGTGTGCAACTTTGCCAAGGGGGCGCCGGCGCTGCTGTCGTGGGACGATGCGCGCACGCTGTTCCACGAGTTCGGCCATGCGTTGCACGGGATGCTGACGGATGTGACCTACGGGTTCATCTCGGGCACGTCGGTGGCGCGGGATTTCGTGGAATTGCCCTCGCAACTGTTCGAACACTGGCTGGAGGTGCCCGAGGTCATCGAGACGCACGCCCGCCACTGGCAGACCGGCGCGCCGATGCCGGCCGATCTGCGCGCGAAGCTGAAGGGCGCGGCGACCTGGGACCAGGGGTTCGCGACGGTCGAGTTCATCGCCTCGGCGCTGGTCGATCTTGCGTTCCACGAAGGGAAGCCGCCCGCCGATCCGATGCAGAAACAGGCCGAGGTTCTGGAGGCGATCGGGATGCCCCATGCGATCCGGATGCGCCACGCGACGCCGCATTTCGCCCATGTCTTTGCCGGCGACGGCTATTCCAGCGGATACTACAGTTACATGTGGTCCGAGGTCATGGACGCCGACGCCTTTGAGGCGTTCGAGGAAACCGGCGATGCTTTTGACGCGGCCACGGCCGAGCGGCTGGAGCGGTTCATCCTTTCGGCGGGCGGGTCCGAGGATGCCGAGACGCTGTATCGTGCGTTCCGGGGTCAGATGCCGGGGGTCGAGGCGTTGCTCAAGGGGCGGGGGCTGGTCGAGGCCTGAGCGGGGCGCGCGCGCAGGGCCGGGCGGGGGCGGGGGTTTCGCCCTCGGCCGGCGGCCTTCCAGGCCGCAGCCCTCGGGCGACCGGGCGCGGCGCTGACGCGCCGCGCGCAGGGGGCTTTGCGCCCCCTCTGGGCTGCGCCCATTCACCCCCGCAGGATATTTGGGGCACAAAGAAGGGCTGGGGGCGCGGTCCGATCAGGGCGTGACGACGCGCTGGTCGATCAGCAGCACCCTGCCGAAGCGGACCGCCAGCAGGATCACCGCGGGGCCGGTGAGCGGGCCGGGGAGGCTGGCCAGGGTATCCGCATCGCGGATGTCGGCCAGAAGCGGATCGGCGCGCGGTTCTGTCTGAAGCCGGGCGGCGACCCAGGCGCGCAGGCGCGAGGGGGTGATGCCGGTCCTTGCCATGTCCTGGGCCTGGGCGAGGGTGTCGGGCACGATTCGGGCCGCGGCGCGGTCGGCGGGGGTGAGCAGCCGGTTGCGCCGTGACACGGCCAGTCCGTCGGGGTCGCGCACCGTGGCCGTTCCGGTGATCCGCACCGGGCTGTCGAGGTCGCGCGCCATCTGCCGGATCACGCAGAGCAGTTGGTAATCCTTGTCCCCGAAGCAGGCGGTGTCGGGCTGCACGATGTTGAAAAGCCGGGCGGTCTGCGTGGCCATGGCCCGGTAATGCCCCGGGCGCAGCTTGCCGATCAGGACGCGGGTCAGATCGGGGGTATCGACGACGGTCTGCCCCTGGGGCAGGGGCCAATCGCCTGGTTCGGGCCGGAAGACGGCGTCGATCCCGGCCTCGCGCAGGTGTTCGACCGGATCGGAGGGTGTGTCGGGGGTGGGCATCGCGGTGTCCGCGGGGGTGGCGGGGACAAGGGCGACGACGACGCGGCGGGCCTCGGCCCGGGCGCGGGCAAACAGGGCGGCGTGACCGCGGTGCGGCGCCCCCGCAATTTGCACCAGCGCGATGCTGTTGCCGGCCGCGCGCCAGGTCCCGCACAGCGCGCGCATCGCCGATTTCGTGGTGATGATCGCCATCCGCGCGCCCTCTGTCCGCTGTCTGTGTCCACTGCCGCTGTCCCTGCATAGCGGCGCCCCGGGGCGACGGCAATTCGGGGTCGGGGGTGCTGGGCCGCGACTTGCAAGATCGCGGCGACGGAAATATGAATTCCGGACGTTGAATATGAGTGATAGCCGAAGGATCCGCACATGAACCGCAAGAAATCCCTGACCCTCGCCGCGCTGTGCATGGCCGCGCTGGCCACCCCGACGATCGCCCAGCAGGGCGGGGGGATGATGGCCTTTGTGTCCGAATGGGACATGAATGGCGACGGCGTCGTGACCCTGGACGATTTCGCCACCCGGCGCGGCGACCAGTTCGAAATGTTCGATCTGAACGGCGACGGTGGCATCGATGCCGAGGAACAGGCCAACATGGCCCAGACGATCGCCGGCATGCAGGAGGTGAACCACGGCGGGCAGGGTCACGGCCAGGGACAGGGCCAGGGCCAGATGGGCGGTCAGCGGGGCCCCGGGCCGCGGATCCATGCCGCGATGACGGCCGCCTATGCCGATACCGACCACGACGGCGTGATCGCGCGCGCCGAGTGGGAGGCGGCCACCGCGCGGCTGTTCGCCGATCTGGACGCCAATGGCGACGGCCAGATGGGGCCCGGCGACTTCGGCCACTGACGGCTGGCGACACCGCAAGTCGTTTTCGCGCCTCCATCGGTCGGGTGCATTGCGCCGCCCTGCGGGATTTGCTGCGATGACGTGGCAAATCCTGTTCAGCGGAGCCAGCCATGAAAACCCATGTGAGAGCCCTTGTCGTCGGCGGTGGTGCTGTCGGCACCGGCATCGCCTATCACCTTGCCAAGGCCGGGTGGGACACCATGCTGGTCGAGCGCGACGAACTGACCTCGGGCTCGACCTGGCATGCGGCGGGTCTGTTGCCCCTGTTCAACATGAGCTATGCGACCACGCATATCCACAAATACTCGGTTGATTTCTACAAGACGCTCGAGGCCGAAACCGGGCTGAACGCGGGCTTTTCCATCTGTGGCAACCTGCGCATGGCGCAGACCGACGCGCGGATGGACGAATACATGCTCTATTCCTCGGTCGCGGAAACGGCGGGGGTCTATCATGAATTCCTGACGCCCGCACAGATCAAGGATCGCTGGCCGCTGGTGCGCACCGAAGACCTGAAGGGCGCGCTGTTCCACCCGCAGGACGGCTATATCAACCCTGCCGACGTGACGCAGGCGATGGCCAAGGGCGCGCGGCAACTGGGCTGCACGATCGAGCGCAAGATCCAGGTCGATGCCTATCGTTGGACCGGTTCGGAATGGATCGTGTCCTGCACGCGGATGGTGGAAAAGGGCGGCATGTTGGTGCCCTCGGACGAAACGTTCGAGATCACCGCCGAGCATGTCGTCACCGCGACCGGCAACCACGCACAACGCACCGCGCGCCTGCTGGGGATCAAGATCCCCGCGATCCCGGTCGAGCACCAGTATATCGTGACCGAGCCCGACCCCGCGCTGCAAGCCTGGCGGGCCGCCGGCAACCCCGAGCACCCGGTGCTGCGCGATGCGGACGCCAAGTGGTATGTGCGCGAGGAACGCGGCGGCTGGATCCTGGGCCCCTATGAGCGCAATGCGCCCGCGCGGTTCCTTTATGACGTGCCGGAAAGCTTCCGCGCCGACCTGTTCCAGCTGGACCTGGAGCGGATCGAGGAAGAATACATGTCCATGATTCACCGGATTCCGACCTCGGAAACCGTGGGGCTGAAGGACGATTTCAACGGCCCGATCTGCTATACCCCCGATGGCAACCCGCTGGTGGGTCCGGCGCCGGGCCTGCGGAACATGTGGCTGGCCGAGGGGTTCAGCTTTGGCATCACCGCCGCCGGCGGCACGGGCAAATATCTGGCCCAGCTCATCACCCAGGGCGAGGCCGAGATCGACATGGCGTCCCTCGACCCCAAGCGATACGGCGGCTGGATGACCACCGAATTCGCGGCGCGCAAGAACGAGGAGTGCTACGAGCACGTCTTCATTCTGCACCACCCGGATGAGGAGCGCGAGGCCTGCCGCCCGCTGCGCACCGCCCCCGCCTATGATCGCCAGATCGCGCTGGGCGCGCAGATGGGCCAGGTGAACGGTTGGGAACGGCCGAACTATTACGGCCCGATCGGCGCCCCCGCCGATTTCGACCACAACGCGCGGTCATTCCGCCGCGGTGCCTGGTGGACCTATGCGCGCGACGAGGCTCAGGCCGTGCGCGAGACCTGCGGCATCATCGACGCGTCGGCCTTTACCAAGCATCTGGTGCGCGGGCCGGGCGCGACGGCGTTCCTGGACCACTTTACCTGCAACAAGCTGCCCAAGGTCGGCCGGATCAACCTGACCTACGCGCTGACCGACGCGGGCACGACGCGCACGGAATACACCATCGTCCGACTGAAGGACGACGAATACTACCTGATCTCGGCCGGGGCCTGGACGGATTACGACGGCGACTTCCTGCGCAAAGCCATCGAGGATTTCCGCGTCGCAGGCGGCGATTACGTCGATTGCCATGACATCACCACGCAATGGGGCGTCTACGCGCTGGCCGGCCCCAACGCGCGCGCGATCCTGAACGAGATCGTCAAGGACGCGACCCCGGAAACCGCGCTGTCGAACAAGCGGTTCCCGTGGCTGAGCTATCGCGACATCGAGCTGGGCATGTGCCCGGTCCGCGCGATCCGCGTGGCCTATACCGGGGAACTGGGGTGGGAGCTGCACTATCCGGTCGAATTCGGTCGCTACCTGTGGGATCTGCTGATGCAGGCCGGCGCGAAGCACGGGCTGAAGCCGGTGGGCGCGCGGGCGCAGAATTGGCTCAGGCAGGAAAAGAGCTATCGCGCCTTTGGCAACGAGCTGGGTCGTGACGCCACCCCGGCCGAAGCGGGCCTTGATCGCTTCATCGACCTGACCAAGGATTTCCGCGGCAAGCCGGCGATGCTGGCCACGGGCATCCGCTCGAAATGCGTGACGCTGCTGATCGACGGTCCGGCTGACACGGATCCATGGGGCAAGGAAGCGATCCTGCTGAACGGCGAGAAGGTCGGGCGGCTGACCTCGGGCGGCTGGTCGGTCGCGTTCGGCAAGCAGATCGGGATGGGCTATGTCCGCCCCGATCTGGCCGAGGTCGGCACCCGGCTGAAGGTCAAGATCCAGTTGAAGGAATGGGATGCGGTTGTGGCCGAGGACAGCCCCTACGATCCCACCAATGCCGTCATCCGCAAGGATGGCTGACGCCGTAGGGTGCGTGCGAGCACGCACCTTACCGCAGAATGAAAGACCGGGGCCGCACACGCGGCCCCTTGTCGTTCGTGGGCCGTGTCCTTGCCCGCGCGCCGGGGGGGCATGGCCCGCACGACTGGCTGCGGGATCTGCGGATGGTCCCCCGTTCAGGCGCCGTTCGACAGGTCCAGTTTCAGCCGCAGGAAGCCCTGGCGCGTCAGGCCGCGCGGTTCGGGTTGGAACGTGGCGATCTGGTCCATGTAGCGGCGCGCCGAGGGGCCGGTCTCGAAGATGACCGAGGTTCCGGGCATCGCCTTGAACCGAAGCCGCCCGGCCGCGGCAACCCCGGCCGGCTCGGCGCTGGTGCCGTTCTGGCGGATGTGGCCCAGAAGGATGTCGCGGGTGACCCGTTCGTCGGCCAGCACCAGATTGGCCGCGCGGGCGCCGACGAAACTGCCCGCGCCGCCGGCTCGGTAGCTGTTGGTGCACAGGATGTATTGCGCCTGCGGGTCCAGCGGCTGGCCGTCGAGCGACACCGAGGCCACGCGCCGCGACTGCGGGTCGATCAGGGCGCCGTCGGGCCCGTAGCGGGCAGGCTGCGACAGATCGAACACGACATCCAGCGGGTCGATCACCTCGAAATTGTAGCCGGGCACCTCGGCGTCACGCAGCAACGTGCCGGTCGATCCCGGGCGGATCTGGTTATAGGCCGAGGCCGACCGTTCCAGCCATTCGATCACTTCGGTCCCGGTCAGGCACAGCGCGGCGATGGCGTTGGGGAACGGGTAGAGATCGGCCACGTGCCGCAGTGCCAGGGGCCCCTTGGGCACGTCGGTATAGCCCGCCGGGCCGTTGCGTCCCCCCGCCTTGAACGGGGCGACGGCCGACAGGATCGGCAGGTCGGCAAGCTCGGGGTCCCTGAGACGGGCGCGCACATAGTCGCGCTGGGCCTCGGCCACCAGTTGCAGCGAACCGATCACCCCGAGATGCGAGAAATAGCTGTGCAGCGCGCGATCGCTCTGCCCGACCGGGCGGCGGATCGCCCGCAGGGTTTCCTCGTGCGCCGAGGCCACGACCCGCGACACCGCGTGCGGTTTCGCCGTCCCGTTGCGTTCGCTCAGCGAGCGCACCTCGGACCGGGTGCCCAGAACGCGCCATTCGCCGGCCTCGCGCAGCAGCAACAGGTCGATCAGGCCGATATGCGCGCCCCAGCAGCCGCCCATGACCGCCGGCTTGCCCGCGATGGTGCCGGCGGCGACGTCCACCTCGGGCAGGTCGTTGAACACGGGCGAGGGGAACATCAGATGGCTGTGCCCGGTCAGCATCGCGTCGATCCCCGCGACGCGGGCCAGCGGAACGGCGGCGTTCTCCATCCCGTCCGCGTGGCGGGCCGAGCCGATGCCGGTATGCGCCAGCGCCAGGATCAGATCGGCCCCGGCCTCGCGCATTTCGGGAACCCAGGCGCGGGCGGCTTCGACGATGTCGCGCGCCTGCAGGCGCCCTTCCAGCGCCGCGTGATCCCAGTTCATGACCTGCGGCGGGGCAAAGCCGATGATGCCAATGCGGATCGGATGCGGATGGCCCAGATCGTCCTGCAACATCCGGTCCAGCAACACATAGGGTTTGACCAGGGTGCGGTCCCGGCGCGGTTCGGTGCCCTTGGCAACCGCCAGGTTGGCCGAGACGACCGGAAAGGCCGCCCCGCCCAGGGTCTTCATCAGGAAATCCAGCCCATAGTTGAATTCGTGGTTGCCCAGCGTGATCGCGTCGAAGCTCAGCGCGTTCATCGCCGCCATGACGGGATGCAGATCGCCGTCGCGCAGCCCCTTCTCATAGGCGACCAGGTCGCCCATTGGCGTGCCTTGCAGGAAATCCCCGTTGTCGAACAGCAGCGCGTTCGGGGCCTCGGCCCGGGCGGCGTCGATCAGATGGGCGGCGTGGGCCAGGCCGATGCCGTCCAGCGGGCGATCCGCGTAATAATCATAGGGGAGCAGGTGCTGGTGCAGGTCCGTGGTCTCGATCACCCGCAGGTGCACGGCGCGTTGCCCGACGGCCAGGCCACTGAAGAGTGCAGAATTGAGCAAGGACTTCCCTCGGGCAATCACGGTTTCACATCCCACTGTCGCCTGACCGACAAGAACACGAAGGGTGCGCACAGTGCGCTGCTAAATTGTCGAGACTCAATGGCACAATTGAGACAAAACACAGACACTTACGCGGCAAGTATCTACACCTCTGGGTTGAATTGCAATGTGCAATACAAACGGAATTCAGCCGGTGTGTTTTCAAGGTTTCCAGAATGGCATAAGGAGAACACAATCCAAAGGGGGTATTCTTGTCGCGCAACATAGTCTTTTCCGCCGAATGGGATGACCGGATGGCCGAACTGCGCGGGGATGCGCAGACTTTGGGCAATCTGCGGCAGGATTCCGACACGCGGGTTCTGCCGCTATGGCGCGGCAGGCCACTGATCCGGGGCGCCGAGCAGGTTGAAATCGCCTGGCTGGCGCCCGCGGACCCGGTGCTGGCCGATGCGGCCGAGGCGTGGATCTTTCTGGGCCGCCACGATGGCCAGGCACGATTCGCCGCCGATCTGTCCTCGTGGGTGCCCGAGGGGTTGGACGAGGCCGCGATGTCGGGCTTTTTCGACCCCACCGAATACCCGCACCCCGCCCTGCCCGAGGGGTATCGCTACGCCGAATTGCGCGGGCTGATGATGCGTCTGGACGGGGTCGAGGCGGCGATGGTCTCGACCGCGCGGGCGTTGTTGAACTGGCACCGCTCGCACCGCTTTTGTTCGGCCTGCGGCCAGCCCAGCGACATCGCGCAGGCGGGATGGCAGCGGGTCTGCCCCGCGTGCCGCACGCCGCATTTCCCGCGCACGGACCCGGTGGTCATCATGCTGGTGCAAAAGGACGACCGCGTGTTGCTGGGCCGATCGCCCGGTTGGCCCGAGGGGATGTATTCCACCCTGGCCGGCTTTGTCGAGCCGGGCGAATCGCTGGAAGCCGCCGTCCGCCGCGAGGTGCGCGAGGAAACCGGCGTCCGCGTGGGGGCGGTCACCTATGTCGCCTCGCAGCCCTGGTCGTGGCCGAATTCGCTGATGCTGGGATTTGCCGCGGATGCCGAAACCGATGCGATTACCCTGGACCACGAGTTGGACGACGCGCTGTGGCTGACCCGCGACGAACTGGCCCAGGCGCTCGACGGGACCCACCCCCGCGTGCGCCGGCCCCGGTCCGGGGCAATTGCCCATGAATTGCTGGCGCGCTGGCTGGCTGGCGCGATCGGCCGGACCCCGGCCCCCGGCCCTGTGGGACGGACGGATGCGGATTGAGACCACGCGCGATTTCCAGCGGCCCCGGGCGCGCGTGCTGGCGGCGTTTCGCGATCCCGGGCGGTTTTCCGAGGTGATGCAGAAGTTCGGCATCGCCAGCCGCCTGGCGCATACGCAGCCCGTGCCGCGATGGGATTGCGCCGTGACCTGGCGCAACGAACCCCGCCAGTTCACCGCCCGGCTAGAAGAGGTGACCGAGAACGAGGCGATGCACCTCGATGTCGCCTCGACCCTGGCCAGCGCAGGGATCGCGCTGGATTTCTACGATCTGCCCGACGGGGGGTGCCGGGTGATCGCCCGCGCCGACGTGACCGCCCACACGATGATGGCGAAACTGGCGTTGCAATCGCTGCGCCTGGTGCGGGGCAAGGCCGAGGGGCAGCTGAACCGCATGATCCACGCCTTTGGTCGGCCAAAGGTCTAGGCGCGGAGGGGCTCAGGCGGCGGCGATGGTCGCCGCGACGGCCCGTTTCCAGGCGGCATAGCGGGCCTCGCGCCGCGCGGGCGGCAGGGTGGGTTCGAACCGGCGGTCCAGCACCCAGTGGCGGGCAAAGCCCGCGGCGTCCGGCAGGATGCCCGCGCTGTGCCCGGCCAGCCAGGCTGCGCCCAGCGCCGTCGTTTCCAGAACCCTGGGCCGGTCCACGGGCGCGCCCAGAACATCGGACAGGAATTGCATGGTGAAATCGCTGGCGCTCATGCCGCCATCGACCCGCAGCACGCCCTGCGCCGCCGTTTCGCCGCTGGCCGCCCAGTCGGCGCACATCGCCTCGGCCAGGTCGCGGGTCTGAAAACCCACGCTTTCCAAAGCCGCGCGCGCGAATTCCGCCGGTCCCGAATTGCGGGTCAGGCCAAACACCGCGCCCCGGGCGTGCGGTTGCCAATAGGGCGCCCCCAGGCCGGTGAAGGCCGGCACCATGATGAGTGTCTGTTCCGGATCGGCGGAGTCGGCCAGCGCCTGGGTCTGGGGCGCGGCGGCGATGATCTTCAGCCCGTCGCGCAACCATTGCACGACGGCGCCGGCGATGAAGATCGACCCTTCGAGCGCATAGCTGACCTGCCCGTCCAGTTGATAGGCAACGGTCGTCAGAAGCCGGTTGTGCGAGGGCACCCGTGTCGTGCCCGTGTTCATCAGCGCGAAACAGCCGGTGCCATAGGTCGATTTCATCATGCCCGGCTGGAAACAGGCCTGGCCGATGGTCGCCGCCTGCTGGTCCCCGGCAACGCCCAGAATGGGGATCGGTGGGCCGAAAAGCCGGGTCTCGCCGTAGGCGGCATTGCAGTCGCGCACCTGGGGCAGCAGCGCCATGGGCACGTCGAACAGGCGGCACAGCTCGGCGTCCCACTGGCCTGTGCCTATGTTGTAAAGCATCGTCCGCGCGGCGTTGGTGGCATCGGTCGCGTGCACGCGCCCCTCGGTCAGGTGCCAGATCAGAAAGCTGTCCACGGTGCCCAGCGCCAGCTCGCCCCGCGCCGCCCGGGCCCGGGCGCCGGGCACGTTGTCCAGCAACCACGAGGCCTTTGTCGCGCTGAAATAGGGATCGAGCAGCAGGCCGGTGCGGGCTGTCACCTCGGGCTCGTGGCCCTGGTCCTTCAGCCGCGCGCAGTGATCGGCGGTGCGGCGATCCTGCCAGACCAGGGCGCGGTGGATCGGCGCGCCGGTCGCGCGGTCCCAGATCACCAGGGTCTCGCGCTGGTTGGTGATGCCGATCGCCTGCACCGGGCCGCCCTGATCCAGCGCAGCGCGGCAGGTGTCCAGCGTGCTGCGCCACAGGTCGCGCGGGTCGTGCTCGACCCAGCCCGAGGCCGGGAAATGCTGCGGAAATTCCTGCTGCGCGAGGGCCTTCACGGCCAGATCGTCGCCAAAGACGATGGCGCGGCTCGACGTGGTGCCCTGGTCGATGGCGAGTATCGGCATGATCCCTCCGCGAATGGATGGAGCCAGCCTAGCGCCGGACGACGGCGTGACAAGGGCCCGTTGGCGCGCGCCGCCTTCTTGATGTTCGCGATGCTCTGCGCCATCGTGGCCGGATCGAGCCGAGGAGAGCCCATGCAGAAGATTGCCCTGGTAACCGGCGCCGCGCGCGGCATCGGACTGGCCACCACGACGCTGTTTCTGGAACAGGGGTGGCAGGTGGCCATGATCGACCGCGACCAGCCCGCGCTGGACGCCGCCGCAGCGGAACTGGAAGGGGCGCGTGGCTTTTGCTGCGACGTGTCCCAACCGGCCGAAGTCGCGGCCATGGTGCCCGAGGTGCTGGCGCGGTTCGGTCGCATCGATGCGGTGGTGAACAACGCCGGCGTGGCCGATTTCGGCCCCATCGAAGAGACGGATTTCCGCCGCTGGCGCACGGTGATGGAGACCAATCTGGACGGGGTGTTCCTGGTCAGCCAGGCGGTGACGCCCGCGCTGAAAGAGAGCCGGGGCGCGATCGTGAACATCGCCTCGATCTCGGGGCTGAGGGCCTCGACGTTGCGGGTGGCCTATGGGACCTCGAAAGCTGCGGTGATCCAGTTGACGAAGCAGCAGGCGGCGGAACTGGGGGAACACGGGATCCGCTGCAACTGCGTCTGCCCGGGGCCGGTGCGCACCAAGCTGGCGATGGCGGTGCACACGCAAGACATCATCGACGCCTATCATGACGCGATCCCGCTGAACCGCTACGGCAGCGAACGCGAGATCGCCGAGGTGATCGTGTTCCTGTGCTCGGACAAGGCGAGCTATGTGACGGGCCAGATCATCGCGGCCGACGGCGGGTTCGAAAGCACCGGCGTGGGCTTGCCGGCGCTGCGGAGCTGATCCGCCGGGCGCGGGGGTTTCGCCCTCGGCCGGCGGCCTTCCAGGCCGCAGCCCTCGGGCGACCCGGCGCGGCGCGGACGCGCCGCGCGGCAGGGGGGCTGTCTGCCCCCCTCTTCGCGTGCCGCGAATTCACCCCCCGAGGATATTTCCGGCACAAAGAAGGGGTGGGTCTTGCCCCGGGGGGCGGTGCGGGCCATCTTTGCGCCGCAGTCAGGGAGGCCGACATGGCAAAGACCGTCATCATCAACGCGCAGGGGGGACCCGAGGTCCTGACCCTTGCCGAGCAGCCCGTGGGCGAACCGGGGCCGGGGCAGATCCGTATCCGGCATCACGCTTGCGGGCTGAACTTCATCGATGTCTACCAGCGGTCGGGGGTTTACGCGATGAGCCTGCCGCACGCGCTGGGCATGGAGGCCGCCGGCGTGGTCGAGGCGGTGGGCGAGGGGGTCACGCATCTG
The DNA here is from genome assembly GCA_020637515.1 of Rhodobacter sp. Taxonomy (NCBI): domain Bacteria; kingdom Pseudomonadati; phylum Pseudomonadota; class Alphaproteobacteria; order Rhodobacterales; genus Rhodobacter; species Rhodobacter sp. The sequence continues at coordinate 463,459 of JACKKG010000001.1, read as the reverse complement.
AAGCCGGGGGATCGGGCGGCCTATGCCAGCCAGCCTCCGGGCGCGTATTGCGAGGCCCGGGTGATGCCGGCGGCGCAGGTCTGCCCTTTGCCCGACGGCATCAGTTTCGAGACCGGCGCGGCGATGATGCTGAAAGGGTTGACCGTCGAATACCTGTTCCACCGCACGACGCCCCTGAAGGCGGGGGATACCGTGCTGTTTCACGCCGCCGCCGGCGGGGTGGGGCTGATTGCCTGCCAATGGGCGCGCAGCGAGGGGATCACGCTGATCGCCACCGCCGGTTCGGACGAGAAATGCCAGATGGCGCTGGATCACGGGGCGACCCATGCGATCAACTACCGCGACGCCGACTGGCCGGCCAAGGTGCGGGCGCTGACCGGCGGCAAGGGCGTGGATGCGGTGATGGATTCGGTCGGCGCCGCTACGTTCGACGGGTCGCTGGATTGCCTGCGGCCCCTGGGGATGATGATCACCTTCGGCAATGCCTCGGGGCCGGTGCCGCCGTTCGATCTGGGCCGTCTGGCGGCGAAGGGATCGCTGAAGATCACCCGGCCGACGCTGTTCGTGCATATCGCCGAGCACGAGACCTGCCAGGCGATGGCGCGGCATCTGTTCGGCAAGGTTCTGTCGGGCGAGGTCACGATCCGCATCGATCAGCGGTTCCCGCTGGACGAGGTTCAGGCGGCACACCGGGCGCTGGAAGCGCGCACGACCACCGGCTCGACGGTTTTGCTGCCGTAAAGGCAGGGCGGGGGGCCAGCCCCCCGCGCCACCCACCCGCCCGGGGGCGGGGGCGTCCTGGGAAGCGAGGTGCAGCAGGTCAGGTCTTGAAGCGGTCGTCCGTTTCCACCTGAAGCGCGGTGGCGAGCGCGTTTGTCTGCGCGGCCATGGCGATCACCGCCAGAAGTTCGCCGTGCATGGCGTCGGTCATGCCCTTTGAGCGGGCAGCGGCGGTGTGCGAGTGGATGCAATATTCGCAGCCGTTCGCGACCGACACGGCGACATAGATCATCTCCTTGAACAAGGGGTCCAGCGCGCCGGGGCCCATGACCTGTTGGAGGCGTTCCCAGGTGGCTTTCAGCAGCGCGGGATCGTTGGCGAGGGCGCGCCAGAAATTGTTCACATAGTCGGTGTTCCGCTTGGCGCGGATGTCGTCGAACACGGCGAGCGCGGCGGCGCTGGCGGTCTGGTCGGACAGGAGGGGGACGGTCGGCATGGCGGAACCTCAGGTTGGCAAAAGGGTATCGACCCAGGCAGGCACGACCTGCGTGGCGGGGCCGTAATGGTGGGCGTGAAAGGCGCGCGACACCTCGGATGGTTCGAGGTTCAGCTCGACGCAATGCGCGCCGGCGCGGCGGGCCTCGGCGGCGAAGCCGGCAGCGGGCCAGACCTGGCCCGAGGTGCCGATGGCGGCGAAGATCTCGGCCCTGGCGACGGCGTCTGCGATGGTGTCCATGTGATAGGGCACCTCGCCGAACCAGACCACGTCGGGCCGGGTGCGGGGCGCGGCGCACGCGGGGCAGGGATCGGTCTCGGTCATCACGGGCGGCGCGGGCCAGCGGTGGCCGCACGCTGCGCACAGGGCCGACATGAGGGCACCATGCATCTGGATCACCGCCCGCGCGCCCGCGCGTTGGTGCAGGTCATCGACATTCTGGGTGACGATCAGCACCTGCCCGGGAAGCGCGGTTTCCAGACGCGCCAGCGCGTAATGGGCGGCGTTGGGTTCGGCCTGGGCGCAATTGGCGCGGCGCGCGTTGTAGAATTCGGTCACCAGCCGGGGGTTGCGGGCAAAGCCCTGGGGCGTGGCGACATCGTTCAGATCGTAGCGGGTCCACAGCCCGTCCTTGTCGCGAAAGGTGCCCAGCCCCGATTCGGCCGAGATCCCCGCGCCGGTGAGAATGACGATCCGCATCAGGCCCTCTGCAATTTCACGGGTTCGGTGCGGGCGAGCCGCAGGAAATGCGCCATGAAGGGTTTCACCGTATCTTCGCTGCGAGTCGCGGCATAGAGGCGTTTCGTCAGGCCCCGTTCGGTCACCGGGCGGGTGATGTAGTCGGCGTTGTATTTCACCTCGCGCAGGACCCAGTCCGGCAGCACCGACACCCCCCGCCCCGAGGCGACCAGCAGCAGGATCACCGCCGTCAGTTCGACCGGCCGCACCGAACGGGGTTCCACCCGGGCGGGATTCAAGAGGCCGGTGAAGATGTCCAGCCGGGTGCGGTCCATCGGGTAGGTGATGAGCACCTCGTCGCGGAAATCCTCGGCCACGACAAAGGGCTTCGCCGCCAGAGGGTGGGTCGCGGCGGCGATGAAGCGCGGCTCGTAGTCGAAGAGCGGGGTAAAGGTGATTCCGGGGATATCCTCAGGGTCCGAGGACACGACCAGGTCCACGTCCTCGCGTTCCAGGGCGGACAGGGCGTTGAAGGCCAGGTTCGGGCGGATGTCCACGTCCACGTCGTGCCAGGCGTGGCGGAAGCGTTCCAGCACCGGGAATAGCCAGTCGAAACAGGCGTGGCATTCGATGGCGATGTGCAGGCGGCCGGTCTTGCCGGCGATCATGGCGCGGAATTCCTCTTCCAGCGCGTCGATGCGGGGCAGCACGTCCTCGGCCAGTTTCAGCATCCGGTGCCCGGCCGCGGACAGGCGCAGCGGCTTGGTGCGGCGCACGAACAGTTCGACCCCGCATTGGTCCTCGAGGCCCTTCAACTGATGGCTCAGCGCGGATTGGGTGATGTTCAGGATGTCGGCGGCGCGGCCCACGCCGCCCGCCTGATGAATCGCGCGAATGGTGCGCAGGTGCCGGAATTCCAGATGCATTATGCGGCTCACCTCATGCAGATGATGAAAACAATGAATTTGTCTCACATTGCTGCGCGTGCAACAAGGGGGCAACCAAGGAGCAGGACCACCATGACCGCACCCCGCGTTTCGTTCGAATTCTTCCCGCCCAAATCGCTGGAGGCCAGCTTTCGGCTGTGGGACACGGTGCGGATGCTGGCGCCCCTGAAGCCCGATTTCGTGTCGGTGACCTATGGTGCCGGCGGGACCACCCGGCAGTTGACGCATGAAGCCGTCACCACCATCGGACGCGAGTTCGACCTGAACGTCGCCGCGCATCTGACCTGCGTCGATGCCAGCCGCGCCGAAACGCTGGAGATCGCCCGCGGCTATGCCGCCGCCGGGGTGAACCAGATTGTTGCGCTGCGCGGCGACCCGCCAAAGGGCCAGGGCGCGTTCCGCCCCCATGCGGACGGGTTCGCGAACGTGCTGGAGCTGATCGCGGCGCTGAAAGAGACAGGCGATTTCACGGTGCGCGTGGGCGCCTATCCCGAACGCCACCCCGAGGCCGCGGACGATGGCGCCGATGTGGCCTGGCTGAAGCGCAAGTTCGAAGCGGGCGCGGATCAGGCGATCACGCAGTTCTTCTTCGAGGCCGAGACCTTTCTCAGGTTCCGCGACAAGGCCGACAAGGCGGGTATCGACGCGAGCCGCATCCTGCCGGGAATCATTCCGATCGAGAACTGGCAAGGGATCCGCCGCTTTGCGCTGGCCACCGGCGCCTCGGTTCCGGCCTGGCTGGACGAGGCCTTTGCCAAAGCGCAGCGCGACGGGCGCGAGGACCTGCTGGCGACCGCGCTGTGCACCGAAATGTGCGACACCCTGTTGGGCGAGGGCGTGCCCGCGCTGCACTTCTACACGCTGAACCGCGCCAGCCTGACGCGCGATGTGTGCTACGCGCTGGGCGTCACGCCGGCGGTCGCGCTGCAACACGTCGCCTGAGGGCGCGCGGCCCGAAACGAAACCCCCGGGCGCCGCGTGCGGGCCCGGGGGTTTTCGTGCGGTCCGGCCGGGGGGGGGCGGACGCGGCGGTCAGCCGCCGATGCGCAGGACCTCATCGCGGCCGTTCTTCGAATAGCGCAGCTCGTCTTCGCCGATTGCCGTCACGCGGCCGCCGTCCAGCCGGTCGCCCACCGACACCCGCACCATCCGCCCGTTCGAGGTGCGGACCAGGGCGCGGCGCGCGTCGGGGGTTCCGAAGACGCCGATCAGGTTGACACGATTGAGGCGGATCGCGTCGGTTTCGGTGGCCTGACGCGCGACCGAGGCCGAGGTGGGGATCTCGGGCGCGGCGCGTGCGCTGCCGGCGTCGGGTTCGCCATCGTCGCCTGCGGCCCCGCCGGTCGCCGGTTGGGCCTGGGTCGCGGCCAGAACCTGTTCCGCGCGCTGGGCGAAATCGTCCGGACGCGCGCCGGGGATCAAGGATCGGGTGACGGCCTCGGGCGTGGCGCCGTCCAGGTCCAGCGCGGCGATTTCATCCGCCGTGGGGGTGCCGGTCGCTGTCGGATCGGCGGGCGCGGCGAAATCGCTGGGCCGGCGTTGAGGGCGCAGGGCCGCAAGCGAAACCCCTCCGGGAGGAGGGGTTTCAAGCGCGGCGGTGTCTGTCGGCGTCCCCTCGGCCGGGGCGTCCAGCAGGGTCTGATCGGTGCCGGGGTCCGGTTCGGGCTGCGCTGCCGGGGCCTGAGGAGCGGTCAGCGCCCGAACCCGGGCACTGCGCGGTTGCGGGCGGAACCGGGCCAACGCGGGATCGGCGCGCGGGGTGTCGTCATAGGTGACCTCGGGCGCGAGCGCGGTCGCGGCGGGGGCCTCGGGCGCAGGGTGCCGACGGCCTCGGCCACGGCATTCTCGATGGCCGTCGTCACGGGCTGGGCGGGGGCTCGACGCGGCTTCTCCGCTCGCAGGCGGCGGGCGTCCGGCGGGCGTGGCGGCGGGATGCCGGCCAGGCGTGGTGCCGGCACCACGGCGGGCGCCGCGCATAGACGGTGACGCCCGGATGGCGTCAGCGCGCCGTCTGGCGTAAGCCTCGACCAGGCCCCTGATCGTCAAAGGTGAACTGCGTTCCAAAGCGGCGGCGGCGCAGGCGGCGCGGCGCAAAGGCCACCTCGGCCGAGGGGGGCACCTGGAACCCGGTCGGCAGCGACAGCGGCTGATCCGCGGTTTCGGTCGCAGCGACCTGTGGCGTGTCGCTGGCTTCGGACGTGCCTGGCGGCGGTGCCCGCCTGCGCCTGTCTGCGGGGCTGCGCCCCGGCAGTTTGCGCCGCCTCGGTTTGCGCTGTCCCGTCGCTCGGGGCGTTGTCGGGTTGCGCTTGCGCGGTGTCGGTCGCCTCGGCCCCGGCATCGGCGGTTCCGACCGTGTCCGGGGTTTGCGCCGCGTCGGCCGGATCGGTGGGCGCGGCCGCCATGGCCTGCGTCGCCTGATCCAGCGTTTCGGTGGGCAGGGCCTCGTTCAGGGCCTGATCGACCAGCGATTGCAGCATCGCATCCGGGTCCGTCGTATCGCCCCCGGCCGGGGTGGGGGCGGCGGCGTCCGCGGACTGCGGTGTATCCGCCGGGGCGGGCGTTTCGGTTGCAACCTGGTCGGGGGCCGCGATGGCGCCTGCGGCCTGGGTCGTTTGCAGGTCCGTGGTCTGCACGCTGTCGCCACTGTCTGCGACCTGCGTCGGCGAGGGCGAGAAATACAGCGTCCAGACGGCGACCGCGACCAGCAGCAGCAGCGCCGCGCCCGCGATCATCAGGCCGCGCCCGGCCATGCTGGCCTGCGGGCGCTGCATGCCGCGCGCGCCGAAGATGGTCAGGGCCTCGGCCTCGCGCACCTTGTCCTGTTCGTTGACCGGCGGTCGCGAGGCGGGCACGATCGCATCCGGCACGGTCGAAGCACGGCGCCGGGTGTCGGCGCGCTGCGGGCTGTCCGCATCGCTCTTGCGCGCGGTCAGGCGGGCCATCGCGCCTTGAACGTTGCGGGCCAGACGCGCGGTCAACGCCCCGGCGGCGGATCGCGCACCGTCCCGGCCTTTCGTCACTGCGATTCGCCCGCCGGGCGCGTCGCCCGCCGGTTTCGACGGTCCCGGCCCCGAGGCCGCGAGGCTGGGTCCGGCCGGGCCGGTCTGTGGCGGCGCCGGGCGCCGGCGCGAGGCAAACGCAGGCCCGCCGGGGGGGACGTCGGGCGCGCCCGGCACCGGGCGCGGCGTAAGGTCCGCGCGCGCTTCGGCCACAGGGGCCGGGGCCTTGGCCGCGGGGCCAGCGAGAGGGCGCGGGGGCGGAGGCAACGGGGCCTTGTCGGTGGCGCCCTTGCTCAAGGTATCCCGCGCGGCGGCATCCTTTGCGACGGCGCCCGGCGCTGCGGGTTTCGGCACGGCCATCGCCCCGGACGTCGCTCCGGTCTGGGGCCGGGTCGCGATCGGCGCGCGCGGCGCGGCCACGGGCGCCACGGGCGCGGGCGTCCCGGTGGCCTGAGCCGCCGGAGTTTGGGGCGCGGGCACGGGTTTGTCCGCCGCGCTGGCCTGTTCGCGGCGCAGGCGCGTGCCCATCCGGCGCACCAGGTCGCCGACCTTGGCGCGCGCGTCCTGCATGGCCGGCACCGCCGGCTTGTCAGCCGACGCGGATCTGGCGGCGGGCGCGGGCGCCGGGGTTGCGGTCGCAAGGGGCGGGGCCGGGGGCGGAACCGGGCGCGCGGGCGCCGGCGCTACCGGCGGCGTCACGGGGCGCGCCACCGGGGCCGCCGGGCTGGCCGGTTCGCGGGGTTGCGCCAGTTTCGCGGGGGCGGGCGCGGCCGGGGCCGGTTCGGCGCGGGGCGCGGCGATTACGCGCAGGGCCTCGGCATCGCGTTGCACCTTTTCGCCCTTGGGCAGATAGGCGCGCGCAACGCTCGTCTCGCCCAGGAAGGGTTCGCCGACGAATTGACCGGCGGCGGGCAGGGCGACAAAGGACACCGGGTTGAAACCGTAGCCCTCGGCGAACGTCTCGGCCTCGAGCAGGGTTTCGCGGGCGCAGATCACCACAAGCGCCGAGTCTTCCTCGACCGCCCAGTCATAGGCCAGCTCGTCGATGTTGTAAGGCGTCAGCCGCTCGATCTCGGCCTCGATCTGATAGCGGCGGGCCTCGTCCGTGGGGCCGGGGGCGATCACGCTTTCATAGCGGACCTCACTGTCGGGCAGCACCAGCTTGGTCCGGACCCCGCCCGGTTCCAGATCCCGGGCCTTGGCGACCAGTTGCGCGCAGCCTTGTGCGACGTCCTCGGATGCAAAGGACAGGGTCCCGACAGGAACCCAGCCACCAGCGGAACGGTGCAGGAACTCGACGCCGTCATTCGACAGCTTGAGGGCAAAATTCGGTTTCATGCCGCGCGTTTACCACAGCCAACGGGGACAGGCCGAGTCACCGACTCGGGACTTTCCCTCCCTATAGCAGGAATCCGCCGATGGAAACAAAAAGCCCGGCAGTGCGTCTGCCGGGCCACATTTGCGTGAAGCGCGGGTCAGCCCTGCGAGGCGTTCAGCGCCTGGTCGAGGTCGCGGATCAGGTCGTCCGCGTCCTCGGTGCCGATCGACAGGCGCACCACGTTGGGCGCAGCACCCGCCGCCACCAGCTGTTCCGGGCTGAGCTGGCGGTGCGTGGTGCTGGCCGAGTGGATGACCAGGCTGCGCGTGTCGCCCAGGTTGGCGACATGGCTGAACAGCTCCAGCGAATCCACAAAGCGCACACAGGCGTCATAGCCACCCTTCAGCGCAACCGTGAACAGCGCGCCCGCGCCCTTGGGCACGATCCGCGCGGCGCGTTCCTTGTAGGGCGAGCTGTCCAACCCGGGATAGGTGACGGCCTCGACCGCGGGATGCGTTTCCAGCCAGGCCGCGACCTTGGCGGCGTTGGCGACGTGCTTTTGCATCCTGAGGCTGAGGGTTTCGACCCCCATCAGCGTGTAATGCGCCGCCTGCGGGTTCATCGTCATGCCCAGGTCGCGCAGGCCGATGGCGATGCCGAAGAACGTATAGGCGAGGCTGCCAAAGGTCTCGTGGAACTTGAGCCCGTGATAGGCGGGTTCCGGTTCTGACAGCGAGGGGAACTTGCCGTTCGACCAGTTGAAGGTGCCCGAATCGATGATCGCGCCGCCGGTGACGGTGCCGTTGCCGGTCAGGTATTTCGTGGTCGAATGCACGACCAGCGTGGCGCCCATGGCGATCGGGTTGGCCAGGTAGGGCGTTGCCGTGGTGTTGTCCACGACCAGCGGAATGCCGTGCCGGTCGGCAATCGCCGCCAGCGCGGGGATGTCGGTGACATAGCCGCCCGGGTTGGCGATGGTCTCGCAGAAGATGGCGCGGGTGTTCTCGTCGATGGCGGCCTCGACGGCGGCCAGATCATCGGTATCGACGAAATGCGTGGACCAGCCAAAGCGTTTGAACACCTGGGTGAACTGGGTGATCGTGCCGCCATAGAGCCGGGTCGATGACACGATGTTCTTGCCCGGTCCCATCAGCGGATACAGGGCCATGATCTGCGCCGCGTGCCCCGACGACGTGCAGACCGCGCCCGCGCCGCCCTCCAGCGCCGCCAGCCGTTCGCCCAGCGCGGCCACGGTCGGGTTGGTCAGGCGCGAATAGATGTAGCCCACCTCTTGCAGGTTGAAGAGCGCGGCAGCGTGATCGGCATCGCGAAAGACATAGGCGGTGGTCTGGTAGATCGGCACCTGGCGCGCGCCGGTGGCGGGATCGGGCCGGGCGCCGGCGTGGATCTGAAGCGTGTCGAAACCGACGGTCTGGGTCATGATGGGGCCTCCCTGTGGCTTTGCGCGCGAGGCTAAGGCATCGGCGGGCCGCAGGCAACGGGGCGCAGCGGGCGGTTGATCTACGGGGCCCCGGCGGCGCAGGATTCCGGTCGGTTCGGGGCGGTTTGCGGGGAATGGCGTTCCGGCGGGTGTCGGCGCGGCGCGCCAACGTCCTTTTCGGTCAAATCGACGCCCCGGAGGTCTCCCTCCGAGGCGCCTGCGTGCTGAAAAGGTCTGGAACAAGCTTGCGTGATGAAAGCCGGTAAGACGCGGCAACTGGTCCCGATACGGCGGGTTGCCCCGCTTCAATGTTCATGGGTCGTGGCGGGCGCCGAAACGGTTCAAAGAAATCTTCGCCTCGCGCGCGCGCCGCCGGGCGCCGAATGGGTGCCGGACGGGGGGCGAAAAAAAGCCCCGGAGCGAACTCCGGGGCGTCAGTCGATGGGACAGAGTGCAACGGGATGCTCCAGGCAAGGCGGGAACGAGGGACGAACCGCCAAGGGGCAGCAACCTTGCCGAACGGGCCGCATCCGATCACAGGGATAGGTCGGCCGGCGGCGCCTGCGGGTTCAAAGTTTTTTCGGAATGTTCGACGCGGCAAGGTGGCAAGGGGTGCGCGCGGACCGCGCGCCGCGCCGAGGGGGCTCGATGCCCCCGAGGCGCGGGCTGCCTGGACCCAGGGGGCGCTTGCGGTCGAACGGTGCCGCTCAGCAGCCGTCCGCGCGCACCAGACCCCAGCCGAAATCGGTGTTGCGCTGGCCGGGCCCCAGCGTTTGCGCCCCGCGCTGCAACGCCTGACGGATCGCCCCGATCGACCGGACGCCATGGGCCATCTGCCGCGCCGCCAGCGCGGTGACGATAGGCGCGGCAAAGGATGTGCCGCTCATGTAGCCCGCGCCGCGTTCGCGCGCGGCGTAGATATCGACCCCAGGCGCCGCGAATTCCAGCTCGGCACCCGTGTTGGCCAGAAAAAACCGTCGGCGCGCGGCATCGACGGCGGTGACCGCGATCACCTCGGGCGCGGCGGCGGGCCAGGCGACATGCGGGCGACGGTCGTTGCCCGAGGCGGCGATCATCACCGCGCCCCGGGCGGCCGCGGCCGAGATCGCGCGCCCCAGCGCCGCGTTCTCGGGGCCGGCCAGCGACAGGTTGATCAGCTTGATGCCATGCGCGACCAGACGGTCGATCCCCTGCGCCACCCGTTCGACGCTGGCACCCTCCAGATCGTCGCGTTCGCTGAAGACCGAGACCGCGTAAAGCCGCGCGCCGCGGGCAAAGCCCGCCAGCGCGCCGCCGTCGTCCTCGCCGACCAGCAGGGCGGCAACGGCGGTGCCGTGATCGGCGCCGGGCACCAGCGTGCCGGGCACCAGCGTCTCATAGGTCACATCCGCGCGCCGCAAGGCCGGGTGGTCGGGGTTCACCGGCCCGTCGATCATGCCGATCGTCACCGGCCGCGTCAGCCGGCAGCGCCCCGGCGCGGGGTCGCCGATCAGGCCGGGTGCGTAGAGCCGGGGCCCGGCACCGGCGGCAAAGCGATACAGATGCTGCGGCGCCAGCGACGACCGCGGAGCCTGTTGCGCGATCAGCGCCCGCGCGCGGTCATAGGACGCCTGGCTGGGAAAGGTGGAAACCGTCGTCACCTCGCCCAGCGCGCTCAGTGTGCCGGTGCGCAGGACGGTGCCGCCCGCCGCCTCGATGGCGCGGCGCACCGCGTCGGAATCGCCTTGCGGGCCGACCACGACATATTCATAAGCGCCGCCCCCTGCGGTCTGCACGCGCGTGGCCGGGGGTTCGGCGCTGCCGTCGCCGAAGCTGGCGATCTCGGACGAGCCGGCAAGGCCGCCCCCGATCGGTGACGGCGGTCCGTATTGCGCAAGGCCCGCGCCGGGCAATCCCAGCACGAGAACCAGTCCTGCGATCAGGCGTGCCAGCCATGGGCGGCGACGGACGTCAGTTCTGGGCATTCTCCACACTTTCCACCACGGTTGTCGCGGCTCTCAACGCCTCGGCCGCCGCAGTCAGGTCGCCACCCTCCACCCCGGCGAGACGATAGAACCCCAGCGCCGAGGGCCCCGAGACGATCTCGAGCCCGGCCGACAACAGCAGGTCGCGAATGGCGGATTCGGTCGCGTCGGGCAGGAAGGCGACCACCAGACCGCCCGGCATCACCGCCGAGGCCATCCGGTAATCCCCCTCCGGTGCCCGGGGCGCGCCGGGCCAGAACGCCTGCGTCACGAACCCGGCAACCGCGATGGCGGCGACGGCCTGCCACACCCAGGTCCGGCGCGGGCCGGCCGGCGGGGCGCTGGCGGCGGCCTCGTGGCCCACGTCGCGCATCAGGCGGGCCAGTCCAAGGTCGCCGGGGCTGCGGATGTCCTGGGCCTGCATTCCGTCGCGGATCGCGGCAAGCGCCGCGCGTTCGGCGTCCAGTTGCGCGTCCTCGGCCAGCCAGGCCTCGATTTCGGCGCTTTGCGCGGGATCGAGCGTGCCGTTCACATGGAACGGCAGGTCCAGTTCGATGGCGTCGCGGGTGCGGGTCATGCCACGGCCCTCCCCTTCAGGCGGCCGGACAGGCAATGCAGCAGCAGCTTCTTGGCGTGATGCAGGCGCGACTTGACGGTGCCCTCGGGCACGCCCGCGATCTCGGCGATCTCGGCGCAGGTCATGTCCTCGTAAAAGGCCAGCGACACGGCGCTGCGGTGGTCGTCCGACAGGGTGCCCATGCAATGGGCCAGATGCGCGGCTTCCTCGCGGGCGGCATAGCCCGCGTCGGCGGCTTCGGCCATATCCAGGGGCTCGGGCACCTCGTCGGTGACCGTTACCCGGGCGCGCTTGCGATGAACGTCGATCACCTTGCGATAGGCGATGCCGAAGATCCAGGTCCGCACTTGACTTCTCCCCTCGAAGGTGGCGGCGACACGCCAGATGTCCATGAAGACTTCGTGGAGTATGTCGGCGGCTTCGTGCGGATCGTTCAATCGCGAGACGATGAATTTGTAGACCGGGCGTTCATAGGCACGATACAGCGCGGCCAGGGCCTGCTTGTCCCCCTTGCCGACCTGTTGAACCAGGAAGTGGTGGTTCTCGTTCATGCCTCGACGTGCCTTGCCAATGGCGGGGACGCTACACCATCGCTGGCCGCGTTGGAAGCGCCCGGCAGCGGGCCATCTAGGCGAAAGAAATGGAAACGCTGCCGAAGGTTCCGAAATCGGCTTCGAACCGGCTGCCGGGCGGGGCCTCGACCGGGCGGATGAAACTGCCCGAGAGGACCGTCTCGCCCGCCGACAGGCCCTGTCCGTAGTGGGCAAGCCGCCGCACCAGCCAGACGATGCCGGTGACCGGGTCGTCCAGCACCCCGGCGCCCAGGCCGGTTTCCTCGACCACGCCGTCGCGTTTCACGATCGCGCCTGCCCAGCGCAGGTCCACCACGCGCGGATCGTGACGCGCCGCGCCCAGCACGATCCCGGCGTTCGCGGCGTTGTCGCTGATGGTGTCGGCGATCACCCGCAGCGCGCCCGTCCCGGGGTCGGCCCGCAGGATGCGCGTGTCCAGGATTTCCAGCGACGGCGCGACAAAGTCGGTGGCGTCCAGCACCTGCGCGCGGGTGACATCGGTCCCGCGAAGGGGGGCCTTCAGGACAAAGGCGATCTCGGCCTCGACCCGCGGCTGGATGAAGCGGCCTGCGGGAACCTCGGCGCCCGAGGGGAACAGCATGTCGTCGAACAGAATGCCCGAGTCGGGCGTGTCGATCTTCAGCGCGTCCTGCATCGCGCGGCTGGTCAGGCCGATCTTCCAGCCGATGATCCGACGGCCGGCGGCGACCTTGCGGCGCACCAGCGCCGCCTGCACGGCATAGGCGTCGTCCAGCGTCATGCCGGGATGGGCCAGCGACAGCAGGCCGATCTGGCGCCCCGTGCGCTCGGCCTCGAACAAGGCCGCGCCGGCGGCGTCGTGCTGATCCGGGGTCATTCGTCCGCCACTCCGTTCGCCAGCAGGCCGATGCCTGCGACCTCGATCTCGACCTGGTCACCGGGCTTCAGATAGCGCGGCGGGTCGAACCGCGCCCCCGCTCCGGCGGGGGTGCCGGTCACGATCATGTCGCCGGGCACCAGCGTGGTGAAGGTGCTGATATAGGCGATTTCCTCGCGGATCGGGAACATCATGCGCGCCAGCCTGTCGTCTTGCCGGACCTCGCCGTTCACCCGGGTGACGAGGCGCGCCTCGTCCAGTTGCGCCGGGTCATCGAAGGGCACCAGCCAGGGCCCAATGGCGCCCGAGTTGTCCCAGTTCTTACCCTGTGTCACGTTGAACTTGGCGTGCCGCACCCAGTCGCGGATCGTGCCCTCGTTGCACAACGTCAGCGCCGCGATATGGCCATAGGCGTCCTCGGGGCGGATGCGGCGGCCGCCCTTGCCGATCACCACCACCACCTCGCCCTCGTAATCCAGCGTGTGGTTCTCGGGCGGGCGGATCAGCGGCCGGCCGTGCCCTGTAAAGCTGCGCGCAAAGCGCGGGAACAGCGACATGTGGCTGGGCTGCGCGCTGCCGTCCTTGTATTCCGCGTTGCGGTCGGGGAAGTTCACGCCGACGCACAGGATCTTTTCGGGGTCGGGCACCGGGATCGCAAAGGCGAAGCGGCCGTCGGGATGTGTCACCGCGCGCCCCTCGGCGGCGCGCGCCAGCACCCCCAGGCCATCCGCCGCGATCACGTCCCTGAGCGTGCGCCACTGCGGAAAGTCGCCCGACAGCGCGACCACGCCGCCAGCGACGACCGCCCCGTAAACCTGCTGGCCGTCGGCCTCGATGGTGGCGAAACGTGGTCTCATCTTTGTGCTCCAAATATCCTCGGGGGGTCCCGGGGGGTGGAAAACCCCCCGGGCGCGCGCAATCGGGACCGGACCCGCTCAGGGGGCGATGATCGGCTGCGCCTTCAGGGCCGAGTCGACCATGGTCGCGCCGTCGAACACCGACCCTTCCTCGAACCACGAACGCGGTGCGGGCGCGCCCCACAGGGTCTGCCGCTGCGGGTCCTTGAGGTCCCATCTGATCGGCTCCAGATCAGGGTCCACGGTCTGATAGTCCGAACAATAGATCTCGATCCGGTGGCCATCCGGGTCGCGGACATACAGGAAGAACGCGTTCGAGATTCCGTGCCGCCCCGGGCCGCGCTCGATATTGGCCAGGTAGCCGGTGGTGGACATCAGGTCGAGCAGGTCGATGATGTTCAGGGGCGTCGGCACCCAGAAGGCGGTGTGATGCAATCGCGGCCCGCGTCCGTTGGTGAAGGCCACGTCATGCACTCCCCCCTTGCGGTGCATCCAGCCCGCCCAGACCCTGCCGCTTTCGGCATCCTCGGTGTATTCTGTGACCCGGAACCCGATGGCGTTGTAGAACGCGATCGAGGCATCCACGTCGGCGCTGAACATGTTGAAATGATCGATGCGCAGGGGCTTCACGCCGTTGTACAGCTTGAACGTCTGATGGATCGGCGGCAGGCGGTCCATGGTGACGTAGAACTCCAGCGGAATGCCCGAGGGGTCGCGGGTGCGCAGGGTGCGCGCCTGGTAGGGGCGCTCCACCCAAGCGACCGGCAGACCCTGGGCCGCGAACCAGTCCGCGGCCTTGTCCAGGTCGGGCTCGTCAAAAAGCTTGAACCCCAGAACCGCGACCGAGGGGGCCTCGGCCTCGACCAGGACGATGCAGTGATGCCCGCGCTCCTCCATGGCCCGCAGATAGAGGACGCCGTCCGCCTCGTCCGTAACCTGCAAGCCCAGCGTGTCCACGTAAAAGGCGCGCGAGGCGGCCAGATCGGTCACGCGGTATTCGACATGGCTGAGGCGGACGATGTTGAACGGCGGATAGAGGATCGGGGCGGGAACGGGCATCGGGACTCCTCGGTGGGGGGTAGGGTGCGTTGACAACGCACCTTACACGGGGAAAATGACGTTGACCTGTCCGGTGCCGGACGACGGGAAATACTCGGTCACCACGTCGCACCGGCCCGTGTAGCTGTCCCAGCCCAGCGCGCCGTAGAGCATGGCGGTGTCGTGCATCGACCCTTCGCCCGAACAGTGCTTCGCATAATCGCCCAGCATCTTCAGGAAAGTCGCGTGATCGCCGCGCTTCCACATCTCCAGCACCATCAGGTCCACCTGGCGGTTGAACTCGCTTGAGATGGTGAAGGTGCCGTTGTTCGGCGCATAGTCGCGGTTCGACCAGATCTTGTGGCTGAGCGAACCCGAGGCGACCAGCAGAACCTTGCTGTCGCTGGCCTCGATCGCCTCGCGGATCGCCTGGCCGACCAAACGGCTTTCCTGGTGGTCGTGCACCGTGCAGAAGGCGGCGACCGAAACAACCTTCATGTCATGCGCGCGCGACATGAAATGCATCGGCACCAGCGTGCCATACTCCAGGTCCAGGCTGTCCAGGTGGTGCGACAGCGTGAAGACCCCCAGTTCGGTCGCCCGCTGCGCGATCGCGTCGCCCAGGTCGGGGTTGCCGCGATGCGCATAGGGCAGGTCGCGGATGAATTGCGGGAACTCGGACGAGGTCAGCAACCCCTCGAACCGTTCGTTCGCGTTGACGTGAAAGCCTGCGTTCACCAGCCAGTGGGTGTCGCAGATCACCACGGTGTCCACGCCCAGCGCCTTGGCGCGGCGTGCGATTTCCAGATGGCCGTCGATGGCGGCCTGGCGTTTGCCCTTGAGGGCGCCCTCCTGTTCCGACATCTGCAAGGTCGGCACATGGGTCATCTTGGCAGCTAGGACGAGTTCGCCCATCGGTCTATCCTCCTGAAACGTTCGCGCGTTCCCAGGTTGCGGTTCTCAGGCGCCGAGGCGCTGGATCTTGTGTTTGCCCAGGGCAAAGGACGTGTTCTTGGTTTCCATGTAGAAATCGAAGGACCAGTCGCCCCCGTCCCGCCCGATGCCCGAGGCCTTCACCCCGCCGAAGGGCGTGGGCAGGTGCCGGACGTTTTCCGAGTTTACCCAGATCATCCCCGCCTCGAGCGCATCCGAAAAGGTCAGCGCGCGGGTCAGGTTTTCCGTCCAGAGGTAGCCGGTCAGGCCATAGGCGACGTCGTTCGCGATCGCCAGGGCCTCGGCGTCGTCCCGGAACGGGATCGAGGTCAGGAAGGGGCCGAACACCTCCTCCTGGGCGATGCGCATGTCCCGCGTCGCGCCGGTGAACAGCGTCGGCGTGACGAACCAGCCGGTCTCGCCCGCGCGCGTGCCGCCGGCGGCGCAGGTCGCGCCCTCGGCCTTGCCGATCGCGACATAGGACATGACCTTGTCGAAATGGACCTTGTGGATCAGGGGGCCGACCTCGGTCGCGGGGTCCAGCGGGTGGCCGACCTTGATGCGCTTGACGCGCTCGGTCAGCCGGGCGTGAAAGTCGTCGGCGATGGTGTCCTGCACCAGCAGTCGCGAGGACGAGGTGCAGCGTTCTCCGTTCAGCGAATAGATCATGAAGATCACCGCATCCAGCGCGCGATCCAGATCGGCGTCGTCGAAGACGATGACCGGGTTCTTGCCACCCAGTTCGAAATGCACCCGCTTCAGCGTGTCGGCGCCCTGTTTCATGATCATCGAACCGGTTTTCGATTCGCCGACAAAGGCGATGGCCTTGATGTCGGGGTGTTCGGTCAGGGCGCGGCCCGCGTCCTCGCCAAAGCCGTTGACCAGGTTCAGCACGCCGTCCGGCAGGCCCGCGTCGCGGCAGATCTCGGCCAGCAGGCGCGCGGTCAGGGGGCTGAATTCGGCGGGTTTGTGCACCACCGTGCAGCCCGCCGCCAGCGCCGGGGCGATCTTCCACGACGACAGCATGAAGGGCGTGTTCCAGGGCGTGATGACCCCCACCGGCCCGATCGGGTGGCGCGCGGTGACGTTCAACTGCCCGGCCGCGTGCAGGGTCTGGCCGTCGCGCGCGCCCGGCGCCTGATCGGCGAAGTAGCGGAAGTTTTCGGCGGCGCGCAGCGCAGCCTTGGACATGAAGCGCCAGGCCTGGCCCGTGTCCCAGCATTCGCACAGCGCGATTTCGTCCGCGCGGGCGACGATCTGGTCGGCGATCCGGTGCAGGATCTTCTTGCGCTCCTTGCCGTCCATCGCCGCCCAGGCCGGAAACGCGGCCTTGGCCGCCTTTGCCGCCGCATCGACATCCGCCGCCGTGGACCGCGAGACGGTGGCAATCAGGCTGTCATCCACCGGCGAGCGGGTTTCGAAGCTGCCCCCCGTGCCGGCGACATCCTGCCCGCCGATCAGGTTGACGATGCCGTCCTTGCGGAACCGGGCCAGGTGGCCCTCGAGCAGCGCGATATGTTTGGCGAGATCGGTCATGCTTGCATATCCTTCGGCAGGAATCGGCGGATGGAGCTGGTCTTGGGGCTGAGCGCGGGGTCGATGTCGCGCATTTCCAGCGACAACATCAGCGAATTCTGCGCCAGGTCGGCGGCGCAAAAGGCCTCGGCCGCGGCAAAGAGATGGGCGGTGGCGCGGGTCTTGTCCTGCGGCGAACGGCCACCGCGCAGGCGGATTTCGATGTCGATGAACCCGTGTCCGGGGTCGCCGTCGGCGATCAGAACGTGATCGGCGGCAAAGGCGCGCACGCGGATGCCAGCGGGCGGAAAGACCCCGGTTTCCACCGCCGCGTCGCGCAACACGCGCAGAAAGCCCGGCAGGTCGAGCCGCTCTTCGAGGTTGCGAGAATACTGGATCGACAGATGCGGCACGGCTCGCCCCCTGGTTATTAATTGCTTTGTTAAGTGTTTTCGCCCCCCCATGTCAATCGCAATCTGCTTGATTTGTTCAGCATGATCCGCCAGAGCGGAGGTATGACCAAGACCACGTTGCGCAGAACCGCCCGCTCGCTGCCCATCGCCTTGTTGCGCGCACGGGAAACCGTGATGGGCCCGGTGCGCGAAATGCTGGCGGCGACCGGAATCAACGAACAGAAATGGCGCGTCCTGCGCGTGCTGGACGAATCCGGCCCTCTGGACCAGAGCCTGCTGGCCGAACGGGCCTGCCTGCAACTGCCCAGCCTGACCCGCATCCTGCGCGCCATGGAAGACCAGGGCCTGGTCACCCGCGCCACAGACCCGGGCGACCGGCGGCGGTCGATTGTCACGATCTCGGACAGCGGGCGCCAGGTGATCGAGGATCACGCGCAGGAAAGCCTGGCGATCTTTGCCCGGCTGGAAGCGTCCTATGGGCGCGAGCGCATGGAAACGCTGCTGGACCTGCTGGAAGAACTGAACCGCGCCAAGCCCGAAGGCTGAGCGCGGCCCGGCTCAGCGGCGCGCGCGCCGGCTGTTGGTCTCGCCCGTGACGACGACCTCGGACGTGGTGTCCAATTGGGCCTGCGTCAGCGAATAGACCGCCGTGATGGTGCGCGCGGCGGCGCTGGTTTCGGCAACCGGATTGACCGGCGCGGCGGCGACAAAGCGGAAGGTCAGCGTGCCGTTCGTGGGCCGGCCGAAATTCTCGGGAACCAGTTCCGGGTCCCACCAGCCGGCGGCGGGCATCACGGCCTCGGCCCGGACAATTGCCCCGGACGAGGTGCGCTCGATCGTCATCGCGGTGACTTGCGGCACCAGGGGGCGATGGTCCACGCTGTTCGACACCGGACCCAGCGGCGCGCTGGTGTCCTCTTGCGAGTGGCCGAACCAGTTCATCGGGTTCAGGCGCGATTCGCGGACCCGGCCGCAGGCCGACAGGCTCAACGAGATGGCCAGCAGGGCCACCAGAAACGGCGTCTTCATGCGCACAGCCTCCTGTCGTGGAACGCGCGATCTGACTAACGCAAAGGCGGCCAGTTGAAAAGGGTAGGGCTGGACCTCGGGCGCGGCTGGGCCTAGGTCTGGACACAGCCCAGAAAGCCGGAGGGACCATGGCGCAGGAAGACTTCGACGAGATCGCCGAGACCTTCGAGTTCCTCGACGACTGGGAGGACCGCTATCGCCATGTGATCGAGCTGGGCCGCGCCTTGGCGCCGATGCCCGAGGCGCTCAAGGTTCCCGCCAACAAGGTCAACGGCTGCGCCAGCCAGGTCTGGCTGTTCCCGCAGATCGCGAACGGTCGCTTTGATTTTCTGGGCGACAGCGACGCGATGATCGTGCGCGGCCTGATCGGGGTGCTGCACGCGTTGTATTCCGGGCGCCCCGTGGCCGAGGTCCCCGCCATCGACGCCGGTGCCGAACTGCGCCGCCTGGGTCTGGACGAGCACCTCTCCTCGCAACGCTCGAACGGGTTGCGGTCCATGGTCGAACGCATCCGCGCCGTGGCCGCGGCCGAAGGGGGGCACCATGCCTGATACCCTGCTTCTGGTGGAAATGGGCCTGCTGCTGGCGGTGATCGGCGGCATTGCCGGGGTGATCGCGGGCCTTTTGGGCGTGGGCGGCGGGATCGTGTTGGTGCCGTCGTTCTTCTATGCGTTCAGCGCGCTGGGCTATGGCGGGCCGCAATTGATGCAGGTGTGCCTGGCGACCTCGCTGGCGACGATCATCGTCACCTCGGTCAAGTCGGTGCGCGCACACAACCGGCGCGGCGCGGTGGATTGGGTGATCCTGAGGGGTTGGGCGCCCTGGATCGCCGGCGGGGCGGTGATCGGCATGATCGCGGCCTCGGGGCTCAGATCGGTGGTGTTGCAGGCGATTTTCGGCGTGCTGGGCATGGTGGTCGGGCTGTATCTGGCGTTCGGCCGCGCGCATTGGCGCCTGGGCGATGCGATGCCGACCGGCGCCCCGCGTGCGGCGACCGGCGGCCTGGTCGGCTTTCTGTCGGTGCTGATGGGGATCGGCGGGGGATCGTTCGGCGTGCCGCTGATGTCGCTGTTCGGCGTGCCGATCCACCGCGCGGTGGCGACGGCGGCGGGCTTTGGCGTCATCATCGCCGTGCCCTCGGTCATCGGTTTTCTGCTGCTTCAGCCCGCCGCGCCGCCACCCCTGACCCTGGGCGCGGTGAACCTGCCGGCCTTTGCGCTGGTGGTGGCGATGACCATGGTGACCACGCCCTGGGGGGTCAAGCTGGCCCATGCGATGGACCCCAAGCCCCTGAAACGGGTGTTCGCCGTGTTCCTGATGGTCATGGCCCTGAACATGCTGCGCAAGGCGTTGGGTTTCTAGGCGCGGGGCGGCGGGTTCGCCCCCCGGCGGATCCGGTGCTCCAGCCCGTCCGGGGTTTCGGTCAGGCCCAGATACGCGTGCCCGGTTTGCACGCAGAAATGCGGCATGTCCACGATCGAGGCCACGTCGCTGGCGCGCACCAGCAGCACCGCGCCGGGGGCCATGCCGACCAGCCGCTTGCGCGCCTTCAGCACCGGCAGGGGACACAGCAGGCCCCGGGCGTCGATCTCGTCGTCGTGTTCCATGCCGCTGGCCCTAACCTCGCCGCCTCGCGCTGTCCAGCCGCCGCCCGCGCGGCAGGTGCGCGAGGAACCCCGGCGGCCGCTTTGCGATCCGTCCCAGCCGGCGAGGGGCGCGCATCGCATCGATGGGGGCAAAGGCGCGCGCCAGATCGGAGCCGGTCAGCCCGGCCTGGATTTCCTTGTGGCCGAGGTGAAGCGGCAGCGCCGCCGGCGGCCCCTTGCGGCGCGGGACCCTAGGGAGCAGCGGCAGCCGCCCCCCGGGCGGGATCGGCCGCGGCCAAAGCGGGCTGACGGGGGCCGTCACGGCGCCGGTTGCGCCTGCGGCAAGGCGATCAGCAGCCGCCCGTCGCGGCCCAGGCGCAGCGCGCCCGCCGACGCCCCCTCGGCCATCCGGGTGACCGGCAACAGGGGCCCGGGCAGATCCCAACTGACCGGGCCCACGCCCAGAACCGCCCGTGTCCCGGCCAGACGCGCCGCCTCGTCCAACGTGGCAACCAGCGTGTCGCCCGTCAACGTGACGGTGCCCAAGGGCAGCGCGGCAACCCAGCGGTTGCGAAAGGTCGGGCGGAACAATCCGCCGATCACCGGCGTGGCGGACAGATCGGCGCGGTCCTCGTCAAAGGCAGGAGCGCCGCCGGCCCAACGGGTGCCAAAGGCGCGCGCGCCATCCTGCACGACCAGCGCCGAGAGCGTCACATAGGTCCCGCGGATGTGCATCCGGACGGCGCGCGGATCGCCGGTCAAGCGCAGATCCAGGCCGTCGGCAAACGCCGGTCCGGCCAAAGCCGCGGCGCCCGCGCCGAAACCGCCGGCCAGGGCGGTCAGAAAGGAACGGCGATCCATGGCATCCTCCTGCGCTGGGGCCGATCCTAGCAGACACCGCGCCAGGCGCCGCGTCAAACCTGCGTGCGCGGGCTGCGCAAAAAGGCGCGCAGCCTCCCCGCTGCGCGCCCGTTGCTACCCGCAAGGGGTAGGGTGCGTGCTCGCACGCACCATGTCCGAACCGGATCAGTTCCGCGACTTGTCCACCATCTTGCCCTTGGCGATCCAGGGCATCATGGCGCGCAGCTTGGCGCCGACCTGCTCGATCTGATGCTCGTCGTTCAGACGGCGGGTCGCCTTGAAGAACGGCTGGCCGACCGCGTTTTCCTGCATGAAGTCGCGCACGAACTTGCCGGTCTGGATGTCCGTCAGCACCGCCTTCATGCGGGCCTTGGTCTCGTCGTAGGGCAGGATCCGCGGGCCGCTGACATATTCGCCATACTCGGCCGTGTTCGAGATCGAATAGTTCATGTTCGCGATGCCGCCTTCGTAGATCAGGTCCACGATCAGCTTCACCTCGTGCAGGCACTCGAAATAGGCCATCTCGGGCTCATACCCGGCCTCGACCAGGGTTTCAAAGCCCATGCGGATCAGTTCGACCAGACCGCCGCACAGCACCGCCTGCTCGCCGAACAGGTCGGTTTCGCATTCCTGGCGGAAGTTGGTCTCGATGATGCCCGAACGGCCGCCACCGATGGCCGAGCAATAGCTCAGGCCCAGTTCCATCGCACGGCCGGTCGCGTCCTGATGCACGGCAACCAGGCAGGGCACGCCGCCGCCCTTGACGTATTCGCCGCGCACGGTGTGGCCGGGGCCCTTCGGCGCCATCATGATGACATCGACGCCGGGCTTCGGCTCGATCAGGCCGAAATGCACGTTCAGGCCGTGCGCAAAGGCGATCGCGGCGCCCTCGCGCAGGTTGTCGTGGACGTATTTCTTGTAGGTCGCGGCCTGCAACTCGTCGGGCATGGTGAACATGATCAGATCGCACCAGGCGGCGGCCTCGGCGATGCCCATCACGGTCAGGCCCTCTTTCTCGCATTTCGCGGCCGAGGCCGACCCCTCGCGCAGCGCCACGACGACGTTCTTCGCCCCCGAATCGCGCAGGTTCAGCGCGTGGGCGTGGCCCTGGCTGCCATAGCCCAGGATGGCGACCTTCTTGTCCTTGATCAGGTTGATGTCGCAGTCGCGATCGTAATACACGCGCATGAGGGCGCTCCTTTTCGTGTTGATTGCCGCGCATCATAGGCCGTTCGCCCCGAAATGCGTTGCAATTTCCCACATATTTTGCGAATCAGAGGCGGAAACAATTCGCCATTGTGGCAAAAACCGGTGAAATCATGTCCGTTGACGATTCCGACCGCCGGCTCTTGCGGCAGTTGCAGGTCGATCCGGCGCAGCCGGTCGCCGAACTCGCCCGTCGCGCCACCATGACCGAGGCCACGGCCTCGCGCCGCCTCGAGCGGCTGCGGGCGCGTGGCATCCTGAAGGGTCAGCAAGCGGTCATCGACTGGCGAAAGCTGGGCTGGGAGGTCGAGGTCTCGCTGCGTGTCACCCTCGACAAGACGAACCCGCGCGCCTTCGACGAATTCATCGCCGCCGCCCGCGAGGTCCCCGAGGCGATCGAGATCCAGACCTTCCTGGGACGCGTGGATGTGCGGCTCAACGTCATCGCGCGCGACATGGCGCATTATCAGCAGGTCTATCGCAGCCGGATCCTGACCCTGCCGCATATCGCCGACCTCGAGGCTCTGATGCATATCGCCGAAATCAAGCGCGGCGAAGCCCTGCCGCTGTAATCCCGGGGACAGCCCGCCATGTTGGAAATCGACGAAACCGACCGCGCCATCCTGCGCGCCCTCGCCCGCGATGCGACCCTCAGCGCCGGCGCTCTGGGGCGGCAACTGGGCCTCAGCCAACCCGCGACCTGGCGCCGCATCCGTCGCCTGACCGAGTCCGGCGTGCTGGCCGGCCGCCGGCTGGTGCTGGACCAGGCCGCGCTGGGATTCGGGGTGACGGTGTTCCTGGGGGTGTCCCTGGCCGCCAAGGGGCGCGTGTCGCTCGAGGATTTCGAGCGCGCCGTTTCGGCCATCCCCGAGGTGCAGACCGTCCAGCACGTGCTGGGCCTCTACGATTACCGCCTGCGGGTGGTGGCCCGCGACCTCGCGGATTTCGAACGTGTTCTGCGTCGGCGAATCATGACCCTGCCCGGGATCGGCGCCGTCGATGCCAATGTGCTGCTCAGCGAGGAACGGCGCCCCGGGCCGCTCTGACCCGGCCGACGGCGTGCTGCCAGCGCCGGGGGCCAGCCCCCGGACCCCCGGGATATTTCAGGCACAAAGAAGGGGCTTAACGGACCGTTAACCATGATAGCCCAGTTACCCCCCCCCGCTCGCGCAGGCGCCCCCTTCTTTGTGCCCCAAATATCCTGCGGGGGTGAATGGGCGCAGCCCAGAGGGGGCGCAAAGCCCCCTGCGCGCGGCGCGTCAGCGCCGCGCCCGGTCGCCCGAGGGCTGCGGCCTGGAAGGCTGCCGGCCGAGGGCGAAACCCCCGCCCGGCCCCGGTCACATCGGCGCACGCTTGAAGGTGCCGGTGGCCTGCGCGACCAGCGTGCCGTCCCCTGACCGGGCTTCGCCTTCGATGAACACCGTCTTGTAGCCGCCACCCAGAACGCGGGCGGTTGCCGTGATGGTGCCCAGCGGCATGGGGGCCAGGTAATTCACCGTCAACGAGATGGTGGAGAAGGGGATCTCTCCGCGATCCCCTTTCACCAGGCTGGCGGTCGCCCCCATCGCGGTGTCCAGCACGGTGGCGATCAGGCCGCCGTGCATGTTGCCATGCCGGTTGGTATGGTCCTCGGTCACCGCCATCGACACGGCGGCTGATCCGTCGGGGCGGTCGCGGTCGATCTGCATGCCCAGAAGCCTGGCGGTTCCGGTCGCGCCGTGCCAGACACCCGCGCTCACGCGCTCAGACGGATGAACCGCTCCAGGTGCCAGTCTTCGTCGCCGAACCGGCTGTCGGCGGCGGTGAGACGGCGGGCCAGCGGTGCGAGGGCGTATTCCTCGGTCATGGCGATACCGCCGTGCATCTGGATCGCCTCTTCGGCCACCAGATGCGCCGTTCGTCCGATCAGGTGTTTGGCCGCCGAGACGTGGCGGTCGCGGGTCGGCGCGGCGTCGTGCAGGTTGCCGGCCAGGTTGATGACCGCCGATCGCGCCATCTCGATCTCGATCGCGACATCGGCCATGCGGTGTTGCAGCGCCTGGAACTTGCCGATCGGCACGCCGAACTGCCTGCGCGTGCGCAGATAGTCGAGGGTCATCGCCTTGACCGTTTCCATGACCCCCAGCGTATCGGCGCAGACCGCCAGCGTCGCGGCGGCAATCCGGGCTTCCAGCGTGTCGGCCGGGCCCAGCGCCTGGGCCGGAGCGCGGTCCAGGGTGACCTCGCTGATCGTTCCGCCCATCAGCGCCGGGGTGGTCATCGGCGTGACGCCTGGCCCCTTTGGATCGACCGCGAACAGCTTGACCATGCCCTCGTCCAGCGCCGTGACGACCAGCAAGTCGGCCTCGTCGGCGTGGGTGACGAAAGATTTGCGCCCGCTGACCGTCCCGCCGTTGGCGGCGGTGGTGATCGGTCCCAGGTCATGGCGCAGCCCCGGCTCGGCATAGGCCAGGGTCGCTTTCAGGTCGCCCGCGACGATCCGCTCGACCAGGTCCGCGCGTCCGGCGTCGGCCAGAAGCCCCCCGGCGAGGCCCGATTCGAGCACCGGAAGCGTGCATCCCGCCCGGCCCAGTTCCTCGAACACCACGGCGATGTCAAAGCCATGCCCGCCGAACCCGCCCTCGGTCTCGGTGAACAGTGCGCCCAGCACGCCCAGGTCCGCCAGATCCGCCCAGGTCGCGCCGCGCTCCAGCGTGCGACGCAGCGAATCGGCCAGCATCCGGCGCTCTTCGGTGTGATTGAAGTCCATGTTCGTCGCCCCTTACAGACCGAGGATTGCCTTGGTGATGATGCCGCGCTGCACCTCGTTCGAGCCGCCATAGATCGAGATCTTGCGGTTGTTGAGATACACGTTCGACGCCTTGGCCGCATAGTCGGGGCCCGGGTGATAGAGGTTCGATTCCTCCAGCCCCTCGGCCACAAAGGGCATGGCCCACGGGCCGATGGCGCGCAGGGCCAGCGCGTTGATTGCCTGGCGGATCACGGTGCCCTTGACCTTCAGCATCGAGCTTTCGGCGCCCGGGGCGGCGCCGGCATCCGCCCCTGCGACGGTGCGCAGGTTCAGCGTGGCCATCGCCATCAACTCGATTTCGATCCGCGCCAGCCGGGCGGCGAACAGCGGGTTCTCGATCAGCGGGCGGCCGTTTTGCAGTTCCGTCCGCGCGATCCGCTTGAGCTGGTCGAGACCGGCTTGCGCATAGCCGACCCCGGCGATGCCGGTGCGTTCATGGGTCAGCAGATACTTGGCATAGGTCCAGCCCTTGTTTTCCTCGCCCACCAGATTTTCGACCGGGACCTTCACATCGGTGAACCAGACCTCGTTCACCTCGTGCACGCCGTCGATCAGGATGATCGGGCGCACCTCGATTCCGGGGGTGTTCATGTCGATCAGCAGAAAGCTGATGCCTTCTTGCGGTTTGCCGCTGGTCGAGGTTCGCACCAGGCAGAAGATCTTGTCGGCATACTGGCCCAGCGTGGTCCAGGTCTTTTGCCCGTTGACGACGTAATGGTCGCCCTCGCGCACCGCACGGGTCTTCAGACTGGCCAGATCCGAGCCCGCGCCGGGTTCGGAATAGCCCTGGCACCACCAATCCTCGCCCGAGAGGATGCGCGGCAGGTAATGGTCCTGTTGTTCCCTTGAGCCGAAAGCTTGCAGCACCGGGCCCAGCATCGCCACGCCGAACGGCACGACACGGGGGGCGTGGGCGGCGGCGCTTTCTTCCTCGAAGATGTGCTTTTGCACGGCCGACCACTCCTGCCCGCCGAATTTCCGCGGCCAGGCCCCGGCCAGCCAGCCCTTTTCGTTCAGCAGGCTGTGCCAGGTGTCATAGTCGGCCTTGCTCAGCGCCGTGCCGGCGGCGACCTTGGCCGCGATTTCGGGCGGGAGGCGATCGCGCATGAAGGCGCGAACCTCGTCGCGAAAGGCGATTTCGTCAGCGGAAAAAGTCAGGTCCATCGCGTCCTCCGGTCAGAAGATTTCAAACAATCCGGCGGCACCCGCGCCGCCGCCGATACACATCGTCACGACGCCCCATTTCGCGCCGCGCCGTTGGCCCTCGAGCAGGATATGGCCGGTCATGCGGGCGCCGGACATGCCATAGGGGTGGCCGATGGCGATCGAGCCACCGTTGACGTTGTATTTCTCGGGGTCGATGCCCAGTCGGTCGCGGCAATAGAGGCACTGGCTGGCAAAGGCCTCGTTCAGTTCCCACAGGTCGATGTCGTCGATCTTCAGGCCGTGGCGTTCCAGAAGGCGCGGGATGGCGAACACCGGGCCGATACCCATTTCGTCAGGCTCGCACCCGGCGACGGCATAACCGCGGAAGGCACCCAGCGGCTCGAGCCCGGCGCGCGCGGCTTCACCGGCCTCCATCAGCACCAGCGCGGCGGCGCCGTCCGACAGTTGGCTGGCGTTGCCGGCGGTGACGAAATTCCCCTCGCCGCGCACCGGGGCCAGCGATTGCAACCCTTCGAGCGTGGTGCCGGGGCGGTTGCATTCGTCCTGCGACAGGGTGACCGCCTTGTCGCTGATCGCGCCGGTCGCCTTGTCCTGGACGCCCATCAGCACGTCGATGGGCACGATTTCGTCCGCGAACAGGCCCCCGGCCTGCGCTGCGGCGATCCGCTGTTGCGAGCGCAGCGCATAAGCGTCCTGCGCCTCGCGGCTGACGCCATAGCGTTGCGCGACGATATCGGCGGTGTCGATCATCGGCAGATAGAGCGCGGGCTTGTGTTCGACGATCCAGGGTTCGGGCGCCACGCGCGGGCTGGGCTGGTTCAGGCTGATGCTTTCGACCCCGCCGGCCAGGATGGCGCGCGCCCCCTCGGCCTGGATCATGTGCGCGCCCTGGGCGATCGCCTGCAACCCCGAGGCGCAGAACCGGTTCACCGTGGTGCCCGCCACGCTGACCGGCAGGCCCGCGCGGATCGCCACCTGACGCCCGGCGTTGCCGCCTGTGGCATTCTCAGGCAGGGCGCAGCCCCAGATCGAATCCTCGATCAGCGCGGGGTCGATCCCGGCGCGGCGGACCGCATGGCTGGCGGCGTGACCGGCGATGGTCACGCCATGCGTCTTGTTGAACGCGCCGCGATAGGCCTTGCCGATGGCGGTGCGCGCGGTCGAAACGATGACGGCGTCTTTCATGGTGTCCCTCAGGTGTCAGTTCAGGCTGGCGAAGGTGCGGCCCTCGGCCACAAGCTGTTTCAGCAAGGGTGCGGGCTGCCAGAAGAAGTCATCCTCTTTCGCGGCGGCCTCGACGGTGGCCAGGACCGTGTCCAGGCCGATCTGGTCCGCGTAGTGCATCGGCCCGCCGCGAAAGCGCGGAAAGCCGTAGCCGAACAGCTTGGTCACATCGACATCCAGCGGCCGCAGCGCGACCCCCTCGCCGACCACCCGGGCGCCTTCGTTGATCATCGCCGCCATGTAGCGTTCGACGATCTCGGCGTCGGTGAAATCGCGCGGGGTGATGCTCTTGGCCTTGCGTTCCTTTGCGATGATCTCCTCGACCTCGGGGTCGGGGCGGCCCTTGGGCGATTGTTCGTCATAGATGTAATGCCCGCGCCCCGATTTGCGGCCCAGGCGCCCCATCTCGTAGAGCACATCGCCCCATTCGCCGAACCGCTCGCGCGGGTGGCGGGTGGCGGCCAGCCGTTTGCGGGTCAGATAGCCGATGTCGATCCCGGCCAGATCGGCAACCGCATAAGGGCCCATGGCAAAGCCGAACGCTTCGAGCGCGCGGTCCACCTGGAACGGCGACGCCCCTTCCAGGACCATGATGTCGGCGGCCGTGCGATAGTGCTTCAGGATGCGGTTGCCGATGAACCCGTCGCATACCCCGGCGCGCACCGGAACCTTTTTCAGCGTCTTGGCCAGCGCAAAGCCGGTGGCGGTGACGTCGGGCGCGGTCTTGTCGGCGACGACGATCTCAAGCAGGCGCATCACATGCGCGGGGCTGAAGAAATGCAGCCCGATCACGTCCTGCGGCCGCCGGGTGATGGCGGCGATCTCGTTCACGTCGAGATAGCTGGTGTTCGTCGCCAGGATCGCGCCGGGCTTGGCGATGTCGTCCAGCTTGCCGAACACGTCCTTTTTCACGTCCATCGATTCGAACACCGCCTCGATGATGAGATCGGCGGTGGCGAGGGCCGCGTAATCGTCGGTCGTGACCAGTTTCTCGGCCAGCAGCCCGTCGCGGGCGGCGGCGCCCAGTTTGCCGCGCTTGACGCTGTCGGCCAGGGTGCGGGCGATGCCCGTATGGGCCCGTTCGACGGCCTCGGCATCGCGTTCGATCAGCGTGACCTTGAGGCCGTTCAGCAGGCACGCGACCGCGATTCCGCCGCCCATGGTGCCGCCGCCGATGACGCCGACATGCGCCAGGTTGCGCGGCTGGACGCCCTTGATCTCGGGCAGGTTGGCGACCTTGCGCTCGGCAAAGAAGGCGTGGATCATCGCCGCGCGCTGGGGCGTTTGCATGAGCTCCCAGAACGCTTCGCGTTCCAGCGCGCGCCCCTGGGCAAAGGGCAGCCTGGTGCCCTGTTCGGCGACCTCGATGCCCTTCAGATGGCAGACGTGGCCGGGATTGGCGCGCGCGACCTTCTTTTTCAGGGCGGCCAGGGCGTCGGCGTCGGTGGGCGGCACGGGCAGTTCGCTGACGCGGCGCACGGGCAGCCCCTCGGCCAGAATCTTGCGGGCGAAATCCATGCCGGCCTCGAACGGTTCGGCGGTGGACAGCGCGTCGGCGATGCCCAGCGCCAGGCAGTCCTCGGCGCTGACCTGCCGGGCCGAGGTGAAGATGTCCGCGGCCGCCACCACGCCCACCAGGCGCGGCAGGCGCTGCGTGCCGCCGGCGCCAGGGATCAGGCCAAGGTTCACCTCGGGCAGGCCGACGCGGGCGCCCTTCAGCATGACGCGATAGTGGCAGCCCAGCGCCACCTCGAACCCGCCGCCCAGCGCGGTGCCGTGGATCACGCAGACCACCGGTTTGTCCAGCGATTCAATGACCTGGATCGCGTCGGGCAAGTGGGGCTCCAGCGGGGTCTTGCCGAATTCGGTGATGTCGGCGCCGGCGATGAAGGTCCGCCCCTCGGCCACCAGAACGGCGACCTTCTCGGGCGAGGAGGCAAAGCGGTTGGCGGCATCCACCAGCCCCTGCCGCACGGCCAGACTGGTCGCGTTCACCGGCGGGTTGTCGATGCGGAACACGGCGATGTCACCGTGGGTTTCGTAGCGGACGGGACCTTCCATGGCGGACTCCTCTCAGGTCGGAACGGGGGGCGCGCCATCCGGCGCGGCGAAAAGCGAATGGCCGATGCGGCGGCCGGTGCGGGCCAGGTCCTGACCGATTGCCCGGCGGGCGTCGGCGTCCATCTGACCGGACAACGAGATGCTGGATAGACCATAGCGCGCCTGGCCCTGCGCATCCACGATCAGCGCGCCGATGACGTCCACACCCACATAGAGTTGACCCAGGTCCTCGGCATAGCCCAGGCGACCGGCGCGCTCGATGCTGGCGCGATAGGCGGCGAAATCGGCGGGTGGGGATTCCCAGCGCAGGGATTCGAAATGGCGGCGGATCTCGGTTTCGGAAAGGGCGCGTTGCGCGGCCAGCACGCGCCCCACGCCGCCGGTATAGACCGGAAGACGCTTGCCCAGCGGCAGGTCAACCCGTGTCGCGCCGGGGTCGAAGGCGCGTTCGATCAGCACGATACGGTCGTCGCCGGTGATGTGCCACAGGCACATGAGCACGCGGTAGTCCTGCGCCATGCGCTCCAGCTCGGGGCGGATCAGGTCGCCGGGGTTGGTGCCCAGCACGCCGACCGCCAGCTCGACCAGCCCCAGCGCCGGGCGATAGGTCTTTGCCTGCGCGTCGAAACTGACCAGCCCCTCGGCCGCGAGGGTGCGCAGGATGTTGAAACAGGTCGAGCCGTTGACACCGGTTGCCCGGGCGATTGCCGTCACGCCCTGCGGCCGCCCCTGCGCGGCCAGGTGGCGCAGGATGCGCAGCGCGTGAACCAGCGCGCCGACAGGCCGGACCTGAGGGGGGTCGTCGCTCACAAGGGGTATTCTTTGTTTGGAATGTCATTCCGCATAAAGAATGAATAGCGGCGATTCCGGGGTCTGGCAAGGGTTTCGCAACCGCGCCAGCGTCGGCATCGCACCGCGGGTTCGACAGGGGTTTGCACAGATCACGATGACGGGGCGCGTGCCCGATAGAGGCCTTGCCACGGGGCGGGGCCTTTGGGGTTGCGGGCGTGCGGATGCGGGGGTGGTGGGCGATGACGGACTCGAACCGCCGGCATTCTCGGTGTAAACGAGACGCTCTACCAACTGAGCTAATCGCCCGCCCGCCCCCGATAGCGTAAAGCGCCGGGGGGCCGCAAGTCATGTGCGCGTTAAGCGGGCGTTAACCCTTGGGCGGGCAGACTGGCGCCATGCGTGTCCTTGTCGCCCTTCTGTTGCTGATGGCCTGCGCCTCGCCCGACCGGGCGTTCTGGGGCAGCGATGCGCAGCGCGTGCAGATCGACGGGCGCAGCTATGCGGTCTACCTGGACCGTGACACAGCCCGGCCCCGGGTGCAGGTGATCCGGCTGGGCTATGCCCGCCGGGCCGATCACCCCGCGATTCTGGTGGCCATGGTGCAGGCGGCCGAACAGGTCGGTGGATGCCCCCTTGTCGCGGGCAGCGCGCGCGGCGACAGTGGCGTGATGACCGCGCGGCTGACGTGCTGAGGTCAGACATTCTCGTTTCCGCATGTTTTCGCCGCCGGTTTGCGCGAGATCAAGGAAAAGCCAGGGGCGCCGGATAGGATCGCCCCGAACCATGCATGGGGGACACGATGGTCCGTTTGATGATGTTGCTGTATTCGATTGTCGGCACGACGCTGGCCGGCATCGGGGTCGTCGCGGCGGTGACGATGAATCTGTATGACTTCCGCTCGATCATCGTCGCGGCGGCGATCGGGGCGGTTGTCGCCGTGCCCGTGGTCTGGGTCCTGGCGAAAAAGCTGGAAAACGCCTGATCAGGCGGCCGGCGGTCCCAGGAACACCCGCAGCGCGGCCTCGAATTCGCGCGGCTTCTCGGCGTGCAGCCAATGGCCGGCGCCGGGGATCTTGGCCATTTTGGCCTGCGGGAACAGCGCGCGGATATGCGCGCGGTCGGTCGGCTTGACATAGTCCGACAGCGCGCCGGTCAGGAACAGCGCGGGCTTGTCGAACGGCGTCAGCGCCGAATCGTCGATCCAACCCGTGGTCTGGTCCATGTGCCGTTCCAGCGTGTCCAGGTTCAGCCGCCAGCGCGGCGGCGTGGCCTTCAGGTCCAGCGATTGCAGCAGAAAGGCGCGCACGCCCGGGTCCTGCACGCTGGCGGACAGGCGGCGGTCGGCCTCGGATCGCGAGTCCACGCCGGACAGGTCCAGCCCGCGCATCGCCGCGATCAGGTGGTTCTGGCTGTGCGGATAGGCGACCGGCGCGATGTCGGCCACCACCAGCCGCTGCACCTGCGCAGGTCGGGTCAGCGCCAGCACCATCGCCGCCTTGCCGCCCATCGAATGGCCCAGCACGTCCATCGGATGGCCTTCGGCCGCGATCACGGCGGCCAGATCGGCGGCCATCGCGGCATAGCTGTGGTCGCCGTCCCAAAAGCTGTTGGCATGGTTGCGCATGTCCACCGCGATCACCTCGCGGCTGTCGGACATCCGCTTGGCGATCGCGCCCCAGTTCCGCGCCGACCCAAAGAGCCCGTGCACGATCAACAGGGGCGGCAGGTCGGTCGGGGTGCCATGGCGCAACAGGGTCAGCAGGGGCATCGGTCAGCTTTCTTCGGGGCGCGTGGCCTGGGGCAGGGCGGCGAGCGCCACCATCAGCGCGACGCAGAGGAACAGATACCACGACCCCAGGGTCCCGAGGCTGACCGGATCGTGCGTTTCCTGCCCGTCATACAGCCAGGTGCCCGTCAGGGTGCCGAGGTTCTCGGCCAGCCAGACGCCCAGCGCGGACAGGGCCAGCGACAGCAGCATGGGCATCCGCCAGCGCCGCCCTGCGGCCGGCGTAAAGACGATCCAGGTGCGCCCGAACAGCAGCACCGTCGCGACCATCAGGCCCAGACGCAGGTCGATCCAAACGTGTTGCGTGAAGAAGTTCACATAGATCGCCAAGGTCAGCCCCAGCGTGGGCCACAGCGGCGGAAAGGGCACGAAGCGCATCTCGAAGATGCGGATCATGCGCAACACGCAGACGCCGACAGCGGCATACATCGCGCCCACGAACAACGGCACATCGCCCAAGGCGAACAGGCCGGTGTCGGGATAGGTCCAGTGGCCGGCAGCGGTGTTATACCACTCCATCCCCATGCCGAGGGCCGAGAATCCGACCAGCGCGGCGACCTCCTCGCGCGATTCAAGGCGCAGGGCCAGGAACAGTGCCTGCGTGCCCAGCGCGATCAGGAACAGCGCATCGTTGCGCGCCAGGGCCCAGTCGTCGCGCCAGACCAGGGTCGAAACCCCGATGGCCACCAACAGGACCCCGCCATAAAGCCCGGCCCATAAATGCTTGAGCACGAACATCGCGGGGCCCTCGATGGCCGAGGGCAGCCGCGCGCGGATGGCGTCACCCAGCGCGCGTTCCAGCCGGCGGGTGGCGGACCCGCCCAGTGCTCACATCCCCGGATAGAGCGGGAAGCGGTCGCACAGCGCCTTGACCTTGGCGCGCACAGCCTCTTCCACCGCCGCGTTGCCGGCGTCGCCATTTGCGGCCAGACCATCGACCACCTCGACGATCCAGTCGGCAATCTGGCGGAACTCGGCCTCGCCAAAGCCGCGGGTCGTCCCGGCCGGCGTGCCCAGCCGGATGCCCGAGGTGACAAAGGGCTTTTCCGGGTCGAACGGCACGCCGTTCTTGTTGCAGGTGATGTGCGCGCGGCCCAGGGCGGCCTCGGTCGCCTTGCCGGTCACGCCCTTGGGGCGCAGGTCGGCCAGCATCAGGTGGTTGTCGGTGCCGCCCGACACGATGTCGATCCCGCCCTTCATCAACTGGTCGGCCATCGCCTGCGCGTTCTTCACGATCTGCGCGGCGTAATCCTTGAACCCGGGCTGAAGCGCCTCGCCAAAGGCGACGGCCTTGGCGGCGATGACATGCATCAGCGGCCCACCTTGCAGGCCGGGGAACACCGCCGAGTTGATCTTCTTGGCGATCGCCTCGTCATTGCACAGGATCATGCCGCCACGTGGGCCGCGCAGGGATTTGTGCGTGGTCGTGGTCACGACATCCGCATAGGGCAGGGGCGAGGGGTGCTGGCCACCCGCGACCAGGCCCGCGATATGCGCCATGTCCACGTGCAGGATCGCGCCCACCTCGTCCGCGATGGCGCGGAAGGCGGCCCAGTCCCAGAGACGCGAATAGGCGGTGCCGCCGGCCAGGATCAGCTTGGGCTTGTGCTCCAGCGCCTTGGCGCGAACCTCGTCCATGTCCAGCAACTGGTCCTGCTGGCGCACGCCGTAGCTGACCACGTTGAACCACTTGCCCGACATGTTCACCGGCGAGCCGTGCGTCAGGTGCCCGCCCGAGTTCAGGTCCAGCCCCATGAACGTGTCGCCCGGTTGCAGCAGCGCCAGGAACACGGCCTGGTTCATCTGGCTGCCCGAGTTCGGCTGCACGTTGGCGAACTTGCAGTCGAACAGGGCCTTGGCGCGCTCGATCGCCAACTCCTCGGCGATGTCCACATACTGGCAGCCGCCATAGTAACGCTTGCCCGGATACCCCTCGGCGTATTTGTTGGTCATGACCGACCCCTGCGCCTGCATCACCGCCCTGGAAACGATGTTTTCGGACGCGATCAGTTCGATCTCGTCGCGCTGGCGGCCCAGTTCCAGGCCGATGGCGCGGGCGATCTCGGGGTCGCGGGTGGCGAGGTCTTCGGTGAAAAAGCCGGTCGAGGGGGTCATGCGCGTCTCCGCTGTGGGCCTGGGGCGGTTGATCCGGTCGGGTTGTGGCGCTCTTTATCGCAGGGGGGCGCGGGCGGAAAGCGCCGAAAACGCCGCATTGGGTGACGGATGCGAAATGCCCTTTCCGATTGCGGGCCCTCGGCGCATTTGCGAAACCTGTGGCTGACAGCGCGAACCGAAAGGCAATGACGTGGCACAGAGACAGGCCAAGCGGGGGCCCATCGTGTTCCTGGCCAGCCAGACCGAGGTTGCCCAGGCGGCGCGCGCCGAGCTGGTCGCGATCTACGGCGACGCGCCCTTGCAGCAGGCGGCGGTGATCGTCGCGCTGGGCGGCGACGGCTTCCTGCTGGAAACGCTGCACGCGACCCAGCACCGCGACGTGCCGGTCTATGGCATGAACCGCGGCACCGTCGGCTTCCTGATGAACGCTTTCGCGATCGAGGACCTGCCGGCGCGCCTGGACGCGGCCCAGGAGACCGTGCTGAACCCTCTCGCCATGAGGGCCACGGACACGCAGGGCCGGATCCACGAAGCGCTGGCCATCAACGAAGTCTCGCTGCTGCGCGAGGGACCGCAGGCGGTGCGGCTCAGGATCACCGTGGACGGGCTGGTGCGCATGGAGGAACTGGTCTGCGACGGCGCGCTGCTGGCCACGCCGGCGGGCTCGACCGCCTACAACTATTCGGCCCATGGGCCGATCCTGCCGATCGGCGCCGATGTGCTGGCGCTGACGGCGATGGCGGCGTTCCGCCCCCGGCGCTGGCGCGGCGCCTTGCTGCCGAAATCAGCGGTCGTGCGGTTCGACGTTCTGGACCCGGAAAAGCGCCCGGTCATGGCCGACGCCGACGCCCAGCCCGTCCGCAACGTCGTCTCGGTGGAAATCCGGTCCGAGCCGCGCATCAAGCACCGGCTCTTGTTCGATCCCGGGCACGGGCTGGAGGAACGGCTGATTCGCGAACAGTTCTTCTAGGCCGGGAAAGGGGGGCTTTCCGCCCCCCTCGCCCTGCGGGCTCACCCCCCGAGCGTATTTTCGACAAGATGATGAACAATTCGATTCAAATTGTTCCGGTCTGCCCCCTCACCTTGTTCCAAATACGCAGCCCGGCCGCCGCCGGGCGATCCGGCCGGCGTGGGGCGCGTCACGCGCGTGGTTGCGCGCGTTCCACCAGCCGGGCAAAGAAGCTGGCGCCGACCGGGGCGACCGCGTCGTTGAAGTCATAGCGCGGGTGATGCAGGCCTGCGCTGTCGCCCTGGCCCAGGAACAGATAGGCGCCGGGGCGGCGTTCCAGCATGAAGGCAAAGTCCTCGGCGCCCATGACGGGGTCGCATTCGCCCGTTGCGCTGCCGACTTCGGCGGCGATTTCGGTGGCGAAGGCAGTTTCGCGCGCGTGGTTGACGGTTGCCGGATAGCCGCGCTCGTAGTCCACGACGGCCGAGCACGACATCGCCGCAGCGATGCCTTGGACGATCGCCTGGCAGCGGGTTTCGACCATGGCCTGCACGGCCCTGTCATAGGTGCGGATGGTGGCACAGAACCAGCCGGTTTCGGGAATGATGTTGTCGGCGCTGCCGGTGTGGATCTGGGTCACGCTGATGACCAGTGCGTCGGTGCCGCGGCGGTTTCGGCTGACGATGGTTTGCAGCGCGCCCACCATCTGCACGATAGCGGCGACCGGGTCCACGGTGTCCTCGGGGTGGGCGCCGTGGCCGCCGCGCCCGGTGACCGTGACAGTCAGCGTATCGACCGCGGCCATGATCGGGCCGGGGCGCGTTTCGAACCGTCCCTCGGCCACGCCCGGCGCGTTGTGCAGCGCATAGACCTGGCCGATGCCGAAGCGTTCCATGATCCCCTCTTGGACCATCACGCCGGCGCCGCCGCCCCATTCCTCGGCCGGTTGAAAGATCAGCGCGACGCGGCCGGCGAAATTGCGCGTTTCCGCCAGGTAACGCGCGGCGCCCAGCAGCATCGTGGTATGCCCGTCATGGCCGCAGGCGTGCATCTTGCCGGGCACGGTCGAGGCATGGGGCAGGCCCGTTTCCTCGGTGATCGGCAGGGCGTCGATATCGGCGCGCAGGCCGATGGTCGGGCCGTCGCCCTGCCCTTCGATGATCGCGACCAGGCCGGAGCGGGCGATGCCCTCGTGGATCTCGGTGATGCCGAATTCGCGCAGGCGCCCGGCGACAAAGGCGGCGGTCTGGGCGCAATCAAAGCGGGTTTCCGGGTGCTGGTGCAGGTGTCGGCGCCAGGTTTTCATGTCCTCGGCGTAATCGGCGATGCGGTTGAGGACAGGCATGGTGGACTCCGGCGTCGGGCGATGCGATGGAGGGGAAGCATCGGCAATTATCCGGGTGGGCGCAATGGCTGACGATCCGCTGATCCACGACCCCGAGGGCGGTCTTGCGCGTCTT
Source organism: Rhodobacter sp. (assembly GCA_020637515.1). Classification (NCBI taxonomy): domain Bacteria; kingdom Pseudomonadati; phylum Pseudomonadota; class Alphaproteobacteria; order Rhodobacterales; genus Rhodobacter; species Rhodobacter sp. Next base: position 427,108 of record JACKKG010000001.1, on the reverse strand, counting down.
GCCCGCATCATGGCGCGGCTCAGGGCGCCTGTGGGCGGGTGCCCCTGGGACCTGGAGCAGGACTTCGACACGATCGCCCCCTATACCATCGAGGAGGCCTATGAGGTGGCCGATGCGATCGCGCGCCGCGACTGGGACGGGCTGAAGGGCGAACTGGGTGACTTGATGTTCCAGTCCGTCTATCACGCGCAGATGGCCGCGGAGGCCGGTCTGTTCACCCTGGACGACGTGCTGCGCGCCATCGCCGACAAGATGGTCGCGCGCCATCCGCATGTCTTTGGCGCCGAAACCATCGCCACCGCCGCGGCCCAGACCGAAGCCTGGGAGGCGCGCAAGGCCCGCGAGCGCGCGGCGAAGGCGCTGACCGGCGTTCTGGACGATGTGCCGGTGGGCCACGCGGGGCTGACGCGCGCGGTCAAGCTGCAAAAGCGCGCCGCCCGGGTCGGGTTCGACTGGCCCGATGTGGCGCTGGTCGTGGACAAGATCGCCGAGGAGGCCCGCGAACTGACCGAGGCCGCGCCCGAGCACCGGTTCGAGGAATACGGCGATCTGCTGTTCGTCATGGCGAATCTGGCCCGGCATCTGGATATCGACCCCGAGGCCGCGCTCAGGGCCGCCAACGACAAGTTCACCCGCCGATTCCGGGCCATCGAGGCGGCGCTGGCCGCCGAAGGGCGGCGGCCCGAGGACTCGGACCTGGCCGAGATGGATGCGCTGTGGAACGCGGCCAAGGCCGCCGAAAAGGGCTGACAGGAAGGGCTGGCGCGGGCGCCCGGGATCGGGCAGGCTGGCGGTTCATCCGCCGGAGTAACCATGCGCCCCGTCACCTTTGCCGCCACGCAATTCGCCTGTTCCTGGGACCGCGACGAGACCATCGCCCGGGCCGAAGCCCTGGTGCGCGCCGCCGCCAGCGACGGGGCGCAGGTCATCTTGCTGCAAGAGCTGTTCGAAACGCCCTATTTTTGTGCCGAACAGCACGCCCGCCACCTGAACCTGGCCGTGCCGCTTGAGGAAAACCGGGCAGTGCGGCATTTCGCAAGCTTGGCGCGGGCGCTGGGGGTGGTGCTGCCGATCAGCGTCTATGAGCGGGCGGGCAACACCTTGTTCAACACCGTCGCGATGCTGGATGCGGACGGCACCAACCTGGGCTGCTATCGCAAGACCCATATCCCGCAGAACCCCGGTTACGAGGAGAAATACTATTTCACGCCCGGCGATACGGGTTTCGTGACCTTCGCCACCCGGTTCGGAAGGCTGGGGGTCGGCATCTGCTGGGACCAGTGGTTCCCCGAAACGGCGCGCGCGCTGGTTCTGAACGGGGCCGAGGCGATCCTCTATCCGACCGCGATCGGCTCGGAACCCGCGGACCCGTCCTATGACAGCCAGCCGCATTGGCAGCGGGTGATGCAGGGGCACGCGGCGGCGAACATGGTGCCGGTCGTGGCCTCGAACCGGATCGGGGCCGAGGCCGAGGGCGCGACGCCGATCACCTTTTACGGCACGTCCTTCATCGCCGATGCGACGGGCGCGGTGGTGGCGCAGGCCGACCGCGCGACGCCGGGCCATGTCACGGCGACCGTCGATCTGGACGCGGTGGCCGCGTTCCGGCGCGGATGGGGTTGCTGGCGCGACCGGCGGCCGGCGATGTATGGCGCGCTGGCCGGGCACGGCGGGCGCGCATGACCATCCGCATCGCCATGTGGTCGGGCCCTCGCAACCTTTCGACGGCGATGATGTATGCCTTTGCCGCGCGCGGCGATTGCGCGGTGACGGACGAACCCTTTTACGCGGCCTATCTGGCAACGACCGGCTTCGACCATCCGATGCGCGCGGAGGTGCTGGCCAGCCAGCCGCGCGACCCGGGCGCGGTGCGGTTGACCGGGGCGGCGCCGGGGGGGGCGGCGCTATGGTATCAAAAGCACATGACCCAACACATGCTGCCGCAGATGCCGCTGGACTGGATGGACGACTGCCGCCACGCGTTCCTGATCCGGCATCCGGTGCGGGTGGTGGCGTCCTATGTCCGCAAACGCGAATCGCCGGACCTGGCGGAACTGGGCTTTGCCCGGCAGCGCGCGCTGTTCGAGCGGATCGCCGCGCGGACGGGACGGGTGCCGCCGGTGGTGGATTCAGGGGATATCCGCGCCGCGCCGGAGCCGATGCTGCGCGCGCTCTGCGCGGCGCTGGACATCCCGTTTACCGAGCGGATGTTGCATTGGCCCGCGGGGCCCAAGGCCTTTGATGGGGTCTGGGCGCCGGTCTGGTATCAGTCGGTTCATGCCTCGAGCGGGTTCGACGCGGCCGAGGGGCCGTTGCCCGTGTTGTCGGGCGACTATGCGCGCCTGGCCGAGGGGGCGATGGCCGATTACACGGCGCTTTCCAGCCATCGGTTGCGCGGGGTGTAGGCGCCGGGGGCCCTGCCCCCGGACCCCCGGGATATTTCCGGCACAAAGAAGGGGAGGGCGCGGCGCGGAATTCCCGACAATTTGCATCAAATCGGATGCGGATTATGGCCCGGCGGTCGCCGTCCGGATGCGGAAACGCCGCCCGCGAGGGGCGGCGTTCGCTGTATTGGCGGGCGTGCGGATCAGCGCGATTCGACGTCCTGGTAATCGCGGCGCGGCGCGCCGGTGTAGAGCTGGCGCGGGCGGCCGATCTTCAGTTCCGGGTCGGAGATCATCTCTTTCCACTGGGCGATCCAGCCCACCGCGCGCGACAGCGCAAAGATCGGCGTGAACATCGACGTGGGGAAGCCCATCGCCTCGAGGATGATGCCCGAGTAGAAATCGACGTTCGGGTAGAGTTTCTTGTCGATGAAATAGGGGTCTTCCAGCGCGATGCGTTCAAGTTCCTTGGCGACCTTGAGCGTCTCGTTGTCGTGGATGCCGAGAAGGTCCAGCACCTCGTCGGCCGATTCCTTCATCACCTTGGCGCGCGGGTCGAAGTTCTTGTAGACCCGATGCCCGAATCCCATCAGGCGGAAGGGGTCGTTCTTGTCCTTGGCGCGGGCGATGAATTCGGGGATGCGATCGACGGTGCCAATCTCGCGCAGCATTTCCAGGCAGGCCTGGTTGGCGCCGCCATGGGCCGGGCCCCAGAGGCACGCGATGCCGGCGGCGATGCAGGCGAAGGGGTTGGCGCCCGACGATCCGGCCAGGCGCACGGTCGAGGTCGAGGCGTTCTGCTCGTGGTCGGCGTGCAGCATCATGATGCGGTCCATCGCCTTGGCGAGGATCGGATCGACGACGTAATCCTCGGCCGGGACGGCAAAGCACATGTGCAGGAAGTTGCCGGCATAATCGAGCGAGTTCTTCGGATAGACGAAGGGCTGGCCGATCGAATACTTGTAGGCCATGGCGGCGATCGTCGGAATCTTGGCGATCATGCGGATCGCCGCGACCTCGCGCTGCCATTCGTCGTTGATGTCGGTCGAATCGTGGTAAAAGGCCGACATGGCACCGACGACGCCGACCATGGTCGCCATCGGGTGCGCGTCACGGCGGAAACCGCGGAAGAAATACTGCATCTGTTCGTGGACCATCGTGTGCTTGGTGACACGGGTCTCGAAGTCGATCATCTGCTGGGCGGTGGGCAGTTCCCCGTAGAGCAGCAGGTAGCACACCTCGAGGTGGTGCGACTTGTCCGCAAGTTGCTCGATCGGATAGCCGCGATAGAGCAGTTCGCCCTTGTCGCCGTCGATATAGGTGATGGTCGAGGAACAGCTGGCGGTCGAGGTGAACCCGGGGTCGTAGGTGAACACATCGCCCTGGGCATAGAGTTTGCGGATGTCCAGGACATCCGGCCCTGCGGTCGGCGAATAGATCGGCAACTCCAGCGAGGTATCGCCAACCGTGAGTGTTGCACTTCTCTTGGATTCGACCATCGCGTCCCTCGCTTCTCAAGTTGGCGGCCCGGCGCACCGGGGCCGTGGTTGCTCAACCCCCGTTTGCGGCATCCGTGAGCCGCGCCAGGGTCTCATTGCGTCCCAGAACAATCATCATGTCGAACACGCTTGGCGACACGGTCCGACCGGCCAGCGCCGCCCGCAACGGCTGGGCAAGCTTGCCGAGTCCGAGGCCGTGTTGCGCGGCGGATTCGCCCACGATGGCTTCGAGTCTCTCGCGGTCCCAGCTAGCATTTTGCAGATGCGGCGTCAATTCGCCCAGTATACGACGGGATACAGAATCCAGCAGCCTCGCCGCTTTCTCGTCCGGCAGGATCGGCCGCGCGGTCAAGACAAAGTGAGCCCTTTCAAGGATTTGACCAAAGCCTTTGGCCTTGTCTTTCAGTTGGGGCATGGCGCGCAGCAGCCCGTCGCGCTGCGCCGGGGTCAAGGGCGGAGCCTCGGTCGCGGCCAGAAATGCCTCAAGTTCATGCAGCGCCGCGGCGTCATCCATCACCGAGAAGTGTAGCGCCGTCAGATGGTCCAGCTTTTTCAGGTCCAGTCGGGCCGGCGCGCGGCCGATTCCCCCCAGGTCGAACCATTGCGTCGCCTGCGCATCCGAGAAGAACTCGTCGTCGCCATGGCTCCAGCCCAGGCGTGCCAGATAGTTGCGGATCGCCGCCGCCGGATAGCCCATGCGCTGGTAATCCTCGACCCCTAGGGCGCCGTGGCGTTTGGACAGCTTCTTGCCGTCCTCGCCATGAATCAGGGGGATATGGGCGAATTGCGGCAGGTCCCAGCCCATCGCGTGATAGACCTGCGATTGCCGCGCCGCGTTGTTCAAATGGTCGTCCCCCCGGATCACATGCGTCACGCCCATGTCGTGATCGTCCACGACCACGGCCAGCATGTAGGTGGGTGTGCCATCAGAGCGTAAACAAACCATGTCGTCGAGTTGGTCGTTGCGAAACACGACGCGCCCCTGAACGGCATCCTCGATCACTGTTTCCCCGTCGCGCGGGGCCTTCAGGCGGATCACATAAGGCGCATCGGGGTGCGTCGCGGGGTCGGCGTCGCGCCAGGGGCTTTGGAACAGCGTGCTGCGCCCCTCGGCGCGGGCGGCCTCGCGGAACGACTCGATCTCGTCCTGGGTCGAGAAGCATTTGTAGGCATGGCCGCGTTCCATCATGGCGCGCGCGACCTTGGCGTGGCGGGGGGCGCGTTCGAACTGGCTGATCGCCTCGCCATCCCAGTCGAGGCCCAGCCAGGTCAGTCCGGACAGGATCGCCGCCGTGGCCTCGGGGGTCGAGCGGGCGCGATCGGTGTCTTCGATGCGCAGCAGGAACCGACCGCCCCGTCCGCGCGCGTAGAGCCAGTTGAACAACGCCGTCCGCGCGCCGCCGATGTGCAGGAACCCCGTCGGCGAGGGGGCGAAGCGGGTGACGACGGGGGCTGACATCGATCGTTAACCTTTCGGAAACCACGGGGGATCTAAGCTGCGCCAAGCTCTAGGCAAAGAGACAGGCGAGAACAAGTGTCGAGCCCCGCCGCCCAGGATCAGGTCGCCGTTTCCCTGCCAGCGCCGCTGGCGGGGCTGCTGGCGGCGATCGCGGTGGCGCGCGGGGCGCTGTTCCCGCTGGTGCCCGTCCTGCTGGGGATCGGCGTGGGTGCGTATTTCGCGCTTCCGGTCGAACCCGGCGCACCGGCGCTGACGCTGCTGGCGGGCGGATTGACGCTGGCCGCGGCGGCCGCGCTGACCGGGCCCGGCGACTGGCGACCGCTGGCGCTGGCGCTGGCGCTGGTCCTGGCCGGTCCGTTGCTGGCCGCCTGGCGCACGCAACAGGTGGCCGCGCCGGTTCTGGGCTGGCATCGCTATGGCCCGATCGAGGGGCGGATCGTCGGCATCGACCGGTCGGGCAGTGACGCGGTGCGCCTGACGCTGGACCGCGTGGTCCTGCCCGATGTCGCGCCCGGGCGGGTTCCTCGACGGGTGCGCGTTTCGATCCTGGGGCCGCTCGATATCGACCCGGTGGCCGGGGCCCGGGTCGCGACGACGGGTCTGCTGGCCCCGCCCGGCGGGCCGGTCGAGCCCGGCGGGTTCGATTTCCGCCGCCTCGCCTGGTTCGACGGGCTGGGCGCGGTCGGATACACGCGCAACCCCGTGGTGACGCTGGCGCGGCCCGAACCGGGCCTTGCGCTGGCCCTGACGCGGTTGCGCCTGCGCATCGCCGGCGGCATCCGCCAACGGCTTCCGGGCGAGGCGGGCGGCTTTGTCGCCGCGATCCTGACCGGGGACCGGTCTGGCGTGGGCCTCCAGACGACCGAGGCCCTGCGCCGCTCGAACCTGGCGCATCTGCTGGCCATCTCGGGGCTGCATATGGGGCTGCTGACGGGGGTGGTCTATGGCGTGTTGCGGGCGCTTCTGGCGATGGTGCCCTGGCTGGCGCTGAACTGGCCGATCCGGCGCATCGCCGCGCTGGGCGCGCTGGCCGCGGCGGCGGTCTATCTGGCGCTGTCGGGGGGCAATGTGGCGACGCAACGCGCGTTCGTGATGGCGGCGGTGATGCTGGGTGCCGTTCTGGCCGGACGACGCGCGGTGTCGCTGCGGTCGGTGGCCCTGGCGGCGCTGGTGCTGCTGGTCTGGCGGCCCGAGTCGATCCTGTCGGCCGGTTTTCAGATGTCCTTTGCCGCGACCGTCGCGCTGGTGGCGACGTTTCGCTGGTTGCGCGATCGCAAACAGGCGCAGCGCCTGGCCCGCTCGCGCAGCCCGCCGGGCCGGTCGGCCCGCTGGTTGGCGCCGATCCTGGGCGCCGTGACGACCTCGGTCGTGGCCGGTCTGGCAACGGCGCCCTTTGCCGCCGCACAGTTCCACCGCGCGGCCGAATACGGTCTGCTGGCCAACATCCTCAGCGTGCCGCTGATGGGCGTGCTGGTCATGCCGGCGGCGGTTCTGGCGGCCGCGCTCTGGCCGCTGGGTCTGGAGGGTATCGGCCTGTCCCTGATGGCGCTGGGCGCGCGCTGGATCCTGGGAGTCGCCACCTGGTTCGCCGGGATCGACGCGGCGCTGCGCCCTATCGCCGCGCCGCCGACCTGGGTGATGCCGCTTCTGTCGCTGGGCGCGTTGTGGCTGATCCTGTGGCCGGCCCGGTCGCGCTGGCTGGGGCTTGGGGCGATGGCGGCGGCGTTTGCCGGTTGGGGCCTCGCCGCCCGGCCGGCGCTGCTGATCGACGGTGAGGGGGCGCTTGTCGGCCTCTGGTCCCCGGCGGGGCGTGTGCTCAGCCGGTCTCGCGGCGCGGGGTACACGGCGCTCGCCTGGCTCGAGTCCGACGGGGACGGCGCCGACCAGGCCACCGCCGCCGCACGGCCGGGCTTCGAGCCGGTCGAGGGCGGGGTGCGGTTCGTCTTTGACGGCGAGGTCTGGGTGCATCTGACCGGACGGCGCGGCGAACGGGCGCTGGCGGACCAGTGCCACGACGGTCGGCGGATTGTCATCGACGCGCGCATCGATACGGCCCCGCCCGGCGACTGCCGGATCCTTGACGCAGCCGCGCTGGCGCGCTCGGGTGCGCTGGCCCTGGAGCCGGGCGGCACGGTCCTTTCCGCGCGCCAAAGGGCCGGCGACCGGCCCTGGACCGGGCCATGACGGCGCAGAACCTTCTTTCCAGACGACTCGGCGTTTGTTACCGTTCCGGAAACAAACAGGCAAAACAATGAGCAGTGTATCGGGTTTCAGCGGCGTGTATGCCGTCGAATGGGCGCAGACTGCGCCCGGAGAGGAATGGGGGCTGCCGCCGGATCTGATGGCGGTCGGCATGTCCTGGCGCTGGCGCGGCACGGCGCGCAGACTGGACGCCGGCATCGCGACGCTGTGGCTGGACAGCCCCGCGGACCGCGACGATCCGCGCCGGCGCGCGCGCGACCGGATGCGGCGCCTGGCGCTGGCGGCGATGCCACAGGCCCAGTCCGCGCCCGAACCCGACACCCCGGCCGATTCCATGCTGCTGACCGATGGCCGCCGGATCTATCCGGCACGGATCGTGCGGCAGGGCGCGCGGTTGCTGGCGGTGTTCCACCCCCTGTTGCCGCCGCCCGACCGCGAGTTGTGGGTCGCGGGGCTGTCGCTGGTCGATGCCACCCGCGCGCCGCGCCGAGCCGGCGTCATCTGCTTTCTGCCGGGCACGGCGATCGCCACCCCGCACGGCGCGCGGGCCATCGAAACACTCGCCCCCGGCGATCGGGTGCTGACGCGCGACAACGGCCCGCAGCCGGTGGTCTGGCGCGGCGAGACCCGCCTGTCGGGCGCCGAGCTGTTCCTGCATCCGCACCTGCGGCCGCTGCGGATCCGTGCCGATGCCCTGGCCCGCGGACGCCCCGAAGGGGACCTGCTGATCTCGCCCGGGCACCGGCTGTTGCTGCGCGCGCCGGCCCTGCTGGGCGAGGCCGAAGTGCTGGTCGCGGCCGAAGATCTGGAGGATGGCCGCGCCATCCGCCGGGACTTTGGCATCGATTCCGTGCGCTATATCCACCTGATGCTGGAGCGGCACGAGATCATCACCGCGAATGGCCAGCCTTGCGAAAGCTTCCACCCGGGGATGGCCGATCCGCGCGTTCTGGCCTGGCATGCGCGCTCGCTCGAACGGGTGGCGCCCGGGCTGGCCTCGGATCCGGGGCGGTTCGGCGATCCGGCGCGGCGCTGCCTGACCCGGGGCGAGGCCGGAATCCTGGCCCCCAGCGCCGCCTGACGCGCGCGGCGACCCGCGCCGCCCTGCCGTGGGGGCCTAGCCCTGGCGCCAGCGGCGCAGCGCCGCGCGCCCGCGCACGATGAGGGCCCCGACCCCGGGGCGTAGCAGGGGCAGGTCGATGGCCAGCAGGATCAGACCGAGGGGCAGCATCCAGAACCCGAGGATCGGCAGGAAACCCACGAAGCCGCCGGCGATCAGCAGCAGCGCAACCGGCAGCCGCAACCACACGCGCCCGGGCGCCGTCAGGCCGCGCACGACCCACCCCAGGCGCGGATGGCCGGTTTCGATCCGGTCGATCTGGCGGGTGAAACGGCGGTGGCTGGGGATCATGCGGACCTCATGTCGCGGTAGCCCGGATGTGGGGATGGCGCGCGCGCGGTGCAAGGGCGGGACACCGGCGCCATCCCGGGGGCGGGGGCGGGTGTCAGGGGGGCGTTGACTCTGCCCGCGCGGGCTGTATAAGCGCGCCGTCCGGGTGCTTGCCACAGTGGCAGGGCGCCCGGTTTTCATTGGTGTTGGCGGCCCCCGCAAGGGGAGACCTGTCGCCGGGGAAACCCGGAAAGGACAACGCCCTTCTGATGTGACAAGAAGGAGATCAGCGATGACCAAACGCACCGCTGCCAAATACAAGATCGACCGCCGCATGGGCGAAAACATCTGGGGCCGTGGCAAGTCGCCCGTCAACAAGCGCGAATACGGACCGGGCCAGCACGGCCAGCGCCGCAAGGGCAAGCTGTCCGACTTTGGCACCCAGTTGCGCGCCAAGCAAAAGCTCAAGGGCTACTATGGCGACGTGACCGAGAAGCAGTTCAAGCGCATCTATGCCGAAGCCGCCCGCGTGAAGGGTGACACCGGCGAGAACCTGATCGGCCTGCTCGAGCGCCGCCTGGACGCCGTGATCTATCGCGCCAAGTTCGTTCCGACCATTTTCGCCGCCCGCCAGTTCGTGAACCACGGCCATGTGACCGTGAACGGCAGCCGGGTGAACATCGCCTCGTATCGCGTCAAGGAAGGCGATGTCGTCGCCATCCGTGACCGTTCGAAGCAGATGGCGCTGGTGATGGAAGCCATCGCCTCGGCCGAGCGCGACGTGCCGGACTACCTGGACGCCGACCATTCGAAAATGACCGTGACCTTCGTGCGCACGCCGGGTCTGGGCGACGTGCCCTATCCGGTTCAGATGGAGCCGAACCTGGTCGTCGAATATTACGCGAAGAACTGATCCGGCCACGGCTGAGGTCTTGCCTCGTGGAGGGCCGCGCCGGGGAACCGGGGCGGCCCTTTCGCATCGGGGGCCGGTGGCGGCGGGGGGCCAGCCCCCCGCACCCCCCGCCGGGAGGGTGTCCCACCCTCCCGGACCCACCTGGCCGGACCCTCGTGAAGCGTATTTCTGCCAAGATGATGCCGGGGGCGGGAAGAGCATGGTCAAGGCGGGTGGTCGCCTTGACCGGGGCGAGGTAAACCCCCGAAGGGGGCGTCTGGGGAAGAACATGAGCGATACCATCCGTGTGCAGCCTGGGATCATGGACATCGCGCTCTATGTCAGCGGCGAGAGCACGCTGAAGGGGCGCGACGACGTGTTGAAGCTGTCGTCGAACGAGAACCCCTATGGCCCGTCGCCCCTGGCGGCTGCGGCCTTTGCGGCGGCGGCGGGGCAGTTGCACCGGTATCCCGCCACGGATCACGCCGGGCTGCGCGCAGCGATCGGCGGCGTGCACGGGCTGGACCCCGACCGGATCATCTGCGGCGTGGGCTCGGACGAGGTTCTGCAATTCATCGCCCAGGCCTTTGCCGGTCCCGGCGACGAGGCGATCACCACGGCGCACGGCTTTTCGATGTATCCGATCCTGGCCCATGCCGTCGGCGCCACCCCGGTCGAGGTGCCCGAGAGGGACCGCGTGGTCGATGTGGACGCTATTCTGGCGGCGGTCGGTCCGCGCACGCGGCTGGTGTTCATCGCCAACCCGGCCAATCCCACCGGCACGATGGTGCCTGACACTGCGCTGCGGCGCCTGGCGCAGGGGCTGCCGGCGGACGTGGTGCTGGTGCTGGACGGCGCCTATGCCGAGTTTGCCCAGGGGTATGACGGCGGCGCGGAGCTGGTCGATGCCCATCCGAACGTCATCATGACGCGAACCTTTTCCAAGATCCACGGTCTGGGCGGATTGCGCATCGGCTGGGGCTACGCGCAGCGCGCGGTGATCGACGTCCTGAACCGCATCCGCCAGCCCTTCAACCTGTCCAACGCGCAGCTCGGCGCGGCCGAGGCGGCAGTGCGGGACGTGGCCTATACCCGTTGGTGCGCCACCGAGAACGCCCGCTGGCGCGCCTGGCTGCGCGCGGCGTTGGTGCAGATGGGCATCGGTTGCGATGAGAGTCACGCGAATTTCGTCCTCGCGCGGTTTGCCAGCGCCGACGAGGCGGACGCCGCCGACGCCGCGCTGAAGGCCGACGGCATTCTGGTGCGCAAGGTCGCCGGCTACAAGCTGCCCGAATGCCTGCGCATTACCGTGGGCGACGAGGCGGCCTGCCGTCGCATCGTCGGTGTGCTGGCGGCGTTCAAGGGGGTGCGGTGATGGCGCGTGTGTATGAGCGGGTTGCCCTGATCGGGCTGGGCCTGATCGCCGGGTCGATGGCCCATGCGATGAAGCGCCACGGTTTGGCCGGTCACATCGCCGGGCACGCACGCAGCGCCGAAACCCGCGAGGCGGCGCGGCAGATCGGGTTTGTTGACAGCGTTCACGCCACGGCGGCCGAGGCCGTGCAGGGCGCCGATCTGGTGGTTCTGGCGGTGCCGGTGGGGGCGATGGAGGCCGTCGCGCGCGAGATCGCGCCGCATCTGCGCCCGGGCGCAACGGTTACGGATGTGGGGTCGGTCAAGCAGGCGGTGATCGACGCGGTCGGCCCGCACCTGCCGCAGGCGGTGCATTTCATCCCCGGGCACCCCTTGGCCGGGACCGAGCATTCGGGCCCCTATTCGGGCTTTGCCTCGTTGTTCGAAAACCGCTGGTGGCTGTTGACCCCGCCCGACGGGGCCGATGCCGAGGCCGTCGCGCGTTTGCGCCGCTTGTGCGAGGGGATGGGCGCGAACGTGGATACGATGGAGGCTGGGCATCATGACATGGTGCTGGCCGTGGTGTCGCACACGCCGCACCTGATCGCCTACACGATGGTTGGCGTGGCCGATCACCTGCGCCGCGTGTCGCAAAGCGAGGTCATCAAGTATTCGGCCTCGGGGTTTCGGGATTTCACGCGGATCGCGGCCAGCGATCCGACGATGTGGCGCGACGTGTTCCTGACCAACAAGGACGCGACGCTGGACATCCTGGGCCGCTTCACCGAGGAGCTGTTTGTGCTGCAACGCGCCATCCGCATGGGTGACGGCGATCACCTGTTCGACTATTTCACCCGCACTCGCGCGATCCGGCGCGGCATCATCGAGGCAGGACAAGACACCGACGCGCCCGATTTCGGCCGCGGGCGAAAGGGCTAGGCGCGTGCGGGCGGTTCTGCTGATCCTGAGCCTGATCCTGGGCGCCGGCACGGCGCTGGCCGAGGTGCCGTGGCACTCGCTCTTTCCGCGCCCGCGTCCGGCGCAGCTGGGCGGTCCGGCCGTGGGCGTTCCGGTGACCGACAACGCTGTGGTCCAGGCGCTGGCCGGCACGCTGGCCGCGCCCGGTATTGCCCCCGGTATTGCCCCCGGTTCGGTCGCCGAGGAAACCGCGTTGGCCGTCGCCCGCAGCCTGGTGCCGCGCCGACGCCCCTCGGGGTTGCGGGCGCCGACGCGCCCGGTGCAGCCCGTGCGCGCCGTGGCGGCGGCCACCGGGGCCACCGGGGCCACAGGGCCGGTCCGGGCGGGGCTGTGCAACACGCGCGGCCTGACCGGCCGCGAGTTGCCGCCCATCACCTCACGCACGCGGGGGTGCGGGGTCGATGCGCCGGTCAGCGTGACGGCGGTGCAGGGCATTCCGCTGTCGCGCCCGGCGACGCTGGGCTGCGACGCGGCCGTGGCCTTTGATCGCTGGGTGCGCGAGCAGATGCTGCCCGCCGTCGGCAGCCGGGGCGGCGGGGTGACGCAGATCCGGGTCATCGGGGACTATTCCTGCCGCACGCGCAACAGCCAGCCGGGCGCCCGGATTTCCGAACACGGGCGCGGGCGGGCGATCGATTTTGCCGGCTACCGGCTGGCGAACGGCGATGTGGTGACGGTGCAGGGCGACTGGGGGCGGGGGCGCAACGGTCGCGCGCTGGCGCAGATGTATCGCGGTGCCTGCGGGATTTTCGGCACCACGCTCAGCCCGGCGGCGGATCGCTACCACCAGGACCATTTTCATTTCGACGTCGCCAGCTATCGCAGCGGGCCCTACTGCCGTTAGTCGAACAGCGCGACCAACTGCTGGGCCGAGCCGATCAGCCGCCCGCCGGCGTCGTGCAGGGCCATGTCCTGCACCGAATACCCCTCGTCGGCCTGAAGGCTGGCGGTGCGGATGCTGATCCAGTCGTTGCGATCGGGAATTCGCGCCAGGTCCAGCGTCCAGGTGATGGTGCTGATCGGCGCGAGGGTGCGGAACCCGGTCATCGCCGCCGGGGGCAGGCTGTCGGCGATGCAGACCAGGGCGATCTCGGGCGGCACGTCGCTGTCATCGGCCAGGCGGCTCCAGGTGGTGAAGGCGGGCGTGTCCGAGCCGGTGACCAGGTGCGGCCCCTCGGCCAGTTTCAGGTTGAAGCGGCCCAGGAAGTTGGGCCCCGCACCCCCGGGCAGGAAAGCCGGGCAATCCCCGGGCGCGGGCAGGGCCGGCGCGGGGGCGTGGTCGTGGCGATGTCTGGACGGCCGCGCGGCGCCGAAGACGAACAGGAACGTCGCGCCAATCGCATCCTGCGCGCAGGCCTCGACGCGTACGAAACTGCTGGTGCGGCCGGCGCGGACCAGGCTGACATGCAGCGTCACATCGGCCCCAATCGGGCGCAGATAGGCCACCTGCATCGTTCGCAGGCGCGGCAGATCGGGCAGCGCCAGGCGGGCGGCCGCCAGCGCCAGCGCGGCGGTGATGCCGCCAAAGGCGGTGCGGCCCTGCATCCACCCCTCGGGGATATGCGCGGCGATGCCGTCGGGACCGGGCACCAGGTCGCGCAAGAGCGTGCCGAGGGTGCTCATTGCGCGGCCCTCTGGCGCAGGGGCGGGGGCAGCACGTCGTCTGGCAAGGGCGAGGCATAGGGCCGCGCGGCGGTGCGGGCGGCGAATTCGGCGCGGGCCTCGGCCAGCAGGGCGGGGTCCGCGATCAGCCGTTCGGCGGCGCCGGCCATCGCCTTTGCCGCGTGGATCATGCCGCGATGGGCCATCGCCGATTTGCCCTGCGCGACCAGTTGCCAGCTGTGAAACGGCGTGCCCAGCGCGCAGGTGGCGGCGGTGCATTGGGTGAGCGGGGTTTGCCAACTGACATCGCCGACATCGGTCGAACCGGGCAGGATCAGCGTTTCGGGGGCCAGGGGCAGCGTGCCCTCGTGCAGGATCGGCGCCTCGGCCGGCGGGTCGATGCCGAACATGCGATAGGCAGCGCCCACGTCCTGCGGACCGAGGGTGTCGCGGATCGCGGCGGCAAAGCGGTGATCCTCAGGGTCGAAACCGGGGTTGCCCAGGCGTTCCAGTTCGGCCTGCATCAGGCGGTCCAGCACCCGGTTCGGCAACAGGCTTGAGCAGGCCTTGTCCACCTCGAACGTCATTTCGGTTTCGGTCATCATGGCCGCGCCCCGGGCGATCCGTGTCACCCGTTCGAACAGGGCCAGCGCGTCGGCGGGTTCGGGCGAGCGGATCAGATACAGCGCCTCGGCATGGTCCTGCACGACATTGGGCGACAGGCCGCCGGTCTGGGTGATGGCGCTATGGATGCGGGCCTTTTCGGGCATGTGTTCGCGCAGGTATTGCACCCCGACCGAGGTCAGTTCGACCGCGTCCAGTGCCGAGCGGCCCAGTTCCGGGCTGGCGGCGGCATGGGCGGCGCGGCCGTGAAAGCGGTAATAGACCTGCACATTGGCCAGAGATCGCGCCGGCGAGACCGCGTTGAACGAGCCGGGATGCCAACTGAAGGCCGCGTCCACCCCGTCGAACACCCCCGCCCGCGCCATGAAGGTCTTGCCCGAGCCGCCCTCTTCCGCCGGGCAACCGTAGTAGCGAACGCGCCCCGCGCGCCCGGTGTCGCGCAGATGGTCGCGCAACGCCGTCGCCGCCAGCATCGCCCCCGCGCCCAGCAGGTTGTGACCGCAGCCGTGCCCGTTGCCGCCCTGTTCCAACGGCGTTTTCACCGCCACCCCCGCCGCCTGGCTCAGGCCCGCCAGCGCGTCGAATTCGCCCAGAAAGGCGATCAGCGGCCCGTCGGCGCCCCAGTCCGCCATGAACGCGGTGGGGATGCCCGCCAGCCCCTCGGTCACGCGAAAGCCGGCGGCGCGCAGGGTGGCAATCTGTTCGCCGGCCGAGCGCGTTTCGCCGTAGCGCAGCTCCGGCGTGTCCCAAATCCGGTCCGCAAGTGCCGCGTAGGCGGGCGCCAGCAGGTCGATCACCGGATCGGTATGCGGTTGATTCGACATCGCGATCCCCTGTTCCCGAGTTTCCGGATCAGACCCGTTCCGCGCGCCGGGATCAAGCCGCGACCTTGCGCTCAATACCCGGCGGCGCGGTCCACGCGGTGCAGCAGCGGCTCATGGTCGCGCAGGCGGCGCAGGTTCTCGGCGATCACCTGCGCGGCGGTGGCGGGGCGGGTCTCGGCGGCGATATGCGGGGTGACGGTGACGCGGGGATGGGCCCAATAGGCGTGGTCCTGTGGCAAGGGCTCGATGCGGAAGACATCGAGGGTCGCGTGACCGACCTGCCCGCTGTCCAGCGCCTCCAGCAGCGCCGCATCGTCGATCAGCGTGCCGCGCCCCGGGTTGACGATTGCAGCGCCCGCGGGCAGCCAGGACAGGGTTTCGGCGTTCAGCGTGTTTTCGGTGTCCGCCGTGGCGGGCAGAAGGGTGACGACGATCTGCGCCTGTTCCAGCACGCCGCGCAGCCCTTCGCGCCCATGGTGACATTCGATCATCGGCACGTCCTTTGCCCGCCGGCTCCATCCCAGCACGGGAAAGCCCAGGCAGGCCAGCGCCTGCCCGCAGGCCGTCCCCAGGGTGCCCAGCCCCAGCATCGCCACCGGCCGTTCGGCGGCGAGGGGTGGCGGCACCGGCTGCCACCGCGTCCGGGACAGGGTGTCCATGCCCAGATGCGTCCGCAGCACATGGCCGGTGACATACTCGACCATGCCCTGGGTCAGGCCCGGGTCCACCATGCGGCACAAAGGTTGCGTCAGCGTGCGGTTGGTGACGATCCGCTCGACCCCGGCCCAGAGGCTGAGCACCGCCTTGCACCGGGAATAGGGCGTGAAATCGTCGGGGGTCTCGGCGTTCGGGGCGTAGATCATGGCCTCGACCGTGGCGGGGTCGGCGCGCAGGGTCAGCGCGCCGTCATCGAGCCCGGCATCGCGCATCGCGGCACGCAGAGGGGCTTCCCAGATCGGCCAGCGCCAGTCGCCGGCGGCGAAAAGGATGGTCATGCGCGTTCCCTCGGTCGGTGGATGCAGGCGGATTGCACCAGGCCAAAGCCGATCAGGATCATCAGCATCGCCGAGCCTCCGTAACTGACAAGCGGCAGCGGCACGCCGACGACCGGCGCCAGGCCCATCACCATCGCCATGTTGACCGCGAAATACAGGAAAAAGTTCCCGGCGATGCCCAGGATCAGCAGCGCCGCAAAGCGGTTCTTCGACTGCATCGCCGCGACGATGCAGGTGACGATGATGCCGATATAGAGCGCCAGCAGGAACACGCCGCCGATGAAGCCGAACTCCTCGGCCAGGGTGTTGAAGATGAAGTCGGTCTGCTTTTCCGGCAGGAAGTTCAGCCGCGACTGCGTGCCCTGCATGAAGCCGCGCCCCGACAATCCGCCCGACCCCAGCGCGATCATGGCCTGGTTGATGTGATACGAGGTTCCCAGCGGGTCCAGCGACGGGTCCAGAAATGTGTCGATGCGGCGGAACTGATAGTCGTGCAGCAACTGCCAGCTTGTCCCGCGCGAGGCAAAGACCACCGAAATCAGCCCGATCACCAGCCCGATCACCCCGCCGAAATACCACAGGCTGACCCCGGCGAAGAACATCACCATTCCGCCCCCGCCGATAATCAGCAGCGCGGTGCCCAGGTCGGGCTGTTTCACCACCAGAAACGCGGGCACCAGGATAATGAGCAGCGCCACCCCCACCCACAGCGGATGCGAGACCTTGCGGATGTCCAGCCAGTCGTAATAGGCCGCGACCGCCATGATGACGGTGATCTTGGTCATTTCCGAGGGTTGCAGCCGGATCGGCCCCAGTTCGAGCCACCGCTGCGCGCCCATGCCGATCGAGCCGAAGAATTCGACCCCCAGCAGCAGCAGCACCGACACCGCATAGGCCATCCCGGCCATCGAGCGCCAGAACCACAGCGGCACGAAGGCGATGGTGAACATGACCGCCAGCGACAGCGCAAAGCGTTGCATCTGTGGCTCGGCCCAGCGGTCGAACTGCCCGCCCGACACGGAATAGAGTTGCAGAAAGCCCACGCAGGCGACGGCGGTCAGCAGCAGCACCAGCACCCAGTTGACATAGAGCACCTTGCTCAGTCCGGTTGGCGACCGTTTGACGTTGTATTCCAGATAGCTCATGCCCGGTTGCGCCCCGTTTGTGGTGTTGCGGCCGGGCCGATGCGCTCGCTGATGGCGCGGATCACGGATTCGATGCGATTGCGCTGCGGGGCGGGGTAGGCCTCGAGCGGGGGCAAGCCGCCGTTCTGGGCGGCCAGGATGATGTCGCGGGCGATGGGCGCGGCGACCGACGAGCCGGCGCCGCCGTGTTCGACGACCACCGACACCGCATAGCGCGGGTCGGTGTCGGGTGCGTAGCAGATGAACAGCGCGTGGTCGCGGCGGTTCCACGGCAGTTGATCCTGCCGGCGCAGACCCGCCGCGCGTTCGGCCGACGTGATCGAGAACACCTGACTGGTGCCCGTCTTGCCCGCCATGCGCAGATCGGCCGAAACGATGCGCGACCCATAGGCGGTGCCGCGGTTCGAATTCGACACCTCCCACATGCCGCGCTGCACCTGCGCCAGCGCCGCCGCGTCCAGCCCCAGCGCGGGATAATCGGGAACGGGTTGCTCGATGTCGTCGATGGCGTGGACCAGGCGCGGCAGGATCGCCCGGCCGGTGGCGATCCGCGCGGTCATGACCGCCAATTGCAACGGCGTCGCCAGCACATAGCCTTGCCCGATCGAGGCGTTGATCGTGTCGCCGACGACCCATTCCGCATCGCGCCGCTCGCGCTTCCATTCGCGCGATGGGTTCAGCCCGCTGGAAATCCCCGACAGGGGCAGGTCGTAGCGAAAGCCCAGGCCCATGCGTTCGGACATGGCGTTGATCCGGTCGATGCCGACGCGCTGGGCCATCTCGTAGAAATAGACGTCGCAGCTTTCGGCCAGCGCCGAGGTCAGGTTGACCCGCCCGTGCCCGCCCCGGTTCCAGCAGTGGAACCGGCGGTTCGAGACCTCGATATAGCCGGGACAAAAGACCCGCTCGTCGGGTGTGGCCAGCCCCGCGTCAAAGGCCGCCAGCGCCGTCACCGGCTTGAAGGTCGAACCGGGCGGATAGGCGCCCTGCACGGTCTTGTTCGACATCGGGCGGTGATCGTTGTCGCGCAGCTCGGCGAAATCCGCGACCGAAATGCCGCGCACGAACAGGTTCGGATCGAACGATGGCGCCGAGGCCAGGGCCAGGATGTTGCCGGTCTGCACCTCGATCACGACGGCGGCGGCGCTGTCCTCGCCCAGCCGGGCCAGGGTGAAGGCCTGCAAGGCACGGTCCAGCGTCAATTGCACGTTGGCGCCCGCGTCCCCTTCTTGCCGGTCGAGTTCGCGCATCTCGCGGCCGACGGCGTTCACCTCGATCCGCCGGTGCCCGGCGGATCCGCGCAGGAGGTCCTCGTATTCGCGTTCGACCCCGATCTTGCCGATCTGGAAGCGCGGGATCATCAGCAGCGGGTCGGGGTTCTCGCGCCCTTCCAGGTCCCGTTCCGAGACGGGGCCGACATAGCCGACGGTGTGCGCGAATTCCGCGCCGAAGGGATAGAAGCGGGTCAGCCCGACCTCGGGCGTGATGCCGGGCAGGGCCGGGGCGTTGGCGGCGACGCGGGCCACTTCCTCCCAGTTCAGCTGGTCGGCGATGGTGACCGGGACAAACGGGCGGTGGCGCATGATCTCGCGCTCGGCGCGGTCGATCTCGTCAGCGGTCAGCGGGATCAGCGCGGACAGGCGTTCCAGCGCGGCGCGGGGCTCGCCCGCGTCCTCGCGCACCAGAACGATGCGATAGTTCTGCACGTTCTGGGCCAGAAGATTGCCGTTGCGATCCGCGATCAGCCCGCGCGACGGCGGCAGCAGTCGGATGTTGATGCGGTTTTCCTCGGCCAGCAGGCGGAATTCCTCGGATTGGCCCAGCTGCAACTGCCGCATTCTGAGCACCAGCACCCCGGCAAACGCCATCTGCGCGCCGCCCATCAGCATGGCGCGGCGCGAAATGCGGCGGGCGCTTTCCTCGGTATCCTTGGGCGGGCGCTTCATAGTTTCCGTCCCAGCTCGTCCAGTTCGCCAGTCGCGGGCTTGCGCACGCGCAGCACGGATTGCAACGCCCAGACCACCAGCGGATAGACCAGGATTGTGACCGCAAGCCGCGCCAGGCTCAAGTCGAGGGGATCGCGCCCGACCATCACGATTGCAAGACCGAACCGATAGGCCAGGGTCATCGCGATCAGCACCGCGCTGACCATCGCCCATTCCAGCAGCAGGTTCATCTCGCGCACGACCGAGGCGCGGCGGCGCAGGAACTCGCTGCCGCCCAGCACGATCAGCGCCCACAGGCCCGGCGGGCGCATCAGCACCAGGTCCTGCGCCAGAAAGGTGAGCGCGATGGCGGCGGCGGGCAGATGCGCGGGGCGGCGCAGCACCCAGGCCAGCGTCAGCGCCAGGAACAGGTCGGGTGCGGGCCAGCCGGGTTCCGGCCCCGACAGCGGCAGGATGTGGATCAGCGTGCCGACCCCCGCGATCGCCAGCCACAGGCCCAGATGGGCCAGCGTGTTCAGCCGCCAGGTTTCATTCATTCTGCGATCCGTCGGTCACCGGGGCCTCGGCGCCGCCGGGCAGGGGCACGGCGGGCACCGGCTCGACGGTTTCGGTCGCGGTGTCGGGCTCGGCCTCGGCCAGGGGCGCGGGGGCGGGAACGCCGGTTGTCGGGTCCAGCGGTGTCCCCGAGGGATCGACGGGCCTGAGCAGGGCGCCGGTCTGGTCGATCTGTTCGGCCGGGCGCGAGCGCAGCACGCGCAGGAAATCGAGCCGCCCGTAATCCGCCGCCAGCCGCACGCGGGTGCGCCCGTCCGCCCCTTGCGCGACCTCGCCCACCAGGAGGCCGGGTGGGAAGACCCCGCCGTCCGAGGCGCTGACGACCCGGTCGCCGGGCCTGAGTTCATCGGCATTCTCGACGAAATCCAGCACCGGCATCGCCGTATTGTCGCCCGACAGCAGCGCATGTTGCCCCGAGGGCTGCACGATGACCGGCACGCGGCTGTTGGAATCGGTCAGCAGGATCACCCGCGACGACCGTTCGCCAACGCCGGCGATGCGCCCGGCAAGGCCCAGCCCG
Source organism: Rhodobacter sp. (assembly GCA_020637515.1). Lineage (NCBI taxonomy): Bacteria > Pseudomonadati > Pseudomonadota > Alphaproteobacteria > Rhodobacterales > Rhodobacter > Rhodobacter sp. Next base: position 406,740 of record JACKKG010000001.1, on the reverse strand, counting down.
TCCATCACCGCCCAGCCATCGACGATTCCGTCGCGCGCGCCCACGTTGATCAGCACCGACTGGCGGAACGGGCTGCCGGCGTCGGCCATCACCACGCCGGTGACGTGGGTCAGTTGCGGGTCCAGCCGCACGCGGGCCATGTCCAGCAACTGGGCGTTGCGCTGTTCCAGTTGCAGGGCGGCCTCGCGCCAGGCGCGCATCTGCTGCAACTCGCGCCGCAGTTCCTGGTTCTGTTCGTAGATGCGGGCATAGCTGCGGAAATCCTCGACCATGCGCGAGACACGGGTGACGGGCGCCATGGCCCAGTCCATGTTCGGCACGACCGTGTCCAGAACCGCGGTGCGGAAGCGTTCCACGCGCGGGCTGTCGATGCGCCACAACAGGAACAGCGCCAGCAGCAAAAGCGCCAGCACCCCGATGACGAGGCGCCGGACGGGGCGGACGAAATCGGCCTCGTTGCTCCGGTCAGATGCCACGGCGATCCCTCTTCACAGGGGCGGGAAGGGCGTCAGCTTTCGTAGTCGATGGCGTGACGCAGTTGCTTTTCGTATTCCAGTGCCTTGCCGGTGCCCAGGGCAACGCAGTTCAGCGACTGGTCGGCGACGGTGATGATGAGGCCCGTCTGCTCGCGCAGCGCCAGGTCCAGATCGCCCAGAAGCGCACCGCCGCCGGTCAGCATGACGCCGCGGTCCACGATGTCGGCGGCCAGGTCGGGGGGCGTGGTTTCCAGCGCGATCATCACCGCCTCGCAGATCGTCTGCACGGTTTCCGACAGTGCCTCGGCCACCTGGCCCTGGGTGATCTCGATTTCCTTGGGCACGCCGTTCAGCAGGTCGCGGCCGCGGATCTGCATGACCTTGCCGCGCCCGTCATCGGGCATCCGGGCGGTGCCGATGGTGGTCTTGATCCGCTCGGCGGTGGATTCGCCGATCAGCAGGTTCTGGTGGCGGCGCAGGTAGCTGATGATCGCTTCGTCCATACGGTCGCCGCCGACGCGGACCGAGCGCGCATAGACGATGTCGCCCAGGGACAGAACCGCGACCTCGGTCGTGCCGCCGCCGATATCGACCACCATCGAACCGGTGGGATCGGTGATCGGCATGCCCGCGCCAATCGCGGCGGCGATGGGCTCGGAAATCAGCCCCGCGCGGCGCGCGCCGGCAGACAGCACGGACTGGCGGATCGCGCGCTTTTCAACGGGCGTGGCGCCATAGGGGACGCAGACGATGACCTTGGGCTTGGAAAAGGTCGAGCGTTTGTGCACCTTGCGGATGAAATGCTTGATCATTTCCTCGGCCACGTCGAAATCGGCGATGACGCCGTCGCGCATGGGGCGGATCGCCTCGATCGAGCCGGGGGTGCGGCCGAGCATCAGCTTGGCATCCTCGCCGACGGCGAGCACCTGCTTGCGCCCGTCCTTGACGTGATAGGCGACGACCGAGGGTTCATTCAGGATGATGCCCCGGCCCTTGACGTAGACCAGGGTGTTCGCCGTTCCGAGGTCGATCGCCATATCCGACGAAAAGAGGCCTGTCAGTCCAAACATGTGGCGATCATCCTGAAAGTATGGAAGGTCCCTGCGGGTCAGGGCGGGGGCGTGGCGCGGCCCTTATAGGCCTGCCGGGGCCGTGCCGTAAAGGCCCCCAGGGGGGCTGTTCGGCGCATATCTGCCGCCTTTCGGGTCACGAAAGGGTCAGCGAAAGGCGGGGGGCTGCCGCCCCCCGCACCCCCTGCTTCAAGGGGGGCACGCCCCCCTTGAAAATCCCCGTGCGCGCCGCGGCCAGACCGAGGGCCCGGGCTCAGGCCTTGAGCGCGCGCAGCGCCTGGCCCAGATCGAGTTTTCCGTCATAAAGCGCGCGGCCAGAGATGGCGCCGTCCAGCGGCGCGCCGCAATCCCGGAGCGCGACGAGATCGGCCAGCGACGAGACCCCGCCCGAGGCGATCACCGGGATCGTGGTGGCGCGGGCCAGGGCCGCTGTCGCGCCGACGTTCGGTCCCTGCATGGCGCCGTCGCGGTCGATGTCGGTATAGACGATCGCTGCCACGCCTGCGTCCTCGAACGCGCGGGCCAGATCGGTGACCATGACATCGGTTTCCTCGGCCCAGCCCTTGGTGGCGACGCGGCCCTGGCGGGCGTCGATGCCGACCGCGACCTGCCCGGGAAAGGCGCGCGCGGCCTCGCGCACCAGGGTCGGATTTTCCACTGCCACGGTGCCCAGGATCACCCGGCGCAGGCCCTTGGCCAGCCAGGTTTCGATCGTGGCCATGTCACGGATGCCACCGCCCAGCTGGCAGGGCAGGGCGACGGATTTCAGGATCGAGTCGACCGCGCCGGCGTTCACCGGCTTTCCGGCAAAGGCGCCGTTCAGGTCCACCAGGTGCAGCCATTCGGCGCCTTGCGCGGCAAAGGCCGCCGCCTGCGCCGCCGGGTCGTCGTTGAAGACCGTCGCCTGGTCCATCGCGCCCTTGTAGAGGCGGACGCACTGGCCGTCCTTGAGGTCGATCGCGGGATAAAGGATCATGCTGTGCTCCGGTCTGGTCAGCCGGGGTTTAGCGCCCCGCCCGCGCGGATGCAAATCCCGTTCGCACCCGGCAGTTGCTTGACCGTATAGTAAAAAATGCTGCAAAAACAAGGGTTAGAGGTCTTTTCCCCTTGCGTGGTTGGCCGGCGCGTCCTACACGGCCCCCTTCCTTTGCGGCCGAGGAGGGGTGCACGATGGCGAAGCGAGGCGGGTTCGGGCTGTGGCTGGGGGCGCTGGCGCTTCTGGTCCTGGCGGGCGTGGCGGTGCCCTATGGCGTGCTGGCAGGGGGGCAGGGCTGGGCGGTCGCCGGGTTCTGGGGCGCCTTTGGTCTGGCGGTGATCGTGCTGATCGCGCTGGGCATTCGTGGCTGGAGGGACGCGTGATGCTGGCGCCAACGACGATCTGGACGGCGATCGCCGTCTTTGCCGGGTTGGGCCTGCTGCTGGCCTGGCGCGCGGCGCGGGCCAACACCGGCACGGCCGAGGATTACTACCTGGGCGGGCGCGCGTTCGGCGGTGTGGTCGCGGGCCTGAGCTATGCCGCGACGACCTATTCGGCCTTCATGCTGGTGGTGCTGACGGGGCTGACCTATCGCGGCGGGATCGGCGCGCTGGGGTTCGAACTGATCTATTTCGCGGGTCTGGGCCTGCTGGTGATCTTTGCGCCGCGCTTCTGGTTGGCGGCGCGGCGCTGGGGCTTCATCTCGCCGGCCGAGATGCTGGGCGCACGCTACGGCAGCCCCTGGGTGGCGCGGCTGGCGGCGCTGGTCGCGCTGGTGTTCCTGATGCCCTATTGCACCACGCAGATGGCCGGGATCGGCCTGCTGCTGTCGGGCGTCACCGGCGGCGAGATCACGCTGGTGCAGGCGGTGGCGACAGGTGCCTTGCTGGCGGCGGTCTGGACGCTGGTCGCGGGGATCCGCTCGGTCGCGTGGACGGATGCGGTGCAGGCGGTGGTGATGCTGGGCTCGGCGCTGCTGGCGATCCTGTTCGCGGTGGCGGCGCTGGGCGGCTGGGGTGCCTTTGCCGGCGGCGTCGCCGAGGCGCAGGGCGAACGGCTGGGCGTGCCCGGGCCCGGGCTGTGGAGCCTGGGCACCTTTGTGGCGCTGTCGCTGCCGTGGTTCTTTTTCGCGATTTCGAACCCGCAGGTCAGCCAGCGGCTGTTCATCCTGAAGGACATGGCGGCGATGCGGCGCATGATCCTGTGGGTGCTGGGCTTTGGCCTGGCGTTCACGCTGATCGCGGTGACCTGGGGCTTTGCCGCGCTGCAATTGGCGCCGGGGCTGGAGAATTCGGCCGCCGCGACGCCGGCGTTGCTGACCTCGGGGGCGATCCCGGCCTGGGTGGCGGTGCTACTGGTGCTGGGGATCCTGGCCGCCGCGGTCTCGACCCTCGATTCCATTGCGTTGACGCTGGGGGCGATGGTCGCGCGCGACCTGATGCGGCGCGCCCAACCCGGGGCGCAGATCCTGGCGGGGCGCGTTGTGGTGATCCTGGTCGTGCTGTTCGCCAGCCTGTTCGCGGTGCAAAAGGCGCAGATCGTCGATCAGTTGGCGGCGCTGTCGGCCGCGGGGCTGATGGTGACGGTTCCGGCGACGATCGGGGCGTTCTTCTGGCGGCGCGGCACGGCGGCGGGGGCGCTGGCGTCCATCGGCGGGGGCGCGGCGCTGGCGGTGTGGATGGCGATGATCCGGGGCGTGAGCGTGTTCAACCCGGTGCTGGCGCTCAGCGTGGGCGGGGCCAGCCTGGGCCTGTTCGTGCTGGTCTCGGTGCTGACGCGGCCGCGGGCCCAGGCGCTGGATTTCGACCTGCGCGCGGACCTCGACCGGGTCGGTGCCTGGTGAACGGCCGGCGACCGGGCGGGCAATAATGCCCGTCCGGCGCGGACGTGGTCTTGATTGCGGGCGGGCTTGGGACAATCATGGCGCGTCTATCGAAAGGACCGTCCGCCATGGCCAGAAAGCCGACGACCATCATCACCTGCGCTGTGACCGGTGCGATCCATACGCCGACGATGTCGGACGCGCTGCCCTGCACCAGCGACCAGATCGCCACGCAGGCGATCGCGGCTGCCGAGGCCGGGGCGGCGATCCTGCATCTGCACGCGCGCGACGATGCCACCGGGGCGCCGTCGATCGACCCGGCCGATTTCGCGCCGTTCCTGGCGCGGATCCGGCAGGCGACGGACGCGGTGGTGAACATCTCGACCGGGGGGTCGCTGACCGCGACGATCCAGGACCGGATCGCCCCCGCCAGGACCTTTTCGCCCGAAATGTGCTCGATGAACATGGGGTCGCTGAATTTCAGCTTCCACGGGCTGGCCGACCGCTACCAGGCGTGGAAGTTTGACTGGGAGCAGCCCTATGTCGCAGGGTCCGAGGGGAACATTTTTCGCAACACGTTCAAGGACATCAAGGAAGCCGCCGAAACGCTTGCGCCGCACCGGATCAAGTTCGAGCACGAGATCTACGATGTCGGCCATCTCTACAACCTGAAATTCATGATGGATCAGGGGCATTTCCGCGCGCCGGTGTTCTTGCAGTTCGTGCTGGGGATTCTGGGCGGGATCGGCGCCGACGTGGACAACCTGGTGTTTCTCAAGCGCACCGCCGACAAGCTGTTCGGCGACCAGTATCGCTGGTCGGTCCTGGCGGCCGGCGCGGCGCAGATTCCGCTGGCGGTGACGGCCAGCCAGATGGGCGGGCATGTGCGCGTGGGGCTGGAGGACAGCCTGTTCATCTCGCGCGGCGAGCTGGCCACGTCGAACGCCCAGCAGGTCGCCAAGATCCGCCGGATCATCGAGGATCTCGGTCATGCCGTTGCCACCCCGGACGAGGCCCGCGAGATCCTGGACCTCAAGGGTGGCGATCAGGTGGCGTTCTGACGGCCTTGAAAACCGTGGGGTAAGCGTCTATCCGGCTTGGATATGCGCGCAGGGACCCACCCGCGCGCGGCGCCGATATGGAGATGAGGATGTTCCGGGGATCGCTACCCGCTCTGATCACGCCGTTCCGCGACGGGGCGGTGGATTTCGAGGCGCTCGAATCGTTGGTCGAATGGCATATCGCCGAGGGCAGCCACGGGCTGGTCCCGGTGGGGACCACGGGCGAAAGCCCGACGCTGACGCATGACGAGCACGAGGCCGTCGTCGAGGCGGTGGTCAAGGCCGTGAAGGGCCGCGTTCCGGTGATCGCCGGGGCGGGTTCGAACAATACCGTCGAGGCCATCCGCCTGATCCGGCACGCCGAAAAGGTCGGTGCCGACGCCGCCCTGGTGGTGACGCCCTACTACAACAAACCGACGCAGGCGGGCCTGCTCGCGCATTATCGCGCGCTGCACGAGGCCAGCAGCCTGCCGATCGTGATCTACAACATCCCCGGACGCTCGGTCATCGACATGACGCCCGAAACGATGGGCGAACTGGCCGCACTGCCGCGGATCGTCGGCGTCAAGGACGCCACCGGCAAGATCGAGCGCGTCAGCCAGCAGCGCCAGACCTGCGGGCGCGATTTTGTCCAGCTTTCGGGCGAGGACGCAACCGCGCTGGGCTTCAACGCCCATGGCGGCGTTGGTTGCATTTCCGTCACGGCGAATGTCGCGCCGCGCCTGTGCGCCGAATTCCAGGAGGCCACGCTGCGCGGCGATTTCGCGTCGGCGCTGGACTATCAGGACCGGCTGATGCCGCTGCACACGGCGATCTTCCTCGAGCCGGGCGTGGCCGGCGCGAAATACGCGATGGCGCGCCTGGGCCTGTGCCGCGACGACGTGCGCCTGCCGCTGGTGGGCGTCAGCGCGCCGGTGGCCGGGGCCATCGACGCGGCGCTGCGTCACGCAGGCTTGCTGAACTGAACGAGGCTTGGGGGGCGGCTGCCCCCCAAACCCCCCGCTTCAAGGGGTCCGCGGGACCCCTTGAAAATCCCCGCGCCCTGTTCCGGCCCAGGTGCGGACTTTGCCCGTCTTTGTGCCCCAAATATCCCGGGGGTGAATTCGCGCAGCGAAGAGGGGGCAGCGCCCCCTTGCGCGCGGGCTTCAGCCCGCGCGCCCGGTCGCCCGAGGGCTGAAGCATGGAATGCTTCCGGCCGAGGGCGAAACCCGCGCCCGGTCAGTCACCCATCAGGGCTGCCAGGACCCTCGCTGCGGCGCTGTCGGGCCCGGCCGGCCGCAGCGGCCAGAGCGCGAGGCACTGGCCTGACGGTGCGGCGATGCCGAACGGGTCGATCAGCCGGCCGGTGCCCAGCGCCTGTTCCACCAGAGGGCGCGCGATGACCAACACGCCCGCGCCGTTCGCCGCTTCCTCGACCGCCAGCGCGGCCAGGCTGAGCACCGGGCCGCGCGGCTGAAACCCTGGCATGCCGGCCGCGTCGGCCCAACGGGTCCAGTTGCCCAGTGGGCCGGACAGGATCAGGGTGTGGGCCGGGGCGATCGTGGCCGGGTCGGGGCCCAGCGGCAGTGACGGGGCCGCAACGGCGATCAGGGGCGCGGCGAGGTTTCGCCCGATCGGGGGGCTGGTCTGGGCGCCGGCCGGGGGGGCGGTCGGGCGCGGGAACAGCGCCAGGTCGGCGGTGCCGCGCGCGGCGTCCGGCGCGGCCGCGGGTTGCGGGATCACGGTCAACCCCTGCGCCCGCAGCGCCGCCAGCCTGGGCGAAAGCCACAGCTGGGCCAGGTCTCCCGTGGTCGCGATCCGCACCAGCCCCGGCGCGGCTTCCGCTTCGAGCCGGTGCACGGCGGTTTCCAGGGCGCGAAATGCCTCGGTGAACTCGGGCAGCACCCGCGCACCCAGATCGGTCAGCGCCACGCCACGGTGGTGGCGGTCGAACAGCACGACGCCCAGCGCCGATTCCAGGGTTTTGAGATGCGCGGTCACGGCCCCCGGCGTCACGCCCAATTCCTGGGCGGCGGGGGCGAAGCCGCCCAGCCTTCCCGCGGCCTCGAATGCACGCAACGCGGAAAGCGGCGGCAATTTCGGTCGCGGTGGCTGGGCGGCCATTTTGCCTGTAGATTTCTTGCCTCAAAATTTCTTACCCTAAGAATAATAGGTCAGGCAATCGAAACTTCCCCTTGGAGCAAAGAAAAACCGCCCCTCAAGGGCGGTCCGGTGGCGATGCGGGGTGGGCGGGCGCTTACCAGGGGATGGGCTGGCGCTGGCGGTAGAATCCACCGGTCGGGCCGTCCTCGGGCAGGGTGGCCAGCCACAGGGGCGTGTCGGCGCCGTCCTCGGGGGTCAGTGGGGCATTGGCGCCGCCCATGCGCGTGGCGACCCAACCGGGGCAGGCGGCGTTGATCTTGACCCCCGGCGGCAGGTCGCGCACCAGCGCCCGGGTCAGCGCGTTCAGCGCGGCCTTGGCAATGCCGTAGGCGCCGGGCCCCTCGAGCCCCTCGGCATGGGCCCCCAACCGGAGGACAGGTTGACGATCCGCCCCCAGCCGCTTCGCCGCCAATGCGGGACATTCAGGCGGATCAGGTCAAGAGGGGCGTTCACCATCACCTCCATCGCCAGATCGAAATCCGACCTTGGCGAGAGCAGCGACGCGTCGGACAGCACGCCGGCATTGTTCACCAGGATGTCGAAACCGCCCGCCCGGGTGACGGCCTCGAAATAGCTGTCGGGGTCTTGCAGGTCGATGCGGGCAAAGGCGGTGCCCAGGTCCGCGGCCGCCTGCCGACCGGCGGCCTCATCGCGGGCGCCCAGCGTGACGGCGCAGCCGCGTGCCTTCAGCCCGGCGGCGATGGCGCGGCCGATGCCGCGGTTGCCGCCCGTGACCAATGCGGTGGGGTGCAGGGGGCGGATCATGGCCGCCCGTCCGTGAACTGGATCAGGTCCCAGAGCGTGCCGTAGAGGTCGCGGAACACGGCGACGATCCCATAGGGGGCCTCGACCGGGTCGCGCGCAAAGGTCACCCCCTTGGCCTTCAGATCGTGGTAGTCGCGCCAAAGATCGTCGGTCCTGAGGAACAGGAACACGCGCCCGCCGCTCTGATTGCCGACAAAGGCGGCCTGTTCCGGCGTGTTGGCGCGTGCCAGCAAGAGCGAGCTGGCGCCCGGCCCGCGGGGCTTTACCACCACCCAGCGTTTGTTCTGCTCGGGTTGGGGGGTGTCCTGGACCAGGTCAAAGCCGAGGGTGTCGCAGTAGAACGCGATCGCTTCGTCGTAGTCGCGGACGACCAGCGCGACATGCGCAAGACTTTGGGGCATGGCGGTCTCACGAGGTTGGGAACGGCGTATGCAAACGCCGTTCTACCGTCCTTTCCCCGTCAGCGATAGAGACCGACCTCGCCGCCCGGCTGCGCGACCGTGGCCAGCGCGCCCCAGACGTAACCGGCGACCGAACGGAAGCACACCAACCGCCAGTCGTTCTCGTCTTCGCGCCAGATCGCGGCGGCGACCTGTGCGGCGCGGGTGCGGCGCAAATCGCCCACCGCGAAGTCGCGGAAATCGACGGGGCAGAGCTTGGCCAGAACATTCCGTGCCTCGATCCCCTTGATCGTCACCATGGCGCGGGCATCGGACACGTTCGCGGCGGTGGCGAACTCGCCCGCCAGCGCCGTTTCCAGTGCGGCGACCGTGGTCGCGGCTTGCGCGTAGGGCACGACCAGCAGCAGCTCGTCCGGCGACATCCACAGCGCCTGCCCCCGGTCGCCGGTGGCGACGCGGCGGCGCGCCGGGACTTCGGCCCCGGTCGCGGCGCGCACGGCATCGGCCAGCGCGCCGGACGACAGGTCGCCCCGCAGCGTGATCATCCCTTGCAACCCGGCGTCCGCCAGATCCACCATGCCGGTGCTGTGCGCCCCGGCCAATGCGCTGACTGCATCAGACATTCTGCTTGTCCCCTGCCTTGTCGTAGAAACACGGATCGACGATCCGCGCGGCGACCCGTCCGCCGGTTTCGGTCTGGAACTCGATCACGTCGCCCATGCGGTCGGGGCCGCGATGGACCAGGCCCATGGCGATGCCCTTGCCCAGCGTGGGCGAGAAATAGGTCGAGGTGACGCGGCCCTGCGTCAGCGCCTGGCCATTGTCGTTCCTGCCGGGCAGCGGCGCCAGCGCGCCGTCGCCCAGGACCGATCCGTCCAGCGTTTCCAGCCCGACCAGCTTCCAGCGGTCAGGGGAAACCATGGCCTCGCGTTCCATGCCGCGTTTGCCCAGGAAGTCGGCCTTTTTCTTTGAGATCGCCCAGTTCAGCCCCAGGTCCTGCGGGATCACCGTGCCGTCGGTTTCATCCCCGATCATGATGAAGCCCTTTTCGGCCCGCAGGACGTGCAGGGCCTCGGTGCCATACGGCATGATGCCGAATTCGGCGCCGGCTTCGAGCAGCCGCTCCCAGAACGCCAGGCCCTGCGCGGCGGGCACGGCGATCTCATAGCTCAACTCGCCCGAGAACGAGATGCGGAAGGCGCGCGCGTCGAAGCCGCCCAGCTTGCCCTCACGCCAGTCCATGAAGGCGAAGCTGTCGCGGCTCACGTCCATGCCGCCCAGCTTTTCCAGCACCTTGCGGGCGTTGGGGCCGACGACGGCGATCTGCGCGAACTGTTCGGTCAGATTGACGACGTGGACCTTCCAGTCCCACCATTCGCACTGAAGCCAGTCCTCCATCCAGGCGTGGATGCGATCCGCCCCGCCAGATGTGGTGTGGCACAGCCAGGTGTCCTCGGACAGGCGCGCGACCACGCCGTCGTCCGACAGGAACCCGTTCTCGTTGCACATCAGGCCATAGCGGCATTTGCCGACCGGCAGGGTGCTCATGAGGTTGGTGTAGAGCATGTCCACGAAGCGGCCCGCGTCCGGTCCCTTGACCACCAGCTTGCCCAGGGTCGAGGCATCGAGCAGCCCGACCGAGCCGCGCACCTGCGTGATCTCGCGGCTGACGGCATGGGCATGACTTTCGCCGTCGCGCGGGTAGCAGAAGGGGCGGCGCCAATGGCCGACCGGCTCCCAGTGCACGCCGTGGCTTTCGTGCCAGTCGTGCATCGGGGTCTTGCGCAGCGGCTGGAAGATCTCGCCCCGGGCCTCGGCGGCGATGGCGCCCAGCGAGATCGGCGTATAGGGCGGGCGGAAGGTGGTGGTTCCGGTCTGCGGGATCGGCTGACCCAGTGCGTCGGACAGGATCGCCAGGCCGTTGATGTTGGACAGCTTGCCCTGGTCGGTCGCCATCCCCAGCGTGGTATACCGCTTGGTGTGCTCGACCGATTCGTAGCCCTCTTTCGCGGCCAGTTGCACATCCGAGACCTTGACGTCGTTCTGCGGGTCCAGCCACATTTTCGCGCGCAACAGATAGCCGGCCTGCGCCGGCATCATCCACACGGGCATCATCGGCGCGTCGCCCTCGTCGCCCAGATCGCCGTTCGCGGCGCCGACGCAGCGAACATAGCCCTTGCCGTCCTGGTTCAGTGGCGGGCGGTTCGGATCGGGGCGGAACAGGGCGCGGGCGTCGTCCCAGGTCAGCTTGCCACCGCAATGCGACCACAGGTGCACGACCGGCGACCAGCCCCCCGACATGGCGACCGCGTCGCAGGCCAGCGTCTCGGTGACCGCGCCGCCGTCGGAATCGAAGCGGCACAGCGCGAGCCCGGTCACCGCCTTGCCGCCCTCGACATGCCGGATGGCGGTGTGTTCGGCGATCCGGATACCGGCGGCGCGCACCCGGGCGGGCAGGGCGCCGGTCGCTTCGGTGCGCGCGTCGATCACGGCGGCGACGGTGACGCCGGCGGCGTGCAGCGCCAGCGCGGTGCGATAGGCGTCGTCGTTGTTGGTCACCACCACCACGCGGCGGCCCGGGGTCACACCCCAGTTCACCACATAGTCGCGCACGGCCGAGGCCAGCATCACCCCCGGCAGGTCGTTTCCGGCAAAGCTGAGCGGTCGTTCAATGGCGCCGGCGGCGTTGACGATCTCGCCCGCGCGGATGCGCCACAGGCGGTGGCGGGGCATGTCGGCGCCCGGCTGGTGATCGGCCACGCGTTGATAGGCCAGCGCATAGCCGTGGTCGTAAACGCCCGAAACCATGGTGCGGCTCAGCACGGTGACATGGGCCAGGCCGCTCAGATGGGCGAGCGTCGCCTCCACCCAGGCCTCGGCCGGCTGGCCCTCGACCTCGGCGCCATCGACGACGGCGCGGCCACCCCAATGCGCGGCCTGTTCGACCAGAATCACCCGCTGGCCTGCATCCGCGGCCGCCCGCGCAGCGGCCAGACCGGCGATCCCGCCGCCCGCGACCAGCACGTCGCAAAAGGCGTAGATCTGCTCGTAGCGGTCGGCGTCACGGGTTTCGGGGTGCGGCGCCTTGCCCAGACCGGCCGACTGGCGGACAATGGGTTCGTAGACCCATTTCCAGAACGGGCGCGGGTGGATGAACATCTTGTAGTAGAAGCCCGCCGGGAAAAAGCGCCACAGCTTGGCGTTGATCGCGCCGATGTCGAAATCGAGGCTGGGCCAGTGGTTCTGGCTGATCGCCTTCAGGCCCGAGAACAGCTCGGTCGTGGTGGTGCGCTGGTTCGGTTCGAACCGCTGCCCCTCGCCCATGCCGACCAGCGCGTTCGGTTCCTCGGCGCCCGAGGCGACGATGCCGCGCGGGCGGTGGTATTTGAACGACCGGCCGACCAGCGTCTGCCCCGCGCCCAGAAGGGCCGCGGCCAGCGTGTCGCCCGCGAACCCGCTGAGCGCCTTGCCGTTGAAGCTGAAGGTCATGGGGCGCGAGCGGTCGATCAGGCGGCCCCCGGATTGCAGTCGATGGCTCATTTGTAACCCTCCCATTCGGGGCGGCGGGCCTTGATCTTTGCGGTGATGTCGGCGGGCGGTTCGGTGGTCTGCGCGGGATAGGCGCCGTAAACCTCGAGCGTCATGGTGTCGCGGGCCATCAGGAACCACTTGCCGCAGCCAAAGGCGTGCCGCCAGCGTTCGAAATGCACGCCGCGCGGGTTCTTGCGGGCGAACATGTAGGCCTCGTAATCGGCATCGGTCGAGCCGGGGCCAAAACGCTTCAGATGCGCCTCGCCGCCATTGGCGAACTCGGTTTCCTCGGCGGTGACGCCGCAGCAGGGACAGGTCAGCAGCAGCATGGGGCCTCCAGTCGCGCGAACGGACCGGACGCGGCGATGCCACGGCCAGCCCGGACGGTCAGGTCAGGGGTGAGGGTCAGACGGCGGCGGATTGACGCCGTTGCAGCAGGGGCGACAGCAAGGCGCCAAAGATCGGCCCGGCCGCCATGAGGATCGTTTCGACCAGCCAGATGAGCCGCATCTCGTCGGGGCCGTGCGTGCTGCGCGTGCCGCCCGACAGACGCACGGTGACGCTGGCCGTTCCGCCCAGGGTTTCCAGCGTCGCGCGGATGCCCTTGGGTCCCTGCGCCAGCACCGAGGCAAGGCGCGCAAACCCGTGCTCCAGCCCGAACCACAACGCCCACATCGCAAAGACCGCGAACGCGGCGCTGAGCAGCCCAACACCCAGATTGGCCAGCATCCCGCGTTGCAGCGCCAGATGCACCACAAAGGCCATCACCACCCCGCCCAGCAGCACGATCGCATTGATCTTGAGGAACGGCAGCAGCGCCGAACTGGCCCCAAAGGCCGCGCCGGCAAGCGTGGCCACGATCAAGGCCTTCACGGCCGAGGCGGGCTGGACGGTGGGTTGACGACCCATGCGGAAACTCCCTGCGAACGGAATGGCGCAGGGTAGGTCGCGGCGCGGCCCGGGTGGGTTCAAACGGCGCGTGGCAAGACAGCGCGCCGGCCCGGCCCTCGGCCGGCTGGGAGGAGGTGTCCCGCATCAATGCGCCACCCCCGCCGCCACGCTTTCGTCGATGAAGCGCCCCTCGCGGAAGCGGAACATCGAAAAGTCGCGCGCCAACGATCCCGGCTCGCCCTTGGCGACCAGTTCCGCCATCGCCCACCCCGAACCCGGGATCGACTTGAACCCGCCGGTGCCCCAGCCGCAGTTGATGAAGGTGTTGCCCAGCGGCGTTTTCGAGATGATCGGCGAGCGGTCGCCGGTCATGTCCACGATCCCGCCCCATTGGCGCAGCATCTTCAGGCGCGACAGCATCGGGAAGGTTTCCACCAGCGCCCGCACCGTTTCCTCGATATGCATCCACGAGCCGCGCTGCGTGTAGTTGTTGAAATGGTCGGCGCCGCCGCCGATGACCATTTCGCCCTTGTCGGACTGCGACAGATACCCGTGCACGGTGTTCGCCATGACCACGCAGTCGATCGCCGGCTTGATCGGTTCCGACACCATCGCCTGCAACGCGACCGATTCGACCGGCAGACGGAAGCCCGCCATGTTCGCCAGATGGCCCGAATGCCCGGCGACGACGATCCCCAGCTTGCCACAGCCGATCGTGCCCTTGGTGGTGTTCACCGCCGAGACCACGCCACCCACGCTTTCGACGCCGGTCACCTCGCAGTTCTGGATGACATGCATCCCCATCTGCGAACATGCCCGGGCATAGCCCCAGGCGACGGCGTCGTGGCGCGCGGTGCCGCCACGGGCCTGCCACAGCGCGCCCAGCACGGGATAGCGCGGGCCCTCGATGTTCATGATCGGCACCAGGCGCTTGACCTCGGCCGGGCCGATCCAGCGGGTGTCGACGCCCTGCAGTGCGTTCGCATAGGCGGTGCGCTTGTAGCCGCGAACCTCGTGTTCGGTCTGCGCCAGCATCATCACGCCGCGCGGGCTGAACATGACGTTATAGTTCAGGTCCTGGCTGAGCGTCTCGTAGAGCGAGCGCGCCTTTTCATAGATCGCGGCCGACGGGTCCTGCAGATAGTTCGAGCGGATGATCGTGGTGTTCCGCCCGGTGTTGCCGCCGCCCAGCCAGCCCTTTTCGATGATCGCGACATTGGTGATGCCGAAATTCTTGCCCAGGTAATACGCCGTTGCCAGCCCATGCCCGCCGGCACCGACGATGATGACGTCATAATGCGGCTTGGGTTGGGGCGAGGCCCAGGCGCGTTGCCAGCCTGAATGCTGGCGCATCGCTTCACGGGCGATGGCAAAGACCGAATACCGAGTCATGGGCGCTCTCCTTCCGGGGCCGCGTTTGAATGCGTGATGGATCGCGGCGGGGCGAAACCCTTGGCTGCAAGCGGCACAATGCGGACAAAACCGACACAGGCGTCAAACTGCGTCGGCTCGCCGCATCCTGTGGCGCGTCCGGTGCCTTATGTCACGCCTCTATGAACGCGGTTTCGCTTTTTTCCCGGGCAGTGTCGGGCTAAGGAGGGCCGTCAGACAGGAGACGGCATGACGATCTGGTGGTTCCTTGGTCCGGCGCTGGCATTGTGCGTGCTGGTGGTCGGCTTGATCGCGCTGGGCCTGGCCCGTGGCGCCCGCGTGCGCGCGTCCGAACCTGGCGAGAAACGCGAGATGCGCATCTACGCCGATCAGTTGAAAGAAATCGACCGCGACCGGGCCCGAGGCCTGATCCCCGCGGACGAGGCCGAGCGGATGCGCGCCGAGACCGCCCGCCGCCTGCTCGAAGCCGATCGCAAGACCAGCGCCGAAACCGTCGAATCGCCACGCGCGATGCGGCGGGTCGCGCTGGTGCTGGCCCTGTCGGTGCCGATCGGCGCCGGGCTGCTCTATCTGCGCGAGGGCGTGCCCGGGATGGGTGACGAACCGCTGGCGCTGCGGTTCGCGCAGGCGGCCGAAATGCGCGCCGCGCGGCCCAGCCAGGACGTGCTGGAAACCGACTGGGCCAACGATCCCAACCGGCCCGCCGCGCCGCAGGTCGATCAGACCTATCTGGACCTGATGACCCGCTTGCGCGAGGCCGTCGCCAACCGTCCCGGCGATGCGCAGGGGCTGCGCCTGCTGGCCGTGAACGAGGGGAACCTGGGCAATCACGCGGCCTCGGCCCGGGCCTGGGGCCAGTTGATCGATGTCGAGGGGCAGGATGCCCCCGTCGCGGACCTGTCCGCGCTGGCCGAGGCGATGGTGCTGGCGACCGGCGGCATCGTCTCGCCGCAGGCCGAGGTCGTGCTGCAACGCATCCTGGAACGCGACCCGCGCAACGGGTCGGCGCGGTTCTACCTGGGCTGGATGTTCATTCAGACCGGGCGGCCCGATCTGAGCTTCCGCATCTGGCGCGGGCTGCTTGAAGACAGCAACCCCGACGATCCTTGGGTGCCCTCGCTCAGGCAGGCGCTGCCCGAACTGGCGCAGATCGCGGGTGTTCGTTACACCTTGCCGCCCGAAGGCGGCAGCCGGGGCCCCTCGGCCGCCGACATGGCGGCAGCGGCGGACATGACCTCGGGCGAGCGTCAGCAGATGATCGGAAACATGGTCGAGGGGCTGGCCGCCCGGCTGTCCAACCAGGGCGGCACGCCCGAGGAATGGGCGCGCCTCATCAATGCGCTGGGCGTTCTGGGACAGGCCGACCGCGCGCGCAGCATCTGGGCCGAGGCCCGGCAGGTGTTCGCCGACCAGCCCGACGCCATGGCACAGATCGACGCCGCCGCCCGCCAACAGGGGTTCAGCGACTGATGCCCGTCTTTCCCGAGACCGCCGCCTTTGTCGCCGCGTTGCCCGCTCAGGGCGCGCTGGCCGGCCTGGATCTGGGGGAAAAGACGATCGGTGTCGCGATCTCGGACCTCAGGCGCGGGGTGGCCACGCCGATGGAAACCGTCCGGCGCAAGAAATTCACCCTGGACGCCGCGCGTCTGATCGAGATCGCCCAGTCGCGCGGGCTGGCGGGCTTCGTTCTGGGCCTGCCGCTGAACATGGACGGAACCGAAGGGCCGCGCTGCCAGTCCACGCGCGCCTTTGCGCGGAACCTGTCGGCGCTGACCGACCTGCCGATCGGCTTCTGGGACGAACGGTTGTCCACCGTCGCGGCCGAACGGGCGCTGCTGGATTTCGATACCTCGCGGGCCAAGCGCGCGCAGGTGATCGATCATGTTGCCGCCGGGTTCATCCTGCAGGGGTTTCTGGACAGATTGGCCGTGATGCGTCGCTGACGGGCTGGAAACCCCGCTCCAGCCGGCTATCTTGCCAGCGGAACAAGCCGAGGGCCGTCATGAACCAGCTTTCCAAGGGCACGATCTGGCAACGCGACGAGATCGACAGCCCCTGCGTGAAGATCTGCGTGATCCACCCCAGGGCCGGGATCTGCGCGGGCTGCTATCGCACCCTCGACGAGATCGCCGCCTGGTCCGCGATGGCACCCGAATCCCGTGCGCAACTGATGACCGAACTGCCCGGACGGGCGAGCCAGTTGAAGAAGCGGCGTGGCGGCCGCGAGGGGCGTCTGGCCGCCGATGGCGCCGACGACTGACCGCCTGACGTTGCGTCCCGCCGCGCTGCGGCGCTTTGTCTGACGGGGCCGGGGGGCTATAGATCGGCCCAGGCAACCCCACAGCGAAAGGCCTTGTCATGGACGAGATCGTCATCCTCAGCGGCGCCCGCACCGCCATCGGCACCTTCGGCGGAAGCCTGGCGGGCATCCCCGTGTCGCAGACCGCGACCCATGTGACCAAGGCTGCGCTGGAACGCGCCGGTGTCGCGCCCGCGCAGATCGGCACGGTGGTCTTTGGCCATGTCATCAACACCGAGCCGCGCGACGCCTATCTGTCGCGCGTGGCGGCGATCCAGGCGGGCATCCCCGACAGTGTCCCGGCGATGAACGTGAACCGGCTGTGCGGATCGGGCGCGCAGGCGATCGTGTCCGCGGTGCAGGCGCTGGCGCTGGGCGACGCGCAATTCGCGCTTGCCGGTGGTGCCGAATCGATGAGCCGCGCGCCCTATATCCTGCCCGCCGCCCGCTGGGGCCAGAAGATGGGCGATGTCGGCGCGCAGGACATGATGCTGGGCGCGCTGACCTGTCCGTTCGGCACGGGCCACATGGGCGTCACGGCGGAAAACGTCGCGCGCGAATGCGGTGTCACCCGCGAGGCACAGGATGCCTTTGCCCTGGAAAGCCAGGTGCGCGCGGCGCGGGCGATCGCCGAGGGCCGCTTCAAGGATCAGATCGCGCCGATCATGGTCAAGAGCCGCAAGGGCGAGGTCGCTTTTGACACCGACGAACACCCCAAGGCGACCAGCCTCGAGGCGCTGGCGGGGTTGCGCCCGGCCTTTGACAAGGCGGGCACCGTGACGGCGGGCAACGCCTCGGGGATCAACGACGGCGCCGGGGCGGTGGTGCTTGCGCGCGCCGACGCGGCCGAAGCGGCGGGGCTGAAACCCCGCGCTCGCGTCGTTGGCTATGCCGTGGCCGGGGTCCGCCCGGAAGTGATGGGCATCGGCCCGATCCCCGCGGTCGAGGCGCTGCTCAAACGCACCGGTCTTTCGGTCGCGGATTTCGACGTCATCGAATCGAACGAGGCCTTTGCCGCGCAGGCCCTGGCGGTCAACGCAGGCCTGGGACTGGACCCGGCCCGCGTGAACCCCAACGGCGGCGCCATCGCGCTGGGCCACCCGGTGGGCGCCACGGGCGCCATCGTCACGGTCAAGGCGATGTATGAACTCGAACGCATCGGTGGCCGCTATGGCCTGATCACCATGTGCATCGGCGGCGGCCAGGGGATCGCGCTGGCAATCGAGCGTCTCTGACGAAAAATCCTGCGCGAATTAAGCAGGTCTTCACCCCTGACGGGAATGTTGGAGGGACCGGCATCCGTGCCGGTCCTTTTCCTTTGTCCAGTCCACGGGACCCGATGACGCTGTTCGACAAGCTCACGCAAGAACGCCGCGCGCGGCTGACCGCCGAACAGCGGCTGGATTATCGCACCCGTGAACTGGACACCGCGCTGTCCCAGCTCGATGCCGCCCGGCGTGAATTGCAAAGCCTGCGCAATCAGGGCCGATCCTCGGCGCTGGAGGAAGCGCAGCGCGCCGCCGAGGTGCAGGTGCTGCACAACCGTGTCCGCGAGGAAGCCGAAACCGCGCATCGCAGCGCCGTCATGGCGGAACGGCGCTTGTGGGATTCCGTGAACACCATTCGCGACGGCTTTGCCGTGTTCAACCGCAACCAGGATCTGGTGATCGCCAATCAGGCCTATCTGGGCGTGTTCTCGGGCTTTTCCGAGGTGCAGCCCGGCATCCCCTATCGCCGCCTGGTCGAGATCCTGGCCTATGAGGGGCGCGTGCAACTGGACGGCGTCAAGGCCGAGGACTGGATCGCGATGATGATGGCCCGGTGGGAGGGCGAGCGCATCGACCCGATCATCCTGACCTTCAGTCGCGGCGACACGGCGCGCATCCACGACCGGCGCGCGCGCGGCGGGGACATCGTCAGCCTGGTGCGCGACATCACCGAAACCCAGCGCCACGCCGCCGAGCTGGAGGAAGCGCGCGCCCGGGCCGAGGCCGCGAATCGTGCCAAATCCGCCTTTCTGGCGAACATGAGCCACGAGATCCGCACGCCGATGAACGGCGTCGTCGGCATGGCCGAACTGCTGTCGGACACCGATCTTTCCGACGAACAGCGCCTTTATGCCGATACCATCCGGTCCTCGGGCGAGGCGTTGCTCAACATCATCAACGACGTGCTCGACTTCTCCAAGATCGAGGCCGACAAACTGACCCTGCACCCCGAGCCCTTCGATCTGGAACGCTGCATCCATGAGGTGCTGATCCTGTTGCAGGCCGGGGCGCGCAACCGCTCGATCGACCTGTTGATGGACTATGACCTGTTCCTGCCGACCCGGTTCCTGGCCGATCCGGGGCGGATGCGGCAGGTGATGACCAATCTCATCGGCAACGCGGTCAAGTTCACCCAACGGGGCCATGTGCTGATCCGCGTCGTCGGGGTCGAAACCGACGCCGGCCACCACCAGTTGAATGTCACGGTGGAAGACACCGGCATCGGTATCGCGCCTGAGAACATCGATCGCATCTTCGGCGAATTCGCCCAGGTGGACGACCAATCCACCCGCCAGTTCGAAGGCACCGGTCTGGGCCTGGCGATCACGCGGCGGCTGATCGAATTGATGGGCGGGCAGATCTGGGTCGAAAGCGAGCTGGGCAAGGGGTCGTGCTTTGGCTTTTCACTGACGCTGCCGCGCGCCGAGGACAGCGAACCCCTGGCGGCGCTGCCGATCCTGCTGCACCGCGTTCTTGTGGCGGATGACCAACTCGTCAACCGCACGATCCTGGACCGCCAACTGGTCGCGCAAGGGCTCGATGTGACGCTCTGCGCCTCGGGGGCCGAGGCCTTCGAAGCCCTGTCCACCCATGCGCCCGGGTATTTCGACCTGCTGCTGACCGACCACGAGATGCCGGGCATGAGCGGGCTGGACCTGACCGCGAAACTGCGCGCTGCCGGTCACACGCTGCCGGTGATCCTGCTCAGTTCGGCGCCCACGGTGGTGCGCGATCACCCGGCCACGTCGGACCTGCGCGCGATCTTGCAAAAACCGCTGCTGCGGCACGATCTGGTGCGGCACCTTCAGGCGCTCTCCAATCCCCAGGCCGAGCCGCGCCCGCGTCCGCTGCCGGCGCCAGCGGTCGTCGGGTCGGGATCGGGGCGACGGATGCGCCTGCTCACGGCCGAGGACAACCGGACCAACCGGCTGGTGTTTTCCAAGATGGTCGCGGATCTGGCGGTCGATATCCGCTTTGCCGAAGATGGCGCCCAGGCGGTCGAGGCGTTTCGCGCCCAACGACCGGACCTGATCTTCATGGATATTTCGATGCCGGGCATGGACGGCCGCACGGCCACCCGCGCAATCCGCCAGTTGCCGGGCGGCGCGCAGGTCCCGATCATCGCGCTGACCGCCCATGCCATGCCCAGCGATCAGGACGACATCCTGGCCGCCGGCATGGATCACGTGCTGACCAAGCCGCTGAAGAAGCCCCTGCTGATCGACATGATTGCCCGCTATCGCCCCGACGAGACCTGCCCGCTGGAGACCCGGCTGGACGACACCGGCTGATCCCGCCTGTGGGGTTGCGCGCGGCACGTGCAGGCCTTACCTGAGGGGACGGACCGGCCCGGACACAGTTGGAGAGACCATGCTGTCGCTGCTCACGATCATCCTCCTGATCCTCAAGGTGATCTGGTATATCGTCATCGCCCATGTCATCATGAGCTGGCTCATCAACTTCCAGGTGCTGAACCTGCGCCAACCCCTGGTCGCGCAAATCTGGGACGGGCTGAACCGGATTCTCAATCCGGTCTACAGCCGTATCCGCCGGTTCCTGCCCGACATGGGCGGGCTGGATCTGTCCCCGATGATCGTGCTGTTGGGGATCTATGCGATCCAGATCGTCATCGCCAACAACCTGCCCGCCTTCTACTGAACCGTGGAGGCCCGCGCGCCAGAACGAACGCTGGACCTGCTGGCGCGGGTCTTTGGCTTTTCGGCCTTTCGCCCCGGTCAGGCCGAGATCGTCGAAGCGGTCACCCAGGGCCGTGACGTGCTGGCGATCATGCCGACCGGCGGGGGCAAATCCCTGTGTTATCAATTGCCTGCCCTGGCGCGGGACGGGTTGACGGTGGTGATTTCGCCGCTGATCGCGCTGATGCGGGACCAGGTCCGCGCCTTGCAAGAGGCCGGGGTCGCGGCCGGGGCTCTGACCTCGGGCAACACGGCCGACGAAAACGAGGAAATCTTCGCCGCGCTCGATGACCACCGGTTGAAGCTGCTCTACATCGCGCCCGAGCGGCTTGCGTCCTCGGGCACGACGGCGCTGCTGAGACGGGCAGACTGCACGCTGATCGCCGTGGACGAGGCGCATTGCGTCAGCCAGTGGGGGCACGATTTCCGGCCCGATTACCTGCGCATCGGCGATCTCAGGCGCAGTCTGGGGGTGCCGCTGGCGGCCTTTACCGCCACCGCCGACGCCGCCACCCGGGTCGAAATCACCCACCGGCTGTTTGACGACGCCACGCCCGAGGTGTTCCTGCGCGGCTTTGATCGGCCGAATATCCGCCTGGCCTTTGCCGCCAAGGACAACCCGCGCAAGCAGATCCTGTCCTATGCGGCGGTGCGCAAGGGGCAGGCCGGGATCGTCTATTGCG
Organism: Rhodobacter sp.; assembly: GCA_020637515.1. Classification (NCBI taxonomy): domain Bacteria; kingdom Pseudomonadati; phylum Pseudomonadota; class Alphaproteobacteria; order Rhodobacterales; genus Rhodobacter; species Rhodobacter sp. The sequence continues at coordinate 385,267 of JACKKG010000001.1, read as the reverse complement.
CGACGCGCGCGCGCACCGAAACACTGGCCCGCGCGCTGGAAGAGGCCGGGCACAGCGCGCGCGCCTATCACGGCGGGCTGGAAGATTGGGACCGGCGCGCGGTCGAGGACGCCTTCAAGACCGAGGATGGGCTGATCGTCTGCGCGACCGTCGCCTTTGGCATGGGGGTGGACAAGCCCGATGTCCGTTGGGTCGCGCATGCCGATCTGCCCAAATCGATCGAGGCCTATTACCAGGAGATCGGCCGCGCAGGCCGCGACGGGCTGCCCGCCGACACGATGACGCTGTTCGGGGCCGACGACATCCGCCTGCGCCGCGCCCAGATCGACGAATCAAACGCGCCAGCGGACCGCCGCGAGGCCGATCACGCGCGCCTCAACGCCTTGCTGGGCCTGGCCGAGGCCACGGGGTGCCGCCGGCGGATGTTGCTGGCCTATTTCGGCGAGGTCAGCGTGCCCTGCGGCAACTGCGACCTGTGCGAAAGTCCGGTTCAGACCTTCGACGCGACCGAAGCCGTGCGCAAGGCGCTGTCGGCGATGCTGCGCACGGGCGAAAGCTTTGGCACGCAGCACCTGATCGACGTCCTGATGGGCAACCGCACCGACAAGATCGCGGCTCGCGGGCACGATCACCTGCCGACTTTCGGGGTGGGGGGCGACATGGCGCGAGCCGCCTGGCAGGGGGTGTTCCGTCAGATGATGGGGCGCGATCTGGTGCGGCCCGATTCCGAACGCCACGGCGCCCTCAGGATGACCGAGGCCGCGCGCCCGGTGCTGCGCGGCGAAAGCAGCCTGACCTTTCGTGCCGATACCGTGCAGCGCACCGCGACCCGAGCCGAGCCGCGCGCGCTGGTCTCGGACGAGGACGCGCCCCTGCTCAGCGCGTTGAAGGCCTTGCGCCGGGCGTTGGCGGATGCGGCGAACGTGCCGCCCTATGTCATCTTCAACGACCGCTCACTGATCGAAATGGCCGAGAGCCGGCCGCAGACGCTGGATGCCTTTGCGCGGATCTCGGGCGTCGGCGCGACCAAGCTCGAGCGTTACGGCACCCGCTTTCTTGAGGTCATCACCGGGGCCCCGTCGCCCGCGCCCCATCCGGCGCGCCGCAAGTTGGCCGGGACCGAGGCCGGCACGCTCTACGATCGGCTCGAAGCCGCGCAGCGCGATCTGGCCCGTGGCGAGGACGGCACGCAAAAACCGATGTCCTGCACCCATACGACATTGCGCACGATCGCCGAGCGCCGGCCCGCGACCCATGCGGACCTTGCGCGCATCGCGGGCATGGGACCGGCCAAGACCGAGCGATTCGGATCGGCATTTCTGGCCATTCTGACCGATTGCGAGGCGGACGACGAGGCCGGCGAATAGGCTGGCGGCGGTCAGACCAGCGCGGTTTCGGGGCCCAGCAGCACGAACACCAGAACGGCGGCGTAGAACACGAAGCTCGCCGTCAGCACAAAGACGTGCCAGATGGTGTAGTGGAAGGGCAGTCGCCGCCACAGGTAGAACACGACGCCCAGCGAATACAGCACGCCGCCCGTGATCATCAGCACCAGAACCGCCGTCGGCAGGCTGGCGAACATCGGGCCGCCCGCGACCAGACCGGCCCAGCCCATGCCCAGATACAGCGCCAGCGCCGCCCATTTGAAGCGTTCGGGCGAGATGACCTTCAGCGCGATGCCAGCCGCCGCCGCGCCCCAGATGCCTGCTGTCAGCGCGGCACCCTGGCCCGACAGCAGCGTGAACGGCGTGTAGGTTCCCGCGATCTTCAGGTAGATCGCCCCATGATCGAGCCGCCTGAGCAGCCATTCGCGGGCCGCGCCCCAGCCCGAGGTCTCACCGATGTTGTAAAGCGCCGAGCACAGGATCATCGCCACCAGCGCGCCGCCATAGATCGACACGCCGGTGACCGAGGCCGCATCGCCGCGGAAAAGCGCGGTCAGGACGATCAGCACAGGCACCGCCATCAGCACCAGCGACAGGCCGGTCACATGGACCACTGCATCCGAGATCTGCTCGGCCCGGGAATAGGCTGTGCGCATCGCGCCGGTCATGATCTCTCCTTTGGTTGCGATCAGGATACGCCGCTGCCCCGTTTCGGGCAATGACGACCCAAGGGCAAGCTTGGCGCGGATTCGTCACCATTTCGTCACCGCGTGACGTGACGCACGGCTTGACCTCGGACGCGGGGCGGGTCAGGACGCCCGCGCAAGGAAAGGGCGCGCATGTATCCTCTGGTTCGACTGGTCAAGGAATCGCTCAAGTTTCGCGGCCGCCCGCTGGCGCCTCTGGACACGCATGTGTCGCGGCACATGTGCTGGCCCTGGGATCTGGACCCCTGGATGGAACTGAACAACGGGCGCACGCTGACCCTCTATGATCTGGGGCGGGTGCCGTTTTCCGTGCGGATCGGCATGACGGCGGCCTTGCGGCGTCAGGGCTGGGGGATGACCGTGGCCGGGTCCAGCGTGCGCTACCGCCGCCGCATCCGCATGTTGCAGACCTTCGAGATGCGCACGCGGCTGATCGGTTGGGACGCGCGGTTCTTCTATATCGAACAGTCGATCTGGCGCGAGGGCGAGGCGCTGAACAACGTCCTGATCCGCAGCGCCGTCACCGACGCGCAGGGGATCGTCGCGCCCCACAGGATGATCGCGGCGATGGGCTGTTCCGGTCTGGAAAGCCCCGCCTTGCCCGGCTGGGTTCAGGCCTGGGTCGCGGCGGATGCGCAACGCCCCTGGCCACCGCTGGGCTAGGCTTGGCCAGGCTCGCGGGCTTTTCTTTGCTGGCGAAACGGCTAAGTTGGCGGGAAACGCTTGGTGGAGTCGCGGATGGCGGGGATCGGACACAACAACGGCCCGACGATGGAAGCCGGCGAAAGCTGGCGCCGGCATGCCTGGGGCAAGGCGCGCGCGCGGCTGCTGCCGGTGCTGCCGATCGAGGTCGTGCGCCTCAGGGTGAAACGCGCGGCGGAACTGGGGCTCGATTACCGGACCTATGCGTCGATCCGGGCGGCCTCGGGGCATGACGTGATCGCGTTCCTGTTCTCGACCAACGCGCTGCGCCTGCTGCCCCCGCATCCGGTGCTGCCCCTGGATCGCGATGCGAGGCTTTCCGCGCTGTCGGGCGTCGCGCGCGAGGCGCTGGCCAGAAAACCCCTGAATCCGGCGCAAATTCCGGACCTGACCGACGGGCTGATCGAGCGCGCGCATGAGGCGCCGCGCCCCTTCGCCGGCTGGGGCGAGGCGCGTCGCCAGATCCTGGCGGCGCTGCCCTGCGCGGCGGACCGGGTGGTGATGGTCGGCGACACGGCCGAGGAACGGGATTGGGCGCAGGCGGCGCGGCTGGCGTGGTATCTGCCCGCGGATCGCTATTTCGCCGCGTGACGGCACCGCGCCGGCGGGGTTCCAAGGGGGGCCGCCGGCCCCCTTTGGCGAGGGGGTGCGGGGGGCGAGAAGCCCCCCGCTGCCCGCTCACCGCGAGCGGATCATCCCGGTGATGTCCAGCGTCCGCTTCAGGATCGGCTGGGCGATCGCATCGGCGCGGTCGGCGCCGTCGCCCAGGATGCGGTCGATCTCGGCCGGGTCCTGCATCAGGTTTTGCATCCGGCCGGTGATCGGCGACAGCTTCTCGACCGCCAGATCCGCAAGCCGCGGCTTGAACACCCCGAACCCCTGGCCGGCATAATCGGCCAGCACCTGGGCCTGCGACTGGCCCGCCAGCGCGGCATAGATGTTCACCAGGTTCTTCGCCTCGGGGCGTTCGGCCAGCCCGTCCATGGTTTCGGGCAGGGGTTCCGCGTCGGTCTTGGCCTTGCGGATCTTGCGGGCGATGGTGTCGGCGTCGTCGGTCAGGTTGATCCGCGAGGCATCCGACGGGTCGGATTTCGACATCTTCCTGGTGCCGTCGCGCAGGCTCATCACCCGGGTCGCGGCGCCTTCGATCACGGGTTCGGTGATCGGGAAGAAATCGACCTTGTAGTCGTGGTTGAACTTGGTCGCGATGTCGCGCGTCAGTTCCAGATGCTGGCGCTGGTCCTCGCCCACCGGCACATGCGTCGCGTGATAGAGCAGGATGTCCGCCGCCATCAGCGACGGATAGGCAAACAGCCCCAACGAGGCCTTTTCCGCGTCCTTGCCGGCGGTCTTGTCCTTCCATTGCGTCATGCGGTTCATCCAGCCCATGCGGGCCACGCAGTTGAACACCCAGGCCAGTTCGGCATGGGCCGAGACCTGGCTCTGGTTGAACAGGATCGACCGTTTGGGGTCGATCCCGGCGGCGATGAAGCCGGCCGCGGCCTCGCGCGTCTGGCGGCGCAGCGCGTCGGGGTCCTGCCAGACGGTGATGGCGTGCAGATCGACCAGGCAATAGACCGTCTCGATCCCCTCGTCCTGCTTTTCGACGAACCGTTTCAGGGCGCCCAGGTAATTGCCCAGCGTCAAGCCGCCCGACGGCTGAATGCCCGAAAAGATGCGCGGTTTGAACTTGGCATTCGGCGGGGTGGCTACGGTGTCGGCCATCTGCCTCACTCCATGGTGGAAAATCCGGTTCCGTTCGCTTATCGCTGGCGGGCCGGGGCGTCAACCGAACCCCAGCGGAGGACCCGATGACCGACACCGATCTCAACGCCGCCCCCTTCAACCGGCTGCCCTGGGCGGTCTGGCTGCTGATCCTGGCGGTCCTGGGGGTCGAGGCGGTGCTCTCGCTGGCGGATCTGGGGTTGGTCGGCGGCGCGCAGGGCATCGGCTGGCGCATCGCGGCGATCCAGGATCATGCGTTTTCCAGCGCCATCCAGCAGTCGATGATCGACGGCCACCATTACCTGCCCCGCTTTCTGATGCGCTACGTCACGTTCAGCTTCGTCGCCGGCAACCTGATGCACGCGCTGTTCGGGGCGGTGCTGATCGCCGCCCTGGGCAAGGCCGTGGCCGAGGCGTTCGGCAACCTGCGGTTCCTTGTCCTGGCGCTGGCGGTGCCGGTCGTTGCGGCCTTTGTGTTCGGTCTGGTCACGGCGCAGGATCAACTGGGCTGGCTGTTCGGCGCGATGCCCATGGCCTTTGCGCTGGTCGGCGGCTTCACCTGGCTGAAGGTGCACGAGGCCGGCGCGGACAGGGCCAGGCGGTTGCGCGCCTTTGGCCTGATCGCCATGCTGCTGCTGGCGCGTCTGGCCTTTGGCCTGCTGGCCGAGGGCGGCCCCGCCTGGTTGGCCGAGTTCGCGGCCTTTGCGTTGGCCTATGGCGCCTCGGCGCTGGTGCTGGGCCCGGGAAGCTGGCAACGCACCCGGGCGCGACTGCGGGGATGACCGGAAACCTTGCGTGGCGGTCGGTCCCACCTACATAAAGGGGGCGTCAATCGCAGGAGGGTCAAATGGGTATGGGATGGATCGGCGCGATCGTGGTCGGCGGCCTGGCCGGCTGGATCGCCTCGCAAGTCATGAAGTCCAACACCGGGATCTTGGTCAACATCGTGCTGGGGATCGTCGGCGCGGCGGTCGCAAGCTGGCTGTTCGGCTTTCTCGGCGTCGCGTTCTCGGGCATTCTGGGTTATCTGATCGCCGGCTTTCTGGGCGGTTCGATCCTGATATGGATCGGGCGCAAGGTCTTCTGACCCGGCGCCCCCCCCCTCTCTCAGCCCCGGCGTAGCGCGGCCCGGAAGTCGCTGGGCCGAAAGGCCCCCAGCAGCGCGCCCGACAGCCCGTAGCTGGCCATGCCGGCGAACACCAGCAACGCCAGCGCGCCATAGCGCAGGCCGGGGGTGTCCAACATGGTCTGCAGGACCTGCGTCGCGCCCCAAAGCGCGCCCCCCATCACCGCCGAGGCCGCGACGATGCGGGGCAGGCGGCGGCGCGTCCGGCTGTCGAACCGGGCGGCATCGCCCATCTTGCGGCTGCCGCGCCAAAGCTGCCAGACCATCGCCCAGGCCGACAGCGTGGTGGCCAGCGCGGCGGCGATATAGCCGATGACCGGCGCCAGCCCGACGGCCAGGCCCGCGTTCACCACCATCGACACCACCGCGTAATGGAACGGGCTGCGCGTGTCCTCGCGCGCGTAGAACAGCGGTTGCAGGACCTTGTGCATGACAAAGGCGGGCAGCCCGGCGCCATAGACGGCCAGCGCCAGCGCGGTCGCTGCGGTGTCCTCGGGTTGCCAACTGCCGCGTCCATAGAGCACCGCGACCAACGGCACGGCGATCACCACCAGCGCCACGGCGGCGGGCAGGGTCAGGGCCAGGGCGAATTCGGTCCCGCGGTTGAAGCTGGCGCGCCCACCCTCGGCGTCGCCGGCGCGCAGCCGGCGGCTGAGATCGGGCAGCAGCACCGTGCCGATGGCGATCCCGACGACCCCCAGCGGCAGTTGATAGAGCCGATCGGCATAGGTCAGCCAGGCCACCGCCCCCTCGGTATACGAGGCGACCTGACGGCCGACCAGCAGGTTGATCTGCACCACCCCGCCCGCCAGGACGGCGGGCCCTGCGATCATGAGCAGGCGCTTCAGGTCGGGTGTCCAGCGGGGCAGGCCGGGCCACAGGGTGAACCCCAGCCGGCGCGCCGAAACCCATGTAAAGGCCAGTTGCGCGATGCCGGTGACAGGCACCGTCCAGGCCAGGGTCAGGCCCATGTCCCAGCCCTGCCGGCCGGCGATCAGCATCGCCCCGATGAACATGAGGTTCATCAGAACCGGCACGAAAGAGGCCTCGGTGAAGCGGCCAAAGGTGTTCAGCACCCCCGACAGCAGCGCCACCAGCGAGATGAACAGGATGTAGCTGAACGAGATCCGCCCGAACAGCACCGCCAGCGTGAATCGCTCGTCGCCGGCAAAGCCCGAGGCCATCGCCCAGACAAGCCAGGGCATCGCCAGCGTGCCCAGGATCGAGAACAGCACCAGCACCCCTGCGAGGCCCGAAAAGGCGTCGCGCGCGAACCGCTTCGCGTCCTCGCCGCCCTCCAGCTTTTTGGCGAACATCGGCACAAAGGCCATGTTGAACGCGCCTTCGGCAAAGAAGCGGCGGAACATGTTGGGCAGCGAAAAGGCGACGAAGAACGCCTCGGCCACCGGGCCCGAGCCGAGATAGGCGGCCATCATCACGTCACGCGCAAAGCCCGCGCCGCGCGACAGCAGGGTCCAGCCGCCGACGACCATGACGGACCGGATCAGGCGGATCGGCGTCATCGTCGCGCCCCGCCCCGTTCGCGCCTCATCCTTGCGCCGCCCGCTGCGCGCCGGCCTCGATCGCCGCGCGCAGCTTTTTCTCCAGGGCCTCTTGCCGGGACTTCGCGTGCAGCTTCAGCCCGAACATGTCCTTGACGTAAAAGCTGTCCACGACCTGCACCCCATAGGTCGCGATCACGGCCGAGGCGATGTAGATGTTGTTCGCCGCCAGCGTGCGGGTGAGGTCATAAAGCAGACCGGGCCGGTCGCGGCTGTCCACCTCGATGATGGTGTAGATGTCCGACCCGTCGTTATCGAAGGCGATGTTGGTCGGCACGCGGAACTGGCGTTCGCGTTTCTTGACCTTGTCCTTGTCCTTCAGCGCCTGCGCCGCCACCACCTCGCCGGCAAAGGTGCGTTCGATCATCTTGCGCAGGCGCGGCAGGCGGTCCTGTTCATAGGGGTGCCCCTCGGCGTCCTGCACCCAGAAGATCGCCGTCGCATAGCCGTCTTTCGACGTATAGGTGCGCGCATCGACGATGTTCGCCCCGACCAGCGCCAGCGCCCCCGCCAACCGCGAAAAGATCCCCGGGTGATCGGCCAGCGCGAAACAGGCCCGGGTGGCGTCGCGCCCCTCGTCAGGGTGCAGGTCGATGCGGATCTCGTTGTCGCCCAGCCCGCGCAGAAGATTGGCAAAGACGATATGCGCCTCGGTCGCCAGACCCTGCCAATAGGGGCCGTAGTGGCGCGCGGTCTCGGTGCGCAGGTCCGCGCGCGGCCAGTCGGCCAGCGCCTCGCGCAGGGCGCGCTTGGCCTCGTCCTCGCGGTTGGAGCGGTTCAGGGCCTCGGCGCCGCCCTCGAGCGCGTCGGTGGTCAGCGCGTGAAGCTGCCGCAGCAGCATGGCCTTCCAGTTGTTCCATGTCCCGGGGCCGACGCCGCGAATGTCGCAGACGGTCAGCACCGTCAGCAGATCCAGCCGCTTCTTGGTTTTCACCGCCTTGGCAAAGTCGCGCACCGTGCGCGGGTCGCCCAGGTCGCGTTTCTGCGCCACGTCGGACATCAGCAGGTGGTGGCGCACCAGCCATTCCACGGTTTCGCAGTCTTCGGCGTTCAGCCCCAGCCGGGGGGTCACCCGCCGGGCGATCTGCGCGCCCAGGATCGAGTGGTCCTCAGGCCGGCCCTTGCCGATGTCGTGCAGCAACAGCGCGATATAGAGCACCTTGCGATTGACGCCGGCGTCCAGGATCTTGGACGAGATCGGCAGTTCCTCGACCAGTTCCTTGCGCTCGATCTGGGCCAGGGTGCTGATGCACTGGATGATGTGTTCGTCCACCGTATAGTGGTGGTAGACGTTGAACTGCATCATCGCGACGATGGGTTCGAATTCGGGCAGAAAGGCCGACAGGACCCCCAGTTCGTTCATCCGCCTGAGCGCGCGTTCGGGGTTTCCGTGCTTCAGCAGCAAGTCCACGAAGATGCGCACCGCTTCGGGGTTCTCGCGCACGTCGCTGTCGATCAGGTTCAGGTTCGCGGCGATCAGGCGCATCGCGTCGGGGTGGATCAGCAGGCCGGTGCGCAGGGCTTCCTCGAAAATCCTGAGCAGGTTCAACGGGTTTTTCAGGAAATCCTGGGGGTCGGTCAGGTTCAGCCGGTTCAGATCCACGCGGTAGCCGGATTTTACCGTCTTGCGCCGCCTGAGCAGCCGCAGCAGACCGGGCGCCCGTTTCACATGCCGCGCCTCGAGCCCGGTCAGGAAGATGCGCGTCAACTCGCCCACCTGGGTGGCGTGGCGGAAATAATCCTGCATGAAATGCTCGACCGCGCGGCGCCCGCCGTGGTCCACATAGCGCATCCGCTCGGCGACCTCGGGTTGCAGGTCGAAGGTCAGCGTATCGACCGGGCGGCCGGTGATGTGGTGCAGGTGGCAGCGCACCGCCCACAGGAACGTCTCGGCGGCGCGGAAGCTCTGGTATTCGTCCTCGGTGAAGAATTGATGCCCGACCAGTTCGGCAGCCTTGTTCACGCGGTAGATGTATTTGGCGATCCAGTAGAGGGTTTGCAGGTCCCTGAGCCCGCCCTTGCCCTCTTTTACATTGGGCTCCAGCATGTAGCGCTGGCCGCCCTGCTTCTGGTGGCGGTCCGCGCGTTCGGCCAGCTTGGCTTCGACGAACTCGGCCTGGGTGCCCTTGAACAACTCTTTCCACAGACGGTCGCGCAGCTCATGCGCCAGCGGGGCGTTGCCGGTCAGCAGGCGCATTTCCAGCAGCGCGGTGCGGATCGTGTAATCTTCCTGCCCCAGCCGGATGCAATCGTCGATCGACCGCGAGGAGTGACCGATTTTCAGCTTCAGGTCCCACAGGATATACAGCGTGGATTCGATCACGCTTTCGGCCCAGCCGGTGATCTTGTGCGGGGTCAGGAACAGCAGATCGACGTCGGAATGCGGCGCCATCTCGGCCCGGCCATAGCCGCCCACGGCCATGACCGCCATGCGCTCGCCCAGGGTCGGGGCGCCGTTCGGGTGCAGGTGCCGCTGCGCCACTTGCAAGGCGCAGGTCACCACCGTGTCGGTCAGCCAGGTCTGCGAGCGCACAAAGGCCCGCGCGTCGCGCGGCGCGGCGACGAGGGCCGCTTTCAGCACCTCGTTGCCATGGCGCAGGACCTCGACCAGCGTGCGGACCGCAAAGGCGCGAATCTCGCGCGGGTCGCTCTGCCCGGACAGCCCCTCGGCCAGGGTGCGATCCAGCGCCGCCAGATCGCAGATCGCGTCCGGCTCGCAGATCAGGGGTTCGTCCTCGGTCGGGGCGGGCGGCAGGGCGTAGAGTCCGTCGGCGGCAACGGGCGACGGGGTGGAAGCGGTTTGCGCCACGATGAAACCCTTACGCCCCCATGCCGGCAAAACTGCGCGGCGCCGGGTCCAGGATCACCACCGCGTTGTCGCGGATCGTGGCCAGCGCCAGGCCGCGCTGGTTCGTGCCGTCGGCCAGCAGGCGGAACACGCCGTTCACCCCGACAAAGCCCGAGCTCTGGGTCAGCGAGTCGCGCGACAGGGCCTGCGCCGAGCCGGTGCCCAGCAGCGCACCGATCGCGGCGATCCCGTCATAGGCCAGCCCCGCGATCGGATGCGGACCGCTGCCATAGGCGGCGGTGTAGCGTTGCTCGAACTGGCCGGTCAGCGCGGGGTCGGGCATGGCGAACCACCCCTCTTGCAGGCCGCGCAGTTGCAGCGTCGCGGGGGGCACGTTCCACTGCGTCACACCCATGAACTGGAACTGCGGCCCGGCGATGCGGTTGTCGGGCAGCAACTGCGCCAGAACCGGCAGCGCGCCGGCGCTGTCGGCGGTGAACAGGATCGCCTGCGCCCCCGAGGACCGCGCGGTCGAGGCCAGGCGCGGCAGCGCGGCGACGATTCCCTGCTGCGAGAAGTCGTAGGTCTCGGTCGCGACGATCTCGGCCCCGGTGCCCGCCACGGCGCGGTTGACGGCGGCCAGCATCAACTCGCCCGCGGTCGTGCGCTCGCCGATGACCATGGTGCGCGGCTTGCCGTGTTCGGCGGCATAGGTGAACACCCGGCGCGCGGCGTTGTCGGGGGTCAGGCCCAGCACGAAGACATTGTTGCCCGCGATTGCCGGGTTGTTGGAAAAGGCCAGCACGTTCAATCCGTCGGGGGCCACGGCGGTGCCGACGGCCGTGGCCTCGGCGCCATGGACCGGGCCCAGGATGATGCGCGCGCCCTCGTCCGCGGCCTGTCGCGCCACCTGCGCGGCGACCGCCGGGTCGCCCTGGGTCGAATAGACGCGCAGGTCGATCTGCACGCCCGACAGATCCGCCACCGCCAGCCGCGCGGCGTTTTCGAGCGAGGTCGCCAGGATCGTGTTGCCCTCGTTCGACGAGCCCGCCGGAACCAGCAGCGCCACCGGAACGGGCGCGTTGGTGTCCACCCGGGGCGCGCCCGTGCCAAAGCCCGAGGGCATGCAGGCGCTCAGCGCCAGCAGGCTGCCACCGGCCAGAATGCTGCGGCGGGTCAGGGCGGCGGCAGGGGTGCGGAGGGGTTTGGCGCGCATCGAATTCCTCGGTGTGTCAAGGGCGGGTTGCGGCGGCTTGCGCCGCGCGACACAGTATTGAACGCACAAGATGAAGTAAACGCATGTAACGGGGCAGACATGAGCGATGGGCAGGAAGATGATCATGCGGGGGCGGGCTACGGCCCCGCGCGCGGCCGGGTGCCGCCGGGGTTGCATCTGGTCTCAACCCCGATCGGCGCGGCGCGTGACATCACGCTGCGCGGGCTGGATCTGTTGGCCGGCGCCGATGTGCTGGCGGCCGAGGACACCCGCAGCCTGCGCCGCCTGATGGAGATCCACGGCGTGCCGCTCAAGGGGCGGCCGCTGATCGCCTATCACGACCACAACGGCGCGCAGGTGCGGCCCCGGTTGATAGCTCTGCTGGCCGAGGGCAAGTCGATCGCCTATGCGTCCGAAGCCGGGACGCCGTTGGTTGCCGATCCCGGTTTCCAACTGGCCCGTGCCGCCATCGCCGCGGGGCACAGCGTGCTGGCCGCGCCCGGGGCCTCGGCGGTGCTGACGGCGCTGGCGGTCGGGGGGCTGCCGACCGACCGCTTCTGCTTTGCCGGCTTCCCGCCCGCACAGGGCGCCGCGCGCAAGGCCTGGCTGGCGGAACTGGCACCGATCCCGGCGACCCTGGTCTTGTATGAATCGCCCAAACGCATTCACCGCCTGTTAACGGAACTGCGCGAGGCTTGGGGCGGGTCACGCGACGGCGCGCTGTGCCGCGAACTGACCAAACGGTTCGAGGAGGTGATTCGCGGCACGCTGGATGACGTCGCCGCCGCCATCGAGGGGCGCGACCTGAAGGGCGAGATCGTGCTGCTGGTCGGGCGCGCCACCGACCGGGGCGATCCGGCCGCCGATCTGGACAGCGCCCTGGTGGCGGCGCTGGACGAAAGCTCGCTGCGCGAAGCCGTGGACCGTGTGACGGCGGCCACGGGGCTGCCGCGCCGTCAGGTCTATCAACGCGCGCTCGCGCTGTCGAAGGAGGGGGAATGACCGGATCGCTGTCCTATCACGCCGGCCTGTCGGCCGAAGGTCAGGTCGCGCGCGACTATCTGCGCCGGGGCTATGTCCTGGCCGCCCGTCGCTGGCGGGGTGCGGGCGGCGAAATAGACCTGGTGCTGCAAGGGGGCGACGGCTTTGTTTTTGTCGAGGTCAAGAAAAGCCGCAGCCACGCCCGTGCCGCGGAACGACTGTCGGCGCGCCAGATCCTCAGGTTGCGGGACGCCGCGGCCGAATACCTGGGGCAGGCGCCCGCCGGCGCCCCCGGCGACGCGCGCTTCGATGTCGCGCTGGTGGATGCGGTCGGACGGATTCACATCGTCGAGAATGCGCTCATCGGTTGAGCGTGCGGGACCTGCAAGGCGTTGAAACTTTGCTCTGTCTGGGCCATCTATCGGCTGGGGCACATCGCCCCGATGACCGGCAGGAGGTATCATGGCGCTGCGTATCGCTTTCCAGATGGACCCGATCCAGGGCGTGAACATCAACGCCGATTCGAGTTTCCGCCTGGCCGAGGAAGCCCAGGCGCGCGGCCACGCGCTGTGGGTCTATACCCCCGACAAGCTGACCTTCGACCAGGGGCGCGTGGTGGCCCGGGCCCATCCGTTGCAGGTTCAGCGCGTTCAGGGCGACCACGCCCATCTGGGTCCCGAGGAACGCGTGGACCTCGCCGGGATGGATGTGGTCTGGCTGCGCCAGGACCCGCCCTTCGACATGGCCTATATCACCACGACGCACCTGCTGGACCTGATCCGCGACACCACGCTGGTGGTGAACGATCCGTTTTGGGTGCGCAACTACCCTGAGAAATTGCTGGTCCTGCAATTCCCCGACCTGACGCCGCCGACGATGATCGCCCGCAGCCTGGACGAGATCCGCGACTTCAAGCATCGCCACGGCGACATCATCCTGAAGCCGCTCTATGGAAACGGTGGCGCCGGGGTGTTCCGGTTGGACGCGGGCGACCGCAACCTGTCCTCGTTGCATGAAATGTTCACCAGCTTCTCGCGCGAGCCGATGATCGTGCAGAAATTCCTGCCCGCCGTGTCCCAGGGCGACAAGCGCGTGATCCTGGTGAACGGCGAGCCGGTCGGCGCGATCAACCGGGTTCCGGCTGCCGGAGAGACGCGCTCGAACATGCATGTCGGCGGGCGCCCCGAGAAAATCGGCCTGACCCAGCGCGACCGCGAGATCTGCGCCGCCATCGGCCCCTTGCTGCGCGAGCGCGGCCAGATCTTTGTCGGCATCGACGTGATCGGCGACTGGCTGACCGAAATCAACCTGACCTCGCCCACCGGCATCCAGGAACTCGAGCGGTTCGACGGCATCAACGTCGCCGCCCGGATCTGGGAGGCGATCGAGGCAAAGCGCGCACGCGAATGACCTGGCAAGCCGAAGCCCTGCGCTGGTTCTCGCGCCACGTCATGCGCCCGTCGCTGGCCCGTGAACGCACGCCCGAGGCCGCGCGCGCGCATTTCGATCTCAATGCGCGGCGGCTGTTCCGGCCCCCACCGTTAAGCCTGATGCAGCAGGGTTCGGTGGGTGGCGTCCCGGGCCTGTGGGTGTCGAACCGTCCCCACGTTGAAGGGGCCATCCTGTATTTCCACGGCGGGGCCTATATCCTGGGGTCCTCGCGCAGTCACGCGCCCATGCTGGCCGAAATCGCGCGCCGCACCGGGCTGCGCGCCTTTCTGCCCGACTACCGGCTGGCGCCCGAGCACCCGTTTCCCGCGGCGTTCGACGATGCACTGGCGGCCTGGCAGGGGTTGCTGGCGCAGGGCTACGCGGCGAACCGGATCTTGCTGGGGGGCGATTCGGCGGGCGGCGGGCTGGCCCTGGCGCTGCTCAGCCAATTGTGCCGCGCGGGGACGCCGCCGGCGGGGGTGTTCGCGTTCTCGCCCTGGACCGATCTGACGTTCTCCGGGGCCTCGCTGGTGACCAATGCCTCGCGCGACCAGTTGCTGCCCGCGCACCGACTGACCGCCGTGCGCACCGAAATTCTGGGCGGCGCGCGCCCGGGCGACGCCGACGACCCCCGTTTGTCGCCGCTGCATGCGGCCTTTCCGGGGGCGCCGCCGGTCATGATCCACGCCGCCGAGACCGAGATTCTGCGCGACGATGCGCTGCGGATGCGCGGGCGGTTGCCCCATGCCGAAATCCGCATCGCGGGCGACCTGCCGCACGCCTGGCCGATCCTGCACAACTGGCTGCCCGAGGCCCGCGCGACGCTGGATCAGACCGGCCGTTTCATTCTGGGCTGCCTGCCGGCTGCGTCAGACGAAAGCTGACCGCCTCGGCGACATGCGGCAGGCGCACCTCGGCGCTGGCGTCCAGATCGGCGATGGTGCGCGCCACGCGCAGGACCCGGTGATAGCCCCGCGCGGTCAGACCGAACCGGTCCGCGACCCGTGCCAGCAGCGCGCGCCCTTCGGCGTCCGGGGTGGCGACCGCTTCGAGCACGGCCCCTTCGGCATCCGCGTTGACGCGCACGCCCGGGTGGTCGGCAAAGCGGGCCTCTTGCCGGGCGCGCGCCTGCGCCACGCGGGCAGCGATGGTGGCGGACCTGTCGCCGGTGGCGGGCAGGTCCAGGTCCGACCAGGCCACAGGCGGCACCTCGAGCCTGAGGTCGAAACGGTCCATCAACGGCCCCGAGATGCGGCCGAGATACTCCTCGCCGCAGGCCGGCGCCCGGTTGCAGGCCCGCGCGGGTTCGGCCAGATAGCCGCAGCGGCAGGGGTTGGCCGCGGCAACCAGCAGAAACCGGCAGGGATAGCGGGTGTGCGCGTTGGCGCGGGCGACGATCACCTCGCCGGTTTCGATGGGCTGGCGCAGCGTTTCCAGGACGGTGCGCGGGAATTCGGGGAATTCGTCCAGGAACAGAACGCCGTTGTGCGCCAGGCTGATCTCGCCTGGCCTGGCGTTGCGCCCGCCCCCGACGATCGCCGCAACCGAGGCGGTGTGATGGGGTTCACGGAACGGGCGGCTCCGCGAGATCCCCCCCTCGTCCAGCAGCCCGGCCAGCGAATGAATCATCGAGGTTTCAAGCGCCTCTGCGGGGCTGAGAGGCGGCAGGATGCCGGGCATCCGCGCCGCCAGCATGGATTTGCCCGAGCCGGGCGAGCCCACCATCATCAGGTGATGGCGGCCGGCGGCGGCGATTTCCAGCGCCCGCTTGGCGCGTTCCTGTCCCTTGACGTCGCGCATGTCGCGCGACGTCGGGTCGGGCATGACCTCGCCGGGGGTGGCGCGGGGCAGCGGGGCCTTGCCGGTAAAGTGGTGGATTGCCTCGGTCAGGCTGGCCGGCGCGTGGACCCGGGCCGCGCCGACCCAGGCGGCTTCGGCGCCGCAGGCGCTGGGGCACAACAGGGCGCAGTCCTCGGCCGCGGCGGTCATCGCGGCGGGCAGGGCGCCCACCACCGGCACCAGCGTCCCGTCGAGCGAAAGCTCGCCCATCGACACGCAATTCGCCAGATCCTCGGCCGGGATGATGCCGAGGGCAGCCAGCAGCGACAGGGCGATGGGCAGATCGAAATGCGAGCCTTCCTTGGGCAGGTCGGCGGGCGACAGGTTGACGGTGATCCGTTTGGGCGGCAGTCCGATGGACAGGGTCGAAAGCGCGGCGCGGACCCGTTCGCGCGCCTCGCTGACCGCCTTGTCGGGCAGGCCGACCAGTTGAAAGGACGGCAGGCCCGGGGTCAGGACGCATTGTGCCTCGACCAGACGGGCCTCGATTCCGTCGAAGGCGACCGTGCGCGCGCGTGCCAGCATTCCCGTCCCCCGTTTGCCGCGATCTTCGTCGTTAACCCGTTAGGAAAAGGTTAACGGCCCCCGAGGCAACGCGGCGCGGCGCGTCTCAGTCCGCGGGTCGCAGCCTTTCCAGCGCTGCCAGGTCGGCCCCTTCGATCGCGGGCAGGGCGGCCAGGATCCGGGCGACCGGCCAGTCCCACCAGGCCAGCCGCAGCAGCCGCGCGATATCGCCGGGCGGAAAGCGGTGCTTGACGACACGCGCCGGATTGCCGGCGACGACCGCATAGGGCGGCACATCGCGGGTGACCACCGCGCAGGCGGCAACGATCGCACCGGCCCCGATGGTGACACCGGGCAGCACGCGGGCCTCGAACCCCAGCCAGACGTCGGGGCCGACGACAGTGTCGCCATGGGTCGCGGCCTCGGCAAGATAGGGGCCGGTTGTTGCCATGTCGTAAATGCGGAACGGATAGGCGCTCAGGCCGCCCAGGGGGTGATTGGCGGAACTGGTGATGAACCGCACGCCATGGGCAATCTGGGCAAAGCGGCCGATCCGCAGGTGCTCAGGCGCACCCGGGTAGAGATAGGGGGCCAGATGCGCGGCCCAGTCGGTGACCTGGCCAAAGTCCGACGCATAGGCATAGTCCCCGACGCTGATGTTCGGGTGGTCGATCACGGCGTGCAGGAACACCGTCCCCGGCAGTGCGGTGCCGTCCGGCAGCACGATGGGGTGGCGGGTCAGGGGCGGGGGCAGGGCCGAAGGGCCCGGTTGGAAATCCGGCATGGACAGTCCTTTTCCTTGAAACCGAAGGGCGGGTTCAGGTGGCGGTCTGGTCCATGGCGGCGATCTCCTGTCGCCGGGCAGTCTAGCGGGGCCCGGGCAAAAAGCAAAGGCGCGCCAGCGCAATGCCGGCGCGCCCGTGACAGGATGGGCTTTGTCGCCCATCCTGTGGTTTCCGCGTTACTTCAGGATTTTCGAGACGACGCCGGCGCCGACGGTGCGGCCGCCTTCGCGGATGGCGAAGCGCAGCTTCTCTTCCATCGCGATCGGGGCGATCAGCTCGACCTCGAACTTCAGGTTGTCGCCCGGCATCACCATTTCCGTGCCTTCGGGCAGCTTCACCGTGCCGGTCACGTCCGTCGTGCGGAAGTAGAACTGCGGGCGGTAGTTGCCGAAGAACGGCGTGTGGCGGCCGCCTTCTTCCTTGGTCAGGATGTAGGCCTCGGCCTCGAACTGGGTGTGCGGCGTCACCGAACCCGGCTTCGCCAGAACCTGGCCACGCTCGACACCGTCACGATCCACGCCGCGCAGCAGCGCGCCGATGTTGTCGCCCGCTTCCCCGCGGTCCAGCAGCTTGCGGAACATCTCGACGCCCGTGCAGGTCGATTTCTTCGTCGCGCGGATGCCGATGATCTCGACTTCGTCGCCGACGTTGATCACGCCACGCTCGACACGGCCGGTCACCACCGTGCCGCGGCCCGAGATCGAGAACACGTCCTCGATCGGCATCAGGAACGGCTGGTCAACGGCGCGCGCCGGCGTCGGGATGTATTCGTCAACCGCGGCCATCAGCGCGCGGATCGAATCCTCGCCGATTTCCTTCATCTCGCCGATCATCGCCTGATAGGCCGAGCCCTTGACGATCGGAATGTCGTCGCCCGGATACTCGTAGGACGACAGCAGCTCGCGCAGCTCCATCTCAACCAGTTCGATCAGCTCTTCGTCGTCAACCAGATCGACCTTGTTCATGTAGACGACCATGTAGGGGATGCCCACCTGGCGGCCCAGCAGGATGTGCTCGCGCGTTTGCGGCATCGGGCCGTCCGAGGCCGCGCACACCAGGATCGCGCCGTCCATCTGCGCCGCGCCCGTGATCATGTTCTTCACATAGTCCGCGTGGCCGGGGCAGTCGACGTGCGCGTAGTGACGCGCTTCGGTCTCGTATTCCACATGCGCCGTCGAGATCGTGATCCCGCGCGCCTTTTCTTCCGGCGCGCCGTCGATCTGGTCATACGCCTTGAAGTCGCCGAAGTATTTCGTGATCGCCGCCGTCAGCGTCGTCTTGCCGTGGTCAACGTGACCGATCGTCCCGATGTTGACGTGCGGTTTCGTCCGTTCAAACTTTGCCTTCGCCATGATGGCTTCTCCTCAAGTCTTGGTCGGCGCGGCGGGGGGAAACCCGCCTTCCCGGTTGTCGATCGCGGCGGGAAGAACCCCGCACTTCGGCGAGCCGCGTCGCGCGCGACTTATAGGCGGAATCGGGAAAAATCAAGCGCATTGGCGCGGGGCACGGACAGTTTCCGTCCTTTTCGCCAAGGGCCGCCGCCAGTGCGGGCGACGGGTGCGCGCCCGGTCCGGATCAGCGCCGCCCGCAGCTGGGCGCGCCGTCGCCATTGGCGGCCCGGGCGCCCGCGGGCGCATTGCCGGACGGGCTCGGCGCGGTCTCGTCCGCGGCGGCGGTTTCGGTGTCGGCGGCGTCTTCGGGGTGGTCGAACCATTCGGGGTGTTCAGCCATCCAGTCCTCGATCCTGAGGGCCGCGTTGCGCGACAGTTGCTGCATCTGCTCATCCGCGCTTTGCGTCAGCCCCGAACCGATGATGCCCGACGCGCCCGCGCTTTCCAGCACGGTCATCTGTTCGTGTTCCTCGTTCAGGGCCCGGCCCAGGCGATCGTCCCAGACATCGACCGAGGTGATCAGCGCCGAACGCGGCGAGGCGACCAGCGGAACGCCCGGCACCGCCAGGACATAGGCGTCGATATGCATCGCGATGTGATACAGCCGGTCGCCTTCGTAGCGTCCGAAGCGGCGGTCGATCTCGTCGCGCAGGTGATCGGCGAAGACATCGAGGTCAGCCTCGCGCGAGAGCGGGCCCTTCACGGCGTCATTCGTCGTGACGATGTTGTAGCACAGCCGGAAGTCGCCCAGTTCGGGCCGCATTTCCCCCAGTTCGGCGCCGTTGCGCGAACAGGCCGAGGCCAGAAGGCCAAGCGCCAGAAGGGCGGCCGGTTTCAGAAACGAGGTGGCGTGCGGCATGGCTGGAATCCCGTCGGCTTTGGCCAAGGCTTAACGGGATTCCCCCGACATGGCAACGCCGGGGGAAGGGCGGGTGTCAGCCGAAGCGGTTGTCGCGCGGGAACCCGCGCGGCGCCATGCGGCCCGTTCCCGCGCGTTTGCTCAGCCATTCGCCCAGGTCGCCCTCGTGCCGGGTGCGGCCGGCGGGGTCCTTCCACGACAGACCGTCGGCCAGGGTCAGCGTTGTCAGGTCGCTGAGGCCGCCGTCCTTGAACTTTTGCAGCCGCACGCCCTTGCCGCGCGCCATCTCGGGCAATTCGTCCAGCGCAAAGACAAGCATCTTGCGGTTTTCGCCCACCACGGCGACGTGATCCCCCGCGACCGGCTTGCAGATCAGTGCGCGCGCGCCGTCGCGCAAGTTCAGCACCTGCTTGCCCGCGCGCGTCTGGGCCAGCATCTCGTCGGCGGGCAGGATGAATCCGTCCCCGTCCGACGAGGCCACGATCATGCGCGCACCGGGCTGGTGCAGGAACAGATCGACGATCTGCGCCTCTTGCGGCAGGTCCACCATCAGCCGCAGGGGTTCGCCCATGCCGCGCCCGCCTGGCAGGTTGGCGCCCAGCAACGTGTAGAACCGCCCGTTCGACCCGAAGAGCACAATCTTGTCGGTGGTCTCGGCGTGCAGCGCAAAGGCGCCTTCGTCGCCATCCTTGAACTTGAACTCGCTGTCCAGCGCGACATGGCCCTTCATGGCGCGGATCCAGCCCATCTTCGAACAGACGACGGTGATCGGCTCGCGCTCGATCATGGCCTCGGGCGCCAGGACCTCGACTTCGCCGGCCTCGGCAAAGGTCGTGCGGCGCTTGCCCAGTTCGGTGCCCTTGCCGAACTGGTCGCGCACCGCGGCCAGTTCCTCGCCAATGCGTTTCCACTGGCGCGATTCGGATTGCAGCAGGTCGTCCAGGTCCGCGCGTTCCTTCAACAGCGCGTCATGCTCCTTGCGCAGCTCCAGTTCCTCGAGCCGGCGCAGGCTGCGCAGCCGCATGTTGAGGATCGCCTCGGCCTGCAATTCGGTCAGTTCCCCGTCACCCGGCGCGGGGGCGACATAATCCTTTTCCGAGATCGCGCGCGGGAACGTCCGACCCCAGGTCTCGCGCATCAGCGCGTCGCGCGGCGCCTCGTCATAGCGGATGATGTCGATCACCCGATCGAGGTTCAGATAGGCGATGATGAAGCCTTCCAGCACCTCGAGCCGATGGTCGATCTTGTCCAGCCGGTGCTGGCTGCGCCGTTGCAGGACCGCGCGGCGGTGGTCCAGAAAGGCGCGCAGCACCTCGCGCAGGCCGCAGACCTTGGGCGTGCGGCCGTCGATCAGCACGTTCATGTTCAGGCTGAACCGGATTTCCAGATCGGTGACGCGCATCAACATGCCCATCATCTGGTCCGCGTCCACGTTCTTCGAGCGCGGCTCCAGCACGATGCGCACGTCGTCCGCCGATTCGTCGCGCACATCGGCCAGCAAAGGGACCTTCTTGGTCTGGATCACCTCGGCCAGCTTCTCGATCAGCTTGGATTTCGGCACCTGATAGGGGATCTGGGTCACCACCACCTGCCAGGAGCCGCGCGGCAGGTCCTCGCGCCCCCATTTGGCGCGCAGCCGGAAACTGCCCCGGCCCGAGCGGTAGGCCTCGAGAATGCTCTCGCGCGGTTCGACGATCACGCCGCCGGTCGGGAAATCGGGGCCCGGTATCATCGCCACCAGGTCGTCGTCGGACAGCGCCGGGGTCTTGATCAGCGCCAGGCAGGCGGCGACCAACTCGTCCAGATTGTGCGGCGGGATGTTGGTGGCCATGCCGACCGCGATGCCGCTCGATCCGTTCGCCAGAAGGTTCGGAAACGCGGCCGGCAGCACCACCGGCTCGTCCAGGGTGCCGTCGTAATTGGGGCGGAAATCGACCGCGTTCTCGGCCAGCCCTTCCAGCAGCGCCTCGGCGGCGGCGGTCAGACGGGCCTCGGTGTAGCGGCTGGCGGCGGGATTGTCGCCGTCGATGTTGCCGAAATTGCCCTGCCCGTGGACCAACGGGTAGCGGATGGTGAAATCCTGCGCCAGACGCGCCATCGCGTCATAGATCGCGGCGTCGCCGTGCGGGTGATAATTGCCCATCACGTCGCCGCTGATCTTGGCGGACTTGCGAAAGCCCCCGGTCGCGGTCAGCTTCAACTCGCGCATCGCGAACAGAATGCGCCGGTGCACCGGCTTCAGCCCGTCCCGCGCGTCGGGCAAGGCCCGGTGCATGATCGTGGACAGCGCGTATTGCAGATAGCGTTCCCCCAGCGCACGGCGCAGGGGTTCGGCCAGAGGGGTCTCGGGCGTCTCGTCGGGGGGCAGGTCGTCGCTCATGCCCCCGGTCATAGCCGCTCTGTCGCACAAGGGGAATCCGGTTTTTCACGCACCCCGGCCAGGCCCCGTCTTTGTGCCCCAAATATCCCGGGGGGTCCGGGGGGCAGCGCCCCCCGGCCGGCCCAACGGGAGGGACAGGATCTTTCGATCCTGCGCCCGACGGGCGGGAGCCACCGCTTCCCTCCGGCCCGCCCTTCCCCTATGGTCGCGCGCATGACCGATGCCGCCCTTTCCCTGACCTTTTCCGACGACCAGGCGGCGGCCTGGGACCGGCTGGCCGACCTTCTGGCGAAAGCCGGGATCGACATTCTCGACGAAACCACCGCGCCGCCCGACCCCGACGGCGACAGCGCCGTGCTGGCGGTTCTGGGCAAGGCTGGCTCGGGCAAGACGATGCTTCTGTCCGAACTGACCAAGGCCCTGGTTGCGGCCGGGGTCGATACGGTCAGCGGCGATTACGAGGGCAAGCGCCGAAAGGACCGCCGCACCCTCGCCATCCTAGCGCCCACCAACAAGGCGGCCTCGGTGCTCAGGAATCGCGGCGTGCCGGCGACGACGATCCACCGCATCCTCTACACCCCGGTCTACGACCCCGAATACGAAAAGATCGCCGAATGGCTGGAAGGCGCGGGTCCGCGCCCCGATATGCCCGACCTGGGCGATACCGCCCTCGACCGGGCCAAGGCGTTCTACGACACCGTGAAATCGATCCCTGGCGCGCTGGCTGCGGCGGGTCTGCGGGGGTCCGATTTCATCAAGGGCTGGAAACGGCGCGAAGACCCGCTCGATATCGGCTTCATCGACGAAAGCTCGATGCTCGACGCCCGCCAGATGGAGGACCTGTCCGAAATCTTCCAGACCCTGGTGCTGTTCGGGGACCCCGCGCAGCTGGCCCCGGTGGGGCAGTCCGGCGAGATGGTCTTCGACACCCTTCCCGCGGCCCAGAAACTTGAGCTGCACCGCGTGCACCGCCAGACGCAGGACAACCCGATCCTCGATCTGGCGCACGCCCTGTCCGACCCCGCGCTGGAATTCGAGGCCTTCGAACGGATGATCGAACAGGCCGCGCGGCGTGACGACCGGGTGGTCTGGGCACAGCGCGTGGAAAGCGACCTGATGGCGCGTTCGCCGGTGCTGGTCTGGCGCAACGCCACGCGCATCAAGCTGATCCACGCCTTTCGCGCCGCCCACGCCGCCCCCGAGGCCGAGCTCCTGCCCGGCGAACCCCTGATCTGCGACGGGCTGGAACTGCCGCTGAAGCACCGCAAGCGCCGCATCGACCTGGAGGCCCGGGGTCTCATCAAGGGCGCGCAATGCGTCTACCTGGGGCCGGGCAAGCGTCCCGGATTCTCGCGCCTGCATGTCTTTGGCGCCGAAGAGCCGCAGGTCTCGGCCGCGTCCATCATCAAGATCGAGAAAGAGGGCGAGGAAGAGCCCTTCATCCCCTACGCGGCGCATATGGGGGCGGCGTTCCTGCACGGCGCGGCGGTGACGATCCACAAGGCGCAGGGCAGCCAGTGGCCCGAGGTCCAGGTCTTTGCCCCCGACCTATACGCCGCCGCCCGCGCCGGCCGCACCGAGGCCGGCATCCCGCTGTGGAAACGTCTGGCCTATGTGGCGATCACCCGCGCCGAGCACCGGCTGCTGTGGGTGGTTCGCAACCGGCTGGGCCGACCCTCTGGCCCGCTCAGGATCGACGATCTGGGCGGCGCGCCGGCCCCGTTCGCTCTCGAACTTCAAGACGAGGGTTGAGACAGGCCCACCGGCCCACCGCCCCGCCCGATACCCCGTCACGCCCCGGCAACAGGCCGCGCCTTACGCCGAGGCGTAGCGATCCGACAGCGCCGCAAAGGCGCCAGCGTTCGGGCAGAAGCCGACCTCGGGGATCTCGCCGGTGATGCGGTTCACCATCGTGCGTTCGCAGGTCGCCAGATCCTGGCAGTGGTGGCAGCTGTGCAGCATCTCGTTCCAGAGGTCACGCTGCCGGGTGAGCGTGTCCTCGGACAGCCCGAACACCCGCCCCATCGCGGCGACCCGTCCCGGCACGTCGTCGGGCAGGGCGGTCAGGGCCTCGGCCTGGGCGCGGGTGACGCCCAGATCGGCGAGATCCCGGTCGCTCATGGCGCGGATGTCGTGCAGGTCACGGCTGCGCCGGAACAGTTTCATGAAGCGTTCCATCATCATCGCGGACCTCCTCGGTTCGATCAATCCGGGGCCAGTCTTCACGATTCTCCGCATGAAACCTTGATCTGGCGCAACCCGGCCGCTAGGCCTCGGGTATGATCCGCGCCTTTCTTGCCCTGCCCGTGCCCGAATCGATCCTGCATCGGTTGACGGCGGTGCAGCATCGGTTGCCCCTGCCGCGACCGCTGGACCCTGCGGGTTTTCACATCACGCTGGTCTTTCTGGATCGTCAGCCGGAGTCCGTGCTCGAGGATCTGCACCACGCGATCGCGGCGCTGGCGCTCTATCCGCCGCTGTTGCGCCTGGACGGGTTGGGCACCTTTGGCGGTGACACGCCCGAGGCGCTGCATGTCCGCATCGCCGGCGACGCGCGGCTGAACGCGATCCAGATGAAGACCGTTCGCGCCGCCCGCGCGATGGGCATCGCGGTCCCGGCGCGCAAATTCGTGCCCCATGTCACACTGGGCCGGTTCCGCGCGGGAGAGGCCCAGCCCGACACCCTGGCGCGCGCCATGCAGGCGGTCGAACCCGTGACCTCGGACCTGTGGCTGGCCGAGGAGATGGTGCTCTACCGGTCCACGTTGCGCCCCGAGGGCCCGGCCTATGACGCGCTTGCCAGCTACAGGCTCGGCTGATCTTGCGTGGCGCCGCGCCGCTGCCTAACCTGCGCCCCGAAACCAGGAGACCCGTCCATGCATTGCGTCTTTGTCCAGTTCCGCTGCACCCCCGGCAAGACCTACGAGGTCGCCACCGCCATCTATGACCGCGAGATCGTGTCGGAACTCTTTTCGACGTCGGGCGAATGGGACCTCATCGCCAAGGTCTACATCCCCGAAGGCGAAGATGTCGGCCACTACCTGGCGCAGAACCTGTTCGACGTGCCCGACATCTCGCGCACCTTGACCACCATGACCTTCAAGGCGTTCTGAACGGTGCCGGTCATCGTCATCACCGGCGCCAGCGCGGGCATCGGCAAGGTCACCGCCCGGCGCTTTCTGGACGCGGGCTGGACCGTCACCCTGCTGGCCCGCCGCCTGGCGCCCTTGCAGGCGCTGGCCGACGGGCACCCCAACGCCCTGCCGCTGGCTTGCGACGTCACCGACGAGGCCCAGGTGGACGCGGCCTTTGCCGCCACCGTCGCGCGCTTCGGGCGGGTGGATGCGCTGTTCAACAACGCCGGCAAGATGCTGAAAGGGTCGCTGATCGACGACCTCAGCCTGGCGGACTGGCAGGCGATGGTCGATGTGAACCTGACCGGCATGTTCCTGTGTGCCCGCGCCGCCTTTCGCCAGATGCGCCGGCAGGAACCGATGGGCGGGCGGATCATCAACAACGGCTCGGTTTCGGCCCACGCGCCCCGGCCCGGGTCGGTGGCCTATACCGGCACCAAACACGCGATCACCGGCCTGACAAAGACGCTGGCGCTGGACGGCCGCCCCTATGCCATCGCGGCGGGGCAGATCGACATCGGCAACGCCGAAACCGAACTGGCGGCGCAGATCGGCAAGGGGGTGCCGCAGGCCGACGGCTCGATTCGCGCCGAGCCGATGATGCGGGTCGAGGACGTGGCCGACGCGGTGCTGCACATGGCCAGCCTGCCGCCCGGCGCGAACATTCCGTTCCTGTCCATCATGGCGACCAACATGCCCTGGCTGGGGCGCGGCTGACCCTTTGCGGCAAGGGCGGGCGCGCGGGCCCTGAAACGCGAAACGGCGGCCCGAGGGCCGCCGGTTTCGAATTGGAGCGGGCGATGAGATTCGAACTCACGACCCTAACCTTGGCAAGGTTATGCTCTACCCCTGAGCTACGCCCGCGCCCCGTTTCGTTAGGCGCGGATTTAGGGGAAACACCGCGGCGCCGCAAGCGAAAAAATCGACCGTCTCGACGTTTTCCGCATCCGTCTGGCGGTGCGGTCCAGGGGCGGGCGAACGGGCCGGCCGGCTTTCGTTTGCCTTCGAACGCCGCTTGTCCTAGGACCAGGGGCGACCCCCAACACAGGACCCTCCGATGAGCACCGATCCCGACTTGATGTCCCGCGCCGGGGGGGCCTGCGAATTCTGCGGCGCCGATGCCACGCTCGACGCGCAGGCGCAACCGCCGGCAACGCCGGTCCTGCTGTGCGCGACCTGCCGCGGCGAGACCGCGCCCGACAGTCCGGCCCATTGGCAATGCCTGCAAGGCGCCGCCTGGTCGGCCGAACCCGCGGTGCAGTTCGCCGTCTGGCGCAAGCTGGCCACGCTGTCCGAAGGCTGGGCCACTGACCTGCGCGACACGATGATCCTGTCGCCCGAGGCACAGGCCTGGGCCGACACCCCGGCGGCGCTGGAACACCGCGATTCGAACGGGGTGTTGCTGGCACAGGGCGACACGGTGGTGCTGATCAAGGACTTGCCGGTCAAGGGAGCGAGCTTCACCGCGAAACGCGGCACGGCGGTGCGCGGGATCGCGCTGGTGCCCGACAACGCCGGCCAGATCGAGGGCCGCGTCGAAGGGCAGCGGATCGTCATCCTGACCGAGTTCGTGAAGAAGCGCTGACCGCGGCGCGGATCGATACCGGCGCAGGGGGTTTTCCACCCCCTCTTGGCTGCGCCAATTCACCCCCGAGGATATTTGCGGCACAAAGAAGCGCGCATTTGTCTAAAATTGTCCGCGTCGGCCCGGGGCGATGACGGTCCGTCCGTTGGCGCGGGGGCGTGAGCCGCCCGCGCCCCGGGGGAAGGGGGACGGGCGGTTCGCGGGCCAGCCGCGCCGGGCGGCGGGGTCTCAGTCCAGTTCGATCAGCAGATCCTTGGCTTCGATCTGGGTGCCCGGCTGGACGTGCACGGCCTTGACCACGGTTGCGCGGTCGGCGTGCAGGCCGGTTTCCATCTTCATCGCTTCGATCGTCAGCAGCAGGTCGCCCGGCTTCACGGCCTGCCCCACACTGACCGCGACCGAGGCCACCGCGCCCGGCATCGGCGCGCCGACATGGGCGGGGTTGCCCTCTTCGGCCTTTGGCCGCACGGCCTGCGTGGCCTTCACCTTGCGGTTGGGAACGCGGATCGTTCGGGGCTGGCCGTTCAGTTCGAAAAAGACCTTCACGTCGCCGTCCTCGCCGGTTTCGCCAACGGCGATCAGGCGGATTTCCAGCGTCTTGCCCGGGTCGATCTCGGCCGAGATCTCGTTGCCGGGTTCCATGCCGTAGAAGAAGGTCCAGGTCGGCAGCGTCCGCACCGGACCATAGAGCCGGTGGCGGCCCATGTAGTCCAGGAAGACCTTGGGATACATGAGGTAGCCGTTCAGGTCCTCGTCGTCGATACGGAACCCGTCGAGTTCGCGCGACACCTGCGCGCGCACCGCCTCCAGATCGACGGGTGGCAGATGCTTGCCGGGGCGCTCGGTCACGGGGGCTTCGCCCTTGAGGGCCTTGGCGGTGATCGCGGCCGGGAAGCCGCCCTCGGGCTGGCCGAGATTGCCTTTCAACATGTCCACCACCGATTCGGGGAAGGCCATGTCAAAGGCCGGGTCCTCGACCTGGGCGCGGGTCAGGCCCTGGGTGACCATCATCAGCGCCATGTCGCCGACGACCTTGGACGAGGGCGTCACCTTGACGATGTCGCCGAAGATCTGGTTGGCGTCGGCATAGGCGCGGGCGATCTCGGGCCAGCGGTCCTCCAGCCCCAGCGAGCGCGCCTGAGCCTTGAGGTTGGTGAATTGGCCGCCGGGCATCTCGTGCAGATAGACCTCGGACGACGGGGCCTGCTGGCCGGTCTCGAAGGCGGCGTAATGCGCCCGGACCTGTTCCCAATAGTCCGAAATCTCGCGGATCGCGTCGATGCTGAGGCCGGTGTCGCGCGCGGTATGGCGCAGGGCCTCGACGATCGAGCCGAGCGTGGCCTGCGAGGTGTTGCCGCTGAGCGCGTCCATGGCGGCATCGACCGCGTCCACCCCTGCCTCGCTGGCGGCCATGATCGTGGCGATGGCCGCGCCTGATGTGTCATGCGTGTGGAAGTGGATGGGCAGATCCACCGCATCCTTCAGCGCCGAGAACAGCACCCGCGCGGCAGGGGCCTTCAGCACGCCGGCCATGTCCTTGACGCCCAGCACATGGGCGCCGGCGGCCTCCAGCGCCTTGGCCATCTTCACATAGTAATCAATGGTGTACTTGCGCTGCGCCGGGTCCAGAAGATCGCCGGTATAGCAGATCGTCCCCTCGCAGATACGCCCCGATTCGATCACGGCGTCCATGGCGACGCGCATGTTCTCGACCCAGTTCAGACTGTCGAAGACGCGGAACACATCGACGCCGGTTTCGGCGGCACGGGCGACAAAGGACTGCACGACATTGTCGGGGTAGTTGGTATAGCCCACCCCGTTCGAGGCCCTGAGCAGCATCTGCGTCAGCAGGTTCGGCATCGCCTTGCGCAGATCCCTCAGGCGCTGCCAAGGGCATTCCTGCAAGAAACGATAGGCGACATCGAAGGTCGCGCCGCCCCAGCATTCGACGCTGAAAAGCTGCGGCAGATTGGCGGCATAGGCCGGCGCCACACGGATCATGTCGATCGACCGCATCCTTGTCGCCAGCAGCGACTGATGCGCGTCGCGCATCGTCGTGTCGGTGATCAGCAGCTGCGTCTGATCCTTCATCCAGTCGGCGACGCCCTTGGCGCCCTTGTCCGTCAACAGCGAGCGGGTGCCGTAGGGTGCGTGCTGGGCACGCACCTTGGGCGGCTCGGGCGTGCGCGGCTCGGCGGCGGGGCGGGGGCGGCCGGCGGTCTCGGGGTGACCGTTCACGGTGATATCGGCCAGGTAGACCAGCAGCTTCGTCGCCCTGTCGCGGCGCTTCCTGAACTGGAACAGCTCGGGCGTGGTGTCGATGAACTTCGTCGTCGCCTGGTCGGCCAGGAAGGTCGGGTGCTTGAGCAGGTTCTCGACAAAGGCGATATTGGTGCTGACGCCGCGGATGCGGAACTCGCGCAGCGCGCGGTCCATCCGGGCGATGGCCTCTGTCGGGGTCGGCGCCCAGGCCGTGACCTTGACCAGCAGGCTGTCGTAATACCGCGTGATGACACCGCCCGCATAGGCGGTGCCGCCGTCCAGGCGGATCCCCATGCCGGTCGCGCTGCGATAGGCGGTGAGGCGGCCATAGTCGGGGATGAAATTGTTGAGCGGGTCCTCGGTGGTGATCCGGCATTGCAGCGCGTGGCCCGAAAGCTTCACATCCCCTTGCGAGGGGGTGCCGGTCGCCTCGGCCAGGGTCTCGCCCTCGCAGACGCGGATCTGCGCCTTGACGATGTCGATGCCGGTCACTTCCTCGGTGACGGTGTGTTCGACCTGGACGCGGGGGTTCACCTCGATGAAGTAGAACGCGCCGGTGTCCATATCCATCAGGAACTCGACCGTCCCCGCGCATTGATACCCCACGGAATTGCCGATCTTCAGCGCCAGCGCGCAGACCTCGGCGCGCTGGGCCTCGGTCAGATAGGGGGCGGGGGCGCGTTCAACGACCTTCTGGTTGCGGCGCTGCACGGTGCAGTCCCGCTCGAACAGGTGATAGAGGTTGCCGTAGGTGTCGCCCAGCAACTGCACCTCGACATGACGGGCGCGCAGGATCATCCTTTCCAGATACCCCTCGCCGTTGCCAAAGGCGGCCTCGGCCTCGCGGCGGCCCTCGCGGACCTTGGTCTCCAATTCGTCGGGGCCCAGGATCGGCCGCATTCCGCGCCCGCCGCCGCCGTGGCTGGCCTTCAGCATCAGGGGATATCCCACGGCCTCGGCCATGGCGCGGGTCTCGTCCATGTCGTCGCCCAGAACCTCGGTCGCGGGGATCACCGGCACGCCGGCCGCGATCGCCACGCGGCGGGCGCTGGCCTTGTCACCGAGGGCGCGCATGGTCTCGGCCTTGGGCCCGATGAAGGTGATCCCGGCGGCGACGCAGGCATCGACCAGCGCGGGGTTCTCGCTAAGCAGGCCATAGCCCGGGTGAATCGCGTCCGCGCCCGACTTCTGCGCCACGCGGATGATCTCGGGGATCGAGAGATAGGCGGCCACCGGTCCCAGCCCCTCGCCGATCCGATAGGCCTCGTCCGCCTTGAAGCGGTGCAGGCTCAGCTTGTCCTCTTCGGCATAGACGGCGACCGTCTTTTTGCCCAGCTCGTTGGCCGCGCGCATCACCCGGATGGCGATTTCTCCGCGGTTCGCGATGAGGATCTTGTTGAAACGGGCCATTCGGGTTCCTTCCCAGGGGATCGGTCAGACGCACTGGCCGATTTCTGCAATGCGGCGAGAAAATTGCAAGGATTTGTTACAATCCGAACCGAGATTTCGGTCAGTCGGGCAACAGCGGCGTGCCCTCGGGATCGTAGATCTGCACCAATTGGCATTCGATCAGATAGGGCCGTTCGGTGGGATCGCACAGCGCCTGGGCCACGACCTCGGCCACCCTGCGCGAGGGCAGGCCGCAGCTGACCTCATGCCAGTGCAGCCCTTCGCGGTGTTGGGCGAAAATATCGACCGACCAGCCCGCCGGAAAGCACCAGGTCGTGCGCAGGCAATCCTCGGACGCCGCGCCGCCGGCCACGCATTGCGCGCGGGCCCGGGCAAAGGCGGTCTCGGGCGTGGGGCCGGTCGCGACGCCGCTGGCCTGTTCGGGGGCCTGCACAAAGGCGATGCCCTGAGGGCCGTCCTGGGCCTGCGCGGACCAGGGGCAAAGCACGAGTAGCAGCAGGAGGTGACGCATGGTGTCCTCGAACCGGGGGCCGACGGGCGCAGGTTAACCCGACCCGGGCGCCGCGATAAATGACGCAAGCGACACGTCAGGCGCGGGCAGCGTCCCGCGTGTCGCGCAAGAGCCGCCCGGACGTCGAAATCCGCGCCCCATGCCCGGATGTCAGGACTGACGGATCATCCGGAACAGCGCCGACGCCCCCCAGCCGGCAACCAGCGCGATGACCAGCGACAACAGCCCGTAGAGCAGCGGCTGGTCAAAGGCGAGTTGGTGGATCCAGCGTTCCACCCCGTCCTTGCGCACGAAGATCGCGGTGCGGAACTGACTGACCACCGCGCCGTTCTGCACCAGATACATGCGCGTCGTATAGGCGCCCTCGGTCAGGTTCGCGGGCAGGCGGACGTTGGCGCGGAACAGGATGTCGCGATCCAGGTGCACCCAGCGATCCAGCGCCAGATACTGCTGCGAGCGTTCGCGGATGCGCATCAGGGCTTCGGTGAACAGGGCGGATTCGGGCGTGCCGGCGGTGTCCCCCGTGACGCCCCGGATCGCCTGCCGGGCGGAGATGCGATAGGTCGCGTCCGTCTCGGGCGAGACGATCTGGTTCAGCGGTGCGGTCGTGGCGACGGCATAGAACGACGGAACCGAGGCCATGGCCATCGAATCCACGTTCATCCAGATGCCGGCGCGGCGATCCTTGCGCCAGACGGCGACCGGCTGGCGGGGGCCCTCGATGACGATGACCACGTCGTAATCGGTGGCGCCGTTTGCCTCGTCGGTTTCGGCGGTCTGTTCCTCGCCGGGATCGCGGCGGATCGCACCGAAGATCAGGATCTCGGACCCCGAGAAACTGGTCGTCAGCGACACGCGGTTCTGGCTGAGGGCGCCGACGATCTCGCTGGCGGCGGCGGGCAGGGCGGCGGCCAGGGTCAGCAGAAGAACGAGAAGGGCTCGCATCTCACTCGCCCCCCAACACGCGGATCGAATACAGCTCGCCGGGCTGGATCAGCAGGTCCAGCGCGACCTTGATGCAGACGGCCAGCACCAGCAGCGCCAGCAGGATGCGCAATTGCTCGGCCTTCAGCTTCAGGCCGATCTGCGTGCCCAGTTGCGCGCCGATCACCCCGCCCAGGATCAGGAAGAACGCCAGCACGATATCGACCGAATGGCCGGTCACGGCGTGCATGACGGTGGTGTAGGCGGTGGTAAAGATGATCTGGAACAGCGAGGTGCCGACGACGACCTTGGTCGGCATTCCCAGCAGATAGATCATCGCGGGGACCATGATGAACCCGCCGCCCACGCCCATCACAGCCGACAGGATGCCGACGACGGCGCCCACCATCAGCGGCGGAATGACGCTGATATACAGGCCCGAGACCCGGAATTTCATCTTGAAGGGCAGGGCGTGCACCCAGGTGTGCTGGTGCAGCTTGCGCCGCCCGCTGCCGGTTTTCTTGGTGCGATACCAGGCGCGCAGGCTTTCTTGTAGCATCAGGGCGCCGACGACGCCCAGGAACAGCACATAGGACAGCTGTACGGCCAGGTCGATCTGCCCCAGCGCACTGAGCCACCGAAACAGCCAGATCCCCACGGTCGAGCCGATCAGGCCGCCCAGCAACAGCACGGTGCCCATTTTCAGGTCCACCGTCTTGCGCCGCAGATGCGCCAGCACCCCCGAAATGGACGAGGCCACGACCTGGTTCGCCCCGGTGGCCACCGCAACGGCCGGCGGAATGCCGATGAAGAACAGCAGCGGCGTAATCAGGAACCCGCCACCCACGCCGAACATGCCGGACAGCATTCCCACGCCCGCGCCGACGCCCAGAAGCGTCAGGATGTTTGTCGAAATCTCGGCTATGGGCAGATAGACCAGCATGATTCCCCATAGGACAAAGCCCCCGCGATTGACAGGGGCTTTGTTCGGTTTTCACATATTGGAAACACAATGTGAGCGGGGTCAGCGTTCCTTGACATAGGGTTCGCCACCGGCGCGGGGCGGAATGGCCTTGCCGACGAAACCCGCCAGGATCACCACCGTCAGGATATAGGGCAGCGCGGTCATCACCTGATTGGGCAGGGTGACGATCCCCAGATCGACGTTCGGGAACCTGTTGGCGATGGCTTCGAGCGCGCCGAACAGCAGCACCGCGCCCAGCCCCTGCCAGGGCCGCCACTTGGAAAAGATCAGCGCGGCCAGGGCGATGTATCCGCGCCCTGCGGACATGTCCTTGACGAAACCTGCCGCCAGCGAGGTTGACAGATACGCCCCGCCGATGCCGCACAGCACGCCGGTGATGATGACCGCCGCATAGCGCAACCGCACGACGCTGACCCCGGCGGTATCCACCGCCGCCGGGTTCTCGCCCACCGCGCGCAACCTCAGTCCAAAGCGCGAGCGGTACAGAACCCACCACGTCAGCGGCACGGCGGCCAGGCCCATGTAGACCAGAATCGAATGCTGGTTCAGGATCTGGCTGTAGATCTGGCCGATCACCGGCACGTCATGCAGGGCATCGGCAAAGGGCAGGTCGATCTTCTGAAAGCGGGCGGCGCCTTCCAGGGGCGGGGTGCGCCCGCCCTGGTGGAACAGGCTCTGCGCGACCACCACGGTCATGCCGGCCGCCAGAAAGTTGATCGCCACGCCCGAAATCAGCTGGTTGCCCCGAAAGGTGATCGAGGCGACGCCATGGATCAGCCCGAACACCACCGACGATGCGATGCCCGCCAGAAGGCCCAGCCAGGCGGAGCCGGTGTAATAGGCGAATGCCGCCGAAAAGAAGGCCGAGACCAGAAGCTTGCCCTCGAGCCCGATGTCGAAGATCCCGGCGCGTTCGCTGAACAGGCCCGCCAGGCAGACGAACAGCAGGGGGGTCGCCAGTCTGAGGGTCGATTCCAGGATCTGGACGATGGTTGCGACATCCATGTCAGGTCCTCCGCCGGAACATCAGGAACAGGGTCTCGAGCGGGCGGCGCACCATGTCGTCCAGCGCGCCGGTGAACATGATGACCAGCGCCTGGATGATGACGATCATCTCGCGCGGGATCGCGGTCTCGATCGCCAGTTCCGAGCCGCCCTGATACAGGAAGCCGAACAGCAGCGCCGGGGCGATGATGCCGATCGGATGCGACCGCCCCATCAGCGCCACCGCGATGCCGATGAAGCCCGCGCCCTCGACCGCGTTCATCACCAGCCGCTGCGGTCCGCCCATCACGCTGTTCACCGCCATCGTGCCCGACAATGCGCCCGAGATCAGCATCGCCACCAGGACGATCTTCACCGCCGAAATCCCGGCGTAATGCGCTGCGGGCTCGGACTGGCCAAAGGCGCGGATCTCGAACCCCAGGCGGGTGCGCCACAGCAACACATAGCCCAGCACGCAAAAGGCGAGCGCCACGAACAGCATCACGTTCGCCGGCCCCGAGCGCGAAAAGTCGATGCCCACCAGGCCCAGCACGTCATGCAACCGTGGCAGCCTGAGCACGTTGTCGAACCGCGCGGTCGCCGGGTCCATCGAGGTCGGCGGCCGCAACACATGGCTGAGCAGGTAGTTCATCACCGAGGCGGCGATGAAATTGAACATGATCGTGGTGATGACGATGTGGCTGCCGCGTTTGGCCTGCAACCAGGCCGGGATCAGCGCCCAGGCCGCGCCGAACAGCGCCGAGGCCAGGATCGCCGCGATCATGCCCAGCCACCAGTTCGGCCAGGGGACGAACAGGCAGACCAGCGCCACGCCCAGCCCGCCGATCAGCGCCTGCCCCTCGCCGCCGATGTTGAACAGCTTGGCCTGAAAGGCGATCGACACGGCCAGACCGGTCAGCAGGAAGTTGGTGGTGTAATACAGCGTGTAGCCCCAGCCATAGGTCGAACCCAGGGACCCCGAGATCATCAGGTTCATGGCCCGCACCGGGTCCTCGCCGATGGCCAGGATCACCAGCGCCGAGATCGCAAAGGCGATTGCCAGCGACAGCAGCGGAACCAACAGCACATCGGCCCATTTCGGCATTGCCCGCGCGCTCATGCGGCATCCCCCGTCTTGCTGGCGCCCGTCTTGCTGGTGCCCGTCTTGCCGGTAGCCGTGCTGCCGGTGCTCGACTTGCCGTCACCGGTGACGCCGGCCATCAACAGGCCCAGGTCGCGCGCGTTGGTCTGTTCAGGGTCCCGTTCGCCCATGATGCGGCCGTCGAACATGACGACGATGCGGTCCGACAGCGACAGGATCTCGTCCAGTTCGACCGACACCAGCAAGATCGCCTTGCCCTGGTCGCGCAGCTCGATCAGCCGCTTGTGGATGAATTCGATCGCGCCGATATCGACGCCGCGCGTGGGCTGACCCACCAGCAACAGATCGGGGTTTCGTTCGATTTCGCGCGCCAGGACGATCTTTTGCTGGTTGCCGCCGGAAAAGCTTTCGGCGGTCAGCATCGGATTGGGCGGGCGCACGTCGAAACGCTCGATCTTGCCGCGCGCGTCCTCGAGGATCGCGTGATTGTCCATCAAGAGGGCGTTCTTCTGGTATTCCGGGGCGTAGTGATAGCCAAAGGCCATGTTTTCCCAGGCCATGAAGTCCAGGATCAGCCCGCAGCGGTGGCGGTCCTCGTGGACATGGGCGATGCCGTCCTCGCGTCGGGTGCGCGCGGTGTCGCGCTTGAGCGACAGATCCAGCGGCTTGCCGTTCATCGTCAGGCTGCCGGTGCCTGACATCATGCCGGACAGCAGTTCCAGCAGCACCGATTGCCCGTTGCCCGCGACGCCGGCGATGCCCAGGATCTCGCCCGCGCGAATGTCCAGGTCGATGCCGCGCAGCCGTTCGACGCCGTGACGGTCCACCACGCGCAAGTTCCGGGCGGACAGCACCACCGCGCCGGGCTGGGCGGGGGTCTTGTGCACCTCCAGCAACACCTTGCGGCCGACCATCAGCTCGGCCAGTTCGGTGGGGCTGGTCTCGGCCGTGGTCACGGTCGCCACCATCTCGCCGCGCCGCATGACGCTGACCTCGTCGGTCACGTCCATGATCTCGCGCAGCTTGTGGGTGATCAGGATGATCGTCTTGCCCTGATCCTTCAGCCCGCGCAGGATGCGGAACAGGTGATCGGCCTCGGCCGGGGTCAGAACGCCGGTCGGCTCGTCCAGGATCAGGATGTTCGCTTCCCGATACAGCGCCTTGAGGATCTCGACCCGCTGCTGGTGGCCGACCGAGAGATCCTCGATCAGGGCGTCGGGTTCGACGTGCAGCTCGTAATCGGCGGCCAGTTGTGTCAGCAGGCGCCGGGCCTTGGCTTTCGAGGGCGTCAGCAGCGCGCCCCCCTCGGCGCCCAGGATGACGTTCTCAAGAACGGTGAAATTCTCGACCAGTTTGAAATGCTGAAAGACCATGCCGATGCCGGCGCGGATGGCCGCCAGGGAATCGGTGATCTGGGTGGGCTGGCCGTCGATCAGGATCTCGCCCGAGTCGGCCTTGTAGAACCCGTAAAGGATCGACATCAGCGTGGACTTGCCCGCCCCATTCTCGCCGATGATGCCGTGAATGGTGCCCTTGCGCACCCGTATGTTGATGTCCTTGTTCGCCTGGACCGGGCCGAACGCCTTCGATATCCCGCGAAGCTCGATGGCGGGGGCGGCATCGACTGCCGCCCCCCCGGTCGCACCGGCGCCCATCTGGTCAGAGCCTTACTCGACCGAGATCGGGCAGGTGTTGTCCGAACGATAGTCGTGCACCACCAGATCCCCGGACGAGATCTGCGCCTCGGCCGCGCCGAGGGCTTCGCGCATCGCCGGCGTGATCAGCGCCTCGTTGTTCTCGTCCAGAGCCCAGCCCACGCCACCCGATTGCAGGTTCATGACGTGGATACCGGTTTCCATCCCGGGGCCGGCGGTGAAGGCGTCGAAGACCGCGTTGTCGACGCGCTTCATCATCGAGGTCAGAACATGGCCCGGATGCAGGTAGTTCTGGTTCGAATCGACGCCGATCGACAGGATGCCGTCATCCATTGCGCGTTGCAGGACACCCACGCCCGTGCCGCCGGCCGCGGCGAAGACCACGTCCGAGCCCTGGCTGATCTGGGCGGCCGTGATCTCGCTGCCGCGCACCGGGTCATTCCAGGCGGCGGGCGTCGTACCGGTGTAGTTGACGATGACGTTGATGTCCGGGTTGGCCGCGTGCGCGCCCTGCGCATAGCCGCAGGCAAAGGCGCGAATCAGCGGAACGTCCATGCCACCGACGAAGCTGACGGTGTTGGTCTGGGTCGCCATGCCGGCGGCCATGCCGACCAGATACGACCCTTCCTGTTCCGCGAACAGGACCGAGCGCACGTTCGGCAGATCGACCACGCCGTCGATGATGACGAAGGTGGTGTCGGGATAGTCCTGCGCGACCACCTCGAGCGGGGTGGCCATGCTGAAGCCGGTCATCACCACGGGGTTGTAGCCGGCCTCGGCAAAGCGGCGGATCGCCTGCTCGCGCTGGGTTTCGGACTGCAACTCGATGTCGCGGAACTCGCCGCCGGTTTCCTGTGCCCAGCGCGTCGCGCCGGTAAAGGCCATTTCGTTGAAGGATTTGTCGAACTTGCCGCCCAGGTCGTAAATCAGCGCGGGCTCCGCCCAGGCGGTGCCGGCCATCAGCGCGGCGACAGCAGTCGCGCCGAGGAGCGTGCGGGTCAGTTTCATGTTGGTTCTCCCAGTTGGGTCGTCGTTGGCCGCCGGGGTTCGGGCTCCCTCGCGGTTGAGCCGATGTTTCGGTTCATCATCACTCTAGGTCCACAGGGGTCGAGGCCGTCAAGCAAATTTTACCAAACGGACAAGTAAAGGGAATCGTCCGGCCGAGGCAGGTTAAATCTCAGGCGAGAGACTTGCAAAGGATCAATGCAGCGACAGCGGGCTGCCCCGGGGTCCGGTAGTATCCGGGGCGGCGGCCGCGCGCGGTCCAGCCGCTGGCGGCATAGAGCGCGCGCGCGGCGGCGTTGTTCTCGGCCACCTCGAGAAAGGCACTGTCGGCGCCGCGCTGGCGGGCGCTTGCGGCGAAGCGGGCCAGAAGGGCGCGCGCCAGACCCTGGCGGCGATGCGCGGGGTCGGTCGCGAGGGTCAGCAGTTCGGCCTCGCCGGCGATGACCTGGCCCAGGGCAAAGGCGCGCCCCTGGGCGTCGGCTTCCAGAAAGACATGAGGGCGGGCCAGCAGCGCGGCGAAGCTGGCGGCGCTCCAGGGGGGGGGCGCGACAAAGGTGCGGGCGTGCAGCGCGGCGAGCGCATCGGGGGTCATGGGTCGCTGTAGCCTGCGCCGGGGTTCGGGAAAAGCGGAAAGGGGCGGGTTTCGCCCTCGGCCGGACGCAGTCCCTGCGTCAGCCCTCGGGCGAGGGGGCGCGGCGCTGAAGCGCCGCGCGGGGCCGGTCAATCCAGCAGCGGGGGTGGCGCCTCGGACGCGGGGGCGGCATCGGCCTCGCGCAGGTAGGTCGGGGCCGGGCGCGGCTGCGGGGTCAGGCGCCGGACCTCGGCCAGGCGGGCGATGGCGACGGCGAGCGGGTGGGCGGGCGGCGCATGGTCGGTGCCGATCGCGGTGGGGGGCGCGGCGTCGGTCAGCCGCGGGGTGCCGCCGGGGTCCCGCACCCAGGTCTGGCCGCGCAACGCCGGCACCGTCACCGGCAGCGCGGGCCCGTCGAGCGCCAGTGCGTCGAAGGTGGTCACGCCGATGGCCGGAATGCCCAGTCCCAGCGCCAACCCGCGCGCCGCGGCGACGCTGATGCGGATGCCGGTGAAGTTGCCCGGGCCGGTGCCGACGCCGATCGCGGCGAGGTCGGACCAGGCGCGGTCCGCTTCGGTCAGGACCTCGGCCAGGAAGGGCAGCAGCGCCTCGCCCTGGCCGCGCGGCATTGACAGGTGGCGATGGGCGAGCGTCCGCCCGCCACCGATCACGGCGGCCGCGATCCAGCCGCCCGAAGTATCGAAGCCCAGGACCGTGCCGCTGTCAGACGGCAACCTGGCGCACCTCGGTCACCTCGGGGATGTAGTGGCGCAGCAGGTTCTCGATGCCCATCTTCAGCGTCATCGTGCTGGAGGGGCAGCCGGCGCATGCCCCCTTCATGTGCAGATAGACCACGCCCCGGTCGAACCCGTGAAAGGTGATGTCGCCCCCGTCTTGGGCCACGGCCGGGCGCACGCGGGTGTCGAGCAGTTCCTTGATCTGTTCGACGATCTCGCCGTCGGGGCCGTCCTGCTGCGCATGGGCGGATTCGGCCTCGCCCTCGATGGCCGGACGGCCGGACTGGAAATGCTCCAGGATGGCGCCCAGGATCGACGGCTTCAGATGCGCCCAGTCGATTCCGTCGGCCTTGGTCACGGTGATGAAATCGGCGCCCAGGAACACGCCGGTGACGCCGGGCGCGGCGAAGATCGCGCTGGCGAGGGGCGAGTTGCCCGCGCCGCCCGCGTCGGGGAAATCGGCGGTGCCGCGGCCCAGGACATCCTGCCCGGGCAGGAATTTCAGCGTGGCGGGGTTCGGGGTGGATTCGGTCTGGATGAACATGGACGGCCTCCGTTTCAGGGGGATATGCGGCCGCACCGGAGGCAAGTCAAGGAAACGCGGTGTCGCGGGGCCTGTGGGTGGTGTCGGGCCGGGGGGAGGACACCGGGACGCTCAGCGCAATTCGCGGGCCCGGGCCACGGGCGCGCTGCCATGGAACCCGCGATGGCCGGCGGTCTTGCGGACCACGGCGATGGTCCGGGCGTCCAGCGGGCGTGCAAAGTTCACCCCGAAGGTGCCACCCCGTGCCCAGCGGACCACCGCCTCACGCGGCAGGCATCCGGGGCCAAGCAGCACGGTCAGCCGGTCGCCGGTCTGCGTGGACAGGGGGCCGGCAATCCGCGCGCCGTGCTGGCTGACATTGACCATGAGCCCCTGGACCCGTTGCGAGCCAGTCGCCAGGTCCACGGGGTGTTGGCAGGGATAGCGCCATTCGCGATATTGCATCGTGCCCCCCTATTGCAGCAGCCGCGAGCCGAGGATCGCGGCGATGGCGCGCGGGCTGAGCGGTTGTTCGAACATCAGCCCGCAGGTGTCGTCGAAATGCCAACGGACATGGGCGACGTGCGAACCGCCCTGGCAGTGGATCTCGATCGGGTCGCCCACGCGGACCATGCGGTCGGGCACGCCCAGCAGACGGGCGCCGCCCGCGGACAGGTTGCCGATCGTGGCATCGAAACCACCGCCCGGGGATCGGACCTGGACCAGAACCCGCGACGGCAGGCGGGGTGCGCGTTGCAGCATGAGGTGTCTCCATTCGCGTTTGGGACAGAGTGCCGACGGAAGGTTGCCCGAGGGTTAACAACCCCTCTTGATGGCGGAAATTTCGCCCCCACATAAGGATCGAGGCCCGCAAGGGGCACGCGCCGATGGTCGGGCGTGCCGACGGTCGGGCGCTTGGAATGGAGAGCACGATGAACCTTGAAAAGTTCACGGAACGGGCGCGCGGGTTCCTGCAGGCCGCCCAGACGATCGCCGCGCGCGAACAGCACCAGCGGCTGACCCCCGAACATCTGCTGAAGGCCCTGATGGACGACGACCAGGGCATGGCGGCCAACCTGATCCGCCGCGCCGGCGGTGCGCCCGAGCGGGTGACGCAGGCGGTCGATCTGGCGGTGGGCAAGCAGGCAAAGGTCTCGGGCGACGCGGGGCAGGTCTATACCGACCAGAGCCTCGTGCGAGTTCTGGACGAGGCCGAGAAACTGGCCCAGAAGGCCGGCGACAGCTTTGTTCCGGTCGAGCGGGTGCTCATGGCGCTGGCCATGGTCAAGAGCCCGGCCAAGGATGCGCTGGACGCGGGCGCGGTTTCGGCGCAGGCGCTAAACGGCGCGATCAACGATATCCGCAAGGGCCGGACGGCGGACAGCGCCTCGGCCGAGGACAATTATGAAGCCCTGAAGAAATATGCCCGCGACCTGACCGAGGCCGCGCGCGCGGGCAAGATCGACCCGATCATCGGCCGCGACGAGGAAATCCGCCGCACGATGCAGGTGCTCAGCCGCCGGGGCAAGAACAACCCGGTGCTGATCGGC
This sequence comes from Rhodobacter sp., assembly GCA_020637515.1. NCBI lineage: Bacteria > Pseudomonadati > Pseudomonadota > Alphaproteobacteria > Rhodobacterales > Rhodobacter > Rhodobacter sp. The sequence continues at coordinate 344,948 of JACKKG010000001.1, read as the reverse complement.
GAGCCCGGCGTCGGCAAGACCGCCATCGCCGAGGGGCTGGCGCTGCGCATCGTCAACGGCGACGTGCCCGAAAGCCTGCGCGACAAGACCCTGATGGCGCTGGACATGGGCGCGCTGATCGCGGGCGCCAAGTATCGCGGCGAGTTCGAGGAACGCCTGAAATCCGTTCTGAAGGAGATCGAGACGGCGGCGGGCGACATCGTGCTGTTCATCGACGAGATGCACACGCTGGTTGGCGCGGGAAAGTCGGACGGCGCGATGGACGCGGCCAACCTCATCAAGCCGGCGCTGGCGCGGGGCGAGTTGCACTGCATCGGCGCGACCACGCTGGATGAATACCGCAAATATGTGGAAAAGGACGCGGCCCTGGCCCGCCGGTTCCAGCCCGTCTTTGTGGCCGAGCCCACGGTCGAGGACACCGTGTCGATCCTGCGCGGCATCAAGGAGAAATACGAGCTGCACCACGGCGTGCGGATCGCGGATTCGGCGCTGGTGGCGGCGGCGACGTTGTCGCACCGCTACATCACCGACCGTTTCCTGCCGGACAAGGCGATCGACCTGGTGGACGAGGCGGCCAGCCGTCTGCGGATGCAGATCGATTCCAAGCCCGAGGAACTGGACGCGCTGGACCGCGACATCTTGCAAAAGCAGATCGAATCCGAGGCGCTGAAAAAGGAAGACGACGCGGCCTCGCGCGATCGGCTGGACAAGCTCGAGGCCGAGCTCAGCGAGTTGCAGCAGCAATCGTCGGAGTTGACGGCCAAGTGGCAGAACGAACGCGACATGCTGGAAGCCGCGCGCGGGTTGAAGGAAAAGCTGGAAAAGGCGCGGATCGACCTGGACACCGCCAAGCGAACGGGTGACTTCGCCAAGGCGGGCGAGCTGCAATACGGCACCATTCCGGGGCTGGAAAAGCAACTGGCCGAGGCCGAGGCGCGCGAAGCCGAGAAGCTGGTGGGCGACGCGGTGCGGCCCGAACAGATCGCGGAAGTGGTGGAACGCTGGACCGGCATCCCCACGACCAAGATGCTGGAGGGCGAGCGCGAGAAGCTGTTGCGCATGGAAGAGGGTCTGCACAAGCGGGTCATCGGCCAGGATGCGGCGGTGCGCGCGGTGGCGAACGCCGTGCGGCGCGCGCGGGCCGGCCTGAACGACGAGAACCGTCCGCTGGGCAGCTTTCTGTTCCTGGGCCCGACCGGCGTCGGCAAGACCGAGCTGACAAAGGCGGTGGCCGAGTTCCTGTTCGACGACGACAGCGCGATGGTCCGCATCGACATGTCCGAGTTCATGGAGAAACACGCGGTCGCCCGGCTGATCGGGGCGCCTCCGGGGTATGTTGGCTATGAGGAAGGCGGCGTCCTGACCGAAGCCGTCCGTCGCCGCCCCTATCAGGTCGTGCTGTTCGACGAGGTGGAAAAAGCCCACCCCGACGTGTTCAACGTGCTGTTGCAGGTGCTGGACGACGGCCAGTTGACGGACAGCCACGGGCGCACGGTGGACTTCAAGCAGACGCTGATCGTGCTGACCTCGAACCTGGGCTCTCAGGCGCTCAGCCATCTGCCCGATGGGACGGACACCGCCGAGGCCCGCAGCCATGTGATGGAGGCCGTGCGCGCCCATTTCCGGCCCGAGTTCCTGAACCGGCTGGATGAGACGATCATCTTCGACCGGCTCAAGCGGGCGGATATGGACGGCATCGTCGAGATCCAGCTCAAGCGGCTGACCAAGCGGCTGGAAGCGCGCAAGATCGTGCTGGATCTGGACCCGGGTGCGCGGACTTGGTTGGCGGACAAGGGCTATGACCCGGTCTATGGCGCCCGTCCGCTGAAGCGGGTGATCCAGAAGTATCTCCAGGACCCGATGGCGCAGATGCTGTTGAGCGGCACGGTGCTGGATGGCGCGACGGTGCCGGTCACGGCCGGCCCCGAGGGGCTGATCATCGACGGCCACGCCAGCAGCGCCGCCGACGACGACCAGCCGCGCATGAAGGTCGTGCACTGATCCCAGGTCCCGGGGGGGCGCCCGCCACGGCGCGGCGCCCCCCCGGACTTCGCGGTCATCCGGGGCCCCGCCGCAATCCGGCCCCGGTGCTTTCGCAACTTTGACACACTTTGCCGTCAGCCTGACCGCGCCGCCAATATTTCCGGCGAGCGTGTTGCGATTTCGGGTAGGCAAATCATGGCAAGTGTCCTGGACAAGGCGAAAGACTTTCTGACGGATAACAGTGGTGCCGTGACCGTGGACTGGGTGGTCCTGACGGCCGCGGTCTCGGGTCTCGGGCTGTCCTCGGCCGTGGCGGTGCGCGGTGGGGTCGGGGACCTGGCCACCGATATCCAGGCCGCGTTGAGCAACGCCTCGGTGGCGCTGATTCTGCCCGGCACCGACCCGAACGCCGATCTCGACCTGTCCTCGGCCGCCGGCTACGCCAACCAGACCTTCTATTTCTTCACCCCGGCTGGGGTGACCAACTGGTATAACAACAACGTCAAGACCTTGTCCGACGCCGACCTGTTGGTCGCGCTGGATCAGCGCCGCGCCTACATGGAGGCCGAGCTGGCCATGGGCCCCAACGACGCGCCCAGCTATGGCGAGCCGTGGGGGCATACCGACATGTACAACCTGACGCGCTGGGAAGCCGCCTATCGTGGCCTGATCTGAGGTCAGCCGCGCGCCGCGGCGCGCAGCGCCTCGTCCAGGTCGTCGAACAGGTCGCCGGTGTCCTCGATGCCGGTGGACAGGCGCAGCAGATCGGTGGGGCAGGGCGAGCCCGCCCCCTCGATCGAGGCGCGGTGTTCGATCAGGCTTTCCACGCCGCCCAGCGACGTCGCGCGTTTCCACAGCCGCACCCTGGCCGCGGTGGCGATGGCCGCGCCCTCGCCGCCCGTCAGCCGCAGCGACAGCATGTAGCCGAACCCGCCCGTCATCTGCCGCGCGGCGATGTCGTGCCCGGGGTGTTGCGGCAGGCCGGGATACAGCACCTGCGCGACCATCGGATGCGCCGCCAGACGCTGCGCCAGCGCCATGGCCGAGGCCGACTGCCGTTCCTGGCGCACATGCAGCGTGCGCATCCCGCGCGCCAGAAGATAGGCCTCGAACGGGCCCAGGATGGCGCCCCGGTTGTGCCGCGTCGCCTTGATCCGCTCCCACAACGCGCTGTCCTCGCGCGCCGCCAGAACCCCGGCGATCACGTCGGAATGCCCGTTCAGCACCTTGCTGGCCGAATGCATGACAATGTCGGCGCCCAGCGTCAGCGGGCGGGTATGCACCGGCGAGGCGCAGGTCGAATCGACCGCCAGCCGCGCGCCGGCGGCATGGGCGATCGCGGCGGCGGCGGCGATGTCAGTGATCGTCCACATCGGGTTGGACGGGGTTTCGATCCAGACCAGCCGCGTGCGCCCGGGCTGCACGGCGGCCCGCAGCGCATCCAGGTCGTCGGTTTCCACGAATTCGACCGACAGGCCCCAGCGCGTCGCCTCGGTCGCCAGCCAGTTGCGCAGGCCCCAATACATCACCCGCGAGGCCACCACATGGTCCCCAGGCGCCAGCGATTCGAACACCGCGACCGCCGCCGCCATGCCCGAACCGAACAGCAGCGCGCCGGCCGGCGCCTCTTCCAGCATCGCCAGCACCGCCTCGGCCTCGCGCACGGTGGCGTTGTGCGGGCGGGCGTAGATGTAGCCCGAGGAATAGCCGTTGTCCTCGTCCCGGATGTAGGTCGTCGCCACGTGGATCGGCGGCACCACGGCGCGCGTCAGCGGGTCGATATGGCCCATGGCCTGGGCGGTCAGCGTGCGTTTGTTCCAGTCGGTCATGGGCGGTCCTGTCGCGGGCGGAAAGGCACCGTGCCCAACCGCGTCGCGCGGATCTTGCGCGAAATTGCCTGGTTGTTTTCACCGATTTTCGCTATGAATTGGCGAAATGCGCCTTTGATGGGGTCCAAAATGGCGAAATCCGTCGCGCTCGATCGGTTCGACCACGCGCTTCTGGCCGAGATGCAGCGCGACAACCAGACCTCGGCCCGGGTGCTGGCGGACCGTGTCGGTCTGTCGCAAAGCGCGGTTCTGCGCCGCCTCAGACGATTGCGGGCGGAACGGATCATCACGGCCGACATCTCGGTGGTGAATCCCGAATATCTGGGCGCGCCGGTCACCGTGTTCGCGCTGGTTTCGCTGGACCACGGCGCGCGCACATATGCCGATTTCGCCCGGAAACTGCGCGGCCGGTCCGAGGTCAAGCTGGCCTCGTATGTCACGGGGGATGCGGATTTCGTGCTGACCTTGCGGTTGGAAAGCATGGCGGCCTATGCGCAGTTCGCGATCGAGGTGTTCCACGACGACCCGAACGTGTCCGAGTATCACACCTATGTCGCGATGCGCGAAATGGTGGGACCGGGCGCCTTGTGACGGGGCGGGCCGGACCTCGCGGCGATGCACAGAACCTGTGCGCGGGGGCGCGTTTTCCGAATCGCGCGGCGGGCCGATATTCGTGGTGACCGAGACAGGAGCGTCCGATGACCCGACTTCCCACCTATTTCATCTCGCACGGGGGCGGCCCGTGGCCCTGGTTGGCGCCGATGCGCCGGCAGTTCGTGACCCTCGAAGCCTCGCTCAAGCGGATGGTCGTGGACCTGCCCGAACGGCCGCGCGCGGTGCTGGTGGTGTCCGGCCACTGGGAGGACGACGCCTTTGCCGTCATGGGCGCGGCGAATCCGCCGATGGTCTATGATTACTATGGCTTCCCGCCGGAGACCTATACCATCACCTATCCGGCACCCGGCGCGCCCGATCTGGCTGCCCGCACCGCCGATCTGATCGCCGCCGCCGGCCTGCCGACGCGGATCGACCCGACGCAGGGGTTCGATCACGGCACCTTTGCGCCGCTCTACATCATGTTCCCCGATGCCGATGTGCCGGTTTATCAGGTCTCGTTGCGGAAGGGGTATGCGCCGCTCGAGCATCTGCGCCTGGGGCGCGCGCTGGCGCCCCTGCGTGACGAGGGGGTGATGATCGTCGGATCGGGGCTGAGCTATCACAACCTTCGGCAGTTCGGACCGGCGGCGCGGGTGCCCAGCGAGGCGTTCGACGCCTGGCTGAGCGAAACGCTGGATGCCCCGCCCGAGGTCCGCACGCCGCGCATTCTGGACTGGGAACGCGCCCCCTACGCGCGGGCCTGCCACGCGCAAGAGGATCACCTGGTGCCCCTGTTCGCTGCGCTGGGCGCAGCCGAGGGCGGTGCCGCCACCCGCATCTATCACGATGTGGGCCTGATGGGCGGCGTCACCGCGTCGAGCTGGCGCTTCGACTGATCGTCAGGCCCCGATCAGCGCGGCGATCTGGCGGTGCAGGTCCTGAACCCGTTGCACCGCCGCCTCGCTGGCGGCCTGGGCAGCGGCGATCTCGGCGTCGATGGCATCCACACGGGCGCGACGGTCGCGGTTGGCCTGGCTGTCGTCGCCCAGTTGGACGATCAGGTTGACCAGGCGCTGTTGCTCACGCTCCAGCGTCTGGACGCTTTGCGCCTGGGTGCGCTGGTCCTCTTGCGCGACGGTGATCTGGCCCCGCAGATCGGCAAGCTGGCGCAGCGTTTGGGTCACCCGGGGATCGACCGAGCGCCCCTGCCAGTAGGCCAGCGTGTTGGTGTCGATGTCCATCAACCCCACGCGCCGGGTGCGCGGCTGGCGTTCGGTCACCGTCAGGCTGTCCCGCCCGCCGGCCGCGACATGCACCACCCAGCGCCAGGCGTCGGGGCGTTCCTCGGGGCCGGTGGCGGAGCTGACGGTCCAGCCGTCGCGCCGCGGATGGTCGATGGTGATGTCGCGCGCGGCCCCGGGGGCGCCCTCGATGCGATAGGTGGTGCGCTGTTCCAGGTCCTCGGTCACATAGAGCAACCCGTTCGACAGCCGCATCTCGCGCACGGTTTCGGTGCCGGTGTTCTCTTCGCGCACCTCGACCGCGGTGTCGCGGGCAAAGGTGACGGTTTCGGTCGCGCCGGGGGCCATCTCGGGGATCATCGCGTCGCCCGCGTGCCCGCGCCCGTCCTCGTAGAGGGTCAGCACCCCGGCGGGCAACCTGAGGGGCAGCGGGTTTTCCAGCGACAGCGCGATGGTCGGGTGCAACTCGCCCGAGCCGCCGCGATACAGCGTGAGCCGCGCGTCGGGCAGCAATTCCGACAGGAACGGCACGCTCATCATCTGGCCGGCTGCCAGCGTCACGGGGGTGTCCAACGTGAAGCGGCTGAAGCTGTCGCCGTCGTCGGCCGTCACGCCGACGCTGGCGGCGCTGTCGGCCATCATCGGTGCGGGCGCGGCCTCGGCCATGGCAAGCGCGCCGGCGCGATAGCTTGTGGCCGCCACCATCGGCGCCGCGACGGCATCGTCAAGCGCCTGTTCGCGCTGGGCATAGCGGCGTTCATAAAGTCGGGCGGAAATCGCCCGAACAGACCCGGTGGCCAGCGTCAGCCGCACCTGGTCCCAGTCGGCGCCGGTGGTGTTCTCGACCACCGCCCAGCCAATCAGCCGGATGCCGTCGGACGTGTCCACCGCGCGCCACGCGGTGCGCCACAGCGGCGCGTTTTGCAGATAGACCAGGTCGAGGTCGCGTTCGCTGTGATCGGCGCTGTCCAGTGTCACCTCGACCCGCCGGGGATTGGCCGAGCCGCGCCAGGCCCTGAGCGCGGCGGTCAGGGTCTGCTGATCCGTCGCGTCCGCGAATCGCACCCCCAGCGCGTCATCCATGACAAAGCTGTGCAGCGTGCCGTCGTCGCCCTGCACCGTCAGCACGTTCTGCGGCCCGTTCTCGCCGGGGCGCTGGGTCACGCCCATGTTCAGCCCGGACCAGGATTCGCCGCGCCGCTCGACCGTCACGGGCGCGCCGATCATCGCGGCGAACAGGCGGGCCGGGTCGGTCACGTCCTGCGGGCCAAAGGGGAAATGCGCAAAGGCGTCGTCGAAGCTGCCGGGCCCGGTCATCGTGACCGAGGGCACCGACCCCGCGGGATCGACCACCCACAAGCTTTTCAGAAAGTCGTCGATGTCGCCCCGGGCGATCGACAGGCGGATCGGGTCGCTGCCCAGGTGACCCGTCGCCTCGATCATGGCAAGGCCGGCGGTGGACAGGGTGACGCCGCGGATCGTCGTTTCGGCGTTGAGCGGCAGGGCCAGCGCCAGGGTTCCGGCGGACAGGATCAGGGCGCGGCGGAAACGGGTCAGGGGAAAGGGCATGTGCGAACTCCGGTCTGGAATGTCCGCAGCATGACCGGGCGCCCCACGCCGGGCAAGCCGGGCGCGATCACCTGTTTGCCATCGGCGCGTGAACCGGCGGAAAAAGGCCGGGCCCGTTGCCGGGCCCGACCTCACTGACACGCGACGCTCCCGTGCGCATACGGACACTTGCTACGCGAAACTCATTTGACCTTGCGAATTTCGCCAGGTTCGAGCCGGGACAGACAGCTGTTCCGCTCAGGTTTCACCACCGGCATCAAAAGGTAAAGGCCAACGATGATCACAACCCTCATCGCGAACAACGCCGCGTCCGGAAAATCCGGCACCGCGCCCATCGAAGCGCCGCGCGGACGAAGACGCGGAACATCGGCTTGAAGGCCGGTTCCTTGCCCTTGCCGAACCGATACCTCCAGGCCTTGGGGCGACAATGGCGCCCATGGGGTCATGGCCGACCTGTTCGTCAAAGCCGGCGACGATCGGTTTTTCATTGCGTTCCCCCCACGGCTTGCGCGGATTTTACCAAGTCCGGTCCAAACAGACCGCCGGCGCCGGGAATTTTCCGGAATCCGTGCGGGGATACGGGGAATCGCCGATGGATGTGCGGCAATCCGCTGCACTGTTCGATGAATATTCGCCAATGCCGGTCGTTGCGCGTGAAATGTTCGATGGCTCGCGGCGCGGCGTCCCGTCGCGGAGTGCTTGCCCCTTGCTGCCCGTGGGCCTAAACGGCAAGGCGACTCCTATGGAAAGGCGCGCCATGACCGACGTTTCGCAGGCCCAGGACAGGGCCACTTCGCGCAGGATGGGTTCGCTGTCCGGTTTGTGGCCCTTTCTGCGGCCCTACCGGGGACTGCTGTTCGGGGCGCTGGCGTCGCTGGTGCTCACGGCCTCGGTGTCGCTGGCGCTGCCGCTGGCGGTGCGCCGGGTGGTCGATGGCTTCGGCTCGGGCGAGTTGCAGTTGCTGAACGAATACTTCGTCGCCGCGCTGGCGCTGGCGGGCTTGTTGGCGCTGGGCACGGGGCTGCGTTACTACATGGTGACGCGGCTGGGCGAACGGGTCGTCGCCGACCTGCGCGAGGCGCTGTTCGCACGCGTTATCGCCATGTCGCCGGCGTTCTTCGAACGGATCATGTCGGGCGAGGTGCTGTCGCGGCTGACCACCGACACCACGCTGATCCAGTCGATCGTCGGCTCGTCGGTGTCGGTCGCGCTGCGCAACGTCCTGATGCTGCTGGGCGGGCTGGTGCTGCTGGCGCTGACCTCGGCCAAGCTGACCGGACTGGTGCTGCTGCTGGTGCCGGCGGTGATCGTGCCCATCGTCACGCTGGGCCGGCGGTTGCGCACGCTGTCGCGCCAGAACCAGGACTGGATCGCCGCCAGCAGTGGCCACGCGGCCGAGGCCCTGTCGGCCGCGCAGACCGTGCAGGCCTTTACCCACGAGGGGCAGTCGATCGCCAGCTTTACCACGGTCACCGAAAAGAGCTTTGACATCGCGATGACGCGCATCGCCACGCGGGCGGTGATGACGGTGGTCATCATCGCGCTGGTGTTCTCGGGCGTTGTCGGGGTGTTGTGGGTCGGCGCGCTGGATGTGCGCACCGGCAGCATGAGCATCGGCGAACTGGTGCAGTTCGTCATCTATTCCGTGCTGGTCGCGGGTTCGGTCGGGGCCTTGAGCGAGATCTGGGGCGAGTTGCAGCGCGCCGCCGGGGCGACCGAGCGGCTGGTCGAACTGTTGCATGCGACGGACGCCGTGCAGGACCCGGCGACCCCGGTTTCCCTGCCGGCCCCGGTGCGGGGCGCCGTCGCGTTCGAGGGCGTGCGCTTTCACTACCCCTCGCGGCCCAGGCAATCGGCGCTGGACGGCGTCAACCTGACAGTCAATCCGGGCGAGACGGTGGCCCTGGTCGGCCCCTCGGGGGCCGGGAAATCGACCATGATCCAGTTGCTCCTGCGCTTCTACGATCCGCAAGAGGGGGCGATCCGCCTGGATGGCACCGACCTGCGCGACCTGACCCGCCGGGATCTGCGTGGCGCGGTCTCGCTGGTGCCGCAGGACCCGGTGATCTTTGCCACCTCGGCGCGCGAGAACATCCGCTTTGGCCGTCCCGACGCGACCGATGCCCAGATCGAGGACGCCGCCCGCGCCGCCGCCGCGCATGATTTCATCGCCGCCCTGCCCGAGGGGTATGAGACGCAACTGGGCGAACGCGGCGTGATGCTGTCGGGCGGCCAGAAGCAGCGCATCGCCATCGCCCGCGCCATCCTGCGCGACGCGCCCGTGCTGCTGCTGGACGAGGCCACCTCGGCCTTGGACGCGGAAAGCGAGCGGTTGGTGCAACAGGCGGTGGAACGGCTGTCGCAGGGCCGCACCACACTGGTGGTCGCGCACCGTCTGGCAACCGTGCGCAAGGCCGACCGAATCGTGGTGTTCGAGGCCGGCCGCATCGCCGCCGAGGGCACGCACGCCGAACTGGTGGCGCAAGGCGGGCTCTACGCGCGCCTTGCAAAGCTGCAATTCACCGATGGCGACGAGGGCTGATTACCGGGTGGGAACGGGTGTCTCGCCCCGATAGTCATAGAAACCGCGCTTGGTCTTGCGACCCAGCCAGCCGGCCTCGACATATTTGGTCAGCAGCGGGCAGGGGCGGTATTTCGTATCCGCCAGCCCGTCGTGCAACACGTTCATGATGGCCAGGCAGGTGTCCAGGCCGATGAAATCGGCCAGTTCCAGCGGGCCCATGGGGTGGTTCGCGCCCAGTTTCAGCGATTCGTCGATGGATCTGACGCTGCCGACCCCCTCGTAGAGGGTATAGACGGCCTCATTGATCATCGGCATCAGGATCCGGTTGACGATAAAGGCTGGAAAGTCCTCGGCCGAGGCGGCCGTCTTGCCCAGCTTTTCGACCACCGCCAGCAGGGTTCGGTAGGTCTCTTCGTTGGTGGCGATGCCACGGATCAGTTCGACCAGTTGCATCACCGGAACGGGGTTCATGAAATGGAACCCCATGAAGCGTTCGGGCCGGTCGGTGCGGCTGGCCAGCCGCGTGATCGAAATGGACGAGGTGTTCGAGGTCAGGATCGTTGTCGGCTTCAGATGCGGCAGCAGATCCTCGAAGATCGCTTGCTTGACCATCTCGCGTTCGGTCGCGGCCTCGATCACCAGATCGGTCGGACCGACATCGGCCAGCCGGGTCGTGGTGCGGATGCGCGCCATCGCCGCATCCTTGGCCTCGGCGCTGAGCTTTCCGCGCTGAAGCTGGCGGTCCAGGTTCCGGTCGATCAGAGCCAACGCCTTGGACAGGGCCTCGTCCGAGATGTCGTTCAGAATGACCTCGAACCCCGCCAGGGCAAAGACATGGGCGATGCCGTTGCCCATCTGCCCCGCACCCACGATGCCCACAACCTTGATGTCCATGCCTGTCCCTATCGTCTGCCCGCCTGCTCGCTCAGGCGACCTTATGCGCCCGGCAGCGGGCGGCGCAAGTCCCCCTCGGTCCTGGGGCGGCTGGTAAGAGGATTGTAAGTTTTTGGCGCAACAATGGTGCCGGGTGAAAATTTGGGAAGGGTGCCATGCAACAATGTCTGCATGACCACGCCGGCGGACGTTTGGGTCCGTCCGTGCACAGAGGCGTGCCTTGTCACGCGCCGATCCGGCACAGGGCGCTGATGCTGATCGGCCCGCGCAGCAGCGCGCGTTTGACGCCGGCGGTTACGGGCCGGGTGCTGGACCGGCTATTGGTGCCGTCCGCGCAGGTCGAGGGGGTTGACATGCACCTCGGGGACCCCGAGCTGGCGCAACGCGCGGAAGAGGCGCGCGGCTTTGTTCTGGTGTTGCCGCCGCTGGGGAATCTGTCGAATCCGTTCTATTCGGTGCACCCGCGCCGCAACGACCGATTCGTCGCCGCGCGTCCGGCGCTGAAGGCGCTGTTTCCCGATGTGGATTTTGCCGCCATCGCCTTTACCGGCCATGCGCTCGGGACGCTGGCCGGAACCTGCCCCGACCGCTTTGCCGAAGTGCGCAAGGTTCTGGCCGCGCTGTGGGTGACGCGGATGCGGCTGCTGCTGGAACGATTGCCGGTCAAGGGCGTGTTGATCGACCTGCCGTCCCCGGGTTGGCTGCCCCGGCCGCCGATCCCGGGCGAGGGGCGCCGCCGCCTGGCGGTCAACCCCGAGGACCGGATCGCGGCGGCCGAGGCCCTGCGATTCCGTCTGGGCGGTCGCCGCCCGTGAAACGGCAACGGCCCGCCATGGGGCGGGCCGTCAGGTTCGTGCCGGATGGGCGATTCTGCCCGTCCGCGGGGTTTTACAGCTTGCCGGTCAGTTCCGGGACCACGGTGAACAGATCGCCCACCAGGCCATAATCGGCGACCTGGAAGATCGGCGCTTCCTCGTCCTTGTTGATCGCCACGATGACCTTCGAGTCCTTCATCCCCGCCAGGTGCTGGATCGCGCCCGAGATGCCGACCGCAACGTAAAGCTGCGGCGCCACGACCTTGCCGGTCTGGCCGACCTGCCAGTCGTTCGGCGCAAAGCCACTGTCCACCGCCGCGCGCGAGGCGCCCACCGCCGCGCCCAGCTTGTCCGCCAGCGCCTCGATGATGCGGAAATTCTCCTCAGAGCCGACGCCGCGACCGCCCGAGACCACGATCTTGGCCGAGGTCAGTTCCGGCCGGTCCGAGGCCGCGACCTTGTCCTCGATCCAGGACGACAGGCCGGGGTTCGCCGCCGCCGGGACGCTCTCGATCGCCGCTGCCGCCTGCTCGCCCGCGGCCTCGAAGGTCGAGGTGCGGACCGTCAGGACCTTCACGCCGTCCGACGATTTCACCGTCTGGATCGCGTTGCCGGCATAGATCGGGCGCTCGAACGTGTCGGCATCGACGATGCCCGAGACATCCGACAGCACCATCACATCCAGGAGCGCGGCGACGCGCGGCAGCACGTTCTTGGCGTCCGTCGTCGCGGGCGCGACGATGTGCGAATAGCCGCCCGCCAGCGCGACGATCAGCGCCGCGGTCGGTTCCGCAAGCCGGTGACCCAGCGTCGCGTCCTCGGCCACCAGAACCTTTGCCACACCGGCGATGGTCGCCGCGTCCGCACCCGCGGCCGCGGCCGAGGCCCCGGCGCACAGCACGGTCACGTCACCCAGTTTGCGGGCGGCCGTCACGGCCTTGGCGGTGGCGTCGCGCGACAGCGCGCCGTCGGTCACTTCACCCAGCAGAAGAACGGCCATCAGATCACCCCCGCTTCGTCTTTCAGTTTCGCGATCAGTTCGTCCACCGAACCGACCTTCACCCCGGCCTTGCGCGCGGCAGGCTCCGAGGTCTTGACCACGCTCAGCCGCGGCGTGACATCGACGCCGTAGTCGGCGGGCGTCTTTTCATCCAAGGGCTTCTTCTTGGCTTTCATGATGTTGGGCAGCGAGGCATAGCGCGGCTCGTTCAGGCGCAGGTCCACGGTGATGATCGCGGGCATCGCCACCTCGATCGTCTGCAGACCGCCGTCCACCTCGCGCGTGACCTTCGCCTTGTCGCCGGCGATCTCCAGCTCGGACGCAAAGGTGCCCTGCGACCAGCCCAGAAGCGCCGCCAGCATCTGGCCGGTGGCGTTCATGTCATTATCAATGGCCTGCTTGCCGGCCAGAACCAGACCCGGCTGTTCCTCTTTGACCACGGCGGCCAGCAGCTTCGCCACCGCCAGCGGCTCGATGTCCTGGTGCACGTCGTCGGCGGCCACGATCAGGATCGCCCGGTCCGCGCCCATCGCCAGCGCCGTGCGCAGCGTCTCCTGCGCCTGCTTCACGCCGATCGACACCGCCACGACCTCGGTCGCGACGCCTTTTTCCTTCAGCCGGATGGCTTCCTCGACCGCAATCTCGTCGAACGGGTTCATCGACATCTTCACGTTCGCCAGGTCCACACCCGACCCGTCCGCCTTCACGCGGACCTTCACGTTGTAGTCGATCACCCGCTTCACGGGCACCAGAACTTTCATCGGCGACATTCTCCCTTGCTCGCGGCCCTCGGGCGGACCCCAGGGCGGATTGGATGCTGACCCGTTTCCTAGCGTCTCTGCGGCGCGGAAAACAGGGGAAAAACGACACTCAGCGCCATGCGGACGCCGCGTCGGGACCGCGTTAGCGTCAACGATTGGCGCCCGGCACCCACAGCACATCGCCGGCGCCATTGTCGTTGGCGACGCGGCTGGCAACGAAGAACCAGTCCGACAGGCGATTGAGGTAGCGCACCGCGGCGGGGGTCACGTCGCCCTCGCGGGCCAGAGCCACGGCCATACGCTCGGCCCGGCGCGAGACGGTGCGGCACAGGTGCAACGACGCGGCCAGGGGCGTGCCGCCGGGCAGCACGAAGCTGCGCAGCGGCGCCAGTGCGGCGTTCATCGCGTCGATTTCGGCTTCGAGCCGGTCCACCTGGGCATCGGTCATGCGCAGGGGGGGATAGTCGGCGGCGGCATCGGCGGCCAGATCGGGGCGGCAGAGGTCCGCGCCCACGTCGAACAGGTCGTTCTGGATGCGGGCCAGCGCGGCGTCCATGTCGCCGGTGCTGTGCTGTCGCGCCAGGCCGACAGTCGCGTTGGTCTCGTCCACGGTGCCGTAGGCTTCGACGCGCGGCGCGTCCTTGGGCACGCGGTTGCCGTTGCCCAGCGCGGTTTCGCCCTTGTCGCCGGTGCGGGTGTAGATCTTGTTCAGAACGACCATCGGACCGATCAGCCCCTGTGCCGCAGATAGGCAAAGGCGACGATGACGACCACCGCCACGAACTGCGCGCCCAGCCGCCAGCGCATGATCTTGTTGGCGTTGCGCCGGTTGAATTCGCCCCCCCGGGCAAAGCTGCCGACGCCGAACAACAGGATGCCCAGCACCACCAGCGACAGGACGGCAGCGAGGATGAACAGCGGATCGTTGAGTAGCATGGCGCCCTCCGTTTGGTTGCCCCTGACTTAACGCCCCGGTGTCAGAAAGCCAGTGGCAAGTTCGTCGCGCCCCCTCATTGCCGCGACAGAATTGCCAGAAGCGTGCGCTCGGGCAGCAGGCGGACAGCCCAGGCCATCAGCGCCGCCGGCACGGTCACGGTGTAGCGCGGGCGCGGGTTCGCGGATTCGATCGCCTTGACCAGCACCCGGGCGACGGACTCGGGGCCCAGTTCCCAGCGGTCTTTGGGTCCGCCCTGATAAAGCCGCTGCAACAGGCTGCCCTCATACTGCGCGCGGCGCGGGCTGTTGCGCCAATCCACCCAGCGTTCGAAATGCGGGATCGAATTGACGCGGATTTTCGACGCGACGGGACCAGGCTGGATCAGAACCACCTTGATCGGCGTGTCCGACAGTTCCAGTTGCAGGATGCGGCTGAGCCCCTCGATCGCGAATTTCGACGTGCCGTAGGCGCCGCGCCAGCGGTAGGGGGTGTAGCCCAGGACGCTGGAGTTCTGCACGATCCGGCCATGGCCCTGCGCACGCATCACCGGGATGACGCGGCGGGTCAGTTCGTGCCAGCCCAGCACGTTGACCTGCAAGATCTCGCGCAGGGCGCCGGTCGGCAGATCCTCGACCGCGCCGGGGCAGGCGTGGGCGCCGTTGTTGAACAGCGCGTCCAGCCGACCGCCGGTCGCCTGAAGCACGGCGTCGATCCCGGCGGCGATGCTGGCCTCGTCGGCGTAGTCGATGCGCGGGGCCTCGAACCCCTCGGCGGTCAGGCGGTCGCAATCGGCCTGCTGACGGCACGAGGCAAAGACCCGCCAGCCGCGCGCGCGCATGGCATGGGCACAGTGATACCCGATCCCCGAGGAACACCCGGTGATGAGCAGCGAACGGCGCGTGTCGGACATCATCCCTCGTCGGCTTTGGCCCAGGCTTCGCGTTTGCGATAGAGGGTCGAGGCCGAGACGTCCAGTTCCCGCGCCGCCTTGGGCACGGAATCGCCGTGGCGGGCCAGCGCATCCTCGATGACGATGCGCTCGATCTGCGCCAGCGTGCGGCCGGCCAGGTCCCCCAGCGACAGCCCGCTGCGTTCCCCGGCCGCGGGGGCGGGGGCGGCACGGATCGCCAGCAGATCGGGCGGCAGCATCTCGGGCGTGACGTGGGGGCCGTCGTTCAGCACCACGACATTGCGCAGCACGTTGATGAGCTGCCGCACGTTTCCGGGCCAGGGCAGGGCGCGGAACAACTCGCGCACGCGCGGCGACAGGCCCTGGAAGTCATGGTTTTCCTCGCGCCCCATTTGCGAGATCAGCGCGTCGGCGATCTCGTTCACGTCGTCGCCGCGGTCGCGCAGCGGGGGCAGGTGGATCGGAACCACATGCAGGCGGTAATACAGGTCCTCGCGGAACCGGCCGCGGCGGACCTCCTCGGCCGGGTCGCGGTTGGTGGCGCAGATGATCCGCACGTTCACCTTGCGCGGGCGCGTCGCCCCGACCGGCGTGATGGTCGAGGTTTGCAGGAACCTGAGCAGCTTGGTTTGCAGGTTGAGATCCATTTCGCAGATCTCGTCCAGGAAAAGCGTGCCGCCGTCCGCCGCCGCCGCCGCGCCCAGCTTGTCCGAGATCGCGCCGGTGAAGGACCCGCGCAGGTGGCCGAACACCTCGGATTCCAGCAGGTCCACGGGGATCGCGCCGCAGTTCAGCGCCACGAACGGGCCGCTCGCGCGGGCCGAGGCCTGGTGCACCGCCTCGGCGCAGAGTTCCTTTCCGGTGCCGCTTTCGCCGGTAACAAAGACCGTTGCCATCGACCGCGCGACCGAGCGGATCTTTTCATAGACCGCCTGCATCGGTTCGGAATGGCCGATGAACGGGGGCAGGACCTGCCGCGCGGGGGCTTCGCCACGCGGCGCGTGAAGCGGCTGCGGGCGATGGCGCAGCGCCTTGCGGGCGTTCTCGACCGCGGCGATCAGGCGCTGGTCGTCGAACGGCTTGACCAGGAATTCATGCGCCCCGGCGCGCATCATTTCAACGGCCTTGTTGATCGAACCGTTGGCGGTGATGACGATGACGCAGGTGCGGGGCTCGGCCACCAGCAGGTCCTGCATGACATCCAGCCCGGCGCGGTCCGGCAGCATCAGGTCCAGCAGCACGATCGAGGTTTTCAGCCGCTGAAAGGCGGCCGTCCCCTCGGCCGCGGTGCCGCAGGTTTCCACGGTGAACCCGGCGCGGTTCAACGCGGCCTTGTAGATCATCTGCAACGAGGGCGTGTCCTCGATCAGCAGGATCGTGTCCGATGTCAGTGGCTTGGTCATGCCGCAGGGGGTTCCCCGGCGGCGGAATCGAGACAGGCAAGCACGGCCTCGATCTCATGCAGGACGGGGGTGACGATCGCAGCGCGTGCCGCGGCGCCCAGGTTTTCCGCGCGCGCATCCAGCGCCCGCGCCAGATCGGTGAGCCGCCCGGCCCCGACCGTCGCCGCAAGCCCCTTCAACTCGTGCGCGGCACGCCCGACGGCGGCGCCGTCCGGTCCCAGAACCGCCTGATGCAGTCGTTGAAAGTCGGCGCGCAACTGCGCGCACAGCGCCCGGCGCAACGACGAATCCCCCATGGCGAACAGACGTTCCAGAACCGCCTTGTCGATGGCGGGAGGGGTCCGTCTGCCGGGATCCATTTCGAACCAATCATCCATATGTTTGTTTGGAATCACACCATTAACTACCCTTGCACGAGATTGCGGCGGAACCGTGGCACAATCAAGGGATGAATCCCGGTTTTCACATGCGAACGCCCCGAACACTTGCGTGACGGGGCGTTACCTTTGCAATGTCGCGGGTTCGACCCTGGGTCAGCCGCCGGCGTATCCCAGGGTTTTCAGCGCAACGGCGATCTCGTCCAGAATCGCCGGGTCGTCGATCGTGGCGGGCATCTTGAATTCTTCGCCATCGGCGATCTTGGCCATCGTGGCGCGCAGGATCTTGCCCGAGCGCGTCTTGGGCAGGCGATCCACCACCACGGCCAGCTTGAACGCCGCGACCGGGCCGATCCGGTCGCGCACAAGGTTCACGCTTTCGCGCACGACCTCGTCGTGGGGCCGGTTGGTGCCCTTGTTCAGGCACAGAAAGCCCAGCGGCACCTGCCCCTTCAGATCGTCCGCCACGCCGATCACCGCGCATTCACCGACATCGGGGTGACTGGCCAGGACCTCTTCCATCGCGCCGGTGGACAGCCGGTGCCCGGCGACGTTGATGACATCGTCGGTGCGGGCCATGATGTAAACATAGCCGTCCGCGTCGATATAGCCGGCGTCGCCCGTCTCGTAATAGCCGGGGAAATGGTCGAGATAGGACTTGCGAAAGCGCGCCTCGGCGTTCCACAGGTTCGGCAGGGTGCCGGGGGGAAGGGGCAGCTTGATGGCAATGGCGCCCAGGGTGCCCGGCGCGAGCGGGTGGCCGCCCTCGTCCAGCACGCGCACGTCATAGCCCGGCATCGGCACCGAGGGGCTGCCGACCTTGACGGGCAGCGGCTCCAGCCCTTGCGGGTTGCCGCAGATCGCCCAGCCGGTTTCGGTCTGCCACCAGTGGTCGATCACCGGCACGCCCAGTTTCGCGGCGGCCCAGTTCACCGTGTCGGGGTCCGCACGTTCCCCCGCCAGGAACAGTGCGCGCAGGCTCGAGGTGTCGTATTTCTTCAGGAATTCGCCCTTGGGGTCCTCGCGCTTGATGGCGCGAAAGGCGGTGGGCGCGGTGAAGAAGCTGACCACCTTGTTCTGGTCGATCACCCGCCAGAAGGTGCCCGCATCGGGCGTGCCCACGGGTTTGCCCTCGAACACGATGGTCGTGGCGCCGTGGATCAGCGGGCCATAGACGATATAACTGTGCCCCACGACCCAGCCCACGTCCGAGGCCGACCAGAAGACCTCGCCGGGGTTGACGTTGTAGAGGTTCTTCATCGTCCAGGCCAGCGCGACCAGGTGGCCGCCCGTCGCGCGCATCACGCCCTTGGGCTGGCCGGTGGTGCCGCTGGTATACAGGATATAGGCCGGGTGATCGCCGCGCACCGGAACGCAGGCGGCCGGTTCGACCCCGAACTGGAATTCGTGCCAGTCCAGATCGCGCCCCTGGGTCAGATGGGCCACCTCCTGTTCGCGCTGATAGATCACGCAGAAATCGGGTTTGTGGCTGGCCATGTCGATCGCGCCGTCGAGCAGAGGCTTGTAATGCACCACGCGGCCCGGTTCGATGCCGCAACTCGCTGCGATGATCGCCTTTGGCGTGGCGTCGTCGATGCGGGTCGCCAGTTCGCGCGCCGCAAAGCCGCCGAACACCACGGAATGGATCGCGCCCAGCCGCGCGCAGGCCAGCATCGCCTCCAGCGCCTGGGGGATCATCGGCATGTAGATGATGACCCGGTCACCCTTTTCGATGCCCTGGGCCTTTAGCGCGCCGGCCAGGCTGCTCACCCGTTCGAGCAGTTCGGCATAGGTGATTTCCTGCCGCACATGGGTGACGGGGCTGTCGTAGATGATGGCGGTCTGGTTGCCGCGCCCTTGGGCGACATGGCGGTCCACGGCATTCCAGCAGGTGTTGACCTCGGCGTCCTTGAACCATTCGTAGATGGGGGCGTTTTCGGCGAACAGGGCCCGGGTCGGCGGGGTGTCCCAGTCGATGGCCTGCGCCTGGTCCAGCCAGAAGCTGTCGGGGTTGTCGATCGAGCGGCGGTAAACGTCGGCGTAACTCATGGGACCCTCCTCCTCGGTGGGGTCAGTTACGCCGGGTCATGGCGCCGTTGCAACGCTGTTACCGCAGGACAGGGCCGGGGTGCGGCAAAAAGGTTTGCAGATTTCGCCGCGCATGCTGGCTAATTTTTGCAAAACGGCCTCGCTGGCCGCGCGGGCGCGCCGGACCGGGCAGAGTTTGCAAACTTTGCCCGGCCTGTTAGCACGCCCCCCGACTCAGCCGTAATGCGACACCGGGGTGCCGGCGATGGCGGCCATGTTCAGCAGGCCGCGCGCGGTGATCGAGGGCGTCACGATATGCGCCTTGTTGCCCATGCCCATCAGGATCGGGCCCACCTCCAACCCGCTGGCGCGGGTCTTCAGGATGTTGCGCACGGCGCTGGCGGCGTCGGTGTTGGCAAAGACCAGGATATTCGCCGCCCCTCCCATCCGCGAGCGCGGGAAGATTCTTTCCCGCAGCTCGGGGTCCAGGGCCGCATCGACCGCCATTTCCCCCTCGTATTCGAAATCCAGGCCCGAGGCGTCGAGGATCTCCAGCGCCTCGCGCATCCGCCGACCCGAGGATGTGTCCAGGGTGCCGAATTGCGAATGCGAACACAGCGCGACCTTGGGCTGCACACCGAAACGGCGGGCATGGCGGGCGGCGCCGATAACGGTTTCGGCGATCTGCGCGCCCGTCGGTTCGGGGTTGACCTGGGTGTCGGCGATGAACAGCGGCCCCTCGGTCTGGATGATGAGGCTGAGCGCACCCACCGGGCAAAGGCCGTCGCGGGCCAGAACCTGGCGCACATAGTTCAGGTGCCACAGGTATTGGCCAAAGGCGCCGCAGATCAGGCTGTCGGCCTCGCCCCGGTGGACCATGACCGCACCGATGGCGGTGGTGTTGGTGCGCAGGATCGCCTTGGCGGTGTCAGGGGTGACGCCGCGCCGTTCCATCAACCCGTGATAGGTTTCCCAATAGTCGCGATAGCGGGGGTCGTTCTCGGGGTTGACCACCTCGAACTCGCGGCCCGGGCGGATCGGCAGGCCATAGCGTTCGCAGCGGCGTTCGATCACCTCGGGGCGGCCGATGAGGATCGGCACCTCGGTGGTTTCCTCCATGATGGCCTGGGCGGCGCGCAGCACGCGCTCGTCCTCGCCCTCGGCAAAGACGATCCGGCGCGAGGCGATGCGCGCGCTTTCGAACACCGGGCGCATCAGCATGGCCGAGCGGAACACGGACTGATCCAGCCCGCGCTTGTAAGCGTCCAGATCCGCCAGCGGCCGCGCCGCGACGCCGGTTTCCATCGCCGCCCGCGCGACCGAACTGGCGACCACGCCCATCAGCCGCGGGTCAAAGGGTTTGGGGATCAGATACTGGCGGCCAAAGGACAGCTTTTCGCCCTGATAGGCGGCCGCGGCCTCGGCCGAGGTGGTGGCGCGCGCCAGTTTGGCGATCCCCTCGACGCAGGCGACCTCCATCGCGTCGTTGATTTCGGACGCGCCCACATCCAGCGCGCCGCGGAAAATGAACGGGAAGCACAGGACGTTGTTCACCTGGTTCGGATAGTCCGAACGCCCGGTGGCGACGATGGCGCCGGGGGCGACCGCGGCCACCTCGTCGGGCATGATTTCGGGCGTGGGGTTGGCCAGCGCAAAGACGATGGGATCGTCGGCCATGCGGGCGACCATCTCGGGCTTCAGCACACCGGGGCCGGACAGGCCCAGGAACAGGTCGGCGCCCTCGATTACCTGATCCAGCGTGCGCAGGTCGGTGGGCTGGGCGAAGGCGGCCTTTTCGGGGTTCATGTCCTGTTCGCGGCCTTCGAAAACCAGGCCGTGGATGTCGCACAGCCAGACGTTCTCGCGCCGGACGCCCAGTTTCAGCAGCATGTTCAGGCAGGCGATGCCCGCCGCGCCGCCGCCGGTCGAGACGACCTTGATCTGGTCAAAGCTGCGGCCCGTCAGCCTGAGCGCGTTCACCGCCGCCGCGCCGACCACGATCGCCGTGCCGTGCTGATCGTCATGGAACACCGGAATGCCCATGCGTTCGCGGCACAGGCGTTCGACGATGAAACAGTCGGGCGCCTTGATGTCCTCGAGGTTGATCGCGCCGAATGTCGGCTCAAGCGCGCAGACGATATCGGCCAGCTTGTAAGGGTCGGGTTCGTTCACCTCGATGTCGAAACAGTCGATGTTGGCGAACTTCTTGAAGAGCACCGCCTTGCCCTCCATCACCGGCTTCGATGCCAGCGCGCCAATGTTGCCCAGCCCCAGCACGGCGGTGCCGTTCGTCACCACCGCCACCAGATTGCCCCGCGAGGTGTAGCGCGCGGCCGTGGCGGGGTCGGCCTTGATCTCGAGGCAGGCCTCGGCGACGCCGGGGGAATAGGCGCGGCTCAGGTCGCGGCCGTTGGCCAGCGGCTTGGTCGCGCGGATTTCCAGTTTTCCGGGGCGCGGAAACTCGTGGTAGAACAGCGCCGCCTGGCGCGCGGCCTGTTTCACATCGTCCTTGTGCGCTTCGTCCATGAGGCCCTCCACAATTTGGTTCAGCATTAAACCATTTTCCGCAAAACGCCAGTCCTGCATTCTTCGCGGTGGCTGAAGCACTCTCTTGCAAAGCCGAAGACAGGGGGCCAGACTGCCGGTAAACGCGAGGCCCTGCATGACCGATACCCGTGCCGAAATCCGCCTGCCAACCAACGAGTTGCGCGACGACATCCCGTTCTACACCAAGGTCCTGGGCCTGCGGATGGACATGATCTATCCCGCCGACGATCCGCAGGTGGCTGTGTTCTCGGGGCACGGGTTGCGGCTGCGGATCGAAAAGGGCGCGCCCGAAGGGCCCGGCACGATTCGCCTGCTGACCGACTCGCCGGACGCGTTCGCCGGGGGGCAGCGCGTGTTGACCGCGCCCAACGGCACCCGGATCGAGATCGACGAACTGAACCCGCCGCTGGTCCTGCCCGCGACCGAGCACGCCTTTGTCGTGCGTCGCATGGCCGATCAGGCGCCCTGGGTCATCGGCCGCGCCGGCATGAACTATCGCGACCTGGTGCCCAGCCGGCTGGGCGGCGCGATGATCGCCAGCCACATTCGCATCCCGGGCGGCGGTCCGGTGCCCGACATGGTGCATTTTCACAAGGTCGGCTTTCAGCTGATCTTCTGCGTCAACGGCTGGGTCGATGTGCTGTATGAGGACCAGGGCGGGATGCGTCGCCTGACGCCGGGCGACTGCTTCATCCAGCCGCCCGAGATCCGCCACCGCGTCTGTCATTCGGGCGACGATGTCGAGGTCATCGAAATCGGTGTCCCGGCCGAGCATGTCACCGAAATCGACCACGCGATGAACCTGCCGACGCCGCAGCAGCGCCCGGATCGGGAATGGAACGGGCAGCGGTTCGTGCACAGTCTGGCTGCCGACGGGGTGTTCCGCCCCTTTCGCCTGCCCGGGTTCGAGGCCCGCGATACCACGATCGACGCGAACACCCGGGGCGTCGCCTCGGTCATGGTGGCGCGGCCGGACGGCCAGCCAACCGCGTGGACGCGCCACAAGGGCGACATCCTGTTCACCTATGTGATGGCCGGCGGCCTGGTGCTCGAGGGCGAGGGCAAGGACCCTTTCCGCCTGGAAAAGGGCGACGGGTTCGTCATTCCGCCGGGCATGGCGACGCGCTACGCGCAGCCGACCGCGGATCTGCAATTGCTGGAAGTGACCCTGCCGGGGAACCCGGAAACCGAGGTTCTGTAACCTTTGTGCGACGCATGAGAACGGGAGTTTGGCATGTGCGGAATCGTGTGCCTTTGGAACTGCGGGGACGAGGCGCTGGCCTCGACCATGATCCGCAAGATTTCCCATCGTGGCCCTGACGCGACCGAGGTCGTGCGTGCGCCTCATGGCGTCATCATGGCGCATTGCCGCCTGTCCATCATCGGCCCGGACGACGGCCGCCAGCCGATCATCCAGCAAGACGACATGCTGGTGGTGAACGGCGAGATCTACAACCACCGCGACCTGCGGGCGATCCTGGGGGGTGAGCGGTTCCGCTCGGCCTCGGACAGCGAGACGGTGCTGCACCTGAAACGCACCGACGCCCCGCGTTGGGTGGCGCGTCTGGACGGCATGTTCGCTTTCATCCTGGCCGAACCCGGGCGCTTCATGGCCGCGCGCGATCCGCTGGGGATCAAACCGCTCTATGTTGCGCGGATCGGCGAAGGGCTGGCCCTGGCGTCCGAGTTGAAGGCCTTTGACGGTCTGGGCGTCACCGATGTGCGCGCGGTCGGCCCCGGGTGCCTGTATGACAGTGCCCTGGGCGAACGCCGCTGGTTCCGTATGCCGCAAGGCGCGGCCGAGCCCGAGCCGGGCCTGGATATCGACGGCACCGCGCAGGAATTGCGCCGCGTGCTGGACGAGGCGGTTGCAAAGTGGATGGTCGCGGATGTCGAGGTCGGCAGCTTTCTGTCCGGCGGGCTGGACAGCTCGATCATTGCCGCCATCGCCGCCCGGCAGTCGAGCCGCCCGTTGAAAACCTTCTCGGTCGGCACGGCGGGAAGCGCGGATCTGCTGGCGGCGCGCCGGGTGGCGGCGCATATCGGCGCGGATCATCACGAATACGCCTTTACCCCCGCCGATGTCGCGCGCGTCCTGCCGCATGTGATCTATCACCTGGAAAGCGCGGATGTGGATCTGGTGCGCTCGGCGGTGCCCACGCATTTCGCCGCGAAGCTGGCCGCGCAGCACGTCAAGGCGGTGCTGACGGGCGAGGGGGCGGATGAACTGTTCGCCGGCTACACTTATCACCACGCCTATGTGGATCACCCGCGCGCGCTGGCCGACGAACTGACCCGCAGCCTGGGGACGATGCACAACATCAACCTGCAACGGGTGGACCGGGTGACGATGGCGGAATCGCTCGAGGCGCGCACCCCCTTCCTGGACCGCGATCTGATCGCCTTTTCGCAGTCGATCCCGGCAACGCTGAAGATGCGCCGCACCGAGGGCCTCGAAAGCACCGGCCCCACGACCGAGAAATGGATCCTGCGCAAGGCTTGCGCCGATCTTCTGCCGCATGACCTGGTGTGGCGCAAAAAGGCGCAGTTCGACGAGGGGTCTGGCACCGTCGATGCCCTGGGCGAGGCATTGCAGATTGTCGCCGGCGTGGATCAGCCACTGGACCGCGCCGCCGAGGGGGCGCTGTATCGCCGCTTGCTGGAACAAGCCTATCACGAGCCCGCTTTCATCCTGGCCAACGCCGGCACCTGGGACAGCGACGCACGGGTGCGCGCCGCCTGATCGGGGCGCGCGGCGGGCGGCGGCGGGGCTTGCCATTGGCGAGCCCCGCGCGCAAACTCGGACCAGAAGGTCAATTTTTCACGACGAGGTTGCGATGTCCCTGCTCGATCAGGCCAGAACGGTGCGGGAACGGGCCTGGGTGCCCTATTCCCGCTTCAAGGTTGGCGCCGCCATCTTGGCCGAATCCGGCGCGGTCTACGTCGGCTGCAATGTCGAGAACGTCGCCTATCCGCAAGGCACCTGTGCCGAGGCCGGGGCCATCGCCGCCATGGTCGCGGGCGGCGACACCCGCATCCGTGAGGTGGTGGTGGTGGCTGACAGCTCGACGCCGACACCGCCCTGCGGGGGCTGCCGCCAGAAGCTGCGCGAATTCGCCGGACCCGAGGTCACGGTCACCATGGCCACGCTCGACGGGGCGCGCCTGACGATGACGATGGACCAGTTGCTGCCCGGTGCCTTTGGCGCCGATCACATGGACCGCGCCTGATGGACGCACGATCGGTCATCGCCTCGGTTCGCGACGGGTGCGCCCGACCGGACGGGCTGGCCTGGTTCGCCCGCGGGCTGGCCGACGGCACCGTGACCGATGCGCAGGCCGGGGCCTTTGCCATGGCCGTGCTGCTGAAGGGGCTGGGGGACGAGGGCCGCGTGGCATTGACCCGCGCCATGCGCGACAGTGGCGACCGGCTGCGCTGGGACCTGCCCGGCCCGGTGGTGGACAAGCATTCGACCGGCGGGGTCGGGGATTCCATCAGCCTGCTGCTGGCCCCGGCGCTGGCGTGCTGCGGCGTCTACGTGCCGATGGTCTCGGGGCGGGGGTTGGGTCACACCGGCGGCACGCTGGACAAGCTGGAATCCATTCCCGGCTTTACCGTGGACACGGGCGAGCCGCGCCTCAGGGCCCTGATGCGCGAGGTCGGGTGCGCGATCGTCTCGGCCTCGGGCCGGATCGCGCCGGCGGACCGGCGGCTTTACGCGATCCGGGACGTGACGGGGACGGTGGAATCGGTCGATCTGATCACCGCGTCGATCCTGTCGAAAAAGCTGGCCGCCGGGCTGGGCGCGCTGGTGCTGGACGTCAAGGTCGGCTCGGGCGCTTTTCTGCCTGCGCTGGAACAGGCGCGCACGCTGGCCCGTGCCCTGGTGGACACCGCGAATGGCGCGGGGTGCCGCACCTCGGCGCTGGTGACCGACATGGACCGCCCGTTGGCGCGGACCGCCGGCAACGCGCTCGAGGTGGCCGAGGTGATGGATACGCTGACCGGCCGCGCGGTGACCCCCCGGCTGGTGGACCTGACCGTCGCATTGGGTGGCGAGATTCTGGCGCTGTGCGGCCAGACCCCGGACGCGACGCAGGGCGCCGCGCGGATCCGGGCGGTGCTGACCGATGGCCGGGCCGTCGAACGGTTCGGCCGCATGGTCGTGGCGCAGGGTGGCCCGGCCGATTTCGTGGACCGCTACGCCACGCTTCTGCGCCCGGCCCCGGTGATCCGGCCCGTGCCGGCCCCGGCCCCGGGCACGATTGCCGCCATCGACACCCGCGCCGTGGGCGAAGCGGTGGTGCATCTGGGCGGCGGGCGGCTCAGGGGGGGCGACCCGGTGGATCCGCGCGTGGGGTTCTCGGACCTGGCCGCGCCGGGCGACGCGGTCGGCCCCGACCGGCCGCTGGCCCTGGTCCACGCCGCCGATCCCGCTGGCGCCGAGGCCGCCATCGCCGCGCTTCAGGCCGCCGTCCGCATGGGCGAGGCCCCCGCGCCCGTGGCCCTGGTGCAGGAGCGCATCGCATGAGCCGGGCCTTTGTCGTCGTTCTCGATTCTGTCGGATGTGGCGGTGCGCCTGACGCGGATCGCTTCTTCAACGAGGACCGCCCCGATACCGGTGCGAACACGCTGGGCCACATCGCCCGGGTGCGCGCCGAGGCCGGGCGCCCGCTGCGCCTGCCCACGCTTGACGGGTTGGGGCTGGGCCGCGCGGTGACGCTGGCCTCGGGGTTGGTGCCGCCGGGCCTGGGCGCCGTGCCGCGCGGTCGCTGGGGCGCCGCAACCGAGGTGAGCCAGGGCAAGGATACGCCCTCGGGACATTGGGAACTGGCGGGGGTGCCGGTGCCCTGGGACTGGACCTATTTCCCCAACACCGAGCCCGCGTTCGACGCCGCGCTGGTGGCCGAGGTCTGCCGCCGCGCCGGGACCGAGGGCATCCTGGGCAATTGCCACGCCTCGGGCATCGCCATCATGAACCGGCTGGGCGCCGAGCATATGCGCACGGGTTGGCCGATCTGCTACACCTCGGCCGACAGCGTGTTCCAGATCGCCGCGCACGAGGACAGCTTCGGGCTGGAGCGGCTGATCCGCCTGTGCCAGGACCTGGCGCCCGTGTTGCACGCCCGTCGCGTCGGCCGGGTGATCGCGCGGCCCTTTGTCGGCGCGCCCGGGGCATTCCAGCGCACCGGAAACCGGCGCGATTTTGCCATCGCGCCGCCGAAACCCGCGCTGATGGACTGGGCGCAGGCCGATGGCCGGGTGGTCCACGCCATCGGCAAGATCGGCGACATCTTCTCGCATCGTGGGGTCAGCCACCTGCACAAGGGCAAAAGCGACGCCGATCTGGTTGAGCACCTGCTCAGGCTGGCCGATCAGGCCGAGGACGGCGCGCTGATCTTTTGCAATCTGGTCGAGTTCGACTCGCTTTATGGTCACCCCCGCAACGTCGAAGGCTATGCGCAGGCATTGGAAACCTTCGATGCGGCGGCGGCCGATTTCCTGGCGCGCCTGCGTCCGGGCGATATCGCCCTGTTCACCGCCGACCATGGCAACGACCCCACCTGGACCGGCACCGACCACACCCGTGAACGGGTGCCGGTTCTGGTCGCGGGCGCGGGCACGGGCGAGATCGGGCTGTGCGCTTTTGTCGATGTCGCGGCCTCGGTCGCGACCCATTTGGGGCTGTCGGAAACCGGTCCCGGAAGGAGCTTTCTTTGACGGACCGTATCGATCCCGCCTTGCCCAAGGTGGAACTGCACCTGCATTTCGAAGGCGCCGCGCCGCCGGCCTTTATCCGTGGGCTGGCAAAGGAAAAGAACCTTGATATTTCAAGGATCTTCACCGAAGACGGCGGTTATGCCTATCGCGATTTCTGGCATTTCCTCGAGGTTTACGAGGCCGCCACGACGACCTTGCAGACGCCCGAGGATTTCGGCCGCCTGACCACCGCGGTGCTGGAAGAACGCGCCAGGGACGGGGTGATCTATGCCGAAACCTTCCTGTCGCCCGATTTCTGCGGCGGCGGCGATGTGGGCGCATGGAAGGAATACCTGCACGCCATCCACGAGGCCGCGTTGCACGCCGAACGGACCATGGGCATCACGCTCAGGGGGATCATCACACCGATCCGCCACTTTGGCCCCGAGAAATCGCGCCCGATCGCCCGCTGCGCGGCGGAAACGGCGGGCGCGTTCATTACCGGCTTCGGCATCGCGGGCGATGAAAAGCAGTTCAACCCGCGCGATTTTACCTGGGCCTTCGACTGCGCGCGCGAAGCCGGGCTCAGGCTGACGGCCCATGCCGGCGAATGGGGCGGCCCCGACAGCGTGCGCGACGCGCTGGATCATCTGCGCCCCGAACGTATCGGCCACGGTGTCCGCGCGATCGAGGACCTCGCGCTGGTCGATCGGCTGGCCGAGGACGCTGTCACGCTCGAGGTTTGCCCGGGATCGAACGTCTTTCTGGGCATCTATCCGACCTTTGCCGACCACCCCGTGGCGCGGCTCAGGGATCGCGGGGTGCGCGTGTCGCTGTCCACCGACGATCCGCCGTTCTTTCACACCACGCTGACGCGGGAATACGACGCCCTCGCGCAAGCCTTTGGCTGGACAGAGGAAGATTTCCGCGCGATCAATCTCGATGCGGCCCGGGCCGCGTTCTGCGACGCGGGCACCCGCAATCGCATCATCCAGACCATCGAGGGCCGCGCATGACCGAACACCTGACCGTCGTCACCCATCCCCTGGTGCAGCACAAGCTCAGCATCATGCGCGACAAGGCGACCTCGACCTCGAAGTTTCGCCAGTTGCTGCGCGAGATCTCGATGCTGTTGGCCTATGAGGTGACGCGCGACCTGCCCCTGACGACGGTCAGGATCGAAACCCCGCTGTGCCCGATGGATGCGCCCATGCTCGAGGGGCGCAAGCTGGCGCTGGTGTCGATCCTGCGCGCGGGCAACGGGCTGCTGGACGGAATTCTGGAACTGATCCCTGCGGCGCGGGTCGGTTTTGTCGGCCTCTACCGTGACCCCGAGACGCTGACGCCCGTGCAATACTATTGCAAACTGCCCCCCGATCTGGCGGAACGCTGGACGATCGTGGTGGACCCGATGCTGGCGACTGGCAATTCCTCGGCCGCGGCGATCGACCTGATCAAGGCGCAGGGCGCCAGGAATGTCATCTTCCTGTGCCTGCTGGCGGCGCCCGAGGGGGTCGAACGGATGCGGCAGGCCCACCCCGACGTGCGCATCGTCACCGCCGCGCTGGACGATCACCTGAACGACCACGGCTATATCGTGCCCGGGCTGGGCGATGCCGGTGACCGGATGTTCGGCACCAAGTGACCGGAACTTAAGGCTTTACTCCACGTCGCCGCCGTTGCATCCTTGGCTCAAGGTAACAGGGGGTTGATAATGGTTGCCAAAATTCTTTCCACGGCGGCGGTAGCCGTGGTCCTCTCGGCGGCGATGGCCCAGGCGCAAGCCGGCCGCACGCCGGCTGAAATCCCGCCTGCCAGCTACACGCAGTCGCAGTATGTCGACTCGAACGGTTGCGTGTTCATTCGTGCCGGCTTCAACGGGGCCACCTCGTGGGTGCCGCGGTATGGCGATGACCGTCGCCCGATGTGCGGGTTCGAACCCAGCGCCCCGTCGGGGGCCGCGCGGGTCGCGGCCGCCACGCCGGCACCGGTGACCGTGCGCGCGGCCTCGCCCGCCCGGACCGCGACCGCCGCTGCGGCGACCGCGCCGGCGCGCGTCCGCACCGCGCAGGCCGCCCCCGCGACGGGCCGCCGCAACGCCCCCTGGTCCGTCCCGCCCGAGCAAGGGCGCAGCCGCCCTGCGCAGGTCTATCAGGCTCAGGCCAGCGCGCTGGATCGCCGCTGGAGCTTCTATGACCAGACCGGCCCGTCGCCCTGCACCAATTATTCGCCCCACAGCCAGCTCTACGCCGTGCCCTCGCCCGTGCGCCCCGATCTGCCGTTGCGCTGCGGTCCGCAGGCTGAACACCCGGCCGACGCGCTGCGCCAGCAGTCGCCCAACGGTGGCCAGTGGCAGCCCTGGGACGGCGCGAACCCCTATCCCGCGCCCGACAACAACGTCTACATGCTGCCCCCGCCCTATGCGCCGCGCTGGCCCGAGCCCTACCTCCACGGCGCCTCGGTGCAGCCGCAGCGGGCCGCGCCGCGTGCGCGGGTGTCCACCATGGGCACCACTGCGCCGATCGACAGCCGCGCCAGCCGTCGCGATACAACGCCGACGGGCGGACACATGAGCAACGGCCAGTATGTCCAGGTCGGCACCTTCGGGGTCGCGGCGAATGCACGCGCCACGATCTCGCGGCTGCAAGCCCAGGGAATGCCGGTCGCCACCGGGCAGGCCACCAGCGGCGGCCGCCAGGTGCAGGTCGTGCTGGCCGGGCCGTTCTCGTCGCGTGCGGAACTCAGCGCCGCGCTGGGTGCGGCGC
Organism: Rhodobacter sp.; assembly: GCA_020637515.1. Classification (NCBI taxonomy): domain Bacteria; kingdom Pseudomonadati; phylum Pseudomonadota; class Alphaproteobacteria; order Rhodobacterales; genus Rhodobacter; species Rhodobacter sp. Next base: position 315,068 of record JACKKG010000001.1, on the reverse strand, counting down.
GCGCTTTGGGCTATTCCGACGCCTATATCCGCTGATCGCGGCCCCCCGCGCGTCCCCCTCGTGCCCCGGGCATGAGGGGGTCAGTTTGCGCAGATGCCTTGCACCGTCAGCCACTCGCCGTCACTGAGCAGCCGCTCGCCCGTGCGTGGCGCCGTCGCCGTGCGATCCGCCAGACGCTGCGCCAATTCCTGCCACCCATCGGGAAGCGACAGCGCATAGGCGGTCGATGAGACGCCCAATCCGTCCAGCCAGCCGCCCAGGGCCTCGGCCTCGGGCATCGCGGGCGGGCGGGCGAACCGTTGCAGCGCATACCCCCTCAGGGCATCCTCGGCCAAGGTTCCGGTGACCAGCAGCGTCACTGTGGCCCGGGTGCCGGCATAGTGCAGCGCCTCGATCAACGGATCATGGGCCTCAATGTCCAGGGCCTCGGCCGCCAGCCATCCGGCCAGCGCCTCGCCGCTGTCCAGGCGCGAGACAAGGTCGTCGCCCAGCACGATCTGCCGCCCGGGAAGCGAGGCGATCTCGAACCCCGGCACGCCGCTGACCACGCTGACCCGCCAATCGGCACCCAGAACACGGGTGCGCAGCGTGGCCAGCGCCTGCCGCCCCTCGGGGTTGGCGCAAAGGCGCGCGCTTGCGGCGGATAATGTCATGCCATCCAGCGCCTCGCGGCCGATCTGCGCACGCATCGCCGGCGGCACGATTGCGGCGGTGCGCTCGACCAGGACACCCGGAACCCACAGCGCCGCGGCGACGGCCAAAACGGCCACGGCGCCGATCATGCCCAGGCGCAACCAGCGCGTCGGAGGGCGGGGGGCCAGCGCGCTGTGGATCGTTTCCAGCGCCTCGATCAGCAAGGCGTCGTCGATTTCCAGCGTCTCGCCTTCGCTTTCGATCGAGGGGGCATAGACCGCCGGACGCGTGCCCCGCGTCAGGCGCTGCACGGCGGGCAGGGACCAATGGCTCAAGGCCTGCCCGGACCGCGTGTCGGCGATCATCAGGCTGGATTCACCCAGCGACACGACCACATCGCGCCGCTGGGCATCGGCTCCGGCACGCCAGACACCGGGCCCTTCGAGCCGCGCGTATTTTTCAAGCGCCGTCATGCCTCAGTGCCGTCCCGGTTCTCTTGCTGCGGGTTTGCCCCATGCTACCGCACCCCGGGCCCCGGCACCAGAGACGGGCCCTTCACCACTGCTTCATCGTGTCGAAACCGGGCCACGGGGTTTCCCAAGGGGGGCGTGCCCCCCTTGGGGCGGGGGTGCGGGGGCGGCAGCCCCCGCTGCCTGCTCACGCCGCCTTCTCACAGGGTCCTTGCCAACGCACGCAATTCGAACTTCTGAATCTTTCCGGTCGAGGTCTTGGGCAATTCGTGGAACACGATGCGTTTCGGTGTCTTGAACCCGGCGAGACGCTCGCGGCAAAAAGCGATCAACTCGGCCTCGGTGGCTTCAGCGCCGGCTTTCAACTCGAAAAAGGCGCAGGGCACCTCGCCCCATTTGTCGTCCGGCTTCGCCACCACCGCGCACAACGAGACCGCCGGGTGATGCGCCAGCGCGCCCTCGACTTCGACCGAACTCACATTCTCGCCACCCGAGATGATGATGTCCTTCGAGCGGTCCGCGATCTTGATATAGCCATCCTCGTGCCGGAACGCGATGTCGCCCGAATGGAAATAGCCGCCGTCAAAGGCTGCGCGCGTCGCCTCGGGGTTGCGGAAATAGCCCTTCATCACGCCGTTGCCGCGATGCATGATCTCACCAAGCGCGGCCCCATCGCGGGGCACGGGGCGCATCTGCGGGTCCAGCACCGTGATGTCTTCCATGAAGGGCATCAGCACGCCGGTGCGCGCCTTGACGGCGGCGCGTTCGGCCTGCGGCAGGGCGTCGAACCCCTCGTGCCAGGTGCATTCGGTGGCGGGGCCGTAGGTTTCGGTCAGGCCATAGACCTGGGTGACATTGAAGCCCAGCGGCTCGATCGCGGCCAGCGTCGCCGCCGGGGGCGGGGCCCCGGCCGTGAACACCTCGACCACATGGTCAAAGGGGAGGCGTTCGGCCTCGTTGGCGCCGACGATGGTGTTCAGCACGATCGGCGCGCCGCCGAAATGAGTGGCCTTTTCCTGTGCGACAGCCTGGTAGATCCCGCGCGCGGTGATGTCGCGCAGGCAGATCACCGCGCCCCCCAGGGCCGGGATCATCCAGGGGTGGCACCAGGCGTTGCAGTGAAACATGGGCACGATGGTCAGATAGCGCGGATACAGCGTCATCCGCCAGCTGATCGGCTGGCTCAGCGTGCTGAGATAGGCGCCCCGGTGGTGATAGACCACGCCCTTGGGCCGCCCGGTCGTGCCGCTGGTATAGTTCAGCGCCAGCGATTCCCATTCGTCCTGCGGCATGACCCAGGCCCAGGCGGGATCGCCGCCCGCGAGCAGGTCCTCATAGATGAGGTGGCGCCCGCTTGCGGCAACGCCGGCCTGTTCGTCGGGCACCTCGATGATGCGCGGGCCACCGCCGATGATGATGCAGGCCCGTTCGACCAGATCGACCAGCGAGGAATCCACCAGTGCGACCTTGGCGCCGGCGTGTTCCAGGATATAGGCGACCGTATCCAGATCCAGTCGCGTGTTGATCGCGTTCAGGATGGCGCCGCAGGCGGGCACGCCGAAATGGGCCTCGGCATGCGCGGGGATATTGGGCAAGAGCGTGGCGACAACGTCGCCCGGCTTGACCCCCAACCCCGCCAGCGCCGACGCCAGCCGCGAAACGCGCGCGTGATAGGCGCGATAGGTCCAGCGCTGCGTGCCATAGACCAGTGCCTCGCGGTCGGCAAAGATGTCGGCGGCGCGCTGCAGATGCGACAACGGCGTCAGAGGCACATAATTGGCCGCGCATTTGTCCAGTCCCGATTCATCCGCCAGCCAGCCCATCGCGTGCTCCCTCTTGCCAAGCGCAGGTTCCTCTGATTGGGCATATTGGCGGCCTTTGGCGCCGCCGGAAAGGGGCCTCGAACATGACCGACACGCCGAGCAACCACACGCTGGCCGCAGGTGGCACGGTTCTGGTCTATGCGCTGCTCATCGGTTTCACCGACAATTTCGTGCGTCTCATCGCCGCCGATGTCGGTCTGTGGCAGTTCCACGCGATGCGCACGGCCATGGCGGCGGCGTTGTTCGTGCTGGCCGCGCGGCCCTTGCGGTTGCGTCTGGCGGCGCGCGACACGCGCGCGCTGGCGCTGCGTTCGGCGATTCACGCCGGCGCGATGCTGATCTATTTCGGTTGCCTGGCCTTTCTGAGCGTGGCGCAGACCGCGGCGGGCCTGTTCACCGCGCCCATTTTCGTGCTGATCTTTTCGCGCTTCTGGTTCGGCCATGCGCTGGGGCCGGTGCGGATCGCGGCCGTGGCGCTGGGCTTTCTGGGCGTGGTGCTGGTGCTGCAACCCGGCGCGGACTCGCCGCTGGGCTGGGCCAGCCTGCTGCCGGTCGGGGCGGGGGCGCTTTATGCGCTGGGCAATCTGGCGACGCGCGAATGGTGCCCGCAGGAAAGCGCCGCGGCGATGACCTTGGGGTTCTTCCTGGCGCTGGGCGTTGCGGGTGTTGCGGGCCTGGCGGGATTGGCGCTGTGGCACCCGGCGGTTCCGGCCGGCGCCGAGGGGTTCATCCTGCGCGGCTGGGTTCTGCCGAACGGCCAGGTCCTGTTCTGGACCTTTGTGCAGGCGGCCGGGTCGATGGTTGCCGTGGGCTGCATGGTCAAGGCCTATCAACTGGCCGAGGCCAGCCGGGTGTCGATCTTCGAATATGTCATCCTGCCGATCTCGGCCGCATGGAGCTGGTTTCTATGGGGCGAAACTATCGCCGCGGTTGCATGGGTGGGCATGGGGTTGATCGTTGCTGCCGGTGTGATGATCGCGGTGCGCGGACGCTGAGGTCGCGCCATTTCCCTGTCATCTGGAACCAATCCCCAAACCTTGGGGGTATTGTTCGCCATATTTCGCCGGAAATGGCCCCAATGTGGCCGTTTCAACGGATCGGTTTCTGAAAAGATCACCAATTTACCTTAATCGTTCCCCGTCTTCGCCACCTCCCGGCGGTTGTATGGACCCATCGAATGCAAACGGTGTTCACGAAAGGACAGACCATGTTGCAGAGTTGGATGGGTGGTTTGAGTGATTTCCGGGCGACAATTCCCTTTGCGTTTGCCGATCGCGGCAATGCCTGGGACGGGACCTTTGACGCCGCCAGTGACGCAGGCATGGGCCGGAACGATTCCGGTTCGGTCGCCGAGGGCCTGATCGCCGGCTCGCTGGTCGCGACCGATCTGGGTTGGCTGCCGGTCGAGGATCTGCGCCCCGGGGATCGGGTGGTGACCTTCGATCACGGGATGCAGCTGCTGAAATCGGTTTCGGTCTCGACCTTGTGGACCGCCGCGCATGATGCCCCCCGGGCGGCCTGGCCGTTGCAGATCCCGGCTCGGGCTTTGGGCAACCGAACCGAAATGCGGGTGTTGCCCGAACAGGCGCTGCTGATCGAATCCGACGAGGCCGAGGCCCTGTATGGCGACGCTTTCACGGTGGTGTCCGCCGGAGCTCTGGACGGTTTCCGCGGGATTTCCCGGGTTCCCCCGGCGCGCGAAATCACGACGGTGACGCTGGAATTCGACGGCGACGAAGTGGTCTATGTGAACGGCACGCTGCTGGCCCATTGCCCCGCGCGCCACACCGAGACCGTGCGCACCGCCGAGGAACTGATGGCCTGGGGATCGCACGGCACGTATCAGCGCCTGACCGAGGCGCAAAGCCGCCGCCTGGTCGCCGCGATGCACGCCGCGCACTGATCCCGGCACCGGAACGTGAAAAGGGCCCCGCGGGGCCCTTTTCCATTGTTCGTTCGGCGGGCACGCACGGATGCCCCGGGGCGACGGCGCCTCAGGCCGCGGTCTGCACCGCGTTCGCACCGTAGAAGGTCTGCCCCTTGGCTGCCATGTCGCGCAGCATCTGCGGGCAGGCGAACCGCTTGCCGTAGCGCGCCGAGAGGTCGTCACAGATCGCCACGGCCTTGGCCGCGCCGATGATGTCCAGCCAACCAAAGGGACCGCCCGACCAGGGAGCAAAGCCCCAGCCCAGGATCGCGCCCACGTCGCCCTCGCGGATGTCCTCGAGAACGCCTTCTTCCAGCGCGCGCACGGCCTCCAGCACCTGCGCCATCATCAGGCGGTTCTGAACGTCGGTCAGGTCGGCGCCGTCCTGCGCGGGATACTTCTGGCCAAAGCCCTTCCAGTAACCCAGGCGCTTGCCGGCCGCGTCATAGTCAAAGAACCCGGCCTTGGTCTTGCGGCCCAGGCGGCCCTCGTCCACCATCCAGAACACCACCTCGTCCACGGCGTCGTCGGGATAGTCGTTGCCCATCGCCGCCTTGGTCGCCTTGGCGATCTTGGCCCCCAGATCGAGCGAGGTCTCATCGACCAGTTGCAGCGGCCCCACCGGGAAGCCCAGCAACTGCGCGGCGTGATCGACCATCGGCATCGGCGTGCCTTCGGCGGCCAGGCGCATCCCCTCGTTGATATAGGGAATGATGCAGCGGTTGGCATAGAAGAACCGCGCATCGTTCACCACGATCGGCGTCTTGCGGATCTGGCGCACATAGTCCAGCGCCTTGGCCACCGCGCGCGGGCCGGTCTGGGCGCCCTTGATGATCTCGACCAGCAGCATCTTGTCCACCGGGCTGAAGAAGTGGATGCCGATGAACTGTTCCGGCCGCTTCGAGGCCTGCGCCAGCGAGGTGATCGGCAGGGTCGAGGTGTTCGAGGCATAGATCGCCGTTTCCGGGATCACGGCCTCGGCCTTGGCGGTGACTTCGGCCTTGACCTTGGGGTCCTCGAACACCGCCTCGACGATCAGGTCGCAGCCCTGAAGATCGGCGTAATCGGTCGTCGTGGTGATCTGGCCCAGCAGCCTGGCTTTCTTTTCCTCGGTGCTGCGGCCGCGCTTGATCGCCTTGTCCAGGATGCCGGTGGAATAGGCCTTGCCGCGTTCCGCCGCCTCGATGGTGGAATCGAGCAGCACGACCTCGATGCCGGCCGCCGCACTGACATAGGCAATACCCGCGCCCATCATGCCGGCGCCCAGAACGCCCACCTTGGACACCTTTTCGTCGGGCACGTCGGGGCGGTTCGCGCCCTTCTCGAGCGCGCCCTTGTTCAGGAACAGGCTGCGGATCATCGCGCTGGACGACGGGTTCATCAGCACGCTGACGAAATGCCGGGCCTCGATCCTGAGCGCGGTGTCGAAGGGCACCTGCAACCCCTCGTAGACGGCCGACAGCAGCGCCTTGGCGGCGGGATAGACGCCCCAGGTGTTGGCGTGCACCATGACCGAGGCCCCGACGAAGGTCGGGAAGCCGGGGGCCGAATAGGGGGCGCCGCCAGGCACCTTGTATCCCTTGGTATCCCAGGGCTTGACCAGGTCGGCGTCCTTGGCGCCCAGCACCCAGGCCTTGGCGGCGGCCATCAGCTGATCGGCGGGAACGACCTCGTCGATGACGCCGGCGGCCTTGGCCTTGGCCGGGTTGTTCGACTTGCCTTCCAGCAGCAGCGGCGCGGCGGCCATGGCGCCCAGTTTCCACGACAGGCGCGTGGTGCCGCCGGCGCCGGGGAAGATGCCGACCTTGATTTCCGGCAGGCCGATCTGCGCGCGGGGGTTGTCGGCGGCAAAGATGCGGTGGCACGACAACGGCAGTTCCAGACCGATGCCCATTGCGGTGCCGGGCAGGGCGGCGGCGATCGGCTTGCCGCCCTTTTGCGTCTTGCGGTCCATGCCGGCCAGCTCGATCTTCCTGAGCAGCGCGTGCATCGCCATGATGCCGTCGAACAGGCCCTGCGCCGGATTGTCGCCGGCGTTGTCGCGCATGTCGGCCAGCACGTTCAGGTCCATGCCGCCGGCAAAGTCGGCCTTGCCCGAGGTGATGACGACGCCCTTGACGGCCGCGTCGGCCAGCGCCCTGTCAACGCAGGCCTCCAACTCGCGCAGGCCCTCAAAGGACATGACGTTCATGGATTTCCCGGGCACGTCCCAGGTGATGGTGGCGACGCCGTCGGCGTCCAGGGCATAATGGAATTCAGTCATCTCGATTTCCTTGGATCAGGGACTGTCAGGACGGTGCGCCGTCACGGCGCCGTCCCGAATTGAGGGGTTTGAAGGCCAGCGCCTGCGCGGCCACGAACTCGGCGCTGAGCAATTCCATCTCGTCGCAGGCCAGATCGCTTCGCAGCCAAAGCAGTTTCCAGCCCTCGGGATGGCGCAGCAGGACCATCCGGTTTCCGAACCGCCGGGGCGGGCGACCGTCGCCAAAATGCCATTCGGTGGTGTGCCGGCCAGAGATGAGGTCCGGCATGCCCCGAACCACCACCGCGTCGTCGCACCATTCGCGTTCGTCGGTGATCCCTTCGGCTTGCAGGCGATGAACATAGTCCTGCAAGGCTAGGTCCAGCTCCTCGCTCGACGTGATGACGATCGACCGGTCGGCCATCGCAATCTGCGACGGAATGGCAAAGCGCGCGAGCAACCCGCGCAGGTCGCCCGAGAACGCCGCACGCGACGCTGCCCTCAGATGGGCTTCGTAGACGGCGCGTGCGTCGATCCCGGCCATGGGTCAGACCCGTTCGATGATCGTCGCGGCACCCATGCCCGAGCCGATGCACAGCGTCGCCAGGCCCGTGCCCTTGCCAGTGCGCTCCAGCTCGTCCAGCAGCGTGCCGATGATGATCGCGCCGGTCGCACCCAGCGGGTGGCCCATGGCGATCGCGCCGCCGTTGACGTTGACCTTCGCATGATCGACGCCGAACGCCTGTTCAAAGCGCAAGACGACCGCGGCAAAGGCCTCGTTCACTTCGAACAGGTCGATGTCGCCGATCCCCATGCCGCTTTCGCGCAGGATCTTTTCGGTGACCGGCACCGGCCCGGTCAACATGATCGTCGGATCGGTGCCGATCTTGGCGGTGGCGCGAATGCGGGCGCGCGGTTTCAGGCCGAATTTCTCGCCGAATTCCTTGTTGCCGATCAGAATCGCCGCCGCCCCATCCACGATCCCCGACGAATTGCCGGCGTGGTGGATATGCTCGATCCGTTCGAGTTCGGGGTATTTCATCAGCGCGATCTTGTCGAAACCGGGCATCACCTCGCCCATGTCCTTGAAGCTGGGCTTCAAGGCGCCAAGGCTCTGCATGTCGGTCTCGGGGCGCATGAACTCGTCGCGGTCCAGGATCATCAGCCCGTTGATGTCGCGAACCGCAACGATGGACCGCGAAAAGCGGCCGTCCGCCCAGGCGGCGGCGGCGCGCTTCTGGCTTTCCACCGCCATCGCGTCCGCCATGTCACGGGTAAAGCCGTATTTCGTGGCGATAATGTCGGCGCTGATGCCCTGCGGCACGAAATAGTTGTCGATGGCGATCTGCGGATCGACCGCGATCGCGCCGCCGTCCGAACCCATCGGCACCCGGCTCATGCACTCGACGCCCCCGGCGACATAGGCCATGCCGGCCCCGCCCCGCACCTGGTTGGCGGCCATGTTCACGGCCTCCAGCCCCGAGGCGCAGAAGCGGTTCACGCTGACGCCCGGCACGCATTCGTCGAAATCCGACGCCAGCACCGCGGTGCGGGCCAGACAGGCGCCCTGCTCGCCGACCTGGGTGACGTTGCCCCAGATCACGTCCTCGATGGCGCGGGTGTCGAGGTCGTTGCGCTCCTTGATCGCGTTCAGCGCGATGGCGCTGAGTCGGGCCGCGGTGACCTCGTGCAGGCTGCCGTCCTTGCGGCCCTTGCCGCGCACGGTGCGGGCGGCGTCATAGATATAGGCTTCAGTCATCAGGTCCTCCTAGGCCTTGACCCGGTCGGCGGGCGATCCGGGCATCATGTCATATGGGTGTTTCCAGCCGGGCAGGGCCGAAATCGCGTCCAGCCAACGGTCGATTCCGGGCCATTCGGCGCGGTTGAAACCGAAGGGCTCGGGGTAATAGAGGTAACCGCTGCAGGCCGTGTCGGCGATGCTGGGGGCGTCGCCGACGATCCAGTCGCGGTCCTTCAGATGGGCGTCGAGCGTGGCATAGGCCGCCTTCAGGCGGCCTTGCATGAAGCCGATCACCTCGGTCGGGCGCTTGGCCTCGGGCAGGAAATTCATCAGGAAGCGGGTCATTCCGGCTTGCGAACTGAGCTTGTGGTTGTCCCAAAGCACCCAGCGCAACACCTCCTCGGCCTGATCGGGGGAACCGCCCATCCGGCCGGTGGCCTTGACCACGTGATACTGGATCGCGCCGGACTGGCTGAGGGTGGTGTCGCCATCGACCAGCACGGGAACTTCGCCCATCACGTTGATCGCGCGGAATTCGGGCGTCCGGGTCTCGCCGCCAAAGAAGTCGACGTAGCGCGGGGTCCAGTCATAGCCCGCAAGGGTCATCGTCAGGGCCGCCTTGTAGGCATTCCCGGATTCACCGAAACAATAAAGGGTGGCACTCATCGGGCGGTCCTTTGCGGCGTTGGAGCGGTGGCGAGGGCGGGACCGGCGTATTTGGAACAAGGTGAAAGGGCGCGTTTACGATTTGCTAACCACACGCCTGCTACCGTGGCCTCACGGTACAGGCTGGCGAGCCGATGACCGTACAAGGTGATGCCACCCCGACCCGCCCGAGAGCGGAACGCACAGGCGGGGAGGGGTGTGCCCCCATCATCTTGTCCCCAATACGCACGGGGTTTCCCAAGGGGGGCGTGTCCCCCTTGGGCGCGGGGGTGCGGGGGGCGCGCCGCCCCCCCCATCCCGGCCCAACGGGAGGGACAGGATCCACGATCCTGCGCCCGACGGGCGGGAGCCATCACAAACCCCTCCCGATCAGATCCTTCATGATCTCGTTGGTGCCGCCATAGATCCGCTGAACGCGCGCGTCGGTCCACATTTCGGCCACCGCATAGTCCTGCATGAAACCATAGCCGCCATGCAGCTGCACGCATTCGTCCAGCACCTGGCATTGCAGGTCGCTCAGCCAGAATTTGCTCATCGCGGCCATCTCGACGCTCAGGCCGCCGTTCAGGTGGGCGGTGACGCATGTGTCCAGAAAGCTGCGCGCGACCACGGCGTTGGTCTTGCATTCCGCCAGTTTGAACCGGGTGTTCTGGAAGTCCAGGATCGGCTTGCCAAAGGCCTGGCGGTCCCTGCAATAGGCGATGGTGCGTTCGACGGCGCCCTCGATCGCGCCTACCGCGCCGGCGCCGATGACCAGGCGTTCCTGCGGCAGTTGCTGCATCATATGGTAGAACCCTTGCCCCTCGGCCCCGCCCAGCAGGTTCTCGGGCGGCAGGGCCACATCGTCGAAGAACAGCTCCGACGTATCCGCGATCTTGAGCCCGACCTTGTCCAAGTTGCGGCCGCGGGTAAAGCCCTCGGCGCCCTCGGTTTCCACGACCATCAGCGAGAGCCCCCTGGCGCCCGCGGCCGGGTCGGTCTTTGCGGCCACGACGATCAGGTTCGCGTGCTGGCCGTTGGTGATGAAGGTCTTCTGCCCGCTCAGCCGATAGACATTCCCGTCCCGGATGGCGCGGGTTTTCACGGCCTGAAGGTCCGACCCGCCTGAAGGCTCTGTCATGGCGATCGCCGCGACGATCTCGCCCGTCGCCATGCCGGGCAACCAGCGGCGTTTCTGTTCCTCGGTGCCATAGGCGAGGATGTAATGCGCGACGATCCCCGAATGCACGCCGTTGCCCCAACTGGACAGGTTGGCGCGCGCCGCTTCCATCGAGATCACCGCCTCGTGGCCAAAGTCGCCGCCGGCACCGCCGTATTCCTCGGGGATCGAGGCGCAGAGCAGCCCCATCGCGCCGGCCTCGGTCCAGGTGTCGCGGTCCATCTTGCCCTGGTCGCGCCAACGGGGGATCTCGGGCACCCAGCGGGTTTCGAAGAAGCTGCGAGACATCTCGGCAAGCATCTGGTGCTCGTCGGTCATCCAGGGCGACGGGGTCAGCGGAAAGCTCATTGGCGGGCCCCTCCCAAGGCCGGATTCCAGGTCATTTCTTGCGCGCTTCCAGTTCCGCGTTGAACAGCCGCAGCCGGTGCCCCAGGTTTTCCGCATGCGTCACGCTGTCGAAGTGTTCGAACAGAAAGGACAGCGCCTCGCCTTCGTCCAGGCCCGCGTCATGGGCGAACCGTTTCAGGCGGCGATAGCCATCCTCGCTCATGGCGACGGGGAAACGGCGGGTCAGGCGCAGGCGTTTGGGCATGGGTCCTCCGCAAGGGGGCGGGCGGCGCCGGAAAGGCGCCGCCCGGACGTGTCAGAAGCGGTCGGCGGCCAGCGCCATGACCGGCTCGGCGCCCGACTGGATGCGGGCCAGGTGCATCATGGTCGCGGGCAGCTGCCTGGCCATATAATAGCGCCCGGTCGCCAGCTTCGTCTCGTGGAACGTGGCGTCAGCGGTGCCTTGCGCCAGGGCCTGGCTGCTGGCCTTGGCCATCAGCGCCCACATGTAGCCCAGGCACACATGGCCGAAGAGGTGCATGAAGTCCGACGACCCGGCCAGCGCCGCGTTGGGGTTCTTCATGCCTTGCTGCATGAAGAACATCATCGCCGTCTGGAGATCCTTGGACGCGGCCTTGAGCGGTTCCAGGAAGGCCACTTTCAGCGCCTCGTCGCCCTCGTTCTCCTTGATGAAGCCCTTGACCATCTCGAAGAAGGCCATCGCCGGCTTGCCGCCGTCGGCGGCCAGCTTGCGGCCGACCAGGTCCAGCGCCTGCACGCCGTTCGCGCCCTCGTAGATCATGGCGATGCGGGCATCGCGGGCGAACTGGGACATGCCCTGTTCCTCGATATAGCCGTGGCCGCCATAGACCTGCTGCGCCTGCACCGTCATGGCAAAGCCGACATCGGTCTGGAACCCCTTGATGACCGGGGTCAGCAGACTGATGAGGCCCTCGGCCTCGGTGTCGCCCAGCCGATGCGCGCGGTCGATCAGATGCGCCCCCCAAAAGGTGAAGGCGCGCGCGCCCTCGACAAAGCTTTTCTGGTCCAGCAGCATCCGGCGCACATCGGGGTGCACGATCAGCGGGTCGGCATTGCCGCCGGGGTTTTCGACGCCGGTCACGGCACGGCCCTGAAGACGGTCGCGGGCATAGGCGACGGCGTTCTGATAGGCGGCCTCGGCCTGGGCATACCCTTGCAGGCCGACGCCCAGGCGGGCCTCGTTCATCATGACGAACATCGCCTTCATGCCCTTGTGCAGGTCGCCGACCAGATAGCCGGTGGCCTCGTCATAATTCATGACGCAGGTGGCGTTGCCGTGAATGCCCATCTTCTCTTCGATCTTGCCGACCGAAACGGCGTTGCGCGCGCCCAGGCTGCCGTCGGCGTTGACCAGGAACTTGGGCACAATGAACAGGCTGATGCCCTTCGTCCCCTCGCCGCCGCCTGGGGCCTTGGCCAGCACCAGATGGATGACGTTGTCCGACATGTCGTGATCGCCGGCCGAGATGAAGATCTTCTGGCCGGTGATCTTGTAGCTGCCATCGTCCTGCGGTTCGGCGCGGGTGCGGATCAGGCCCAGATCGGTGCCGCAATGCGGCTCGGTCAGGTTCATGGTGCCGGTCCATTCCAGGCTGACCATCTTCGGCAGATAGGTCGCCTTGAGTTCGTCGGACCCGGCCGCCAGAATGGCGTTGATCGCGCCGTGCGTCAGGCCCTGATACATGTTGAACGCCATGTTGGCGGACACAAAGACCTCGCCCACGGCCGTGCCGACGACATAGGGCAAATTCTGGCCGCCGAATTCCTCGGGCAGGTCCAGACCGTTCCAGCCGCCGTCCTTGATCTGCGCAAAGGCATCCTTGAAGCCGGTGGGCGTGTAGACCACGCCGTTTTCCAGCCGGCAGCCTTCGGTGTCGCCGACGGGGTTCAAAGGCGCCAGCACGCCCTCGGCCAGCTTGCCGGCTTCCTCGAGGATGGCGGCGGTGAAATCACGGTCGAGTTCGGCATAGCCGGGGATGCCGGTTTCGCTGGCCTTGAGCACGTCATGCAGCAGGAACTGCATGTCTTTCACGGGGGCGGAATAAAGCGGCATGGGGATCTCCTGTCAGAAAAAGGTCCGCGGCGGGATCATTCGGCGGCGGGTTTGAAAGCGGCCAGCAGGTCGGCACCCTGGCCAAGCTGCGCGCGCAATTCGTCGATGGCTTCGGTCAGTTCGTCGCGCTGACGCTCCATCTGGGCCAGCCGTTCGTGGGCGGCGGCGATGGTGCTTTTCAGCTGGTCGGCGTTCTGGCCGCCGCGATCATACATGTTCAGCAACTGGCGCATTTCCTCCAGCGCGAAGCCGAATCGCTTGCCGCGCAGGATCAGCTTCAGCCGGCCGCGATCGCGGCGGGTATACAGCCGCTTCTGCCCCTGCCGGATCGGCATCAGCAGTTCCTTGGCCTCGTAGAAGCGCAGCGTGCGCGGCGTAACGTCGAAGACGTCACACATCTGGCGGATGGTCATCAACTCGGTGTCCATGCATCCCTCGCAGTCCGGGAACCGTGATCCCGTGAACGCTAGATAGACTTGTTGACCACAAGATGAAGAGGAGTTGACGTTAACGTAATCCCCGACGCAGCGTCACGATTCCGCCGTGACCCAGCGTCATGATCGCGCAACCCCAGCGGGGGCTCAGTCGTCGGCTTCCGCGGACAGCGACTCGGCCAGGTCGCGCATGGCCTTGAGATCGGCGATCACCTGGGCCAGCTCCTCGCGCTGGCGTTGCAGCTCGATCATCTGGCGGTCGGCCATTTCGACAAAGGTCTTCATCTGCGGCTTGGTGCCGTGCTGTTCATAGATCAGCAGCCACTGGCGCAGATCCTCCAGCGCGAACCCGTAGCGACGCCCGCGCATGATGAGCGTCATGCGGGCAACCTCGCGCGGGGTGTAAAAGCGGTTGCGGCCTTCCTTTTCGGGCTGCAACAGCTCGATATACTCGTAATAACGCAGGGTTCGGGGGGTGACCTCGAACCTGGTGCACATCTCCTTGAAGGTCAGTCGCGGTTCATTCATCGCACGACGCCCGGCCTCCTTGCCCGTCCCTATGGGGGCAGCGTAAGACGCGCCGCGGTCGGTGGCAACCGTCGTTTCGCATGTGCAAAATGCAAGCGACCGGGCCTGACGCCGCGCCGGGCCTTGCCTTTCCGGGTGAATTCGCGCCATCCCTTGGACAATGACGCCTGGCACGAGGACAGCGCAATGACAGATCCTTCCCCCGCGCAGCGGTTCATCGACGCCATTCCCCACGCCAAGGCGCTGGGACTGGAGCTGATCCAGATCGCTGACGGCAAGGCCGTGATGGCCATGCCCTACAGCGAGGCACTGATCGGCGACCCGGCGACCGGGGTGATCGCGGGTGGCGCGGTTTCGGCCCTGATGGACACCTGCTGCGGGGCGGCGGTCATGTCCTATCCGGGCGCGCGCGGCACCGCGACGCTGGACCTGCGAATCGACTACATGCGCGCGGCGAAACCCGGGCAGCGGATCACGGCGCGGGCGGAATGTTTCCACGCCACCCGCACCGTCGCCTTTGTCCGCGCCACCGCCCATGACGAGGACGAAGGGCTACCCGTCGCCACCGCCTCGGGGGCGTTCACCATGGAAACCTCGAGCGGTCGCCCGGAGGCAAAATCATGAGCGGCCGCCAACGTCCCGAACCCGTCCAGATCATCAAGGAGCGCCGCGACAAGGCGCTGCGCGTGCTGGTCGGCGGCATTCCCTATATCCGCTTTCTGGGCATCCAGTTCGACCGGCGCGGCGACGAGCTGACCGCCATCCTTCCCTTTGACGAAAAGCTGATCGGCAATCCGTTCCTGCCGGCGCTGCATGGCGGCGTGACCTCGGCTTTTCTGGAAATCACGGCGATGATCGAACTGTCCTGGTCGGGCCTGTGGGAAGAAATGGAGACCGGCACGCTCGATCCCCGCGCGCTGGACGAGGCGCATCTGCCGCGCTTGCCCAAGACCATCGACTTCACCGTGGATTACCTGCGCTCGGGCCTGCCGCGCGACGCCTATGCGCGGGCCCGGGTGAACCGCTCGGGGCGGCGCTATGCCTCGGTCCATGTCGAGGCCTGGCAGGACAACCGCGCCCGGCTCTTTGCGCAGGCGACGGGGCATTTCCTGATCCCCGGCCGCGAGCCGCGGGGCTGACACGGGTGAGCGACCTGACCCACGCGCGCGTCCTGCGCATCGCCCTGCCGATCGTCGCGGCGAACGTGACGGTGCCGCTGCTGGGGCTGGTGGACACCGCCGTGGTCGGGCAGCTCGGCCTGGCGGCGCCGATCGGCGCGGTGGGCCTGGGCGCGGTGATCCTGTCGGTGTTCTACTGGATGTTCGGCTTTCTCAGGATGGGAACGACCGGGCTGACGGCGCAGGCGCATGGCGCGGGCGACACGGGCGAGGCCGGCGCGATCCTGAAACGCGGCCTGCTGATCGCGGCGGCGGCGGGGCTGGTGCTGGTGGCGCTGCAATGGCCGCTGATCTGGGCCGCCTTTCGCGTGACGCCGGGTTCGGTTCAGGTCGAGGGGATGGCGGCGACCTATCTGCACATCCGCATCTGGGGCGCGCCCGCGACCATCGCGATGTATGCGCTGACCGGCTGGCTGATCGCCATCGAACGCACCCGCGCGGTGCTGGTTATGCAGGCGGTGACGAACGGCGCCAATGTCGTGCTGGACCTCTGGTTCGTGCTGGGCCTGGGCTGGGGCGTCGAAGGTGTTGCGCTGGCCACGCTGATCGCCGAATGGTCGGGGCTGGCGCTGGGCCTGTGGCTGTGCCGCGCGGGGCTGGTGGCCACCGGCGCGCGGGTGTTCGACGCGGTGCGGCTCAGGCGCATGGCCACGGTGAACGGCCATATCATGCTGCGCTCGATCCTGTTGCAGGGGTGCTTCACGGCCTTCCTGTTCCTGTCCTCGGGGCGGGGGGATCTGACCATCGCCTCCAACCAGATCCTGTTGCAATTCCTGGAAATCACCGCCTACCTGCTGGACGGCTTCGCCTTTGCCGCCGAAACGCTGGTGGGGCAGGCGGTGGGGCGGCGGTTGCGCCCCAGTCTGGCGCGCGCGGTGCGGCTGACCAGTCTGTGGGGCGCGGGGGGCGCGGTGCTGATGGGGGTTGTCTTTGCCTTGGCCGGGCCCTGGATCATCGACCTGATGACGACCGCCCCCGATGTGCGGATCGAGGCCCGGCACTATCTGCCCTGGGTGGTTCTGGCCCCGGTGCTGGGCATTGCCGCCTGGATGTTCGACGGCATCTACATCGGTGCCACCTTCACCCGCGAGATGCTGCTGACCGCCGCCTTTGCCGCTGCGACCTATGCGCTGTCGGTCTGGCTGACGTGGCCCTTGGGCAACAACGGCCTGTGGCTGTCGCTGATGATCTTCAATGTCGCGCGGGGGCTGTCGCAGGCCGTGCTCTACCCGCGCATTCCCCGCTCGCTGGACCCTGCATGACGACCGACCGCTTCTTCACCCGCGCAGACGGACACTATCACTTTGCCCGCTGGGGCCGGCCGATCGTTCCCATCGTCTTTGGCGTGGACGACGCGACCCTGGGCGTGGTCAAGGGCGCGATCGAGGCGGTCGTGGCGCTGGCCGGCCACAAGATGGCCGAGACCGACCCCGAACAGGGCGCCAATCTGTTCGTCTTCTTCTTTCGCGACTGGGACGAGCTTCTGGCGGTGCCTGACCTGGACCGTCTGGTCGGCGGGTTGGCCCCGGCCCTCGACCGGCTCAAGGCGCAGCAGGCGAACCAGTATCGCGCCTTTCGCTTTGATGCCGACGGGTCGATCCGGGCGGCTTTTGTGTTCGTGCGCATGGATGAGGCAATGCGCGCGATGCCGGCGACCGATCTGGCGCTGTTGCAGGCGGTGCAGGTGATCGTTCTGTGGGGCGACGCGGCCTTTCGCGACACACCGCCCCTGGCGATGGCGAACGGTGTCGCCGTCCTGCGCCCTGAGGTGGCGGCGCTGATCCGCGCGGCCTATGACCCGGTGATGCCAGCCGTCGCGCGGGACGCCAGCCACGCCCTCAGACTGGCCGCGCGGATGTAGCCGGGGCCGCGCGTTCTGCCGCTTCACCCAGGCCTGGCTTGGCTGTATCCTGGGCGCATGACCGATCCGCGCATCACCGCATTCTTCCAGACCGGCGAGCGGCCAGAGGCCCTGTCCGCGCTGCGCGCGATCCTGCTGGCGATGCCGCTTGAGGAACGCTTCAAGTGGCGCGGCCCCTGCTACGAGGCGCACGGCGGCAATATCGCCACGCTGTGGGGGTTTCGCGATGCGGCGGTTCTGGGCCTGTTCAAGGGCGCCCTGCTGGATGACCCCGAGGGGCGGCTGGGCCGGCCCGGGCCCAACAGCCGCGCGGTCCGCACCCTGCGGTTCCTCGACGCGGCCGAGGTTCTGGCCGCCGCGCCGGTGATCCGCGCCTTTGTGGACCAGGCCATCGCGAACGAGGCCGCCGGCCGACGCGTGGACCTGCCCGCGGACGATTTCGACCTGCCCGACGCCCTGATCGAGGCGCTCGATGCCGATCCCGAACTGCGCGAGGCCTGGGACGCGCTGACCCCGGGGCGCCGGCGCGGTTGGGCGCTGCATGTGGGGCAAGCGAAACAGCCGGCGACCCGCGTCGCGCGGATCGAAAAGGCCCGCGCGCGCATTCTGGCCGGCAAGGGGCTGCACGACCGATGAGCGCGGCCCCGCACAGCTTTCCCGTGACGGTGTATTACGAGGATACCGACCTCGGCGGCGTGGTGTATCACGCCAACTATCTGAAGTTCATCGAACGGGCGCGATCGGACTGGGTGCGCGGCCTGGGCATCGACCAGAACGCCTTGCGCGCGCAGGGCATCGTCTTTGCCGTGCACCGGATCGAGGCCGACTTTCTGGCGCCGGCCCGTCTGGACGACCGGCTGACGGTCCGCACCCTGCCGGTTCAGGCCACCCCCGCGCGGCTGGTTCTGGACCAGCAGGTGCTCTGCGCGGAACGCGTGCTCTTTCGCGCCCGCGCCACCCTGGTCTGCATGTCCGTTCAGGGGCGGCCGCGCCGCTTGCCTGCGGAACTCGCTCACATCGGCGCCAAGATCGGCGGAATTGCGTAACAATCGCGTTGTTCCATTGGCGCCCCGCTTCAAAAACCGCTAGAATCGGCGCAAATGAGGGCGGCTTCGGGAAACTGTCGCCCCGCACCCGAGCAGGAACTAGGCATGGACACCGCTACTCTG
This sequence comes from Rhodobacter sp., assembly GCA_020637515.1. Lineage (NCBI taxonomy): Bacteria > Pseudomonadati > Pseudomonadota > Alphaproteobacteria > Rhodobacterales > Rhodobacter > Rhodobacter sp. Next base: position 296,815 of record JACKKG010000001.1, on the reverse strand, counting down.
GCACAGGCCAGCGACATCGACTTTTCGCTCATCGCGCTGTTTTTGCGCGCGACCTTCCTCGTCAAGATCGTGATGTTGCTGCTGATCGTGGCCTCGTTCTGGTCCTGGGCGATCATCATCCAGAAGCATCTGGTCTTCCGCCGCGCCCGGGCGCAGGCGCAGGCCTTCGACGCGGCCTTCTGGTCAGGCGAACCGCTGGACGAGCTGTATCAGCGCATCGGCGCGAATCCCGCCAGCGGGCCCGAGCGTGTCTTTGCGGCCGGGATGGCCGAATGGCAGCGGTCGCACCGGCAGGACGGAGCGATGATCGCAGGCGCGGCGCAGCGCATCGACCGCAGCATGGACGTGGCCATCGACCGCGAGGCGCGGGACCTGAACGCGGGGTTGACGTTCCTGGCCTCGGTCGGCTCGGCCAGCCCCTTTGTCGGTCTGTTCGGCACCGTCTGGGGCATCAAATCCGCGTTCGAAGAGATCGCCATGGCGCAGTCCACCAACCTGGCCGTCGTCGCGCCCGGCATCGCCGAGGCGCTGCTGGCGACCGGCCTGGGGCTGCTGGCGGCGATCCCGGCGACGATCTTCTACAACAAGCTCAGCGATGACAGCGACGCCGTGGCCTCGGGTTATGAGCAGTTCGCGGATGAATTCGGCACGCTTCTGTCGCGCAATCTGGACGCCTGAGCGATGGGTGCCCAACTGATCCGCAGGCAATCAGGGTCCGGCACGCGGCGTCGGCGTCGGGGCCATTCCGCCAGGATGGCCGAGATCAACGTCACCCCGATGGTGGACGTGATGCTGGTGCTGCTGGTGATCTTCATGGTTGCAGCGCCGATGCTGGTGGTCGGCGTTCCGGTCGAACTGCCGCGATCCGCCGCCGGAGCCCTGCCCGCGCAGCAAGAGGAACCGCTGTCCATCACCATCGGCGCCGACGGGTCGATCGCGTTGATGACCACGCCGATCGCCGCCGATGACCTGATCCCCCGGCTTCAGGCCATTGCCGCCGAGCGCCAGAACGACCGCGTGTTCCTGCGCGCGGACGGCGCGATCCCCTATGAGCGGGTGGTGCAGGTGATGGGTGCGCTGAACGCGGGCGGGTTCCACAACATCGGTCTGGTGACCGAGACAGGCGGCCCCTCGTTCGGGGCCGATACGGGCCGGTAACGCCATGACGCTGGTGGGGCAGATGCATCTGAACACGGGGCAGAAGGCCTCGATGGCGCTGCACGGCGGGCTGATCGCGTGGATCATGCTGTTCGACCTGTTCCACGCCCCCGACAATGCACCAGACCCCGCGGTGACCGAGGTCGCGCTGGTCTCGGCCAGCGATTTCGCCGCGATGACCGCCGCCGCCCCGCCGCCGCCGCCGCCCAGCGCGCCTGCGCCGGCGCCCCGGCCCGCGCCGCCGCCGCAGCAATCGATCACCGCGCCGTCGCCGGTAACGCCGCCCGCGCCTGCGCCGATGCCCACCCCCGCGCCCGCGCCCGCGCCGCAATCCGAGCGCCCGCAGGCGGCCGTCATCGCGCCGACCACCACGCCGGATTCGAGCCTGCGCCCCGTGCAGCGCCCGGCGGAACGCGTCGCGCCCGAGCCCGCGCCGACCCCCGCGCCGGAGGTGCGCACCGCGCCGCGCGATCAGGCCGCGATCGTGCCCGACGCGACCGCGACCATCACGGCGCCCGAGGCCCGGGAAGCGACCCAGCGCGAGGCCGCCGCCACCGAAACCGTGACCGAAAACACCCAGATTTCGGAAACCGATCCCGTGCGCCGGACCGCCACCGCGCCCGAAGTCAGCCTGCGCCCCCGCGCCCGCCCGGCCAGGGTCGAAACGCCCGCGCCCGCCCCCACGCCTGCCCCCGCACCCGCGACCATCGCGACCCCGGCCACCGCGCCGCAGGACGACGGGCCCAGCGCCTCGGCCATCAACGACGCGCTGGCGCAGGCGCTGGCCGATCCGGCGCCCGCGCTCAGCCAGGCCGATGCGGACGCGCTGCGGCTGAACATCGAAAGTTGCTGGAACACCGGCATCCTGTCCACCGAGGCCCTGAACGTCGTCGTCACCATCGGTTTCGAAATGACGCCCGACGCGCGGCCCATCGGCAGCTCGATCCGCATGGTGTCGGCCTCGGGCGGGGGGGCGGCGGCGCAGCAGGCGGCCTTTGAAGCCGGGCGACAGGCCATCGTCCAATGTGGTATGGACGGCTATGGTTTGCCGCAGGATCTGTATGACCAGTGGCGTCTGGTCGAAATTACCTTCAACCCAGCGCGAATGAGTACCCGATGACCCAATTTTCCCGTCGCCCCGTCCTGGGACTGCTTGCCGGCCTTGCGCTGGCCCCGCGCGCCGCGCTGGCGCAGACGCCGCTCAGGATCGAGATCAACGAGGGCGTGATCGAACCCGTGCCCTACGCGATCCCCGATTTCGTCGCCGAGAACGGTGCCGGCGGGCAATACGCCGCGCCGCTGGCCCAGGTGATCGCCAACGACCTGACCGGCACCGGGCTGCTCAGGGATATCCCGGCCTCGGCGCATGTCGGACGGGTCAGCAGTTTCGACAGCCCGGTGCAGTTCGCCGACTGGCGGGCGATCAACGCGCGCGCCCTGATCACCGGCGCGGTGCGGGTGAACGGGCGGCAGATGACGGTGAAATTCCGGCTGTTCGACGTGGTCTCGGGGCAGCAACTGGGCGACGGGCTTCAACTGGATGGCAGCACCGACACCTGGCGGCGGATGGCGCACCGGGTGGCGGACCAGGTCTATATGCGGCTGACCGGCGAGAGCGGCTATTTCGACAGCCGCGTGGTGTTCATCGCCGAAAGCGGCCCGCGCGACAACCGCCGCAAGCAGGTGGCGATCATGGATCAGGACGGCGACGGCACGCAGTTCCTGACGGATGGCACCGCGCTGGCCTTTGCGCCGCGCTTCTCGCCCACGGGGGACCGGATCCTGTTCACCAGCTACGAGACCGGCTTTCCGCGGATCTATCTGATGGATGTGGCCAGCCGCCGCCGGCAGGTGATCGGCGATCAACCCGGGACGATGACCTTTGCCCCGCGGTTTTCGCCCGATGGCGGATCGGTGGTCTATTCGCTGTCGATCGACGGGCGGACGGACCTGTTCTTGCTGAACCTGGCCAGCGGTCAGCGCTGGCAATTGACGCAGACCCAGTCGATCGACACCGCGCCCTGCTTCTCGCCCGACGGTCAGCAGGTGGTGTTCGAAAGCGACAGGTCGGGCACCTCGCAGATCTATGTCATGGGCTTGCAGGGTGGTGGCGCGACGCGGGTCAGCCAGGGGCAGGGGCGCTATTCGACGCCCGTCTGGTCGCCGCGCGGGGACCTGGTCGCGTTCACCAAGCAGCACAACGGCCGTTTCCACATCGGCGTCATGCGGCTGGATGGATCGGCCGAACGCATCCTGACCGCGAGTTTCCTGGACGAGGGTCCGACCTGGTCGCCGAACGGCCGGGTGATCATGTTCACCCGTCAGGACCAGGGCGCGGACCCGGTGCTGATGTCGGTCGATATCACCGGGCGCAACCTGCGCCGGGTGCCGACCCCGGGACCGGCCTCGGATCCGAGCTGGTCTCCGCTGTTGCCCTGAGGCCCGCCGCGACGCCGGCCACCGCCCCCGGCCTCTGCGCCGCGTGACGTGAACACCCCCCGATTCCCCCCGGGCGCGCCCTCTGGTATGATGCGCGCAAGGGCAGGACAGAACCATAAGGACGAGAGACATGAACCTTCTGACCAAAGCCACGCTGGTGGCGCTGACGCTGGCGCTGGCGGCGTGCAACAACCCGCGCGGTGGCGCGGATTACCAGGACCCGATGGGCGCGGGCGGCGGCATTTCCTCGAGCGCGCTGGGCGACCCGAACGATCCGGCCTCGATCGCGTATTTCAACGAGACGATCGGCGACACGGTGCATTTCACCGTCGATTCGACCGAATTGAACCCCGAGGCCCAGACCATCCTGCGCACCCAGGCCGCCTGGCTGTCGCGCAACCCGGGCTATCAGATCCTGGTCGAGGGCCACGCCGACGAGCGCGGCACGCGGGAATACAACATCGCCCTGGGCGCGAGCCGTGCCGCGCGGGTGCAACAGTTCCTGATTGGCGCCGGCGTGCCGTCGGGCAGCATCCGCACCGTCAGCTATGGCAAGGAGCGCCCGATCGAGGTGTGCGACGCGCCGCGCTGCTGGGACGTGAACCGCCGCGCGGTGACGGTGCTGTCGCGCTGAGCGTGACGGGCCCAGGGACAACGGAGCGGTTTCGCCCTCGGCCGGGAGGCCTCCAGCCTCCAGCCCTCGGGCGACCCGGGCCGCGGGGCTGGCGCCCGCGCGGCGGGGGGCTGTCTGCCCCCCGCACCCCCCGAGCGTATTTCGCACAAGGTGATGGGGCGGGGTCATGACGGGCCCGGCCCCTTTGGCGTGTCTGCGGGAGGCCTGCGCCGGTCTGGGCCGGGTCGGGATCGCCGTGTCGGGCGGTGGGGATTCGATCGCGGCGCTGGTGCTGGCGGTCGAGGCCCTGGGCGCCGCCCGGGTGCGGGCGGTGACGGTCGATCACGGGCTCAGGCCCGAGGCGGCGCACGAGGCGGCGGGCGTGGCGGCATTGTGCGCGCGGCTGGGCGTGCCGCACGCGGTGCTGCGCTGGGCCGAGGGTGCGGGCGGTCATCGTGGCAACCTGATGGGGGCGGCGCGCGCGGCGCGGTACGCGCTGATCGGGGACTGGGCGCGTGCGGGCGGTCTCGATGCCGTGATTCTGGCGCATACGCAGGACGATCAGGCCGAAACCGTGCTGATGCGGCTGGCGCGCGGGTCCGGGGTGGACGGCGTGTCGGGCATGGCCGAGCGGCGGCTTGCGGGGGGCATTCTGTGGCTGCGGCCCCTGTTGGGCGTGTCGCGGGCGGCGCTGCGCGACGCCTTGCGCACGCGCGGTCTGTCGTGGGTCGAGGATCCGACGAACGCGGACCTGCGGTTCCAGCGGCCTCGGGCGCGCGGGGCGCTGGCCGCGCTGGCCGATCTGGGGATCGACGCCGCCGGGCTGGCGGCGACCGCGCAGCGGATGCGCCGCGCGCGCGACGCGCTGGAGGCGCAGACGCAGGCCGCGCTCGATGCGCTGGTGCGCGAGGATCGCGGCACGCTGCGGATCGCCGCCTGGCCCGCGTTGCCCGAAATCCGCGACCGGATGGCCGCGCATCTGCTGATGCATCTGTCGGGCGCCTGGCACCGGCCCCGGCTGGAGGACCTGCACCGGCTGCTCGCGCGGGGGCAGGGGACCTTGATGGGGTGTCTCTTGCAGCCCGAGGGTGACGGATGGCGGCTGTCGCGCGAGGCCGTCGCGGTGGCGGCGCTGCGTGGCACGCCCTGGGACGGGCGCTGGCGGGCCGAGGGCCCGGGCCCGGGCGAAATCCGCGCGCTGGGCGAGGACGGGCTGACCCGGTTGAGTCGGCAGGCCAGGGCCGGACAACACCCGCATTGGCGCGAGACCGGTCTGGCGCGCGCGGTGCTGGCGGGACTGCCCGCGATCTGGCATAATGACGCTCTGATCGCCGCGCCCTTGGCGGCGTGGCCGCAGGGCTGGCATCTGAGCGCGCGACCTCTCGCCGCGATTGTGGCTGACAGGGCACTATCGCATTGAAGTCACCCCGCGCATCACTATCTTAGGGCCAACTGGCCGCACCCCGGCCGAGAGATGTGGAGAGCCCCGTGGGCAACGCGCGCAATTTCGCCTTCTGGATCGTCCTGTTTTTCCTGATGATCGTCCTGTTCACGCTGTTCAACAACGGCAGCAGCACGACCACCGGGCGGACGGTCGCCTATTCGGATTTCCTGCAACGGGTCGATGCGGGCGACGTCAGCCGGGTTGTGATCGACGGCGAGACGCTGCGCGTCACCGATCGCGGGGGGCAGGTCTACACGACGATTCGCCCCGGCGGTGAAAATCCGACCGACCGGCTGATCGCCGCCCACGTCTCGGTCGAGGCGCGCCCGCAGGAGCGGTCGGGCCTGATGTCCGCGATTTCGGTCTGGCTGCCCTTCCTGCTGTTGATCGGCGTCTGGGTGTTCTTCATGAACCGGATGCAGGGCGGCGGGCGCGGTGGCGCGATGGGCTTTGGCAAGTCCAAGGCGAAGCTGTTGACCGAAAAGCACGGGCGCGTGACGTTTGACGACGTGGCCGGCATCGACGAGGCCAAGGACGAGCTGGAAGAGATCGTCGAATTCCTGCGCAACCCGCAGAAATTCAGCCGCCTGGGTGGCAAGATCCCGAAAGGCGCGCTGCTGGTCGGCCCGCCCGGCACCGGCAAGACGCTGCTGGCGCGCGCGATCGCGGGCGAGGCCGGCGTGCCGTTCTTCACCATCTCGGGGTCGGATTTCGTGGAGATGTTCGTGGGCGTCGGTGCCAGCCGCGTGCGCGACATGTTCGAGCAGGCCAAGAAGAACGCGCCCTGCATCGTCTTCATCGACGAGATCGACGCCGTGGGGCGCTCGCGCGGTGTGGGCTATGGCGGCGGCAACGACGAACGCGAGCAGACGCTGAACCAGCTGCTGGTCGAAATGGACGGGTTCGAGGCGAACGAAGGCATCATCATCATCGCCGCCACCAACCGCCCCGACGTTCTGGACCCCGCGTTGCTGCGCCCGGGCCGGTTCGACCGTCAGGTGCAGGTGCCGAATCCCGACATCAAGGGCCGTGAGCGGATCCTGGGCGTGCATGCCCGCAAGGTGCCGCTGGGCCCGAACGTGGACCTGCGCATCATCGCGCGCGGCACGCCGGGCTTTTCGGGCGCGGATCTGGCGAACCTGGTGAACGAGGCCGCGCTGACGGCCGCGCGCAAGAACCGCCGCTTTGTCACCATGCAGGACTTCGAGGATGCCAAGGACAAGGTCATGATGGGCGCCGAGCGCCGCAGCATGGTCATGTCCGAGGACGAGAAGAAGCTGACCGCCTACCACGAGGCCGGGCACGCGGTCGTCGGGCTGCACGTTCCGCAGCACGATCCGATCCACAAGGCGACAATCATCCCGCGCGGCCGTGCGCTGGGCCTGGTCCTCAGCCTGCCTGAGCGGGACCAACTGTCGGTGACCTACACCAAATACAAGTCCAAGATCGCCATGGCGATGGGCGGCAAGGTGGCCGAGGAGCTGATCTTCGGCAAGGAGAACGTGACCTCGGGCGCGGCCAGCGACATTCAGCAGGTCACGCGCATCGCCCGGGCGATGGTCACGCAGTTCGGCTTTTCGGACGAGCTGGGCCATATCGACTATGCGAACGAGCAGCAGTCCTATCTGGGCAACTACTCGGGCGGATCGAGCGCCAGCCAGGAAACCCAGAAGAAGATCGACGAGGAAGTGCGCAAGATCGTCGATGAAGGCTATCGCACGGCCAAGCAGTTGCTGACCGATCACGCCGACGAGCTGGAGAACCTGGCGCAGGGTCTGCTGGAGTATGAGACCCTCACCGGCCCGGAAATCACCCGCGTGATGCGCGGCGAAGGGCCCGGCCGCGACGAGGACGATTCCCCCAGCGCGGGCACGCCCTCGGTCATGTCGATCCCGCGCACCAAGCCGCGCCGCGATTCGGGCGACGGCGGGCTGGAGCCGACGCCCTCGGCCTGATCCGGCGGTCTGCCCCTTGCATTTGCCCCGGCGCCGCGCCACGGTGCCGGGGCTTTTTCATGGAGGATTTGCCGTGCCCGCACTCGCCGCCACCCGGTTCAAGGCCACCGTCACCTGGTTGGGGATCGTGGGCGACCGCGACGCCGCGCTGCCCGCGAACCCCGTGCCCGCGCTGACGCTGGGCTTTGCCGGGCCCGAGGGCGAATCCCACGGCGGACTGACGCGGCCGTCCTGTTCGCGGGTGCTGGGCCTCTATCCGCGCAACACGCCGATCCGCAACACGCGCCAGCTCAGCATCCTGTCCGAGGAAGAGCTGGCCTCGATCGCCGCCGCGATGGGCCTGCCGGCGCTGGACCCGGCGTTGCTGGGCGCCTCGATGGTGGTGCGCGGGCTGCCCGATTTCAGCCGCGTCCCGCCGTCGTCGCGGCTGCTGGCAGATTCGGGGGCCTGCCTGACGGTGGACATGGAAAACCGCCCCTGCACGCTGCCCGCCCGCCCCATCGAACAGCGCCACCCGGGGTTCGGCGCGCGGTTCAAGCCGGCCGCGGCCGGACGGCGTGGCGTCACCGCCTGGGTCGAGGCCGAAGGCCCCGTTGCGCTGGGCGACAGTTTGCGCCTGTTCATTCCCGACCAGCCCCCATGGTCGCAGGCGGCGATGGCCGTCGCGGACTGACCGCCGCGCGGCCGCCGACTTTCCCATCGGAAACTCCCGAGGGCGGAAAACGGCGCGGATCGGTCGCAAAAGGGATGTATACAATAACCCGCGCCCGGTAAGTCATGGGCAAGTCCCACGACCGCGCAGGGAGACGCCGTCCATGTCGTTCAAGTCCGATATCCAGATTGCCCGCGAAGCCCAGAAGAAACCGATCATGGAGATCGGCGACAAGCTGGGTATCCCGGCCGCACATCTGCTGCCCTATGGCCATGACAAGGCCAAGGTCAGCCAGGAATTCATCAACGCGATCCAGGATCGCCCGGACGGCAAGCTGATCCTTGTCACCGCGATCAACCCGACCCCCGCGGGCGAGGGCAAGACCACCACCACCGTGGGCCTGGGCGACGGGCTCAACCGCATCGGCAAGAAGGCGGTGATCTGTATCCGCGAGGCCTCGCTCGGTCCGAACTTCGGCATGAAGGGCGGCGCGGCGGGGGGCGGCTATGCCCAGGTCGTGCCGATGGAGGAGATGAACCTCCACTTCACCGGCGACTTCCACGCGATCACCTCGGCGCACAACCTGCTCAGCGCGATGATCGACAACCACATCTACTGGGGCAACAGCCTGCAGATCGACGAGCGCCGCGTCGTGTGGCGCCGCGTCATGGACATGAACGACCGCGCGCTGCGCGACGTGGTGACCAGCCTGGGCGGCGTGTCCAACGGGTTCCCGCGTCAGACCGGCTTCGACATCACCGTGGCGTCCGAAGTGATGGCGATCCTCTGCCTCTCCAGGGATCTGGCCGACCTGCAAAAGCGTCTGGGCGACATCGTCGTGGCCTATACCCGCGACAAGACCCCGATCTACTGCCGCGACATCAAGGCGGACGGTGCGATGACCGTCCTCTTGAAGGATGCGATGCAGCCGAACCTGGTGCAGACGCTGGAAAACAACCCGGCCTTCGTGCACGGTGGCCCGTTCGCCAACATCGCGCATGGCTGCAACTCGGTCATCGCCACGACGACCGCGCTGAAACTCGGCGAGTATGTCGTGACCGAGGCCGGTTTCGGTGCCGACCTGGGCGCCGAGAAGTTCTTTGACATCAAGTGCCGCAAGGCCAACCTGAAGCCCGCCGCGGCGGTCATCGTCGCCACCGTGCGCGCGATGAAAATGAATGGCGGCGTGGCCAAGGCCGATCTCGGCCCCGAGAACGTCGATGCGGTGAAGAAGGGCTGCCCGAACCTGGGCCGCCACATCGCCAACGTGAAATCCTTTGGCGTGCCGGTGGTGGTGGCGATCAACCACTTCTATTCCGACACCGACGCCGAGGTCGAAGCGGTCAAGGCCTATGTCGCCCAGCAAGGCGCCGAGGCGATCTTGTGCAAGCACTGGGCCAACGGCTCGGCCGGGATCGAGGATCTGGCCCGCAAGGTGGTGCAACTGGCGGAATCGGGTTCGGCCAACTTCTCGCCGATCTACCCCGATGACATGGGCCTGTTCCAGAAGATCGAGACCATCGCCAAGCGCATCTATCACGCCGACGCCGTGATCGCCGACAAGTCGATCCGCGACCAGCTGAAAGCCTGGGAAGCCGCCGGTTACGGCCACCTCCCGGTCTGCATGGCCAAGACGCAATACAGCTTCTCGACCGACCCGAACCTGCGCGGCGCGCCCACCGGGCACACCGTTCCGGTGCGCGAGGTCCGACTGAGCGCGGGCGCCGGGTTCATCGTGGTGATCTGCGGCGAGATCATGACCATGCCGGGCCTGCCCAGGACCCCGGCGGCGGAAACGATCCGCATCAGCGACGACGGCTTTGTCGAAGGGCTGTTCTGACCGACACGCGCGACGGCGGGGTCCCGAGGGAACCCGCCGTCCCTTTTCCGCAGGCCAGGGTGCGAATGCATACATTCCGGCCCTTGTTTCCCCATCCGGGCAGGAGTGCGCCATGCGAGCCGCGGTGATCGACGGCAAGGCTATCGCCACGAAAATGCGCGAGGAAACCGCGCGCGAGGCGGCCGAACTGGCGCAACAGGGTTGGCAGCCGCGGCTGGTGTCGATCTCGGTCGGGGATACAGCGGCGGCGGAACTTTATGTTCGCAACCAGCAGCGACAGGCACAGGATGCCGGGGTCGAATTCGAAGCCCGCAACTATCCCGGGACGATCTCGATGGAGCAGTTGGTCGGCGTGCTGCAAGGGCTGAACGCCGATCCGCGGGTGAACGGGATCATCATCCAGCGCCCACTGCCCGCGCCCATCCCGGTGAAGGCTCTGCAAAAGGCGGTGCATCCGTTGAAGGATGTCGAGGGGATGCACCCGGCCTCGATCGGGAACATCGTCTACAATGACCTTGCGCTGGGGCCCTGCACGGCGGTCGCCGCGGTCGAGATCCTGAAAACCCTGCCGCTGAAGCTGGAAGGGCTGGACGTCACCGTCATCGGCCACAGCGAGATCGTCGGCAAGCCGATCGCCTTTCTGCTGATGGGCCTGGGGGCCACGGTCACCGTCTGCCACCACATGACCCGCTCGGTCGCGATGCATTCGCGCGCGGCGGATGCGGTGTTCGTGGCGGTGGGCAAGCCGGGGTTGGTCACGGGCGACATGCTGAAACCCGGCGCGGCGCTCATCGACATCGGCATCAACCGGGTCGAGGGCAAGACCGTGGGCGACGCCGATTTCGCCAGTTGCGCCGAGGTCGCGGGCTGGATCACCCCGGTGCCCGGCGGCGTCGGCCCGGTGACGGTGGCGACCTTGATGAAAAACGCGGTGCTGGCCACCCGGATGCAAATGGCGCATTACCGCGCCCAATACGCGAATACGGAGGTTTGAGATGACAGCGACGATCATCGACGGCAAGGCGTTCGCCGCAAAGGTGCGCGCGCAGGTGGCCGAGCATGTGCAGCGGCTCAAGGATGAGCATGGGCTGACGCCCGGCCTGGCCGTGGTGCTGGTGGGCGAGGACCCCGCAAGCCAGGTCTATGTCCGGTCAAAGGGCAAGCAGACCCTCGAGGTCGGCATGAACTCGTTCGAGCACAAGCTGCCGGCCGACACGGCCGAAGCGGATCTTCTGGCGCTGATCCAGCAGTTGAACGCCGATCCGGCGGTGCATGGCATCCTGGTGCAGCTGCCCCTGCCGGGCCATCTGGATAGCGATCTGGTCATCAACGCCATCGACCCGGCCAAGGATGTGGACGGTTTCCACATTTCGAACGTGGGGCTTCTGGGCACCGGGCAGAAGTCGATGGTGCCCTGCACGCCGCTGGGCTGTCTGATGATGCTGCGCGATCACCACGGCTCGCTCGCGGGGATGAATGCGGTGGTCGTCGGGCGTTCGAACATCGTTGGCAAGCCGATGGCGCAGCTTCTGCTTGGCGACAGCTGCACGGTAACCATCGCGCACTCGCGCACCAGGGACCTGCCCGATGTGCTGAGCCGCGCGGATATCGTGGTCGCGGCGGTCGGTCGGCCCGAAATGGTGCGCGGGGAATGGCTGAAGCCGGGCGCGACGGTGATCGACGTGGGGATCAACCGCATCGAGGGCCGCAACGGACTTTTCGGCGATTGCGATTTCGCCAGCTGCGTTGAGGTCGCGGGCGCGATCACCCCGGTGCCGGGCGGCGTCGGGCCGATGACCATCGCCTGCCTGCTGGCGAACACGCTGACGGCGACCTGCCGCGCCAACGGCCTGGCCGAGCCGCAGGGCCTGACGGCCTGAGCGCGCGCGCGGCGGCCGGCTCAGCGCGGCAAGGCATCGAGGCGCGCGTAGCTTGCCTCCATCCCGTCCGCCATGCCGGTTTCCAGCATCTGGTCCATCGTTGCCGCATCGGCGACGCGCATGGTCATGACCATGCGCGTGCCGCCGCCATCGGCGACGAACCGCGTTTCTACGGTGTTGTCGGGTGTCGGGTCGGGCAGGAACATGCGCTCGACATGCTCGATCCGGTGCGGCGCTTCGACGGCCAGCACATCGGCGGTCAGGTGGAAGGCACCGCTTCCGTCCGTGCGCTGCCAGTCATAGCGCAGCGTGCCGCCGGGCCGCAGGTCGATTTCGCAGCGCGCCATGACCCAGCCGTCGGGGCCGGTCAACCACTGCCGCACCAACGCCGGCTCTGAATGCGCGGCAAAGACGTGCGCCGGCGGGGCGGCGAATTGGCGGGTCACGACGGCGGTGGTCGGCGCGGTTCGTTCGATCCGCAGCGGCATGGTCTGGCCTTTCCTGTCGGGCGTCATGGCAAAAGGATTTCGGGCGCGCGCAGCCGGTGCCCTTTGCCGGAACGTGCCGCGGCGGTATTTGATCCGTGCCGCAGGCGTCTGTCCAGTCTCAGGCCGGATCGACGGGCACCATCGTGCCTTGCAGCAGGGCAACCTGTTTGCGCTGCGTCCCCGACAGGGCAAACACCTCGGCGGTGACGATCGTCAGCCGACGACCCGCGCGCACGACCGTGCCGACGGCTTCCAGCGCATCGCCCACCGCAGGGGACAAGAGGTTGATCTTGATCTCGGCGGTCATCACCTCGACCCCTTCGGGCATGGTGGACAGGGCCGCGTAGCCGGCAGCGGTATCGCCCAGGGCAAAGGCCAGCGCGGCATGGGCCGCGCCGTGCTGTTGGCGCACATGCGGCGCGATCAGCGCCCGCAGGGTGCAACTGCCGGCCTGCACTGCGATCAGCTCGGCCCCGAGGGTGTGCATCATCGTCTGGCGCGCGAAACTATCCCGGATACTCGCCTCATGGCTGTGAGCGAGGGTGGCAAACTTGCGGATCATCTGTTTCTTTCCTCGTTCTCGGGATGGTAATTCCTTGAATTCCGTTCTTAAATTACCCATCCATCGATGCGAATCGAGCCATGTCGTTGCGTTACAGTAGAATTGAGTCCTCAGCGTGTCCCTGGAAACGGCCAATCCGTGCGCTCACGCTGGTCTGGTTGGGGACGACCTTGATCCTGGCCACTACCGGACCATTCGGATCGTTCACCTTGGGGAATTTTGCCGCGCGGACGGCCTATTGGGCGAGTGTCGTCGCGTTTTCGATCGCGCTGTCCGTTTCGCTCAGATCGCTGCTGAAACATGCCCTGGGGCGTGATCGCAATCCGGTGCTTGTCGATGCGGTGATGCTGCCGCTGTTCACGCTGCTCTACACGCCGCCGCTGTTCTATTTCAACGAGCGGGTGTCGAACCTCGACCAGCCCTTTACCCTTTGGCAAACCGGCCTGGTGGTGCTGTCGGTGTCGGTGTCGATGCTGGTCCTGCGCGAGGCGCTGGGCGTGTCGTTGCTGGGGATCGCGCCGCAATGGGGCTGGGCAAAGTCCGAGGCCGGCGCTGCGGGGATGCCCGATCCGGGGCCCGCCCCCGACGCACAGGCGCCATCATCCGGCGAGACCGCTCAGCCTGCGACCGAAACGGCCGAGGACGGGCCGGATGCCCCGGATGCGGTCGTGGCGGTCGGCACCGACGGAGGGCCCGCGCTTTTGCAGCGCCTGCCCGAGGACAAGCGGGGCGAGTTGCACGCGCTGTCCAGCGACGACCACTACGTCCAGGTCCATACCGAACGCGGCCCCAGCTCTGTCCTGCTGCGCTTTGCCGACGCGCTGCGTGAACTGGGTGACTGGCCCGGGCTGCGCATTCACCGTTCGCACTGGGTGGCGGATGCCGCCGTGCAGCGCATCCGGATCGAACGCGGGCGGCTGTTCGTGGTTCTGCGCTGCGGCCGCGAGTTGCCGGTCAGCCGCACCTATGCCGATGCCGTCCGCGACCGCTGGGGCGGCGGGACGGCGGCCTAGCGGACGATGTCCTCGTCCTTGACGAACATGTTGCCCCAGGCGCGGTCGATCAGCTCGGGCGACATGTGGTTCGGCTTGCCCTCGAATTGGCAGATGGCGATCATCTGGTCGATCAGGAACACCGGCTGATAATTGGCATAAACATTGTCGATGGTCGGGTATTTGTTCTGCAACAGGTGGATCAGCGCCTCTTCGTTCAACGGAATGCGACGCTTGCGCGCGACCAGCGCAAAGATCTTCAGGAAATCGGCCTGGTTCGGGCCGTCGATCTTGATCTTGAAGAAGATCCGTCTGAGCGCGGCCTGGTCGAAGATCGCGTTGGGGTGGAAGTTGGTGGAAAAGATCACCAGCGTGTCGAAGGGCACGATGAACTTCTCGCCCGAGGTGAGCGACAGGATGTCGTAGTTCATCTCAAGCGGGACGATCCAGCGGTTGACCAGGGCCTGCGGCGGTTCCTCTTGCCGGCCAAGGTCATCGACGATGAACACCCCGCCCGACGCCTTGAACTGCAACGGGGCCTGATAGGTGCGCGCCACCGGATTGTATTTCAGTTCCAGCATCTCAAGCTTCAGTTCGCCGCCGGTGATGACCGTGGGTCGTTCGCACAGGATATAGCGTTGGTCGAACCGCTGGCCCTGCAACCTGAGCTGCGTGCCGGTCTGTTGCGGGGTTTCGATCTTTCGATGCACGATCGGGTCGTAAACGGCGATCACCTGGCCGGAATGCACGACCGCGTGGGGCACATAGATATTGTCGCCAAGCGCGTCGCGAATGCCGTTCGAGATCGAGGATTTGCCATTGCCGGGCGGGCCATACATCAGGATCGACCGACCTGAGGTGACGGCCGGGCCCAGGTTCGCCAGCAGCCCCTCGGGCAGGATCAGGTCGCCCATCGCGGCGGTCAGCTGATCGCGGGTGATCTTGACCTTGCGGATCGACTGGCGGCGGACCTGCTCGCCATAGGCCTCCAGCGGCACTGGCATGGCGCCGTAATATTCCGAAATGGCCAGCGCCTGCTGCGCCCGCTTGCGCCCGCCGTCGGTCAGTTGAAAGCCCATCTCGTTCGAGGACGAGGTGGCGTGCAGGGTTCCCATCGCCTCGATCAGGTGTTCGGTTCGGGCGGCATCGATCAATTGCTGGACCTGCGCGAAAGGCAGGCACAGGATACGCGACAGGTCCGACACCATGTTCAGCGACATGCGGAACATCGTCTTCAGCAGGATGTCCCGCATCAGCGTCATCGGCAGGCCGGTGTCCTGCAACGAGGCCGGTGGCGGCGGGGCCGGGATGCGGGCGTCAGGGCTCAGTTCGTTCATGCACGGACCTCACGGCGCGGCGTCAGCTTCCGTAGATAGCTGCCAAAACCAGATAAAAGATTAACGCTGGCCCCAGGGCCAGGCCAAAGGGGAACTCGCGCCGTTGCCAGCTGGCCCAGTCCGGAGTGGCGTTGCGCACGGCCGGGATCGCGCGCATCACGCGGTGCATCACCAGCGCGGCAATTGTCACCGCCGAAAGCAGCACCAAAAACAACCTGAGATCGCCCAACGCGACGAAGGGGGCCATCGCGGCCGCGAACTTGGCGTCGCCGGCGCCGAACCCGCCGGTCATGTTCAGCACGAAGCCGATCACCAGGACCACGACGAAATGCAGCCAGGCCCAGGCCCAGACCTGAAACGGCAGCAGGAGGGCGCCGATCACCGCGAAAATCGCCATCAGCAGCAGCACGGCGACGTTGGGGATGCGCATCGCCTTGACGTCGCTCCAGGCGACATACAGCGACACCGGCGTCGCGAAGATCAGAAACCAGAGCGCCGCATGGGAAGATTGGGTCAGCATGGGTCGGACCTAATGCAGCGCGGCCAGCGCCGTTTCGGCGGCCTCGAAATATTGCGGGTGGGTCGCGATCGCCTCTTGCAGCAGGCCCCGGCCGGTCTGCACGTCGCCCTGACGGATCGCCGCCAGCGCCATCGTGTGCAGCAATTCGGCCCGTTCGACCTGCGTCATTTCGATCAGCGGCAGTTCGTAGTTGCGCCGCGAGGCCCGTGCCAGGACCAGGTTGTTCTTGGCCGTGAACAGCGTGGAATCGTGCTGCAACGCCTCAAGGAACAGGCGTTCCGCTCCGCGCGCGTCGCCGCGCGTCAGCTTGGAATAACCCCAGTTGTTCAGCACGCCCGCGGGTTGCGCGGTCAGCCCGGCGGCGATCTCGTAGAAACTGTCGGCACGGTCCCATTGCTGGCGGCTGTCAGCGACCATCGCCTCGAGACGGTAACGGTTGAAGGTCTCATAGGTCGGCGGCACGGTGTTGAGCGTCGCCTCGGCCTGGGCCCAGTCGTTGTTGCGGATATAGGCCTCGGCCAGATCGACACGGTCGTCGGTCGTCGCATCGGGATGTTCCAGCACCCGCTGCCAGACGGGGATCGCCTGTTCGGCCTGGCCGGCGCGCATGAGCGACTTTGCCAGCCCGCGCGAAAAGATCACCTGGTCGGGATGGGCCTGCGATTGCTGCGAGAAATACTGGATCGATTCCCGCGGATCGGCCACGGCCAGCATCATCTCGGCCATGTTTTCCTGGTCGATTGCGGCAACGCTGTCGATCGCGCGCGCCGTCTGGGCCCGCATCGATTCGCCACACCCACCCAGCAGGGCAAGCCCTGCCAGGCACACCGGTGCTATCCACACCTTGGCCATGTCCCGTCCTTCACTGCTCGCCGCTCACGGCGTTGCGAGAAGGAGGAACCGACCGTTCCCGCGCCGCACCAGAGCGAAATTATCGTTGTTGTTTTCGGCACTATAGCCCGGATTCCCCAGATTTGCGAGAGCAAGCCTGAGGTTTTGGCGGATTTCTTCAGAGCGTCCGCTGTCCAGCGCAAAGGCGGTGCGGAACAGATGGGCGGCCTGGCTCCATTCTTGCCGTTCGACCATCACGACGCCCAGATTGTTGATCGCCGGAACGAATTCGGGGTCGAATTCGATTGCCCTGTTCAGCATCTGTTCGGCCTGCCCCAGCCTGCCCAGCCTGAGGTTGGCCGAGCCGATGGCGGACAGGGCATCGACGGTCGGCCCACGTTCGGCGATCGAACGGTAATAGGCCCTGAGTGCCAGCTCGTATTCGCCGCCCTCCATCAGCCGGTGACCGACGATCAGGCCATCGACATCCTCGGACGGGCTGACGGCGCGACCGGGCAAGCCGTCCGGCGAGAACGCGCCGCTGCTCTGACAGGCCGACAGCGCCATCAGCGCCGCCATCCCGATCCATTTCATCATAGGCCGAAGTCAGCCGTGTTGAGCATTTCCATCACACCATAGACCGACGGCCCGATCAGGATGATCAGCAGCGGCGGCACCGTGAACAGCATAGTGCCCAGTGTCAGCTTGGTCGGCAAGACGTTCGCCTTCTCTTCCGCCAGCATCACGCGCTTGTCACGCATTTCCCCGGCATAGACACGCAGCGCCTCGGCGACCGAGGTGCCGTAGGTGGCCGACTGGATCAGCACCGTGACAAAGGATTTGATGTCGTTGTTGCCGCAGCGCACGCCCATGTCCTTCAACACTTCGAGCCGGTCCATGCCCGCCTTGATCTGATGCGACACGGTGTCGAATTCCTCGGACAGGGCCGGGTAGCCGGCGCGCAACTCCTTGGAGACGCGGGCGATGGACTGGTCCATGGATTGACCGGCCTCGGTGCAGATCAGCAGCATGTCCAGCGCATCGGGAAAGCCGCGGGTGATCTGCGACTGACGCTCGCCCTGGCGCTTGTTGACCCAGTAGATCGGCAGGTAGTAGCCGACCAGCGTCGGCACCAGAACCGGCATTGCCGTGGCCCAGATCGCCGCGCCGTCCCCCGGGGGCAGGATCAGCATGTAGACCAGCCCCAGGAACAGGCCGCCGACACCGCCAATGAATTTGGCCGCGTGATAATCGCGCACCGCGTTGCGCCCGTGATAGCCCGCCTGAATCATGCGCAGGCGGGCCTCGCCCATTTCGGCCGCGTCGGCCGGTTCCAGCAGCGCCTTGAACTTTTCCAGACGCTTGGCCATGGCCGAGGACTGCGCCACGCGCTTCGACAGCCGGCCGGATTCGTGCGCGCCGGCGCGGCGCGACTGTTCCTTGAGCTTGGCCAGCGGATCGGGTTTCGTATCCTTGGCGCTGGTCATCATCCACAGGGTCAGCGTGACGCCGACGGCGACCAGCAGCGCGATGATGCCCGGCGGGGAGACGAGTGTGGAAAGAAGCGAGTTACTCATGTCACCGGATCCTCAAACCTGAATGTTGACCATCTTGCGCATGTACAGGACGTTGATGACCAGGAAGATGCACACCACCAGGGCGACGGGGATGAACAGGGCGGTTCCCTTGACCTCGTCGTAATAGTCGGGCTTGACCATGCTGATCATCAGCATCGCCGCGATCGGAAAGCCGGACAGGAACATGCCCGACCACTTTGCCTCGGCGGTGATGGCGCGGACCCGGCGGAACAGCTTGAAACGGGCGCGCACGACCTTGCTGAGCCCATCGAGAATCTCGGCCAGGTTGCCGCCCGACTGGGCCTGGATCGTCACCGCCACCGCCAGGAACCGCAGGTCCTGCATGTCCATGCGCTCGGCAAAGGCGAACAGGGCCTCGCCCATCTCGCGACCATACGAGGCCTCGTCGGCGATCAGACCCAGTTCCGTGCCCAGCGGATCGGGGATTTCGCGAGAGGCGGCCGAAAGCGCGTGCACGAACGGATGCCCCACGCGCAGGCCGCGCACGATCAGGTCGATGGCGTCGGGCAGCTGTTCCTCGATCATCGAGAGGCGTTTCTTGGCCTTGTTGCCGACCCAGAACCACACGCCGCCGATGCCCATCGCCGCCGAGACGCCGATCTTCAGCGCAAGGGGCGCGCCGGTGAACAGCGAGAGGGCGACAAAGGCGACACCGGCCAGCACGACCATCACGCCGATCAGCGCGATCGGCGAAAAGGCGATCTTGCCCTTCTCGGCCTTTTCGGCCAGCAGCGAATAGAAGGGCAGGGTGGCCGTCTTGCTGTGCTGCGTCGCCTCCTTGCGCAGACGGTCCATCACCTCTGAGCGGTTGGTGTCGCCTTCCAGCATTTCCATGCGGCGGTTCAGGCGGCTTCCCAGCCGGATGGAGCGGCCGAAGACCATCATGTAGAGGGCCTCGACCAGCAGCAGAATGCCGCCGAAGATGGCGCCGTAGATCAGGAATGTCGGGTCGATCTGCATGGCGCTTACCTTTGCTGAACAACGTCGTAGATGCTGGAGGGCAGGTCATAGCCCCAGCGGCGGAACCGCTCGGAATAATGCGAACGGATGCCCGCGCCGGTAAAATGGCCCAGGATCTTGCCATTGGGTTCCAGGCCGGTGCGCTCGAAGCGGAACACCTCCTGCATGGTGATGATCTCGCCCTCCATCCCGGTCACTTCTGTGATCGAGACCATGCGGCGCGAGCCGTCCGTAAGGCGGCTGACCTGCACGATCAGGTTGACCGCCGAGGCGATCTGGCTGCGCACGGCTTTCAGCGGCATCTCGATGCCCGCCATCGCCACCATGTTCTCAAGCCGGCTGATGCCGTCGCGGGCGCTGTTGGCGTGGATCGTCGTCATCGAACCGTCGTGACCGGTGTTCATGGCCTGCAACATGTCGATGACTTCCTCGCCGCGCGTCTCGCCGACGATGATGCGGTCGGGGCGCATCCTGAGCGCGTTCCTGAGGCAGTCGCGCTGGGTGACGGCGCCCTTGCCCTCGACGTTGGCGGGTCGGCTTTCCATCCGGCCGACATGGACCTGCTGAAGCTGAAGTTCCGCGGTGTCCTCGATCGTCAGGATGCGTTCCGAGTTCTCGATGAACGACGACAGCGCGTTCAGCGTGGTCGTCTTGCCCGAACCCGTCCCGCCCGAGACGATGACGTTGAGCCGGGTTGCCACCGCGGCCTCCAGATACATCGCCATCTCTTCGGAAAAGGCGCCAAAGGCCACCAGGTCGTTGATGCCCAGCTTTTCCTTCTTGAATTTGCGGATCGACACCAGCGAGCCGTCCACCGCGACCGGCGGAACCATCGCGTTGAAACGCGAGCCGTCAGCCAGACGGGCGTCCACATAGGGGTTCGATTCATCCACGCGCCGGCCCACGGCGGACACGATCTTGTCGATGATCCGCAGCAGGTGGCGTTCGTCCTTGAAGGTGACGTCGGTCAGCTCCAGCTTGCCCGAGCGTTCGATGAACACCCGGTTGGGGCCGTTGACCAGAATATCGTTGACGGTGTCGTCCTTGAGCAGGGGCTCCAGCGGGCCCAGGCCGCGCACCTCGAAATAGAGGTCCTGGTTCAGGGCCAGCCGTTCCTCGCTGGTCAGCGCAAAGTTGATGTCGCTCAGCGCCTCGGCGGCGATGGCGGCAATTTCGGCGCGCAGTTCGGCTTCCGAGGCGTTGTCCAGCGCGGCGAGGTTCAGGTTGTCCAGCAACCGGGTGTGCAGCTCGGACTTCACCTCGAGGATGCGCTGCCGGCGGCGGCGGTCCTTGTCGTTCGCGGCCGCAAGGGCGGCGATCGGCGCGGTGGGCTGCGCCTTGAAGCTGGCGCGCGGCGGCGGGGCCGCGGGCACCGGGGCGGTCGCCAGCGACGACGGCGTCACACGGGCCATTTCGTGCACCGGAACCGCGCGCGATTCGGGCGTCGTGCTGGCCGGCGTGGTGGTATCCTTGCGATAGCGCGAGAACATGATCCCTCTCCTCAGGCGGCGGCGCGATTTTCGTCGCGGTTCGCTTCGACGATGGATTGCGCGACCTTGCGGATTTCCTTGAGCAAGGGGCTCTTCGGCGCGATCTCGGCCAGGGGCAGGCCGTGATCGTTGGCGTGGGTCACTTGCGTGGTGCCGTCCGGCAGCATCACCTCGAATTCGATATCCAGGCTTTCGGCCAGCCGCTTGGCCCGCGCCTTGCCCGACAGGTCGGTGAATTTGGGCGCGCGGTTCAGCACATAGCGCAGCTTGGACAGGGGCAGGTCCTCGGCCTTGAGGGCGCGAATCAGGCGCAGGGCATTCTGCGCAGAGCGCATGTCCAGTTCCATCGTCGCGAAATAGACATCGGCCTCGTTCAGGACGGTTTCGGTCCATTGCACCACGGTGCCCGGCATGTCGATCACGACGATGTCGAAGTTCGCGCGCGCCATGGCGATCACCCGTTCGATATCGTCGGGCGAGATCATGTCCAGCGGCAGCATGTCGGCGGCGGCCGTCAGCACCTTCAGCTTGTCGTTGAAGGTCTGCAACGTGTTCATGAAGAAGTCGCGATCCATCACGGCCGTGTTCGACAGCAGTTCATAGACCTTTTCCGTGCGCGCGAGGTCCAGATAGGTCGCGATCGAGCCGGTTTGCAGGTCGAAATCCAGCATGCAGACACGCGGCGCGGCCTTGCCCGAGTTGGCGATTTCCCACGCCAGATTGACGGCAAAGGTCGTCGCGCCCGAACCGCCGGCCAGCGACTGCACGGCATAGACCGTGCCGCTGGTCTGATTCGGCGCGGCCATCTTGCGCGAACCGGCGTTGCCGGGCATGGCCATCACATCGGCCACCGGCTGGCGCAGGCGTTGGATGGCATCGTGCAGCGCGCCTTCGGGCAGCGGGTAGGGCACGAAATCGCTGGCGCCCAGGCGCAGCAGGCGGTGCAGCGCGATCGGCCCCAGTTCCTCGGCGATCAGCAGGATCCGCACGCCCAGCGTGGTCGCGCGCTGGATCACCGCCTCGACCATGGCGAGGTTGGTCTCGTCCTCGTCATCGAGGGCGATCGCGAGGAATTCCAGCGACTTGGCGTCGGGTTGGTCCAGGAATTTCAGGGCACTGGGAAAGGTCAGGTCACCCCAGCTTTCCCCGAGTTCCAGTTCCATGTCCTCGATCAACAGGTCGAAGTTCTGAACATCGCGCGAAACGGTGCAGGCCCGAATGGGCGCATTGTGTTTGGTGGCGGCTGCGCTCGACATCGTTTTGGTCCTCCGTGCCCGCGTTCGACGGGCGATGGCATCCGATAACCGATCAATCCGGGCCTCTCCGGATTCGGGATGCATTCAATTTCGGGGACAATCTTGGCGATAATGGGGCTAAAAAATCGTAATTGTCAGGCCAGCTGTCACAAAAACGAACGCCCCGCCTTGGGTGAGCGGGGCGCCGTCTGGCCTGCCAGGCGAGGTATCTGGCGGGGGGTCTTCGTCGGGGTCAGAGGGAACCGCCCGAGCTGCGTCGGCCGGTTGAAGCGGTGGCACTGTCAACATACTCGCGGTGCACGATCTCGAGGTATTCGCCGTTGATGATATGCGGGTGGTCTTGCAGGAAACCGGACACCTCGGTCACCGCGCGGCGGTTCTGCCGCTCGCGGTCCTGGGTCTGGACCAGGGGCTGCGTCTCGCCGTTGGAAATGACGGCCTCCAGCCGGCGGCGGCTGATGCCCTGGCGCACCAGATAGGCGACAACCGCACGGGCGCGCCGCATCCCCAGCCGCTGGTTGTAGGCGGACGAACCGACCAGATCGGCGTTGCCGTAGACACGGAAGGTCACTTCGGGGAAGTGGCGAATCCAACGGGCCTGAACGCGCAGGATGGCTTGCGCCTGACCGTCCAGCCGCGCGCTGTCGAAATCGAAGGTGACAGTGTTCGGAACTTCGGCGTTGAACCGCTGCGCCAGGTCGATGGCGAAGGGCAACTGCCCGGTCTGCAACAAAAGATTGTGCGCGGTCGGGTTGCCGAAGCCGCCCTCGTCGATATGCGACCCCAGTTCGGCGGTGCTACAGGCGGCCAGCGGCGCGCCGACCATCCCCAGCATCAGGGCTCTGCGGGAAATCTGCATCGCGTTACTCCATCACATAGCCGTAGCCGCCGCGGAAGTCCTGCCGCGCGACCTCGCCCGCGCCACCGCTTGCGCCGGACATGCGCCCGTTGAGGAACAGGTCGCGCTCGGACGGCGGGCGGATCCGGTCGGTCGGCAGGATCAGCGCATCGCTGCGGGTCGGTGTCACCAGATGCGCGGTGACGAAAATCATCAGTTCGCTTTGATTGCGCTGATAATTGGTGCTGCGGAACAGCGCGCCCAGCACCGGCAGGTCGCCCAGCCATGGCACCTGGTCGATGTTGCCCTGGAAATCGTCCTGCAACAGGCCGGCGATGGCGAAGCTTTCGCCATCGTGCAGTTCGACCGTGGTCGAGGTCTGCCGCCGCCGGAAGGCGGGCACTGTCACGCCGCCCGTGCTGACGCCGTTCGCGGCATCCAGGCTGGATACGCTCGCATCCATCGTCAGGTTGATCTGGCTGTCATTGCCGACGACCGGGGTAAAGGTCAGTTCGACACCAAACGACCGGTAATCGATGCTGACCGAGCCCGAGCTGCCGACGACCGGCACGGGAATTTCGCCGCCCGCCAGGAAGTGGGCCTCCTGGCCGGACAGGGCGGTGAGGCTGGGTTCGGACAGGGTCCGCGCCAGACCGTTCGATTCCAGCGCCTCGAGCATCACCTGGAACTGCACGCTGCCGATGGTGAAGCCGCCGGACAACACACCCTGACGGTCCGCGCCCGAGGGCGAGACCGAGCCGCCCAGCGCCGCGGTCGCGGCGGTCGCGGTGCTGAAGGCGCCGCTGCCCAGGACGTTGCCACCACCACCGACGGCAAGGCTCGCCGCGAGGTTCTGTGCCGCGGTCCGCTGCACCTCGGAGAAGCGCACCTGCAACATGACCTGCTGGCTGCCGCCGACGCTCATCAGATTCGACACCCGGCCCGGCGCATAGCGTTCGGCCAGTTGCAGCGCCGCGTCCATCCGTGCTGCCGAGGTCACGACACCCGACATCACGATGCCGTCGTTGGCGGTGCGCACCTCGATGTTTTCCGACGGCAGGATCTGCCGCAGCCGTTCGCGGAATTCCGCGACATCGGGGGTGACCTGCACTTCGACGTTGGCGATCAGTTCGCCATTCGCACCCAGGATGGTCAATGTCGTGCGCCCGGGCGCCTTGCCCAGCACATAGATCGACCGATCGGACAGGGTGGAAATGTCGGCGATTCCCGGGTTGGCGATCGACAGCTCGACAAAGGGCGTATCGGAATCGACGACCACCGCGCGGTTCATCGCCACGCTCAGCGTATCGCGAATGCTGGTCGAGGCCACGCGCAGGGTCTGCGCATGGGCGCCACCCGCCATCAGCAATGGGGTTGCCAGGCCTGCAAGGGCCAGCGCCAGAGACGGCGCGAAACTACTCTTAACGGTCATGTGATCCTGCCTCTCGATCACCTCAGGATGCCAGCATCTTGCGCACCGGTCGGGGCTAGAATGCTTGAATCCGGTTTTTTATGCAAGAATCAATTGATTGCGGCGCGTTTTTCGCGTTGTTGTCCGTCCCCGCACC
This sequence comes from Rhodobacter sp., assembly GCA_020637515.1. Classification (NCBI taxonomy): domain Bacteria; kingdom Pseudomonadati; phylum Pseudomonadota; class Alphaproteobacteria; order Rhodobacterales; genus Rhodobacter; species Rhodobacter sp. The sequence continues at coordinate 272,394 of JACKKG010000001.1, read as the reverse complement.
GAGGTGTCGCGGTTCGCCCATGCGAAAGCCCCCATATCTGGGGGCCTTCCCTGTGGCGCAATTGCCGCGTCAGTTGGTGCAGGGGATCTCGATCATGACCACCTCGGACCCGCGGCGGGTGCGCACCGTGCAGCGTTCGACCGGTGCCGCGGCCCGGGTTTCCATGCCCAGCAGGCTGCGGCTGTCCACCTGAATCTGGCTGGTCGCCGTGGTGTCGTCCAGGCCGACCAGGGAAAGTGACAGCCGTCCCGTGGACTGGCCCTGTGCCAGCGAAGCGATCATCTCGGGCGCGGCCTCGACCGTGACCGAGCGCGGAATGCCGTTGAAGGTGCGGTCCTGATCGCCGTTCTCGTCCAGCGCGATGATCTTCACGCCGCTGGACAAAAGGCGCGTGACCTCGCCGTCTTGGGCGCCACGGCCGGTCCAATAGATATCGACCGTGTCCGAGGGGCGCAGCGTTCCCGAGATCCCGCTGTTCTGGTCCACGCGGATGGTAAAGGCGCGCATCCCCGGGGTCAGGATCGCGGTGATGCCCGCGGGCTGGCCGGGTTCGCTGACCTTGACCGCCAGAAGCGGTTCCATCGGCTCCATCGCGCGCAGCGCCACGCGCGGGCGGTCAGGATCGGGAACCACGTCATCCATGCTGTTGAACACGCCTGGCGGCACCGCGTTCGCGGGCCAGGCGACGCTTCGCACGTCTTCGGCGCGGATCGGCTCGCCGTAGCGCATGGGGCGCGTGGTGACCATCACGTTGACGGTGGCAATGGCGCCGGGCGCGGCGGCGTTGCGTGCTTGCACGACAGCCAGGGCGCTGCGCGTCTGCGCGACGTAATTCTGCGCCATGTAGACGCCGAAACCAGCCAGCGCCAGGCCGATGCCGAGGACTCCGATCTGAACTGCGCGCATGGCAAACTCCTGTGCGGTTTTCTCGGTTGCTTTGAATGCACCCGCGGTGACGCGGGTCTGACCGCATGATCCTGCCGGGCGATTTGGGCAGGATCGTGGCGCGACCATGGGAAAGATGTGGCCGTCGGAACGAAACGGACCGCATCGGGGGATGCGGTCCGCCAGGCCCGTGTCAGGGCCAAGAAATCCGATGGATTACTGGTTCACGCCCAGTTCGCCCAGCGTCGCGACGGTCGCACCCGACAGCGAGGTCGAGATGTCGGTCGCCAGATCGCCGACGCCGGTGCGCACCGACGAGATCACGGCCAGGCCCAGGCCGACGATGGCGGCGGTCAGCACCACCCAGTCAACGGTGACGGCGCCCGATTCGTTGGCGGCAAAGGCTTTGATGTTCGAGAAGAGGGTCATACTTGTATCTCCAGGATGATGGTTACTGCTACTGATGCCCGAACTTCGAACGCGTGGTTGAGGGGGGTTGAACCGCTCTCCGTTCCGGCATCTTCGTTATCGCCCTGATTCACGGCGGGTCGATGGGCGCAATCAGGCGATTTCAGGGCAAACCAGGTATCTTTTCGTGAATTGTTTCGCGACCTTGGGTGATTTGACGCGCGGGCCCAAGACTGTTGCCGCGCTCGAAACCGGGGCTCCTTAGAGCCACGAAAGGTGCTGCGTCGCGTCCCGGGTGTCGAAGGGCGAGTCGGCGCGGGGCCCTGGCGTCACATGCCAGCGCCGGGAATCGAAAAGGCCGCCCTTTCGGGCGGCCAGTTCGGTCAGGTCTGTGTCGGGCGGATTACTGGTTCACGCCCAGTTCGCCCAGCGTCGCAACGGTCGCACCCGACAGCGAGGTCGAGATGTCGGTCGCCAGATCGCCGACGCCGGTGCGCACCGACGAGATCACGGCCAGGCCCAGGCCGACGATGGCGGCGGTCAGCACCACCCAGTCAACGGTGACGGCGCCCGATTCGTTGGCGGCAAAGGCTTTGATGTTCGAGAAGATGGTCATGGTTGTGCTCTCCAGGTTCGGTAACGATACATTCATTGCTTGTGTCGTCACGAGAAGCGGAAGGTTGATGGGGTTTGGGCCCGGTCCTCGTTTCGACAGGGACGTTTTCGCCCCAGACCGCGGCAGGACCTTGGCGGAATGTGGCGGAAATCTGGCGAGCCAAAGGTCTTTGCGCGACTTGATCGCAGGGCGTGGACAGTCGCGCTGCGGCGGGTCCTTTGTTCCTGATGCGGCATTGGGACCGGGAAGGGCCCGGCTGCGCGCGGGGCGCCGAGAATCGGGTCCCGGGCCTCGGGGCTGGAGGGGATTCGCAGCGCCCCTCAGGCGCGGGTTTGCGCGAGGGGCGGTTTTCTGGCAGGGTGTCCAAAACACGAGGGGCCATGCCGAGCAGCTTGCCCAGACGAATCGCCGCGATCCTGGTCGCCCTGATGGGGGTGGCCTGTCTTGTGCCGCCTGCCGCGGCGCAGGATTTCGCGGCGCGCCGGATCGGCGTGGCGCCGATGGACGGGCGCACGCGGATCACCGTGCAGATCGACCCCCAGGAACAGGCGCGCCGGATCGCCCCGCCCGGCCCGCAGCCCGTGGCGCAGACCCCGGCGCAGCCTGAGGCCGCCCCGGGCGGCGCGGTCGCCGGTTCGCGGTTCGGCTGGTTCTGGGATCATGTCCCCCCGGGGGCCGAGCCCGCGCCGGGTCGCTATCTGGCGGCCATGGCGGCGCTGGTCAACGCGCCTGAGGGGGCGCAGGTGCCCCAGCCCAGCGTGCAACACCTGCAAGACATCGCCGCCGCGCACGGCAGCGACATCCTGCGCGCCACGATCGGCACGCAGGTGTCGCCGGCCTTGGCGCTGGCCGTCATCGCGGTTGAAAGCGCCGGGCGGCCCGGGGCGGTCAGCCACGCCGGGGCGCAGGGGTTGATGCAGTTGATCCCGGCCACGGCGGATCGCTTTGGGGTCGAGAACGCGCTCGATCCGGCGCAGAACATCCAGGGCGGGGTGGCCTATCTGGATTGGCTGATGGGCGAATTCGATGGCGACGTGGTGCTGGCGCTGGCCGGCTACAACGCTGGCGAGGGCGCCGTCCGGCGGTCGGGCGGTGTGCCTCCCTTTGCCGAAACACGCGACTACGTGCCCAAGGTCCTGGCGGCCTGGCAGGTGGCGCGGGGCCTTTGCGCCACCGTGCCCGAGCTGCCCTCGGACGGGTGCGTCTTTGCGATTCGCGCGGTCGGCCGGGCGGGTTAGAGCAGCCGGTCGATGGCCTCGGTCGGGCGGCCGATGACCGCCGCGCCGCCGCGGCGGATGACCGGGCGTTCGATCAGTGCGCTGTCCGCCACCATGGCCGCGATGATCGCGTCCTCGGGTTCCGCTTTCAGCGCCGCGCCGTCCTTGCGCAGCAGGTCCGCCGCCGGCAAGCCCAGCGCGGCCAGCATCGCGCGGATTTCCCCGGCATCGGGCTGGTCCTGAAGATACAGCCGCACCCGGGGCGTCAGCCCCCGTTCGGCAAGATAGGCCAGCGCCTGGCGCGATTTCGAACAGCGCGGATTGTGCCAGATTTCCAACGTGTCGGTGGTTACAGCCATTGATCCCTCCCGGTTCCGACGGCGTCCGCGATCGTGGCGAACCCGTCGCGCGTGAGCAAGGTCTCAAGCCCGCGCGCCACCTGGCCGACCAGCGAAAAGCCCTGGTAGACCAGCGCGGAATAGAGCTGCACCGCGCTCGCCCCGGCGCGGATCTTGGCATAGGCGGCTTCGGCCGAATCGATGCCGCCGACCCCGATCAGCGGGATCTGCCCGCCGGTCAGGCGCGAAAGCTGCGCCAGCACCCGGGTCGATTTCTCGAACAGGGGCGCGCCGGACAGACCGCCGGCCTCGCCCTTGTGGCGGCTGGTCAGCCCGTCGCGCGACAGGGTCGTGTTGGTGGCGATGATCGCGTCCAGCCGGCTGGTGCGCGCAACCTCGGCGATGCCGGCCAGTCCCTCGGGATCGAGATCGGGCGCGATCTTCAGGAACACGGGGATGGCGCGCTCCAGCTCGGCGCGGGCCTGCATCACGCCGGCCAGCAAGGCCGACAGCGCCGCCGGCCCTTGCAGGTCGCGCAGCTTTTCGGTGTTGGGCGAGGATACGTTGACCGTGACGAAATCGACATGCGGGCCACAGGTTCGCAGCACCTGCGCGAAATCCGCCGCGCGGTCGGCGCTGTCCTTGTTGGCGCCCAGGTTCAATCCGACCACCGGCCCGTCGGGGCGGCGCGCCAGACGCTGGGCGATGGCCTGCGCCCCGTCGTTGTTGAAGCCGAAGCGGTTGATGACGGCGCGGTCCTCGGTCAGGCGGAACAGGCGGGGGCGGGGGTTGCCCGCCTGCGGGCGCGGGGTCGCGGCGCCCACCTCGACAAAGCCGAAGCCGGCGCGGGCCAGGGGGGCCAGCGCGATCGCATTCTTGTCGAACCCGGCCGCCAAACCCACCGGGTTCGGCAGTTGCAGGCCGGCGATCTCGGTGCGCAGCCGGACCGAGGTGATCGTGCCCGCCAGGGGCACCAGACCCGCGTTCAAGGCCTTCAGCGCCAGACCGTGCCCGGTTTCGGGGTCGATCCGGTGCATGGCCCACAGGCCCAGCGATTCGATCATCAGATCACCCCTTCGGGGAAGATATGGCCGGCCGCGCCCAGTGGCAGGGACTTGTCCCAGACGACATCCGCCAGGGTCATCTCACGATAGAGATGTGGGAACAGCGCCCCCCCGCGCGAGGGCTCCCATCGCAGCGCCGGTCCCAGCCGGTCGGGATCGACGGCGACCAGAACCAGGTCGCTGACCCCGGCAAAATGCCGTGCGGCGGTTTCGGCCACCTGTTGCGCGGTCGAAAGGTGGATATAGCCGTCCGCCAGATCGATGGGGGCGCCCGCGGTGTGGCCCCGGGTGACAAGCGCGTCCCATTCCGGGCGGCGGAAGATCTTGAATATCAGCATGGCTTGCTCATGCCCAAAGCGGGGCGCCCGGTCAATGGGCGTTGCGGGCCGCGCGGGGTCATCGTCGTGTCACGACGGGATGCGATCCCGCAACTGAGCCTTTGACTCGGGCCGGCGCCGCGCGCAATCTTTGACCTTGGGGACAAAAACACACAGGGGATTCCAATGACCTTTTCGCCTCAGCTTCGGACCCTTCTGGGCTCCTCGGCGCTGGTCGCGGCCAGTGCCTTGCCGGGCCTCGCGGATACCGAACTTCATATCCTGCATTTCAACGATTTCCACAGCCGCATCGAATCGATCAACCGGTTCAATTCGACTTGCTCGGCCGGCGACGAGGCCGAGGGCCGCTGTTATGGCGGCGCGGCGCGGCTTTATGCGCTGATCTCGCAGATGCGCGGCGCCATCGAGGCCGAGGGCCACCCGGTGCTGGTGCTCGATGCCGGCGACGACAGCCAGGGGTCGCTGTTCTATACCACCTATGGCGGCCGCGTCGAAGCCGAGCTGCTGGAGCGGATCGGCGTCGATGTGATGGCGGTGGGCAACCACGAATTCGACAACGGCCCCGAGGGGCTGGCGCTGTTCCTCGATACCGTCAGCTTCCCGATCATCTCGGCCAATATCGACGCCTCGCAGAACAACCTGCTGGCGGGCCGTATCGCGCCCTGGGCCATCGTGGAAACCGGCGGGCTGCATGTCGGCGTGGTGTCCGTGCTGGCGGCGGATTCGGGGGAAACCTCGTCGCCCGGGCCGACCATCGGCTTCGGCAATGAAATCGACGCGCTGCGCGCTGCCGTGGCGCAGTTGCAAGAGCAGGGCGCGGCGCCGATCATCGCGCTGACGCACACCGGCTACACCGCCGACCAGCGCATTGCCGCGCAGGTGCCGGGGCTGGCCGCCGTGGTGGGCGGGCACAGCCACACCTATCTGTCCGCCTCGGACCCCGCGCGCGAGGGGCCCTATCCGACCTGGGTCGATTCCGAGGCCGGCGGCATGGTGCCGGTCGTCACGGCGGGGGCCTATAGCCGCTATCTGGGTCACCTGGTGCTGGATCTCGATGAACAGAACAATCTGATCTTCGCCTCGGGTGACGCGATCGAGATCAACGCCGAGGTGACCCCCGATCCGACGATTGCCGCCTGGGTCAGCGAGTTGGCCGGCCCTCTCGAGGAAACCCGCAACCGCCCCGTGTCCGAGGCCACCGCCGCCATCGAGGGCGACCGCACGGTCTGCCGGCAGATGGAATGCTCGATGGGCAACCTGGTGGCCGACGCGATGCTGGCCCGCGTCGCGGATCAGGGCGTGACCATCGCCATCCAGAACGGCGGCGGGTTGCGGGCTTCGATCGACGAGGGCACGATCACCATGGGCGAGGTGCTGGCGGTGCTGCCGTTCCAGAACACGCTGGCCACCTTTCAGCTGAACGGCGCTCAGGTCGTCGCGGCGCTGGAGAACGGCGTCAGCCAGTTGGCGGACGGCGCGGGCCGCTTCGCGCAGGTGGCGGGGCTGCACTACACCTTTGACCCCAATGCCGAGGCCGGCAGCCGGGTCAGCGACGTGATGGTCATGCGGGACGGGGCCTGGGCGCCCATCGACCCGGCGGTGGTCTATGGCGTAGTGACGAACGACTTCATGCGCCGGGGCGGCGACGGCTACGCGATGTTCCGCGACGACGCGATGAATGCCTATGATTTCGGTCCCGATCTGGCGGATGTGGTGGCCGAATATCTGGCGGCCAACCAGCCCTACGCGCCCTATACCGACGGGCGCATCACCCGCCGTTGAGCCCGGCGGCAGGGATCGGGAACGGGCCCCGCGCGGGCCCGTTTCCCGTCAGCCCATCAGCCGCGCCGTCGCCTGGCGCGCGCGCGCGGCCAGGTGATCCGCGTCCAGGCCCGTCAATCGCCCGTCGCGCACCACCTGCCGCCCCTCGACCAGCAGATGGCGCACGCGATGCGGTCCGCACAGCACCAGCGCCGCGATCGGGTCCCAACTGCCCGCGGACTGCAGGCCGCGCAGGTCCCAGATCGCCAGATCCGCGCGCTTGCCGGCTTCCACCGAGCCCAGCTCGCCCGCGCGCCCCAGAACCGTCGCGCCGCCCAGAGTGGCGATTTCCAGCGCCTCGCGCGCGCTCATGGCGTCTGCGCCCCGGGCCACGCGCTGCAACAGCATCGCCTGGCGCGCCTCGGCCATCAGGTCGCCGGCGTCGTTGCTGGCGGACCCGTCCACGCCCAGCCCGACGCGCACGCCCGCGTCGCGCATCGGCCGGACCGGGGCGATGCCGCTTCCCAGCCGGCAGTTCGAGCAGGGGCAATGCGCCACGCCGGTCAGCGACCGGGCGAACAGGTGGATCTCGGCGTCGTCCAGCTTGACGCAATGGGCGTGCCAGACATCCGCTCCGGTCCAGCCGAGGTCCTCGGCATACTGGCCGGGGCGGCAGCCGAACTGCGCCAGGGAATAGGCGATATCCTCGTCGTTTTCGGCCAGATGGGTGTGCAGCATGACGCCCTTGTCGCGCGCCAGCAGCGCCGCGTCGCGCATCAACTCGCGGCTGACGGAAAACGGCGAACAGGGGGCCAGCGCGACGCGAACCATGGCCGCGGGGCGGGGATCGTGAAAGGCGTCCACCACGCGGATGCAGTCGTCCAGGATGGCGGCCTCGTCCTCGACCACCGAATCGGGCGGCAGCCCCCCCTTGGATTCGCCGATCGACATGGCGCCGCGTGTGGCGTGAAAGCGCAGGCCCACATCGGCGGCGGCGTGGATCGTGTCGTCCAGGCGCGCGCCGTTGGGAAAGAGATAGAGATGGTCCGAGGACATCGTGCATCCCGACAGCGCCAGTTCGGCCAGGCCCAGCTGGGTCGAGATCCGCATGTCCTCGGGCGTGTAGCGCGCCCAGATGGGATAGAGCGTCTTCAACCAGCCAAAGAGCAGCGCGTCCTGCCCGCCGGGCACGGCGCGGGTCAGGGTCTGATACAGGTGATGATGGGTGTTCACCAGCCCGGGCGTCACCACGCAACCGGTGGCGTCGATGATCTCGGCCTCAGGGGCGACCAGGCCGGACCCGATGGCGGCGATCGCGCCGTCGCGCACCAGGATCGAGGCCCCGGCCAGTTCGCGCCGTCGGTCATCCATGGTGACGACGACATCGGCGTTGCGGATCAAGGTGGTTGTCATTGCTGTCTTTCTCCCATCGAAAAGGGGCGGGCCGGTGTGGCCCGCCCCCCCGGTATTCGCAAACGCGACGGTCAGCCGCGATCGGTGCCCGCCAGACCGCCCGACACTTCCTCGATCGACTCGTCCGAGAGATGCTCGGGCAGGACCAGGTTCAGAATGACGGCGATCCCGGCCGCCGGCAGCAGCCCCGAGGTCAGCAGGATCTGCATCGTGCGACCGACGTGTTGCAGCGCCGAGGGCTCCAGTTGCAGGCCCAGGCCGACCGACAGCGACACGGCGAAGATCACCATGTTGCGGCGGTTCCAGTTGACATCGGACAGCATCGACACGCCCGAGGCGCAGACCATGCCGAACATGACGATCACGCCGCCGCCCAGCACGTTGATCGGCACCGTGTTGATGAAGGCGCCGACTTTGGGGATCAGGCCGCAGACGATCAGGAAGAGCGCGCCAAAGGTGACGACGTGGCGGCTCATCACGCCGGTCATCGCGACAAGGCCCACGTTCTGGCTGAACGAGGTGTTCGGCAAACCGCCGAAGACGCCCGCCACCGCGGTGCCCAGGCCGTCGGCAAAGGTCGCGCCCGAGATTTCCTTGTCGGTGGCTTCACGCCCCGCGCCGCCCTTGGTGATCCCCGAGGTGTCGCCCACGGTCTCGATCGCCGAGACGATCGCCATGAAGCACATGCCGATCACGATCGCCCAATCCAGGTGAAAGCCCCAGTGGAACGGCGTCGGCACGGTGAACCAGCCCGCGCGGCCCATCGACGCAAAGCTGACCTGACCCATCACCATCGCGACCAGATACCCGGCGATGATGCCGATCAGCACCGCGGCCACGGCGGCAAAGCCGCGCATGAAGAACTTGACCGCCAGCGTGACGACCACCACGACCAGCGCCGGGGTCCATTTTTCCAGGCTGCCAAAGGCGTCGGTGCCCATCAGCGGCACGCCGCCCGCAGCATACTGGATGCCCACGCGCACCAGCGCCAGGCCGATCATCAGGACGATCAGGCCGGTGACCAGCGGCGGCAAGGCAAAGCGGATCTTGCCGATGAAGAAGCCCAGGCAGAAGTGAAAGACCCCACCCAGCATGACCCCGGTCAGAAGTCCGGCAAGCCCGCCCACGCCCGCGCCGGCGACGGCGGGGATCATGATCGGGATGAAGGCGAACGAGGTGCCCTGCACGATTGGCAGGCGCGCGCCGACCGGGCCAAAGCCGATGGTCTGGAAAAGCGTTGCGATGCCGGCGAACAGCATCGACATCTGGATCATGTAGGTCATGTCCGGAAAGCCCAGCGCGCCTTGATCCGACCCAAAGCCGATTCCGGCCGCGCCGCAGACGATGATCGCGGGCGTGACGTTCGACACGAACATCGCCAGCACATGCTGGATGCCCAGCGGAATCGCCGTGCCCAGTGGCGGCGTATAATTCGGGTCCCGTAGCTGTTCGGGTGTCCCGATGGTTGACGTGGCCATTCTCTCGTTTCCTTTCCCTGGGGGAGATTGATATTTTTTCGCGCCGTCTCCGCGTCCCTCCCCTGTGGACGCGGTCCGGTTAATGGTGCCCGGGTTGATCCCGGGTCTGGTCCGACGCCCGTCGAGTTCGGGGCGCTATCGGTCGGTCACCACCCACGGGGTGTCGAAGTTGTATTCCTGCAGGTTCGCAGTCGTGCCGATGCGGTCGATCACCGCGAAAAGTCCGGGCGCGGACAGCGGGGTCAGCACCCCGTGCCAGGTGCCGCGGTGAAAATTGATGGCCTGCGTGCCGTCGGTGACAAAGGCGCGGGGGCGGCCGGGGCGGTCGCCCTCGTCGGGGGCGACGATCACCAGAAAGGGATGGGCGTGCATCGGCACAAAGGCCTGCGACCCCTCGGGGTGCCGTTCGACCAGGGTGAACGCATAGGGCAGCGCGCGCGGCACCGCGTCGAAGATCGAGATCCCGGCGCGCCCCTCGGGGCCAAAGTCCAGGCGCGCCCGGTCGTGGTGGCGATGGCACAGGCCTTCGTTGATGAGGCGGAAGTCACCGGTCGCGGCCAGCACATCGCCAAACGGCGCAAAAGCATCGGGCGTCAGGGATTCGAGGGCAACGGTGCGCGTCATGGGCAAGTCGTCTTGACGTGGCGCGGCCGGCGGGATTTCCACCCCCCGGCCAAGGTGCGGCATGGGTCTGTCGCGCGAAAGGTCGGGGTCATCGGGGGCTCCCCGGGTTCGACCACGGGCCGCGCAGTCGGGCGTGGCGGTTCACGTCCTTGTAGAGCAGGTAGCGGAAAGGTTCGGCGCCCGCCGCGTAGCAGGCTTGCGGGCAATAGGCCCTGAGCCACATGAAATCGCCGGCCTCGACCTCGACCCAGTCGCGGTTCAGCTTGTAGGTGGCCTTGCCTTGCAGGACATAGAGACCGTGCTCCATGACATGCGTTTCCTCAAAGGGGATCAGCCCCCCCGGCTGGAACGTGACGATGTTCACATGCATGTCGTGGCGCATATCGGCGGGATCGACGAAGCGGGTCGTGGCCCAGCGTCCCTGGGTGTCGGGCATGGCGACGGGGGCGACACGGGTTTCGTTGGTCACAAAGGCCTCGGGGCGGTCGATCCCGCTGGCCGGTTCCCAGATCTTGCGCACCCAGTGAAAGCGCGCAGCCTCGTCGCCCGTGGCGACAAGCGTCCAGCGCGCGCCCGCCGGGATATAGGCATAGCCCCCCGGTTCGAGGCCGTGCGCCTGACCGTCGATGCGCAGCGTCAGCGCGCCGTGGGTCAGGAACAGGACGGATTGCGCCTGGGGGTCGTTCTCAGGGGTTTGCGACCCGCCGCCCGGCTGGACCTCGACCACGTATTGGGAAAAGGTTTCGGAAAAGCCCGACATCGGCCGTGCGATCAGCCACATCCGGGTGCGATCCCAGCCGGGCAGCAGGCTGGTGACAATGTCGCTGAAGCAGCCGCGCGGGATCACCGCATAGGCCTCGGTGAAGACGGCGCGCTGGGTCATCAGGTCGGTCTGACGGGGCAGGCCGCCGGTCGGGGCGTAATACTGGGTCACGGCAACAGGTCCATCAGGCGCAGTTCGGCGATGCGTTCCACCTGTTTGCAGGCGGTGGCGAACTCGGTTTCGGTGTCGTTGGCAAGGCGGGTTTCAAAGGCCGCCAGGATGCTCGCCCTGGTGTTGTCACGCACGGCGATGATGAAGGGAAAGCCGTGCTTGTCCACATAGGCCGAATTCAGGCGTTGAAAGGCTTCGCGCTCGGCGTCGGTCAGCGCGTCCAGCCCGGCCGAGGCCTGCTCGTGCGTCGATTCCGCCGTCAGACGCTTTGCCGCCGCCAGCTTTCCCGCCAGGTCCGGGTGCGCGGTCAGCACGCCCAGGCGCTCCGCGTCCGAGGCTGAACGGAACATCCGTGCCAGCGCGTTGTGCAGGCCCAGCGCGGTGTCATGCGCAGGGCCCAGCTCCAGCGCCCAGGCGCGTTCGGCGATCCAGGGCGAATGCTCGAAGATCGAGCCGAAGCGCGCGACAAAGGTGTCGCGGTCCATGCGCGAGGGGCGCTCGATCCGCTGGTGGGGGTGGTTGGCGGCCCAGAATTCCGCGATCTCGCTGCGGGTGGCGAACCAGGCCCCGCCCTTTGCCGCGACGTGATCCAGGAACCGGATCAGCCCCGCCAGCTTTCCCGGCCGGCCGATCAGCCGGTTGTGCAGGCCGATCGACATCATGCGCCCGCCCTCGGCGTGCAGCACATCAAAGGCGTCGATCAGGTATTGGCCGAAATCCTGCCCCGTGACCCAGCCGGGCGCCGTGGCAAAGCGCATGTCGTTGGCTTCCAGCGTATAGGGAATGACCAACTGGTCGCGGGCGCCGACCTCGATCCAATAGGGCAGGTCGTCGTCATAGGTGTCGCTGATCCAGTCCAGCGCGCCGGTTTCCGCCGTCAGGCGCACCGTGTTGACGCTGCATCGTCCGGTATACCAGCCGCGCGGGGCCTCGCCCGTGACCTCGGTATGCAGGCGGATCGCCTCGGCGATCTGGGCGCGTTCCTCGGCCTCGGGCATGTCCTTGTGCTCGACCCATTTGAGCCCGTGCGAGGCGATGTCCCAACCCGCCGCCTGCATCGCGCGCACCTGTTCGGGGTTGCGCGCCAGCGCCGTCGCGACGCCGTAGATCGTCAGCGGCAGCGCGCGGCCGGTAAACAGCGCGTGCAGCCGCCAGAACCCGGCGCGCGCGCCATAGTCATAGATCGATTCCATGTTCCAGTGCCGCTGCCCGGGCCAGGGCGCGGCGCCGGCGATGTCGGACAGGAAGGCCTCGGACTGGGCATCGCCGTGCAGCAGGCAGTTCTCGCCGCCCTCTTCGTAGTTCAGCACCAGGGACACCGCAACGCGCGCGCCGCCGGGCCACCGCGCGCGCGGCGCGCGCGGGCCATGGCCGATCAGGTCTCGGGGATAGCGGGGGGCGTCGATCACGGTCATTTCCTTGCAGTCACCTGGGCCCCGGTTCCGAGGCTCGAGTTTCAGCGTAACCCAAAAGATCGCCGCGTTTTTCAAATTATCGCGAAAAGACCTATGTCCGGCAGGCGGTCTGGCAATTGCGCCGTTTCCGGGCAGAATGGGGCGCAAGCTTGATGAAAAGGAACCAATCGATGGCCGGATATCTGACGACGCATGTTCTGGACACCGCGCGCGGCTGCCCGGCCCAGGGGTTGCGAATCGCGCTCTTTGCGATCGAGGGCGAAACCCGCCGCCTGCTGGCCGAGACGACGACCAACGACGACGGGCGCACCGACGCGCCGATCCTGCCGCAGGACCGCTTCGCCCCGGGCAGTTACGAGCTGGTGTTCCACGCCGGCGACTATCTGCGCGCCAGCGGGCAGGCGGGCGAGGCGCCGCTGTTCCTGGACATCGTGCCGATCCGCTTTGGCATGGCCGACCCTCAGGCGCATTACCATGTGCCGCTGCTGCTGTCGCCCTATGGGTATTCGACCTATCGCGGCAGCTGATTGCTTGACCCCGCCGGCCGGCGGGGACTAGCAAAGGGGGCGCGTATCGGAGCGATCATGCCCCAGACCCTGTTGTTTTGTGCCCCCGCCCCGGTTCAGGATATCCCCGGAGGGTATCGGCTGGATGTGAAGTTCGTGGACGGGATGCGGGCCCATCGCGCGGGATGGGCCGGCGGGGTTCGCTGCGTGCTGTGGCGCGGCGCGGGGTCCATTCCCTTTGGCCGCGATTACGCGGCCGGGGATCTGGGCTTTGACCTGACGGTGCTGGATGCGGGCGCGCCAGTGCCCGCGTCCCTGTTTCAGGGCGCCGCGCTGGCGCTGATTTCCGCCGACCTGCAAGATTTCCCGCGCCTGACCGCCGCCGCCCGCGATGCGGTGGTGCCCGTCGTCTCAGGGTTGGAATACACGCTGGACACCCGCCTGCGAACGCTTTGGCTGGACCGCGGGCTGAACCCGCTGCGCCGCGTGGTGCGTTCGATCAGGCTGGTGCGCCAGGACCGCGCCATGGCGGACAGCCTGCGCCGGGTCGCCGGGGTGCAGTTCAACGGCTATCCCGCGTTCGATGCCCTGGCCGGGTCGGTGTCGCGGCCGATTCTGTATCTCGACAACCGCATGACGCCGGCGTTGATGGCCACCCCGGACGAGATGGCCGCCCGGGCCGCACGGTTGCACGCGGGCGCGCCGCTGCGGTTGATCCACTCGGGACGGCTGGAGCCGATGAAGGGTGCGCAGGACCTGTTGGCGGTCATGCACGCGCTGGACGGGCTGGGCGTGGCGGCGACGCTGGACATCTACGGCGCCGGCTCGCTGGCGGAACAGATCGCCGCCGGACTGGCCGCATTCGACGGCCGGGTGCGCCTGCACGGCCCGGTGGATTTCGAAACCGGGCTGGTGCCGGTCAGCCGCACCCAGGCGGATGTGTTCCTGTCCTGTCACCGGCAGGCCGACCCGTCCTGCACCTATCTCGAGGCGATGGGCTGCGGCCTGGCGCTGGTGGGGTATGCGAACCGCATGTGGACCCGCCTGTCGGCCGAGGCGGGTGCGGGCGCGGTTGCCCCGATGGGGCGCGTGCGGGACCTGGCGCAGCGGATTGCCGCCTGGGACCGCGACCGCAAGGCCCTGATCGCCAACGCCGAGGCCGGGCTGGCCTTTGCCCGCGCGCATGACTTTGCGACCGAATTCGACGCCCGCATGGCGCATCTGCGCGCCTGCGCGGGGCGCGACTAGACCGGCGCGGCCTGCGGCAGGTCCAGGCCTTCGACCTGGCGGGCCATGTCGGCGCGGATGCGGCTGACGATGAAATCCGCGAACAGCCGCACCTTGGGGTCGCGCAGGCGGCGGTGCGGCGTCAGCAGGCTCAGCGACACCGGCAGCGGAGGGGTTGCCTGCGCCACCGGCACCAGCGCGCCGGATCGCAGATGCGTGGCCACCTCGAAGATGGGCTTCAGCACGATCCCGTGCCCCGACAGCGCCCAATCGGTCAGCACCTCGCCGTCGTCGGATTCATAGGGGCCGACGATCTCGAATTTCTGCAACCCCTGCGGGGTTTGCAAGGTCCACTGGAATTCCTTGGCGCCGGGATAGCGCAGGTTCAGGCAGTCGTGACGGTCCCGGATCAGTGCGGCGCCGTCCTCGGGGTTGCCGCGGGCGGCGATATAGGCGGGCGCGGCGCATAACACGCGGGGACAATCGGCGACGGCGCGCATCTTCAGTCCGCTGTCGTCGGGCATTCCCAGGTGCAGCACCGCGTCCAGCCCCTCGGCGGTGACATCGATGATCCGGTCCGACAGGCGCAGCCGCAGGTCGATCTGCGGATAGGCGGCCTTGAACGTGGGCACATAGGGCCCCAGGAACCGCCGCCCCACGCCCAGGGGCGCCCCCACGAACAGCACGCCGCGCGGGTTCTGCGTGGCGTCGGCCACCGCGGCCTCGGCGTCCTGGATCGCTTGCAGGATGCCCAGCGCGCCCTCATAGAACAGCCGGCCGTTCTCGGTGGGTTGCAGCTTGCGCGTGGTGCGGTTGAACAACCGCACACCGAGATGCTTCTCGAGCTCGCTGATCCGCCCCGAGGCGACCGCGGGCGAGGTGCGCTGATCGCGGGCGGCGGCCGACATACTGCCCAATTCGTAGACACGGACAAACATTCGGACCATGTTCACATAGGACATTTTTCGCCCCCGCTTGAAAGTCCTCAGAGATTTGACGGATTATCAGAAAGACTGACCTCGGTATACCCTTTGCCGAATCCAACGGGAGGGACAGATGTTCGAACTGGCCATTATCGGCGCCTGGGCCGAATTCGCGCTGCGCTGGCTGCATGTCGTGACGGCGATCGCCTGGATCGGATCGTCGTTCTATTTCATCGCGCTGGACCTGGGGCTGCGCAAGGTTCCGAACCTCCCCGAGGGTGCCCATGGCGAGGAATGGCAGGTCCACGGCGGCGGGTTCTACCATATCCAGAAATACCTGGTCGCCCCCGCGACGATGCCCGAACACCTGACCTGGTTCAAATGGGAAAGCTACATGACCTGGATCTCGGGCTTTTCGCTCATGGTCATGGTCTATTATCTGGGCAGCGAATTCTACCTGATCGACCCGGCGGTGCTGGACCTGGCGCCCTGGCAGGCGATCGGCATCTCGATGGCCTCGCTTGCGTTTGGCTGGCTGGTCTATGACCAGATCTGCAAGCGGTTCGTAAACTCGAACCAGACCCTGGTGATGATCGCGCTGTTCGTCGTGTTGGTGGGGATGTCGTATTTCTACACGTCGGTGTTCACCGGGCGGGCGGCGATGATCCACCTGGGCGCCTGGACCGCGACGATCATGACGGCGAACGTCTTCATGATCATCATGCCGAACCAGCGCGTGGTGGTGGCCGACCTGCAAGCGGGGCGCAAGCCCGACCCCAAATATGGCAAGATCGCCAAGCAGCGCAGCACGCACAACAACTATCTGACGCTGCCGGTCATCTTCCTGATGCTGTCGAACCACTATCCGCTGGCCTTCGCCACCCAATACACCTGGATCATCGCCTCGCTGGTGTTCCTGATGGGCGTGTCGATCCGGCATTACTTCAACTCGAACCACGCGCGCACGGGCAATCCGACCTGGACCTGGGCGGTGACGGCGGTGATCTTCATCCTCATCATGTGGCTGTCCGTGGCGCCCGCTCTGAGCCGCGCCGAAGAGGACGTGTCCGCGTTGCCCCCCTCGGTCGCGCGGTTCGCGCAGGCGGCGGATTTCGACCAGGTCTACAACACCGTGACCGGCCGCTGTTCCATGTGCCACGCCGAGATGCCGGTCTATCCCGGTATCAACTGGGCCCCCCATGGCCTGCGTCTGGAAACCCAGGCCGAGGTCGCCCGTGCCGCGCGCCTGATCTATCTGCAAGCCGGTCGCGCGCACGCCATGCCGCCGTCGAACCTGTCGTGGATGGAAGACGACGAGCGCGCCCTGATCCGCCAGTGGTATCAGGGCGTCGTGGACAGCGGGCGGGGGTGAGACGGGCTCAGACCGCGCGCATCAACCCGCCATCGACGCGGATGCCCTGGCCGGTGATGTAGCCCGCGCCCTCGGACAACAGGAAGCTGACGGTCGCCGCGATTTCCCCGGGCGTGCCATAGCGTTTCAGGGGCACGCTGGCGGCGCGTTCGGGTTGCGTCGGCAGGCTGTCGATCCAGCCGGGCAGCACGGTGTTCATGCGGATGCCCTGCGCGGCGTATTCGTCGGCGAACATCTTGGTAAAGGCCTGCAACCCCGCCCGGATCACGCCCGAGGTCGGGAACATCAGCGACGGCCCGTCGATCCAGGCGGTGGAGATGTTGACATAGGCACCCCCGCCCTGGGCCTGCATGATCGGTGTGACCATCCTTGCCAGGCGCACCACGTTCAGCAGGTAGACGTCGAGCGCGCGGTGCCAGTCCTCGTCGGGGATCGCAAGCAGCGGCCCCTTGGGGCCATGGCCGGCGGAATTGACCACCGCGTCGATCCGGCCCCAGCGGTCCATCGCCGCATCGACCAGGCGTTGCAAATCGGCGGTTTGCAGGTTCGACCCGGTGACGCCGACCCCGCCCAGCTCCTGCGCCAAAGCCTCGCCCCTGCCCGAGGACGACAGGATCGCGATCTGCCACCCCTCGGCCGCAAGGCGACGGGCGCAGGCCGCCCCCATGCCGGACCCGGCGGCGGTGATCAACGCGGTCTTGGTCATGTCAGGCCCCTCAATGCGGTTTCAACGCGCGGCCAGTCCGCGCCGTCGGGCAAGCCCAGTCTGACCCATGTGCGCGAATAGGGAAAGATGCGCGACCAGATCGCGGCCCGCGCCAGCGCCGCCTGCGCGCGGGCCGCGTCGGGGCTGGCATAGGTGCGAAACAGCGCCGTGCCGCCCACCAGCGCCCACCCCGCGCCGTCCGCCAGCGCATCGAGCCGCGCCGCGTCCTGCATCAGCCGGGCCGTGGTTTGCGCCTGCCAGCGGGTATCGCCCAGCGCCTGCGCGCCGATCTCCAGCGCCGGGCCGCCGACGGCCCAGGGGCCGGCCAGGTCGCGCAACCGCGTCAGCAACGCGGGTCCGCCCAACGCAAACCCCAGGCGCACCCCGGCCAGCCCGTAGAACTTGCCGAAACTGCGCAGGATCAGCAGCCGGTCGGACAGATGCGCGCTTGTCGAGAGCGCCGGGTGCGGATCGGCGAAACTCTCGTCCACCACCAGCAGGCCCACGCGCCGCGACAACGCGGCCAGGACAGTGGGCGCGTGGTGTTGGCCATCGGGGTTGTTGGGGTTCACCACCACGGCCAGGTCGGCCCCCTCCAGCGCGTCCAGCGTTGCCACGGGTTCGACCGTCCACCCCTGAGCCTGAAGCGCGCCGGCGTGTTCGTTGTAGGTGGGGGTCAGCACCCGGGCGAGACCGGGCGCGCGCAGCCGGGGGTAAAGCTGGATCGCCGCCTGCGCGCCGGCCAGCGGCAGCACCTGCGCGGGCTGGACGCCATAGGCGCCCGCGGCGGCCCGGGACAGGGCGTCCAGCGCGGGGCGGGTGGGCAACGCGGTCCAGACCTCGGGCGGCAGGGCGGGCAGGGGATAGGGGCGGCGGTTGATGCCGGTGGACAGGTCGATCCAGTCCGCGCCGCCATAGAGCGCGCGCGCCGCGTCCAGATTGCCGCCGTGATCGCGTGTCATGCCGTCCCTACCATCCCGTCAGCGCCACCAGCGCCACCACCAGCGCCAGCGCCGCCATCGCCCGCCGATAAAGCCCCAGGGCGCGCCCCAGGTCCAGCCGGGTCGGGTCCGGGGCGCCGGCATTGACCCAGGGTTCCTGCGCCACCCGGTCGCCGTAGACGCGCGGCCCCGACAACCGGATGCCCAGTGCGCCGGCCATCGCGGCCTCGGGCCAGCCAGCGTTGGGGCTGCGGTGGTGACGGGCGTCGCGGGCCATGCAGGCCAGCGCACGACGCGGCGCGGCCGAGGCCAGCGCGAACAGCCCGCCCGTCAGGCGCGCGGGTGCCAGGTTCACCCCGTCGTCGATCCTGGCCGAGGCCCAGCCAAAGGCCTCGTATCTTGTGGTGCGGTGGCCTATCATCGAATCCAGCGTGTTGATGGCCTTGTAGGCGGCGATGCCGGGCAGGCCCAACAACACCCCCCAGAACAGCGGCGCGACGATCCCGTCCGAGGTGTTCTCGGCCAGGCTTTCGATCGCGGCGCGGGCGACACCGGCCTCGTCCAGGCCGCTGGGGTCGCGGCCGACGATCATCGACACCGCGTGACGCGCCGCCGCCAGATCCCCCGCCGCCAGCGGGCGCGCCACCGCGACCACGTGGTCGTGCATCGACCTGAGGGCAACCAGCGGCCAGGCCAGAACGCCCGCCAGAACCGTGCCCGCCCAGCCGCCCGGCAACAGCCAGACCAGCCCCGCGGCCAGCCCGCCCGCTGTCGCGATGACGACCAGCGCCGTCAGCACGCCCTTGATCCGCTGGCCCGGGGTGCGATTCAACCGGCGTTCCAGCCCGGCGATCAGGGCGCCCAGCCAGGTGACCGGGTGGCCGATGCGCCGGAACAGCGCGTCGGGCCAGCCCAACGCCAGGTCCAGCGCCATCGCCACCAGCATCGCCGCCGCGAAGCTCATGCGCCGCCTCCGTCGAAGCACACAAGGCCGGTGAACCCGGCCTCGGCCATGGTGGCGGCGGCGTCGGCTGGCGTGGCGCCGGGGGCAAAGATCAGCCCGCGCGCGCTGCCGGTATGGGCGATCAGCCACCCATCGGCGCCCAGGTCGCGTGCCAGATCGGCGGTCGGATCGCCCGAGGGGCCGCGCAGGGCCAGCGTGCGGCGCGCCGATTCGCTGGCCAGCGCGGCCAATTCGGCGCGCGGCAGGCCCGGCTGCCAGCGCGCGATCAGGTCGGCGATGTCGGGGAAATCCTGATCTTCGGCCCGCGTGCGCAGGCCGGGGCCCAGGAACCCGCCGATCACCGAAAAGCGCGGCAGCGCGGGCAGCCGGCGCAGCACCTGGCCCAGGCGCGGCGCGAAAAGCAGCCGTTCGGCGCGCGGGAACATCAGCGGATCGCTGGCGCCTTCGGCGGCGACACAGGCGCGGGCCAGGGCGTCGGGCGGCCCGTCATAGCCCAGTGTCAGGGCGACGGCGACCAGCGCCGCGGTCGAGGATCCGGCGCCTCCGCCGGGCGGCATCGTCGCGCGCAGCCGGGGCAGGGTCCCGGGAAACGGCAGGTCCAGCGCCGCGCAAAGCGCGCGCAACCGGCGCGGGCCGATCAGCGCGGGATCGCCCGGCTCGGCCGGTTCGACCCACAGCGCGGGGCAGGGCAGCGACACCAGCGCCAGCGGCCCGTCAGGGCCCAGCCGGCCCTGCACCAGTTCGCCGAAATGCCCGCCGACGCGCGGCGGCGCGGTGCGGGCAGGCACGGGGCTGGGTTGGTGCACGATCATGCCGGTCTCTGTGCGCCGCCCTCGCGCGCGGGGCAAGGGGGCAAGTCGGGGAATTCCCCCCTGCCTAGACGCAGGCGCCCCCGGGACACATGTCCGGGGGCGCAGCTTGAGGGCCGGAAAGCGACCTGTCGCGTCAGAGGTTCACGTTGCGCAGGGTGCGCAGCATGGTGATCGTCTGCGCGATCAGCGGCACCGGCGATTCCGTCGCAAGGACGACATCGCCCGCCTCGATCTGGAAGCGGCGCGCGGCGAACAGCCCATCGGCCGAGGTCAGGTCGAAGGTGAAGATCACCTCTTGCTGGCGCGGATAGGGGCCGGTCTCGCGCACCAGGCTGGCGGGGTAGGTGCGCAGGACCATCACGCCCTGAAGATCGGCGCGCGTGTTCGACAGCCCGCCGATGGTCGAGACGGCGTCCAGGGCGTTGATGTCCTCGCGCGCGAAGTTCACCACCTCCTGGCGGCCGGTGGCGCCCAGGGCGATGTAACTGCGGCCGTCCTCTTCGACCAGGATGCGGTCGCCGCCCCTGAGCTGGATGTCGTTGGCGGGCGACGCGAAGAGTTCGCTGGCCGGGATCGCATAGGCCTCGCCCGCGCGATTGAGGCGCACCAGCGGGTTGCGCAGCGAAGGGCTGATGCCGCCGCTTTCGGCCAGCACCGACAGGATGGTCGGACTGATTTCCGGCAACTGCACGCGGCCCGGGCGGGCGACGCCCGTCACCACGTCGATGGTGTTGCCGGACCCGGGGCTGACGGAAAGCTGCACCTGGCCGTCCGGCACGATGGGCGACAGGCGGTCCTGGATCTCGCGCCGGGCCATTTCGGACGACATGCCGGACACGCGCACTTCGCCCACATAGGGCACGAACACATGCCCAGAGGCCGACACCGGCACATGGTCCATGTTCACCACGCGCTGGTCGCCGGTGGTCAGCAGCGAATCCGGCTGGCTGTCCCAGACCGAGATCGACAGCAGGTCGCCGGCGCGGATCATCCGGGCGGTGGGCGCGGCGCCGGTGGTGACCCAGTGGTGGCGCGTTTCCGGGTCGGCGACAGGCCAGCGGTCCAGGTCGGTGATCGTCGCGCGCGTGACCTCGATCACCTGCACGGTCGAATCCGCGGTGTCGGTGCCGCGCAGGATCTCGCTTTGCAGCGCGGCGCCGCGCGGCATCGAGCAGCCGGCAACGGCCAGGACGGCCGCCAGCGCCAGGGTCACATGTCGAGCGGGGCGAAGCTTCGCGTCCATGAGGCTTTTGGAAAGGGTCATGTCGTCAATCGTTCCGCCTGTAAATCCCTCGATTCCGCGCAGCCTTATTGTGACTTTGCCCAGCTTTCCGGGCGACGCGGACGTCTGTTCCGGGCCACGCTACAGGCGGCGCGCAAAGGCAGCAAGTCAGGATTGAAACTTGTCGCCAAATGCAGCCGGCATCGCGACTCATTGGACACAGTCCCGTGGCGGTTCTAGGCTTCGTGTCGGAACAGGGGGCGGCGATGGGCAACGATTTGCACGATCAGGCGGATGCGGTTGTGGTGGGCGGCGGGCTGGCGGGGCTGGTCGCGGCTTGCGAACTGGCCGACAGGGGGCGCTCGGTCCTGGTGCTGGATCAGGAGGGGGCGCAGAACCTGGGCGGGCAGGCGTTCTGGTCGTTGGGCGGTCTGTTCATGGTCGATACGCCCGAGCAGCGCCGGATGAAGATCCGCGACAGCCGCGGGCTGGCGCTGGCCGACTGGATGGGATCGGCGCAATTCGACGGCCCGCAGGACGAATGGCCGCGCCGCGTCGCCGAGGCCTATGTCGCCTTTGCCGCCGGGCCGATGCGCGACTGGCTGCACGGCATCGGGATGCGCTGGTTCCCGGTCGTCGGATGGGCCGAACGGGGCGGGGCGCTGGCCACCGGCCACGGCAATTCGGTGCCGCGCTTTCATGTCACCTGGGGCACCGGGCCGGGCGTTCTGGCGCCCTTTGTCCGCATGGCGCGGGCGCACGAGGCGGCCGGGCGGCTGCGCTTTGCCTTTCGCCACCGCGTCACCGCGCTGGATATCGCCGCCGGTCGCATCAGCGGGGTCAGCGGCGAGGTTCTGGAACCCACCGACGTGGCGCGCGGCCAGCGGTCGGGGCGCGGCGTGGTCGGCGCCTTCCGGATCGAGGCCGGGGCGGTCGTCGTGACCTCGGGCGGGATCGGCGGCAACCTGGCGCGGGTGCGCGCGGCCTGGCCCGAGGCCCGCCTGGGCCCGGCGCCCGACCGCATGGTCTGTGGCGTGCCCGCTCATGTCGATGGCGACATGATGGATGTCGCCGCCTTTGCGGGCGCGGCGCGGATCAACACCGACCGGATGTGGCATTATACCGAGGGGCTGCGCAACTGGGATCCGATCTGGCCCGACCACGGGATTCGCATCCTGCCGGGGCCGTCGTCGCTGTGGTTCGACGCGCTGGGCAAGCGACTCGAGGCGCCGTATCTGCCCGGGTTCGACACGCTGGGCACGCTGCGGCGCATCCTGTCCACCGGGCACGCGCATTCCTGGTTCGTGCTGAGCCAGAGCATCATCAAAAAGGAATTTGCCCTGTCTGGCAGCGAGCAGAATCCGGATCTGACCGCGGGTCGGTGGGGGGCTGTGCTGAAGGCGCGACTGGGCGCGGGCGGCAAGGCCCCCACCCCGGTCGAGGCGTTCAAGCAGCACGGCGCGGATTTCACCGTTGCCGCAACGATCGAGGACCTGGTCGCCGGCATGAACCGGATCGGCGCGGCGATGGGCGATCCGGTGCTGGACCCGGCCAGCCTGCGCGCGCAGATCGAAGCCCGCGACGGCCAGATCCTGAACCCCTTTGCCAAGGATACGCAGGTCACCGCGATCCGGGGCGCACGGGCCTATCGCGGGGATCGGCTGATCCGCACCGCAAAGCCGCACCGCATCCTGGACCCGGCGCACGGGCCGCTGATCGGCGTGCGGCTGTCGGTCCTGACGCGCAAGACGCTGGGCGGGCTGCACACTGATCTCGACGGTGCGGTGCTGGACGCCGAAGGGTATCGCATCGACGGGCTGTTCGCGGCCGGGGAATGCGCGGGGTTCGGCGGCGGCGGCTATCACGGCTACAACGCGCTCGAGGGCACGTTCCTGGGCGGCTGCCTGTTTTCGGGCCGCAATGCGGGGCGCGCGGCGGCGGGCTAGCGCGCCACGTCGCGCGCCAACACCAGAGCGCGCCCCTCGCAGATCAGCGTCCCGTCGGCCGCGTGGCAGGTCGTGGCCAGATCGACCAGGTGCTTTTCGCGCCGCAGGCGGGTGATCGTGACCCGCGCCGTCAGGGGCTGCCCCACGGGCGCGGGGGCGAGCAGGCGCAGGGTCTGTTTCAGATAGTTCGTGCCGGGCCCGGGCAGGTCCACGCCCAGGATACGCGAAAAGAGCGCGGCTATCAGCGGCTCCGGCACCCCCTCGGCCGGCGAGGCGCCCGAGAGCGCCGCAAACTCTGCGATGTCGCGATCGGTGAAGCGGCGGGTGATCGCGGCGTGGTCGCCGGGGCTCATGCCAGCACCGCCCGGCCCTGGAAGCACAGCGCGCCATCCGCCACGCGGGCGGCCGACAGGGCGATGCCCGTGCCGGTATCCTCCAGCGCCAGCCGCAGCGGTTCGTCGGCAAAGGCGGGGTTGGGAAAGGTCATCTCCTGCATCCGGGTTGGGCGGTCCGGGTGGGCCGCGCGCAGCATCGCCCATAGCCGCGCATACAGCAGCATCCCGTGGCTGACCGTGCGCCCGAACCGGGTGCGGGCACTGAAATCGGGGTCCACATGGATCGGGTTGTCGTCGCCCGAAAGGCGGGCAAAGCGGTCGAAATCGGCCTGCGTCGGGGTCCAGATCCGTTCGACGATCACAGCATCGCCCTCAGGTCCGGCTTGCGCACCTTGCCGGCGGCGGTGCGGGGGAAATCGGCGACCACGTGCCAGGCGCCGGGGATCTTGTAGGCGGCCAACCGTGTGCGCAGCCAGTCGGGCAGCGCGCCGGTGTCGATGCCCGCCCCGGGGCGGGCGATGAGAAAGGCGACGCCGGTCTCGCCCCAGCGGGCATGGGGCATGCCGACCACCGCAGCCTCCAGGATATCGGGGTGGGTGATGAGGACGCGCTCGACCTCGGCCGGATAGACGTTCTCGCCGCCCGAGATATACATGTCCTTGATGCGATCCACGATGCGGTAGTAGCCGTCGGCATCGCGGGCCGCGACGTCGCCCGATTTCAACCAGCCGTCCGGGGTAAAGCTGGCGGCGGTGGCCTGCGGGTTGTCCAGATAGCCGGGCGTCACCGAGGGGCCGCGCAACAGCAATTCGCCGGTGCCGGGAAGGCCGTCGGGCACGCCATCCAGCCGGGCCTCGGTCAGCAATTGCGGCTTGCCGACCGAACCGATCCTGTCGACCGCCGCGTCGCGGTCGATCAGAAAGCCGGTCGGGCCGGTTTCGGTCATGCCAAAGCCGTTGCAGATCGGCGCGCCGCGATCGGCGAAAAAGCGGATCGTGGCCTCGGGCAGGGCGGCGCCGCCACAGGCCCAGCCGCGCAGTCCGGCCAGATCGACCCCCGACAGATCCATCTGCATCAGCGCCTGATAGATCGCCGGCACGCCGAAAAACTGCGTCACCTGCCGCGAGGCCACCAGATCGACCAGCGCCGGTGCGTCGAATTTGCGCAGCACCAGGCTGGAGCCACCCCACAGGAACAGGGGCAGGGTGAACAGGTTGATGCCGGCGGTGTGGAACAGCGGCAGGAAGTTGACGCTGCGGTCGTCGGGGGTCAGCGCCATCGCCTGGGCGATGTTCACCGCGTTGGCCATCGCCATGCGCGGCGTCTGGATCACCGCCTTGGGCAGGCCCGTGGTGCCCGAGGTGAAGAGCACATACCAGGGCGCGTCCTCGTCCACCGGTGCGGGGGGCAGGGGCGCGCAATCGGGCACGCGCAGCTCCATTCGCGGCAGGCCCAGTTGCGCGGCCTGCGCGGCAAAGGTCGCGTCATGCAGCACCAGAGCGCAGGCGACGCTGTCCAGGACCGGCTTCAATTCCATCACCGGCTGGCGCCAGTTCAGCGGCGCCAGGATCAGCCCGGCCTTCTGGCAGGCAAAGAGGGCGACAAAGAATTCGGGCCGGTTGTGGCACAGGATCGCCACGCGCGCGCCCGGCGCGACCCGCTGGCGCAGCCCGCCGGCCATGCGGGCGGCGGCGGCATCGATCTGTGCAAAGGTCCAGCGTTCGCCGCTGTCCTGGTCCAGGAACGCCAGCCGGTCGGGGCTGAGGGCCGCGCGGCGGGCGGCGAAATCGGGCAGGTGTCCCATGTCACGCTCCCATCGTGGCAAGGAACCGCGCCGGCGCGGCGCGGGTTTCGGGCAGGTCGAAGCGGTCCCCGTCGGCCGCGTGTCCGGCGTCCGGCGGCACCGGGGTCATGGCTTCAGCCCGCGTTCCAGCATGTCAAAGACCTGATCCACCACATGGTCCAGATCGGCGTCGGTCTGCCAGATGGCAAAGCGTTCGCCCAGGATCACCGCCAGCCCCATCAGCGCCCAGGCACGGACCTCGGAATCGCCGGGGCGGACCTCGCCCTCGCGTTCGGCGGCGACCAGGTTCTGGGCATACCCCCTGGCAAACGTGGTGTAATGCGCGCGGTAGGCATCGGGCGCGACCGAGCGGGCCTCCATCACGATGTTGTAGAGCGCCGGGCGCTCCGCGACAAAGGCCAGAAAGGCGCGCAGCCCCCGGCGTTCGGCGGTCAGCCGGTCCGGGGCATCGGCGGTCGCCTCGGTCAGGAAGGCGCGGGTCAGGCGGCTCATTTCCAGCACCAGTTCGCGGAACACCTCGTCCTTGGACTGGAAATAGATGTAGAAGGTCCCCTGCGCGATCCCCGCCTTGCGGGTGATGTCGGCGATCGAGGCGGCGGCAAAGCCGGTCTCGCCGATCACCACCTCGGCCGCGCGCAGGATCGCGGCGCGCGTATCCTGGCCGCGCCGGGTGCGCGGGCGGACCGAAGGCTGGCGGCTGGGCGAGGCATCGGGCATCGGTCGTCCTGAAACATGAATCATTCGTCATATTGAGCCCCGAGCCCACGCTGTCAAGCCTTTTCCCGGCGCCGGTTTTCCCGCTTGTCGCGTGCCAATTCGTGCTAATCTGGCCGTCGCGCAAACGGGAAAGGGTTTGTAGATGAGCGAGCGGGTGACGGTCTTGGTCGGCACGGGCAAGGGTGTGTTCGTGCTGGAATCGGATGGTGCGCGTCGGAACTGGACGCAGCGCGGGCCATTCTGCGACGGCTGGCCGGCCAGCCATGTTCTGGGCGACCCCGAGACCGGCACCCTTTGGGCCGCCTGCGGCGGGGAATGGCAGGGCAGCGCCGTCTGGCGGTCCGACGATGGCGGCGCGACCTGGACGAAATCCCTGCTGGCGAACGGGCATCTGGACCACATGTTGGCCAGCGACGAAACCTTCCGCAAGATGCTGGGGCGTGGCCCCGATCCCGACGCGCCCTTCAAGGGGCAGATCCAGGCGCTCTGGGCGCTGGGCCGGGTGGGTGACACGCTCTATGCCGGGGCGAAGCCCGCCGCGCTCTATGCCAGCGACGACCGCGGAGAGACCTGGCGCCGGGTCGAGGGGTTGTCGAACCACCCCTCGGCCAGCGGCTGGCAACCCGGAGGCGCGGGGCTGGTGCTGCACACCATCCTGGGCGACGGCGCCAAGCTGTGGGTGGGGATTTCGGCCGCCGGGGTCTATGCCAGTGAGGATGGCGGCCAGACCTGGGAGCCGCGCAACCGCCGCAGCAACCAGTCCACCACGCCCGACCCGATCACCGGCGAATGCGGCTATGACGTGGGGTTGTGCGTGCACAATATGGTGCGCTCATTGGATGGCACGATGCTGTATATGCAGAACCACCAGGGCGTGTTTCGCAGCCGGGACGACGGGCGGACCTGGGACGAGGTGACCGCGGGCCTGCCGACGAATTTCGGCTTTCCCATCGCCGTGCACCCGCAGGACGCGGACACGCTGTTCGTGATCCCGTTGCTGGAATGGGGCGGGCGCTATCCTCCGGGGGGGCAGGCGGCCGTCTGGCGGTCACGGGACGCCGGCGAGGGCTGGGCGCCGATGCGCCAGGGCCTGCCCGACAACGCCTATTTCACGGTCTTGCGGCAGGCGATGGCGACGGACAGGGCGGAACGGGCCGGGCTCTATTTCGGCACCAACTCGGGCAGTGTCTTCGCCTCGATCGACGACGGCGAAACCTGGACCGAAATCGCCCGCCACTTGCCCAACGTTCTGGGGGTCGAGGTGATGCATCAACGCTGATCGTGCTGGGCGGCGATGCTGCGGGCCTGTCGGGCGGGTGTCAGGGCGATTGCCGCCAGCACCAGCAGGCAGGCCACGGCCTGCGCCCCGCCCAGCGGTTCGCCAAAGGCCAGCCAGCCGACCGCGAACATGACCGGCAGCTCGATACTGCCCGCGACCGCGGTGCGCGCGGTGCCGATGACCGGCGAACAGACGGTGTAGATCAGTTGCGGCACCAGCGCCGTGCCCAACCCGATTCCCAGCACCAGCAGCCAGCCGTGCGGGTCCGCCGGCAGCAGGGCGGCGGCGGGTGTGGCCTGCACCAGCGGCAGCAGTCCCAGAACCGAACCCATGGACACGATGCCGATCCGCGCCAGCGGCGGGATCGCGGGCATCCGGTGCACCAGCACGCTGATCCCCAGCCCGAACCCCGCCGGCGCGGCCAGCGACAGCAGCAGCAGCGGGATCAGCGCCGGGTCCACCGCGCCGGGGGTCATGACGATCGCCGCCGCCACGACGATCATGCCCGCCGCCACCATCGACCGGCGCGCGGGCCGGTCGCCGAACAGCAGCCACGACAGCGCCAACGTAAACGCCGGATACGTCATGTAGAGCACGCCCGCCGTCGAAACGGGCACGACCTCGATCGCGCGGACATAGGCCACCCAGCCCTGCGCCATCAGCACCCCGGTGGCCAGCCCCCAGACGAGGGTCGGCCATTGCCGCCGGCAGCGCCAGACGAACGGCGCCAGCACCGCCGAGGCCAGCACATAGCGGTAGAGGGCCACCGCTTGCGGGGCCATGCCGCCCTCGGTCAGGCCGCGCGCGAACAGCGGCACCAGGCCGAACCCGACCGAAGCCGCGACGACGCCCAGCGTGGCCAGTCCCAGCCGGGCGGGGTCGGTGATCGGGTTCTGTTGCATGTCTTTGGTTAGCACAGGACGCCGTATCTGCACAGTCTTGTCCAGAAACGTCAGCCGGGCGCGTTCTCCAGCCGGATCGCCACGCCGTGCGGGGTGGCGTGGGCGGCGTCCTCCCATCGGTGGGCGAGGGCGGTGACCTCGTCCGGCGGGGCGATGCCGCGCTGGGCGAGCATCCCTTCGAGCGCCTGGACCCAGGCGTCCCAATAGGTGACCCCGGCGGCCAGCCGCGCGCCGAACGCCTGCGTCCAGTCGCTCCAGGTGAACAGGCCCCCGTCGCTGAGCGCCACGGTCAGGCCGAACACCTGCGCCTGCCAGGGGGCTTCGAACGGGCGATCGGGGGTGTCAGGCGTGCTCAAGATAGCCCTCCCACAGATCGGCGCTGATCGTCAGGCCGGGTTCGCCATCTGCGCCCCAGACCTCGTGCCCGTCGAACACGACGGTATAGAGTCGCTGCGGCTGTTCGCCCAGGCCGTGGGCGTTGGTATCGGGCAAGACAAAGCCGCCATGCACCGATTCGATCACCCCGCTGTGGCCGGCCAGATAGCGGGGCAGGCGCGTGTGGGTGCGGGGATGCGCGTTCTTCGCGCGCACCCGCTGCCCGGCGGCAAAGCGCGGCGCGCTGTCCAGCGGCCGGTCGCAGGGCGTGCCCCGGGCCAGCGCCGCGGGCACCGCCTGCGGCGACAGGCGGCGTGGGTCGGCGGGCTGTTCGGCGGCCTCTCCGGACGACAGTTCGCGGTCCGACACCATCCCGTGGCGCAACAGCAGCACCTCCAGCGCGCGGGTCCAGATCTCGTAATAGCTGGCCGAATAATAGACCGCCGGCGGCAAGCTTTCGCGCGCGTGGCGGCTTTCGTCCAGCGACCAGCGCCCCAGGGCGCCCGCGCACAGCGTGATGCCCAGCGCGCGTTCTTCCCAAGGGGCGTGAAACAGCGGTTCGTTGTCCTCGGGCGCGACGGGGCCAAAGCCCATCTGCCCGCCCAGGTCCTGGGGCCCGTTCATTGTGGTGCCTCGACGATTCCCGTGCCGACCATGCTTTCGCGCGTGACCAGCGCGGCCAGGCGGTCGGCCGGCCAACCCTCGGTTCCCGAGGGGCGCATCGGGACGACCAGATAGCGCAGTTCCGCCGTGGAATCCCAGACCCGCACCTGCTGATCCGCCGGCAAGGACAGCCCGAATTCCGCCAGCACCGCGCGCGGTTCGATCACCACGCGCGAGCGATAGGCGGGGGATTTGTACCACACCGGGGGCAGGCCCAGCAGCGTCCATGGATAGCACGAGCACAGCGTGCAGACGATGACGTTATGGGTCTGCGGGGTGTTGAAGACCGCCTGGACGTGTTCGCCCTGCCGCCCTGTGAACCCCATCGACGCAACCGCCGCCGTCGCGTCCTCGGCCAGCCAGCCGGCAAAGGCGGGATCGGTCCAGGCCCGCGCGACGACCGCGGCGCCGTTCTGCGGCCCGACCTTGTGCGCATAGGTGTCGATGATCGCGTCGATCGCGGCCGGATCGACCAGCCCCTTGCGGGTCAGGATCGTTTCCAGCGCCCGCACGCGGGCATCCATCGGGTCGAGGTGATTGTCATGGTGCGGGTGATCGTGCGGCATGGCGGGTCCTTTCGAGCCGCCATGCTAGGACATTCCCGCGCGCGTGCAAGCCCGCGCCGTCAGGCCGTCGCCGCCAATCCGCCCGTGCCGCGCCCGGGGCGGCTGCGCAGCAAGATCACCGCCATGACCGCGATGTTCATCAGATTCCAGCCGATCCCGTTGACAAAGGCCATCGCGTAGCTGCCGGTCACGTCATAGATCCAGCCCGACATCCAGCCGCCCAGCGCCATGCCCAGGATCGTCGCCATGATGACGAAGCCGGTGCGGGTGCCGGCCTCGCGCGGGGGCATCGTCTCGCGCACGATGATGGCATAGGCGGGGACGATCCCGCCCTGGCTCAGCCCGAAGATCAGGCTGACGACGTAAAGCGAGGTCATCCCGTCCGACGGCAGATACAGGATCAGCCCGATCATCTGCCCGACCGAGCCGATCAGCAGCGTGGGAATGCCCCCCAGCCGGTCGGTGATCAGCCCCGACACCAGCCGCGAGGCGACGCCACCCATCAGCATCACGCTCAGCATCTGCGAGCCGACCACGGGGCCATAGCCCAGGTCCACGCAAAAGGCGACCAGATGCACCTGCGGCATCGACATGGCGACGCAGCAGCCGATGCCGGCCAGGCCCAGCATCCACATCATCGTGGTCGGCGCAAAGGGCACCCGGCGCGGCGTCAGTCCGGTGGCCTGCGCCGCGGCGGTCAGGCTTTCCTCGGGCACCCGGCGGCGCAGCAGTTGTGCGGCGGGGATGACCACCACGGGGACCAGCGCCGCCAGCACCCAGCAGACGCCGCGCCAGCCCTGGGTCTGCAAGACCCCGGACAGCGCCACCGGCCAGATCGCCCCCGCCAGATAGTTGCCGCTGGCGGCGATGGCCACGGCGATTCCCCGGCGGCGGCGAAACCACAACGAGATGTCGGCCAGCAGCGGACCGAAGAACACCGCCGTGCCCAGCCCGATCAGCAGTTGCGCCAGCGACAGCAGCCAGATCGTCGGGCTGATCGCGGCCAGGCAATAGCCCAGCGCCGACAGCAGCGCGGCGCCGGTCAGGGCGCGGCTGACGCCCCAGCGGTCCACCGCCCGGCCCATCACCAGATTGCCCAGCGCGAACCCCGCCATGGTCAGCGTATAGGGGATCGACGCCTCGCCCCGGCCGCCGCCAAAGGTGGCCTGGATCGAGGGCATCAGCGCAATGACCGACCACATGCCGACGTTGCCGACGGTGGCGATACCCAGCGAGAGGGCGAGGCGGGTCCAGGAATAGCGGCTGTCGAGAATCGCGGTCATCGGTGCAGACTAGGGCGCCGCCCCAGGTGCCGCCAGTGCAATTTCGCAGGTTAAAGGCCGGCGACCAGATCGGGCAGCGCACCGAGGTCGCGCAGCACATGCGCGGGCCGCCCCGGCAGCCGGTCCATCGGGGCGCCGTCGCGGTTCACCCAGGCCGTGACAAAGCCATAGGCCGCCGCCGCCGCCGCGTCCCAGCCGTTCGACGAGACGAACAGCACCCGCCCGGGCGGCAGGTCCAGCGTCGCGGCCACCAGGTCGTAGACCGCGCGCGCGGGTTTGAACACACCCACGCTTTCGACCGACAGCAGAGCTTCGAACTGGCCGGACAATCCGGCCGAGCGCACCGCGCCCTCCAGCATCCCGGGCGAGCCATTGGACAGGATCGCCCGGCGCTGGCCCCTTGCGGCCAGGGCGGACAGCATGGCGGGCACCTCGGGAAAGGCCTCAAGCGCCCAGTAAAGCGCCAGCAACCGCGCGCGCAGCGCCGGATCGTCCAGCCCGGCGGCCTCAAGCGCCCAGTCCAGCCCGTCCTGCGTCACCTGCCAGAAATCGCAATGCGCCCCCTGGATCGCGCGCAGCCAGGAATATTCCAGCTGCTTGCGGCGCCAGTCGGCGGCGATCCGTGGCCAGCGCGCGGCCCAGCTTTCGGCGCCGGGTTCGGCCGCCGCGCGCCGCGCCGCCGCCCCCACGTCGAACAACGTGCCATAGGCATCGAACACACAGGCCTCGATCATCGCAGTCCTCCCTCGCGCTGGCGCATCATGGTTCAGCACAGGTTAACGCCCCTTCTTTGTGCCGGAAATATCCCGGGGGGTGAATTTGCGTAGCAAAGAGGGGGGCTGGCCCCCTTTCGCGCCCCCGCTCAGGTGTCGGCGATGAAGGCGGTGAGCAATGCGGCAACCGCGGCGGGGTCCTCAAGGTGCGGCGCGTGTCCGCATCCTTGCAGCACCCGCGCCTGCCCGTGCCGGGCGGCGGCGGCGATCCAGCCGGCGGTCGTCGGAGGATAGACGCGGCTTTGGGCGCCGTGGACCGCCAGCACCGGCACCGTCAGCTCGGGGATCGCGGCGCGCAGGTCCTCGCGCGTCAGCGAATCCCAGAAGGCGGCCATGGCCACGGGGTCCTGCGCGCGGATCCGCCGTTCGGCCTCGGCCGCCGACAGCGCGGCGCAGCCGTCGGGGTCGGCGAACATGCCCTGGGCGATGGCGCGCGCCGCGCCGGCCCAGTCGGCGCGAAAGCGTGCGCCGCCGCGCGCGGCCTTTTCGGCGCTCTGGCCGCGCATGGCGTGGTTCCAGCCCGGCGCGGGCAGCGGGCGGGGCGACATGTCCAGCGACATCATGCGGGCGACCCCGGTTCCGCCCTCGGCCAGGTAGCGCCAGCCGATCAGCGCGCCCAGCGACCAGCCCACCAGGGTGGCCCCGGCGATCCCTTCTTGTGCGATCAGGTCCGCCAGCAGCGCCACGCCGCCCGCGACCGAGGGCGCGGGACCGCGCGTGCCGCCATGCCCGGGCAGGTCGGGTGCCAGGCTGGCGGCGTCCAGGCGCTGCGCGACCGGTGCCCAGATCGCCCCGGTCATCGTCCAGCCGTGCAGGAAGATCACCGGTGGGCCCGCGCCCCAGCGGTGCAGGCGGATCGTCACCGGGTGCCCCGCAGGCGACCGACGATGCCCGTGGGGAAGAAATAGACCGACAGGATGAACAGCACCCCCAACCACAACAGCCAGCGGTCGGGGCTGAGAAGGTCGGGGATCAGCGGCAGCGACGCGGTGGCCTCGGACAGCCCACCCATCAGTTCCTTGAGGTAATTCTGCGCCAGCACGAAGATCGCCGTGCCCACGACCGCGCCATACATCGTGCCCATGCCGCCGATCACCACGATCAGCAGGATGTCCATCATCAGCTCCATCCCCAGCGTGGTCGAGGGGCCGACATAGCGCAGCCAGATCGCGAACAGCGACCCGGCCAGCGCCGCGATCATGGCCGACAGGCAGGTGGCGACGGCGCGGTAGACCACGACGCGGTAGCCGATGGCCTCGGCGCGAAAGGCGTTCTCGCGGATCGCCAGCAGGACCCGGCCAAAGGGCGAATTGACAATCCGCAGCATCCCCAGGAACAGCACCAGACAGCCTGCGAACACCAGGTAATAGTTCAGGATCTTGCCGGTGATGCGGGTGCCGAACACCTCGCCCAGGCGGAACGCCGGGGTCAATTCGCGCGGGATGCGCAGGTTCATGCCGTCCTCGCCGCCGGTATAGGCCGACAACTGGCTGACCAGCACCGCCACTGCCGAGGCGATCGCCAGCGTGATCATCGCAAAGAAGATCGCGCGCACCCGCAAGGACAGCAGCGCCACCAGCAGCGCCACCAGACCGGCGACGACCAGACCGGCCAGCGCGCCCAGCGCCAGGCTGGCATAGCCCGTGCCCAGCCGGTCGCTGGCGATGGCGACGCCATAGGCACCCATGCCGAAAAACATGGTATGCGCGAAGCTGACGATGCCACCATAGCCCAGCAACAGGTCATAGCTGGCGACCAGCACGATCACCACGCAGATGCGCGCGGCCGTTTCCAGACTGCGCGAGCCGGGAAAAAGGAAGGGCGCAAAGGCCAGTGCCAGCAGGATCAATGCCAGCAGCAGGGCCAGCAGGCGGCTACGGGGGGCATCGCCCGAAAGCAGTCGCATCATGATCGGGCTCCTTCGGGGCAGGGGTGGGGCGCGTCGTGGCGGGCGGGGCCGAGGGCGGGTCGGAAACGGGGCGCGCGGATCATTTCGCCTTGACCACCGGCACCATCCCCATCGGCCGCCACATCAGGATCGCCACCATCAGCGCGATGTTCGAGATCAGCGCCAGCTTGGGTTCCAGAAAAGCCGCGTAGTTCTGCACCAGCCCGACGGTCAGCGCGCCGATGAAGCAGCCCTCGACCGATCCCAGCCCGCCGATGATGACGACGATGAACACCAGGATCATGATCTCGTTGCCCATCGGCGCGGTGATGACCTCTTGATAAAGCGCCCACATGACGCCGCCCAGCCCGGCCAGCGCCGACCCGGCGACGAACACGCCGACGAAGACGCGGGTGATGTTGTAGCCCAGCGCCTGAACCATTTCGGGGTTATCGACACCGGCGCGCACGATCAGCCCCAGCTTGGTGCGCCTGAGCACCAGCCTCAGGGCCGTGAACACCGCCAGCCCGACCGCCACGGCCAGCACGCGGTATTTTTCCAGCGCGGCACCGGCAAAGGTAAAGGCGCCTTTCAGCGTTTCGGGGCGGGCGATGACGATCTCGTGGCCGCCCCAGATCACATAGATCAGCTGCTCGGCCACGATCAGCCCGCCCATCGTCACCAGGATCTGTTTCAGGGGGCTGCCATAGACCGGCCGCACGATCGCCCGCTCGAATGCCCAGCCGATGCCGCCGGTGACGATCATCGCCGCCAGCACCGCGCCGGCGACCGCCAGCAGGTTCAGCAGCAAGGACGGCGCCCCGGTCATCGTGCCCAGCGCCAGCAGTACCGAGGTGCCGATGAACGCCCCGAACGAGATGAACGCGCCGTGGCCGAAATTGATGACATCCATCAGCCCGAACACCAGCGTCATCCCCGAGGCGATGACGAAGATCATCATTCCCATCGCCAGCCCGGACACCGTCAGCGTCAACCACGACGAGGTCGCCGGGATCGCCAGGAACCCCAGCACGATTAGCACCGGCACCAGCAGCAGCGGCAACCAGGGTTTCAGCCGCTCGGCCAGGGGCAGGCGGGTGATCGTGGGGGCGTGCGAGGGGGCCGTGTTGCTCATGCGCTTTCCATCTTCAGGCCCATCAGGCGTTCTTGCAGGGTGGTGTCGCCGGCCAGGTCCGCCATGGCGCCGGTCCAGGTGATGCGTCCGTCATCCATGACCGCGACGTGATCGCCCAGCGCGCGCGCCAGGGAAAAGTTCTGTTCGACCATCAGGATCGAGGCACCGCGTTCCTTCAGGTCCTTGAGGGCCCGCGCCAGGGTCGCGACGATGGCCGGCGCCAGCCCCTTGGACGGTTCGTCGATCAGGTAGAGTTCGCGGTCCTCGACCACGGCGCGGGCGACGGCCAGCATCTGTTTCTGCCCGCCCGAGAGCGTGCCGGCGGGCGAATGCCAGAACGTCCTGAGCGCGGGAAAGGCGGCAAAGATCCACTCCAGACGCTCAGGGATCGGCTGGCCCGACAGCGCCGCCAGGCGGATGTTTTCCTCGACCGTCAGGTCGGAAAAGATGCCCATGTCCTCGGGAACGAAACCGATGCCGCGCCGGGCGATCTGCGCCGGGGTCAGGCCGTGGATATGCGCGCCGTCCAGCAGGATCTCGCCCGCGTGGGGTTGCCACAGGCCCATGATGGTGCGCAGGGTCGTCGTCTTTCCGGCGCCGTTGCGCCCCAGCAGCATCGTCACCGCGCCGCGCGGCACCACCAGATCGACGCCGTGCAGGATGTGATACTGGGCGATGTCGGTCTGCACGCCGCTGAGGGTCAGGATCGGGTCAGACATCGGTCAGTTCCTTGCCCAGATAGGCCACTTGCACCACGTCCGAGGCCATCACCTGCGCCGGGGCGCCGTCGGCGACCAGCGCGCCGTTGTGCAGCACGATGATGCGGTCGGCCAGGCTGCGGATCACGTCCATCTTGTGTTCGACCAGCAGCACGGTGGCGTCGGGGTCGGCCTTGATGCCGGCGATCAGGTCCAGGATGACGGGCGCTTCCTCGACCGACATGCCGGCGGTGGGCTCGTCGAACATGAAGACCCGGGGTTTCAGCGCGATCATCGCCGCGACCTCGAGCTTGCGCTGATCGCCGTGCGACAGCGCGGCGACGGTCTGCCCTGCCAGATGCGTCAGCCGCACCCGTTCCAGCACCTGTTCGGCCTGTTCGATCAGGTCGCGGTGGCCCTGCGCCATGGTCCACAGGTTGAACCCGCGCCGCGCGCGCGCCTGCACCACAAGGCGGACGTTTTCCAGCACGGTCAGGCGCGGGAACAGGTTGGTCAACTGGAACGCCCGGCCCAGCCCGGCCTCGGTGCGGGCCGAGACGGGCAGACGGGTGATGTCCTGTCCCATCAGCTCGACGCGGCCCGACGTGGCGCGGATCTGACCCGAGATCAGGTTGAAATAGGTGGTCTTGCCCGCGCCGTTGGGGCCGACGATGGCGGTCAGTTCGCCGGGCGTGAACGCGCAGGACACGGCATCGACGGCGATATGGCCGCCAAAGCGCACGGTCAGGTCATGCGTGACCAGCGAGGGTTGCGGCATGGGGCACCTCGGGCGGGAACGGGGAACGTCAGACGGGGGGGAGAGGGCGCCCCAGGCCGGGCGCCCCCAAGGTCCATGCAGGGATCAGCGGTTGTTGCGGACCGGCACGTCCATCATGTCGGGCGTGATTTCCCGCACCAGTTCCGGGATCGCCCATTCGACGTTCGGATCGACGCGGATGCGGAAGTGATACATCGACTGCATCGCCTGGTGATCCTCGGGGCGGAACCACATCTCGCCTTTGGGGGTCTGGAAGTGCATCCCTTCCATCGCCGCGATCAGGGCCTCGGTATCGGTCGATCCGCCGGTGGCGCGCAGCGCCTCGACCACGGCGATCCCCGCCGCCATGCCGCCCGCGGTGAAAAAGTCGGGCGGCGTGCCGAAGCGCGCCATGTGCTGTTCCACCAGCCAGTCGTTCACCGGGTTGTGGGGAATGTCGTAATAGTAATAGGTCGCCCCCTCCATCCCGGGGAAATCCTTGTAGGCGACCAGCGCGGGCAGGATGTTGCCGCCGGTGGCCAGATGGATGCCAAAGCGTTCGGGGTCCATCGCCTCGATCCGGCCCATCGGGTTGCCGCCACCGGCCCAGATCACGAACAGACGGCGGTCGCCTTCATGCTCTTGCAAGGCATTGAAGATGCGCTCGGCCGCGGCAGTGAAATCGGTGGTGTCGGTGGGCACATATTCCTCGTGCACCAGTTGCGCGGGGGTTCCGGCCAGGGCCTCGCGGAAGGCGGCGATGCCATCGCGGCCGAACGCATAATCCTGCGCCAGGGTGGCGACGACCGTGCCCTCGTTGCCCAGCGCGATCGCGTTCGAGATCGCGTCCTGGCTGGAGTTGCGCCCGGTGCGGAAGATGTAGCGGTTCCAGTCGCTGCCGGTGATCGAATCGGCGACCGCCGGTTCGACCAGCAGGATGCGTTCGTATTCCTCGGCCACAGGCAGCATGGCCAGCGCCACGCCTGAACTGGTCGGGCCCACGGCGATCGCCGCGTCGTCGTCGCCGAACGCTTGCGCCAGCAGCGCGCGGCCCAGATCGGGACGCAGCTGGCTGTCGTATTCGGTGACCACCAGGTCATGGCCATCGACCTGCATGGTGCCGTCGGTGGCGTATTCCAGCCCCAGCATCAGGCCGGTCTGGCTTTGCGCGGCATAGGCCTCGAGCGCGCCGGTCATGTCGTGGATATGGGCAATGCGGATCTCGTCGGCCATCGCGGGGGCGGTGGCCAGCGCGGCGAAAGCGGCGCTCAGAAGCAGTTTCATGATAACCTCCCAGTCGCAAACATGAACGATGAGTCATGTTTCATGAATGGATGCCCGCGAAGGGGGCTTGTGTCAAGCCCGCATTGCCTTTGGGGCTGACATCGGGCCCGGACTGCGCCATACCGGGACGACAGGACAGGGAGGGGCAGATGCAGCGGATTTCCACGGGCACCGGGCTGGTGCGATGAGCGGGTTCCTGTTTCCGGTCCCGCCGGTTCCGACCATCGCGCTGCGCGGCGAAAGCGCCGCTTATGCGGTGTCGCGGATTTTTT
The DNA here is from genome assembly GCA_020637515.1 of Rhodobacter sp. NCBI lineage: Bacteria > Pseudomonadati > Pseudomonadota > Alphaproteobacteria > Rhodobacterales > Rhodobacter > Rhodobacter sp. The sequence goes on along the minus strand of JACKKG010000001.1, from coordinate 234,553 downwards.
GCGTCGGTCGCAACTATGCCGCCCACGCCGCCGAAATGGGGGTCGAGGTCGATCGCGAGGCCCCTTTTTACTTTACCAAGTCGCCCGCGCATCTGGTGCCGTCCGGGGTGACGCTGCCCTATCCACCGGGCACCGACGACTATCACCACGAGATGGAACTGGCCTTTGCCCTGGGCGCGCCGTTGTTTCGCGCCTCGCGCCAGCAGGCGTCGGCGGCGATTCTCGCCTATGGCTGCGCGCTGGACATGACCCGGCGCGATTTGCAGGGGCAGGCCAAGAACCTGCGCCGGCCTTGGGACCTGGGCAAGGATTTCGAAGGCGCCGCAGTGCTGGCCGAGATGACCCGAGCGGCCGATTTCGGCCCCGTCGGCGCGCAGCGCATCCATCTGTCGGTCAACGGCCAGATCCGCCAGCAGTCCGATCTGTCGCTGATGATCCACGATTGCGTCGATGTTCTGGTGCACCTGTCGAAATTCTATCACCTGGGCCCCGGCGACGTGATTCTGACCGGCACGCCCGAAGGCGTCGGCGCGGTGCATCCTGGTGATGTGCTGGAGGGCGGTATCGACGGGCTGGCGCCGGTGCGTCTGACGATCGGCGCGGCGGACTGACGGCGCGTCGGCCGGATGGCCCGGGGCCCGCGGCGGGGCCCGGGCGGTGCGAACGCGGGTTGAAAACGGGGGTCTCATGCGCTTTCACGGCTATTTCCGCAGCTCCAGCAGTTATCGCTGCCGGATTGCCTTCAATCTGAAGGGGTTGGCCTATGACTTTGTGCCGGTGCATCTGGTCAGGGACGGCGGCCAGCAGAAAAGCGCGGCCTATCGCGCGCTGAACCCGCAGGCGCTGGTGCCCACGCTTGAAGTGGACGGGCAGGTGCTGACGCAATCGCCGGCGATCCTGGAATGGCTGGACGAGGCGCACCCGACCCCCGCGCTGCTGCCACAAGGCCTGTTCGAGCGCGCCGCGGTTCGCGCCTTTTGCGCCGTCATCGCCTGCGAGATCCATCCGCTGCAAAACCTGCGCACGTTGCAATACCTCGAGGCGAACTACGGCCAGGGGCTGGAAGGCAAGGAAGCCTGGTGCCAACGCTGGATCGGCGACGGGCTGGCCGCCTGCGAGGCGCTGCTGGCCCGGCGGCCGGCGACGCGCTTTGCCTTTGGCGACACCCCGGGCATGGCCGAGGTCTACCTGGTGCCGCAAATGTTTTCGGCGCAGCGGTTCAAGGTCGATACCTCGGGCCTGCCGCGCCTGCGCCAGATCGTCGCTGCCTGCGAGGGGCTCGAGGCCTTTGAGCGCGCCCATCCCGCGCGCCAGCCGGATGCCGAATGAGCGCCGCGCGATAAAAGTGACCGAGCGGTCGATAAATTTTGCTTGCAGGAATCGTTTTCACATGGAAGCTTGCGACTGCAACGAATACGGCGGACCACCGAGAGGTCCGGGCAGGCCGCGAAAATTGTCTTGGCATTATATTGCGGCCTATGCCACTGTTTGCAACATAATGCCAGCTGGCGTCTTTGGGAGGAGAAACAGATGACCAAGCGCAGAACTGTTCTGGGATTGATGGGGGCCGCGGCCGCGATGGCGGTGACGGCCGGAACCGCGCAGGCGCAGGAATATACCCTGCGGATGCACCAGTTCCTGCCCGCGCAGGCCAACGTGCCGCATCTCGTGCTGGACGTGTGGGCCGACAACGTCGAGCGTGACTCGGGCGGGCGTATCCGCGTCGAACGCTATGCCTCGATGGCGCTGGGCGGCACGCCGCCGGAACTGATGGACCAGGTGATGGACGGCGTGGCCGACATCGTCTGGACGGTGAACGGCTACACCCCCGGCCGCTTCCCGCAGACCGAGGTGTTCGAACTGCCGTTCTTCGTGGCGGATGCGCGCGCCGCCTCGTCGGCGCTGTGGCAGATGTACCAGGAACACATGCAGGAAGATTTCGCCGGCGTGCACATGCTGGGCATGTGGGTCCACGGCCCGGGCATTTTCCACACCAGCACGCCGGTGCGGCACCCCTCGGACCTGCAAGGCATGAAGATCCGCGGCGGTTCGCGCGGCGTGAACGACCTGCTGGGCCTGGTCGGCGCCGAGGCGATCGGCCTGCCGGTTCCGGCGATCCCCGAATCGCTGCAACGCGGTGTGATCGACGGCACCACGATCCCGTGGGAGGTGACCACCTCGCTGCACGTCGCCGAACTGGTGCACAACCACACCGAATTCGAAGGGCCGGGCCTGTATACCCTGACCTTCTCGTTCGCGATGAACCAGGACGCCTATGACAACCTGCCGGCCGACCTGCAGGAAGTCATCGACCGCAACTCGGGTCTGGAATTCTCGATCTTCGCGGGCGGCACGCAGGCCGACGCCGACGGCCCGGCGCGGCAGGTCGCGGTGGATGCGGGCAACAACATCATCACCATTCCCGAAGCCGACGCCCAGGAATGGCGCGATGTCGTGGCGCCGCTCTATGAAACCTGGACCGCCGACATGGCCGACCGGGGCATCGACGGCCAGGCGCTGATCGACGAAGCGCGCCAGCTCATGGCGGATTACGAAGCCGCGCACTGACGGCGACGGAACCCGGTTCAAGGCAGGGGCGCGGCCGGTGGCTGCGCCCCTTACACTCACGGTTCCGGCCGGCTGCGGCGCGGGGCCCAGGCATCGGCAAGACGGGCGGCTTACGCGCGCGGCAACGGAAACGGGACGATGTTCAAGACCATTCACGCATTTTTCTACCGGATCGCCTGGTGGATGGCGGTTGTCGGGGGGGCTCTGCTGACCCTTCTGGTGCTCATGCTGTGCCTGTCGATCCTGGGGCGCACGGCGTCGACGATCCTGCATTCGGACTGGATGCAGTCCAACATGGCGGGCCTTGCGAACTGGTTGATCGGCATCGGGGTCGGGCCCATCTTCGGCGATTATGAATTCCTGACGGCCGGGCTGGCGATCTCGATCTTCTGTTTCATCGGCTGGTGCCAGATCACCGGCGGGCACGCCACGGTGGACGTGTTCACCGCCGGTCTCAGCGACCGCAAGCGGCGCTGGTTGCAGATGGTGATCGAGATCATCTTTGCCCTGGCGCTGGTGCTGATCGCGGTGCAGCTCTACGAGGGCATGAGCACCTATATCCGCCGACGCTCGACCACCTTTCTGCTGCAATATCCGATGTGGTGGAACTATCTGCTGGCCCTGATTCCGGCGGTCATCACCGCCGCGATCGGCGTCTATATGGCGGCGGTCCGCACCGTCGAGGCCCTGACCGACCGCGCCCTGGTCGTGACCGAAGGAGCGGAGCATTGACCAACCTCGAAATCGGAATCGTCTCGTTCCCGGCGCTGCTGCTGCTGATCTTCCTCAGAATGCCGATCGGGCTGGCGATGTTCCTGACCGGCTATGTCGGCTACTGGGTCGTGACCGGCAGCCCCAACATGGCCATGGCGCGCCTGAAAAGCGCCGCCTATTCGACCTTTGCCAGCGAATCGCTGGCGGTGGTGCCGATGTTCCTGCTGATGGGCTATTTCGCCACCATCGGCGGCATGTCACGGTCGCTGTTCAAGGCCGCCGAGGCCTTTGTCGGCCACCGCAGGGGCGGGGTCGGCATCGCCGCCGTCGCCTCGTGCGCGGGGTTCGGGGCGATCTGCGGCTCGTCCCTGGCCACGGCGGCGACCATGGGCCGCGTCGCCCTGCCCGAGTTGAAGCAGTTCGGCTATGGCGGCGGGCTGTCCACCGCGCTTCTGGCGGCGGGTGGCACGCTGGGCATCCTGATCCCGCCCTCGGTCGTGCTGGTGATCTATGCGATCCTGGCCGAGCAGAACATCGCCAAGCTGTTCCTGGCGGCCTTTGCGCCGGGCGTGCTGGCGGCGATCGGCTACATGATCGTCATCTCGATCTATGTCCGTCTCTACCCGGACCGGGCCGGCACGGCCGAGCGCGTGCCGTGGGGCGAACGGATGCGCCTGCTGCTGGGTATCTGGCCGGTGCTGCTGGTGTTTCTGGCGGTGGTGGGCGGCATCTATGGCGGCATCTTCACCCCGACCGAAGGCTCGGCCGTCGGCGCGCTGGGCACCGGGCTGATCGCCCTGTTCAACCGCGGGCTCAACCGCAAGACCATGCTCGAAAGCTTCACCTCGACCGCGCGGTCCACGGCGATGATCTTCTTCATCGTCTTTGGCGCGGGGTTCTACAACAGCTTCCTGGCGCTGACGCAGGTGCCGCAGACCCTGTCCGCATGGGTGGTGAACCTGGGGCTGTCCCCGGTTGCGGTGCTGGTGGTGATCCTGGTGATCTATCTGCTGTTGGGCTGCGTCATGGACAGCCTGTCGATGATCCTGCTGACCGTGCCGATCTTCTTTCCGATGATGATGGCGCTGGATTTCGGCATGTCGTCCGAACACGTCGCGATCTGGTTCGGCATCCTGGTGCTGATCGTGGTCGAGACCGGGTTGATAACCCCGCCGGTGGGCATGAACCTGTTCATCATCAACGCCATGGACCGATCCACCCCGATGACCGAGACCTACAAGGCGGTGTCGTTCTTCGTGCTGTCCGACATGATCCGCGTGGGGATCCTGGTGGCCTTTCCGGCGATCACGCTGTTCCTGATACCCTGACGCCGGGCGCGGGTTGTGAAAGGGGGCCTCGGCCCCCTTTCTTCTTGCCCGACCGATGGGGCATAGTTATGACGGATAACCAATATTCGGCACGCGGTTGGAGGGGGAATTCCATGCAGATCGACGGACAGATTGCGCTGGTGACGGGTGGCGGCAGCGGGCTGGGTGCGGCCACGGCGCGGCTGCTGGCCGAACGCGGGGCCAGGGTTGCGGTGCTGGACTATGACGGCGCCCGCGCCGAGGCTGTCGCGGCCGAGATCGGCGGGCTGGCAGTGCAGGCCGATGTCGGCGACGAGGCCAGCGTCGCGGCGGCTTTCGAGCGGATCGTGGCCGGGCTGGGCGGGATGCCCCGGGTTGCGGTGAACTGCGCCGGTATCGGCGTGGCGGCGCGGATCGTCGGACGCGAGGGCAAGCTGTCCATCGACCTTTATGAGCGGGTGATCCGGGTCAACCTGATCGGCACCTTCATCGTCATGTCCTACGCCGCGCGCGGCATGCAGGCGATGGACCCGCTGCCCGGCGGCGAACGGGGGGTCATCATCAACACCGCCTCGGCGGCGTGGCAGGATGGTCAGGTGGGGCAAGCGGCCTATTCGGCCTCGAAGGGCGGCATCGCGTCGATGTGTCTGCCGGCTGCGCGGGAACTGGCGCGCTCGGGTGTGCGGGTGATGGCCATCGCGCCCGGTCTTTTCAACACGCCGATGATGGAAAGCCTGCCGCCCGAGACGACGCAGCAGATCGTCGCCAACATCCCCTTTCCCGACCGTCTGGGCCTGCCGTCGGAATACGGGCTGATGGTCGCGCAGATCGTCGAGAACCCCTATCTCAACGGCACCACGATCCGGCTGGATGGCGCGACCCGCCTGCCGCCGCGCTGAACCGATGAGCGCGCGGCCCGACCGCACCCTCAGGCAGTTCCTGGGCTACGGCATGAAGCGCGCCTTTGCCGCGATCCAGACGGATGTGAACGCGGCGCTGGCGCCTCATGGGCTCAGGATGATGACCTATTCGGTCCTGGTGGTGATCCGCGACACCCCGGGTGTGCGCCAGTCGCGCCTGTCGGACATCCTGCTGATCGAACGCCCCAATCTGGTGCTGATCCTCGACGAACTGGAGAGTGCGGACTGGATCACCCGCACCCGCGCCCAGGACGACCGCCGGGCCTATGACCTGCGGGTCACGCTGAAGGGGCGGCGCGTCTGCGACCGCGCCAGCGCGGCCGTGGCTGCGCATGACAGCCGCATGGCGGCCGGGCTGGGCCCCGAGGAACGCCTGGCCCTGCTGGACGCCTTGCACCGCATCGAATCGAACGGGAGGAGTTCGGATGACGACGCAGACCAAGTATCGCGCCCATGAGGCCCTGCGCACGGATCGCGCGGACGGCACGATTCTGCTGACCAGCGCGATCCCCCTGGGACCGATCGCGCACCGCTCGACCGACTGGTTGCACCAATGGGCCGATGCCGCGCCGGACCGCCTGTTCCTGGCCGAACGCGCGGGCCCGGGCTGGCGCGAGGTCACCTATGCGCAGGCGCTGCCCATGGTGCAGGCGATCGCCGCCGCGCTGGCGGATCGCGGCATGGGCGCGGGCGACCCGATCCTGATCGTCAGCGGCAACGGCGTGGACCACGCGCTGCTGACGCTGGCGGCGCAGTATATCGGCGTGCCGACGGTGCCGGTGGCCGAACAATACGCGCTGATTCCGGGCGCGCATCCGGTTCTGCAACGCATCGCCGGCATGATCCGGCCGCGCATGGTCTTTGCCGACGACGGGTCGCGTTATGGCGCGGCGCTGGCGCTGGCCGAATTCGACGGCGTGGAAAAGGTGGTGAGCACCGGCGCGGGGTCGGGCGCGACGCCCTTTGCCGACCTGCTGAAGGGGCGGGGCGACGTCTCGGGCCTGAACGCGGCGGTCGGGCCCGATACGGTGGCCAAATACCTGCTGACGTCGGGCTCGACCTCGCATCCCAAGGGCGTGCTGACCACCCAGCGGATGATGTGCACCAACCAGGCGCAATTGCGGGCGACCTTGCCCTTCGTGACCGAAAAGCCGCCCGTTCTGCTGGACTGGTTGCCCTGGAACCACGTCTTCGGCGGGTCGCACAACTTCAATCTGGTGCTGTCGAACGGCGGCACGCTGTATATCGACAACGGCAAGCCGACGCCCGCGCTGGCGGTGCACACGATCGAGAACCTGCGCCAGGTGTCGCCTACGATCGCCTTCAACGTGCCGGTGGGGTTTGCCGTGCTGCGGGACGCGCTGCGGGCCGATCCCGCGCTCAGGCGGCAGTATTTCGGCAATCTGGACATGCTGTTCTATGCCGGCGCTTCCTTGCCGCAGGACATCTGGGCCGATCTCGAGGACATGGCGCGCGACGTGCGCGGCGCCATGCCGCTGTTCAATTCGAGCTGGGGTCTGACCGAAACCGCCCCCGCCGCGCTGCTGCAACATGAATTCACGCATCAATCCGGCATCATCGGCGTCGCGTTGCCGGGGGTGACGATCAAGCTGGTGCCGGTCGATGACGCGAACCGGTTCGAGGTTCGGGTCAAGGGCGATACCGTCACCCCGGGCTATCTGAACGACCCCGAAAAGACCGCCGAGGCCTTTGACGACGAGGGGTATTTCATCACCGGCGACGCGATGCGTTTCGTCGATCCCGGCGACATGAACAAGGGTCTGACCTTTGACGGCCGCATCGCCGAGGAGTTCAAGCTGAACACCGGCACCTGGGTGCGCGCGGCCGGGCTCAGGCTCGAGGTGCTGGCCAGGCTCAAGGGGTTGGCGCAGGACGTCGTCATCACCGGCGCCGACCGGGCCGAAGTCGGCGTGCTGATCGTGCCGACCCCGGCGCTGGCCGAGGGGGCGCGCGACGACGACGGCGCGCTGGTGGTGGCGCAGGCGCAGCAGATCGCGGCGCGCCTGAAACCCGGGCCCAACGAGGGGTCGGCCCATGCGATCCGGCGCGCGCTGGTCCTGACCGCGCCGCCATCGATGGCCGATGGCGAGATTACCGCCAAGGGCAACCTCAACTTCCGCAAGATGCTGGCGCAGCGCGCGGGGCTGGTGGACCGGCTCTATGCCGGCGACGGCGCGGCGGTGATCGTGGTATGACGCGCCGCCGCCCCCGCGTCGCGTGGGTTCCCTTCGGCGCGGCAAGGCGCTAAGCCTCGGGGGTTCCCTTCGCAGCCAAGGCCCGACCATGACCGCAGACCTCGCCCACGCCCTGATCGATGCCGCCCTCAAGGCCGGGGCCGATGCCGCCGATGCCCTGGCAATCGAGGGCACGGCGCTTTCGATCGATGTTCGTCAGGGCCGGCTGGAGCACGCCGAACGCGCCGAGGGGCTGGACCTGGGCCTGCGGGTGCTGGTCGGCGGCCGGCAGGCCTGCGTCTCGTCCTCGGACGGGCGCGCGGCGACGCTGGCGGCGATGGCCGAACGGGCCGTGGCCATGGCGCGCGAGGCGCCCGAGGACCCCTTCGCGGGCCTTGCCGACCCCGGCCAGTTGTCGGCCCGCCGCGATGCCGGGGGGCTGGACCTGGCGGACTCCACGGCCGAACCCGACCCCGCGCAGTTGCAAGACGACGCCCGCCGCGCCGAGGAGGCCGCGCTGTCCGTCGCCGGGGTCAGCCAGATCGACCAGTCCAGCGCCAGCTATTCGCGCCGCACGATCCATCTGGTGGCGTCGAACGGGTTCGCGGGCGGCTATCAGCGGACCTCGCGCCATACCGCCTGTGTGGCGATTACCGGCTCGGGCACGGCGATGGAACGGGACTGGGCCAGCGAGGGGCGCATCTTTCAAGCCGACCTGCCCACCCCTGAGGAGATCGGCCGCCAGGCCGGCGAACGCGCCGCCGCCCGCAAGGGCAGCCGAAAGCCGCCGTCGGGTGGCTATCCGGTGCTCTATGACGAACGGGTTGCGGCGTCGCTTGTCGGGCATCTGACCGGGGCGATCAACGGCACCGCCATCGCCCGCGGCGCCAGCTGGCTGCGCGATGCGCTGGGCAAGCCCGTTCTGCCGCCGGGGTTCGACCTGATCGAGGACCCGCTGCGCGTCCGCATCGCCGGCACCCGGCCCTTCGATGCCGAGGGGCTGGCGACCACCCGCCGCGCCTGGGTTCAGGACGGTGTGCTGCAAGGCTGGGTGCTGGACCTGGCCACCGCGCGCAAGCTGCGGATGACCAGCACCGCGAACGCGGCGCGCGGCCCCTCGGCACCGCCCTCGCCCAGCCTGTCGAACCTGGCGCTGACCCAGGGCGCCGCCAGCCGCGCGGATCTGATCCGCGACATGGGGACCGGGTTGCTGATTACCGCGCTTATCGGTTCGACCATCAACCCGACCACCGGGGATTATTCGCGCGGGGCGTCGGGCTTTTGGGTCGAGAACGGCGAAATCGCCTATCCGGTCAACGAATGCACCGTGGCGGGCAATCTGCGCGACATGCTGATGCGGATGACCGCGGCCAATGACGCCCGCGCGCATCTCAGCACGCAGGTTCCCTCTTTGCTGGTCGAGGGGCTGACGATTGCCGGGGCCTGACACGGATCTGGCGCTGCTGCTCGACGCCGCGCGCGGCGCGGGCGAGATCGCCCAGCGCCATTTTCGTGCCGGGGGCAGGGTCTGGGACAAGGGCGGCGGCCAGGGCCCCGTGACCGAGGCCGACCTGGCCGTCAACGACTATCTGCAAAGCCGCCTTTGCGCCGCGCGCCCGGGCTATGGCTGGCTCAGCGAGGAAAGCGATCCGCTGGGCGATCTGGCGCGGTTGCAGGCCGATACGCTGTTCGTCGTCGATCCGATCGATGGCACCCGGGCCTTCATCGAGGGGCAGAACGGCTTTGCCCATGCGCTGGCCGTGGTCCGGGCCGGCCAGCCGGTGGCGGCGGTGGTGCATCTGCCGATGATGGGGCTGACCTATGCCGCGCGACAGGGCGGTGGCGCGCAATTGAACGGTGCGCCTATCACCGTGACCGGGCATCGGGACGCGGCGGGGGCGCGCGTGCTGGCCACGCGCCCGGCGATGGACCCGCAGCACTGGCCCGGCGGCGTGCCCGCGTTCGAGCGCCACTTCCGCCCCTCGCTGGCCTGGCGCCTGGCGCTGGTGGCCGAGGGGCGCTTCGACGCCATGCTGACGCTGCGCGACGCCTGGGACTGGGACATCGCCGGCGCCGCGCTGATCGTGGCCGAGGCCGGCGGGGTCGTGACCGACCGGGCTGGCGCGCCCTTGCGTTTCAACACCGCCCAGGCACGCAGCCCCGGGGTGGTCGCGGCTGGCCCCGCGTTGCAGGCCACGTTGCTCGAACGGCTGACGGCCCCCGGCCCCGCGCCGCTGCCGCCGCCCGATCTGCGGCGGGCACCGCGATGACGCGCGCGGCGCCCGCCCGCCCGCGCCCGGGCGTCTGGTTGCACGCCGGCGATCCGGCGTCGCTGCCGGGTCTGTCGGTGCTGGCCGCCCATCTGGCCGAGCAACCCGAGGCGCCCCGCACCCGGCTGACAGGCGGACCTCAGGCCCCGGGGCCCGGGGACGACCCGCGGGCCATCGAAGCCGCGATCGATGCGTTCGGGGCGCGGGTGCTGGTGCTGGCGGGCGGCGTGCTGCCGGTCCCGCTGATCGAACGGGCGCGGGCACGCGGGGTGGCGCTGGTGCTGGTGGACGCGGTGAACCCGGTGCCCTCGGCCGGGTGGCGCATCCTGCCCGGCTATGCGCGCGGGGTGCTTTCCCAGTTCCAGCAGATCCACGCGCGCGACACCGCGGCCGCGGCTGCGATCTCGCGCACGGTCAAGGGCGCGGTGCCGGTGTTGGTGACGGGCGCCTTGGCGCGCCATGCGCCGGTGCGCGGCTGCAATGCGCCGGAACTCGATGCGCTGCGCCAGGCGTTGGGTGCGCGGCCGGTCTGGTTCGCCCATGCCCTGCCCGAGTCCGAATCCGATGCGGTCTTTTTAGCCCATGCCCATGCATTGCGCCGCGCGCCGCGCCTGTTGCTGATCGTTCAGCCCGCCGATCCGGGGCTGGGCGCCGGCATGGCCGCGCGCGCGGCGGATGTGGGATTCGTGCGCGCGCGCCGGTCCCAGGACGAGGACATCGCCGAAACGTCGCAGGTCTATCTGGCCGATACCGAGGACGACCCCGGCCTGTTCCTGCGGCTGGCGCCGGTCACCTATCTGGGCGGGTCGCTGTCGCCCCAGGCCGCGACCCCGTCGCCGGTGAGCGCGGCGGCGCTGGGCTCGGCGCTGGTCTTCGGGCCGCAGGCCTCGGCCGGGGACCGGGTGTTCCTGGACGCGCTGCGCCGGCTGGGCGGCGGGCGCCAGATCGGCACGGCGGCGGACCTGGGCGAGGCGATCAGCACCCTGCTGTCCCCCGAAGCCGGGGCGGAAGCGGCGCTCAGGGCCTGGACCCTGGCGACCGAAGGCTCCGAGGCCACGCACACCGTGGCGCGGGCGATCTGCGACTGGCTGGACCTGAACGCCGGAGGCCCATCATGAGGCCGCCGGCCTATTGGTTCAACCCGCCGGGCCGCCCCGGCTGGCAGGCCCGGTTGCTGGCGCCGCTGGGCTGGCTCTATGCGCGCGCCACCGCCCGACGCCTGACGCGAGCGGGGTATCGTGCATCGGTGCCGGTGATCTGCGTCGGCAATCTCAACGCCGGCGGCGCGGGCAAGACGCCGACGGTGATCGCGCTGATGCAGGCGCTGGCGGCGCGCGGGGTCTCAGCGCATGTCGTGTCGCGCGGGTATGGCGGGACGGCGGCGGGGCCGCTCAGGGTGGACGAGCGCCGCCACACCGCCGCCGAGGTGGGCGACGAGCCGCTGCTGGTGGCTGCGTTCGGCCCGGTCTGGGTGGCCCGGGATCGCGCCGCGGGCGTGCGCGCGGCCGAGGCCGCCGGCGCCGCGGTCGTGTTGCTGGACGACGGGTTCCAGAACCCGGGCGTGGCCAAGTCGGCCTCGGTCGTGGTGGTTGACGCGGGCGTCGGCTTCGGCAACGCGCGCTGCATTCCCGCAGGCCCGCTGCGCGAGCCTGTGGCGGTGGGCCTGGCGCGCGCCCGCGCGGTGCTGGTGATCGGACCCGAAGATGCGCAAACCCGCTTCGCGGCGCAGTGGCGGGGGCGGCTGGACGTGCCGCTGTTCACCGGACAGCTGCGGGTGCTGGATACCGGAATGCCCTGGGGCCAGGTGCGCGCGCTGGGTTTTGCCGGGATCGGCCGTCCGGAAAAGTTCTTTGACACCCTGCGCGAGACCGGCGCCCGGGTGATCCGGACCCAGGCGCTGGACGACCACCAGCCGCTGACGCCGGCGCTGTTCGCGCGGCTTGAAGCCGAGGCGGTGCGCCACCACGCGCAACTGGTGACGACCGAAAAGGACGCAGTGCGTCTGCCGCCCGGGCAGCGGCGCAAGGTGCTGACGCTGCCGGTGCGGCTGGCGCTGGACGACGAGGGCGGGCTGCTGACGGCGCTGGGCCTGTAAGGGCACCGTAGGGTGCGTGCAAGCACGCACCTTACGCGCCGGCCCTCGCGATGCGCAGCAGGGCCTCGCAATCCGCGTGCGCTTCAAGGTGATCGGCCAGGGCTTCGAGCGTTTCCTCGACCCCCTGGGCATAGGCAAGGTCGCTGCCCCCTGCGCCGAGTCCGCGAAGGAACGCCTTGCGAAACCCGTCCGCGCTGAAGAGTCCGTGCAGATAGCTGCCCATCACGCGCCCGTCGGCGCGCATCGCTCCCTCGTCGGTGCCGTCCACAAGAAACAGCGGTCGCGCGCGGTCCGCCCCTTCGGTGCGGCCGATATGGATCTCGTAGCCCAGCGCGGCCTCGCCCGAGGCCGCGTGCACCGCCCGCGTCAGCGTCACGCGCTTTTCGGGCGTCATCACCGTATCCACCGCCAGCAGGCCCAGCCCCTGCACCGTTCCCGGCGCGCCCTCGATCCCGTCGGGGTCGCTGATCGTGCGGCCCAGCATCTGATAGCCGCCGCACAGCCCCATCACCCGCGCCCCACGCCGCAGCGCCGCCGCCAGATCCACGTCCCAGCCCTGTTCGCGGAACCGCGCCAAGTCGGCGATGGTCGATTTCGACCCCGGGATGAGGATCAGATCGGCCTCGACCGGCAAGGGCTGGCCCGGGGGGATGATCTCGACGCTGACACCGGGTTCGGCCATCAGCGGGTCCAGATCGTCGAAATTGGCGATCCTGTCCAGTTGCGGCACGGCGACACGGAACCCGCCCGCGCCGCTTTTGCGCCTGAGATCGGCAGCGTCCTCGGCCGGCAGGCGGTGGGCCAGGGGAAACCAGGGGATCACCCCCAGCCCGGTCCAGCCGGTGCGCGCCGCGATCAGCGCATAGCCGTCGTCAAAGAGCCGAGGATCGCCGCGAAACTTGTTGATGACAAACCCCTTGATGAGGGAAGCGTCGCCGGCGTCCAGCACCGCCTGGGTGCCGACCATCTGCGCGATCACCCCGCCGCGGTCGATGTCGCCCGCCAGAACCACCGGCACCCGCGCGGCCTGGGCAAAGCCCATGTTGGCGATGTCGCCGGCGCGCAGGTTGACCTCGGCCGGGCTGCCGGCGCCTTCGACCAGGATCAGATCGGCCTCGGCCTGCAACCGCCGGAAGCTGTCCAGCACCGCGCCCAGGAGCTGCGGCTTCAGCGCCGCATAGTCGCGCGCCCGGGCGGTGGTCATCCGCTTGCCCTGCACGATCACCTGGGCACCCGTCTCGCTTTCGGGCTTCAGCAGGATCGGGTTCATGTGCACCGACGGCGCGACGCCGCAGGCCATCGCCTGCATGGCCTGGGCGCGGCCGATCTCGGCCCCGTCGGGTGTCACGGCGGCGTTGTTCGACATGTTCTGCGGCTTGAACGGGCGCACCGTCAGGCCGCGCCGGGCAAAGACCCGGCAGAACCCGGCGACCAACATCGACTTGCCGACGTTCGAGCCCGCCCCCTGGATCATCACGCTTGCCGTCATCGAAGCCTCCGGTCGTCGCAGGGCCCAACCCCTAACCCAGCCGGATTGCCGAGGGAAGCGGTTGGCAGCGCGCCCGTGCGCGTCTAGTTTGGCACCGAGTCCGACCGAGAGACCCCGAATGCCCCGCCGCTGGACCGAAACACTGGAAGCCCTGGCGGAAAGCACCGTGATCCGGGGCGCCCTGGGGCTGGCGCTGGCGGCGCTGGGGCTCAGCGTGCTGCGCCACCTCGCGGCCGAGGTCCGCCCCGAGGACATCGCCCGCGACCTGGCCGCCACGCCGCTGCGCGACATCCTGCTGGCGCTGGCGGCGACGGCGATCAGCTTTCTGGCGCTGGGTGGCTACGACGTGGTGACCGCACCGCCCGGGCTGTTGCCGCGCCGGCTGGCGATGCTGGGGGGCGCGGCCGGCTACGCGGTGTCGAACCTGTTCGGCGTCAGCTGGTTGACGGGCGGCCTGCTGCGGCACCGGATCTATGCGCCCAGGGGCATCGACGCGGTGCGCGTGGCCTCGATGATCGGCGCGGTGTGGTTCGGGTTCTGGCTGGCGATCCTGACGCTGATCGGCCTGATCCTGCTCAGCGCCTTTGACATGCCGCGCGGGGTGTTCGGATTGCAGGGGCTGCCTGCCCGGGCGCTGGGCGCGGTCCTGCTGGCGATCGTCGCGGCCGGGGTGGCGCTGAGCGGACCCGATGGCCGCAAGGTGCCGCTGGGTCACTGGTCCATCACCTTGCCGGGGCGGGGCCAGGTGCTGCGGGTGATGGCGCTGGCGCTGGCCGATGTGCTGGGCGCCGCGGTCGCGCTATACGGGTTGCTGCCGGCCGAGGTGACCACGAGCTTCGCGGTGTTCTTCGTGGTCTTTGTCGCGGCACTTGGGCTGGGCGTCGCCAGCCACGCGCCCGGCGGGCTGGGGGTGTTCGAGGCGACGCTGGTGGCCGGCCTGGGCGCCGCGGGGCGGTCCGACGTGTTGGCGGCCCTGCTGGTCTATCGGCTGATTTACTACCTGCTGCCCTTCGTGGTTCTGTTCATTCCGGCGCTGATGGCGATGCGCCGCCAATCCGGGAGGGGCCGATGATCCGCAACTTCAAGGACCACGCGAACAACGAACGCACCTTTCTGGCCTGGGTGCGCACGGCGACGACGATCGTCGGGTTCGGCCTGGCGGCGGGGCGCATCGGGGGCGCGGTGCCGCCGCTGTGGACAGAGCTTGCGCTGTTTGCCTCGGGGTTTCTGCTGGTGGTGGTGGCGTTCGGGCGGATGGTCTGGCTGCGCCGCCGGATCGAGCGCAGCGAAACGCTGGATGACGGGGGGCTTGCGGCCGACATCTTTCTGTTCGTCCTGGTCGCGGTGCTGATGGGGGTGCTGGCCCTGTTCGGCTGGCACCTGGCCACCTAGCCCAGCAACTCGCGCACGGCGTGGTGAAAGATCGCCACGCCCTGGGCGATCAGCGCGTCGGGAAAATCGTAGGTCTGGGTGTGCAACTGCGGATGGTCCGCCCCCGCGCCCAGCAGCACCATCGCCGATTTCGCCCCGGCGCCGCCGAAACGGCCGAAGTCCTCGGACCCGCGCATCGGCAGATCGCCCGGATCGTGGCCGATGCCGGCGCTGTCCAGCGCGCGCGCCAGAACGGCGGTGGCCTCAGGGTGGTTCGCGCAGGCGTGGAAATGATCGTGCACCGCAAAGGCGACATCGAGACCCGCCGCCTGCGCCTGGGCGCGGGCCAGGTCCTGCGCCTGGGTCAGCAGGTCGGTCAGATCGGTGTCCGACAGACCCCTGAGGGTGACCCACAACTCGGCCTCGCCGGGGGCGATGCCAAAGGCGGGCTCGCCCATTCTGAGATGCGTGATCGTTGCCAGCCGGAAGCCCGGCCCCATCGCGCCGCCCGGTCCCATCGCCCTGAGCCCGTCGATCAGTGCCGGCAGCGCGGGGGTCGGCGCGTGGCCCGTTTCCGGCATCGAGGCGTGGGCCGTGCCGCCCGTCAGCGTGATCCGCAGGCCCAGCGAGGCGCAGTTCACCGGCCCCGGCGCCAGCCAGGCCTGCCCCAGGGGGATGCCCGGGAAATTGTGCAGCGACAGCGCCCAGTCGGGCATCAGCGGGGCAAAGGCCGGGTCTGCCAGCACTGCGGCGGCGCCCGAGCCGTCCTCCTCCGCCGGCTGGAACATCAGCACCACCCGCCCCCGCGCCGGCCGCCGGCGCGCCAGCAGCCGCGCCAGCCCCAGCAGGATCGTCGAATGCCCGTCATGGCCGC
Source organism: Rhodobacter sp. (assembly GCA_020637515.1). NCBI lineage: Bacteria > Pseudomonadati > Pseudomonadota > Alphaproteobacteria > Rhodobacterales > Rhodobacter > Rhodobacter sp. Next base: position 218,750 of record JACKKG010000001.1, on the reverse strand, counting down.
ACAAATGGCCGACACCTGGGATTTCGCTGGCGTGTTCGACGCGGCCCAGTTCCACGATCGGCAACGCGTCCAGTTCGCTGCGCACCATCACCGTGGGGCCGGGCTGGCCGCTGTCATAGACCGCCGCGACCCCGTGTCCGCCCAGTCCCGTCACCACGCGGTCGGGGCTGGGCAGGGCGGCGGCGACGCTGCGCGCGGTCTGCCTCTCGTGCCCCGAGACCTCGGGCCGGCGGTGCAGGGCGTGGCGAAAGTCGGTCAGTTCGACGATATCGGCGTTGGTCAGGGACATGCGAGGGCTCCTTGTGCGGGCATCCTGTCACCCGGGCGCGGCGGGGTCCAGCCACTCTGCGACGGCCCCCGGGGTCAAGCCCAGCGCCGCCTTGGCGACCAAAGCCAGCGCGCCGGGTTCGGCGCCCGTGGCCCGCGCCGCCTGCCCAAGCGAAGCGCGCAGGCGCTGGCGGATCTCGGTGTCGGTGAAAGCGCGCGGCGCGAGGCCCGCGAAATGGGCTTCTTCGCGCGCCAGATCCTCGATCAGCGGGTCGATGACGTGCCCGCCGCCGCCGGGATAGCGATACCAGCCGACCCCGGCCTTGCGGCCCAGACGCCCCTCGGCGACCATCCGGGCCAGCACCGGCAGGGGGTGCCCGTCGCGGCGGTGGCGGGTGTGCGCCTGATCCAGTCCGCGCCGATCCTGCGCCGCGCACGGGCCGGGGGCGAACCCCAGGGCCTCGGCGGCGGCGTCCACCTCCCACGGGGTCGAACCCTCGAAGATCAGCGCCTCGGCCGCGTCCTCGACCGCGGCCAGCAAGCCGGGGGCGATGAAGCGGGGGACCGTCACCGGGGTCGCGCCCAGACGGCGGACGAGGGCCGCGGCCCCGGGGTCAGAGCCGGCGAGGATTTCGATCACCCCCAGGTCCGGCGGCGGTGCGGCGATGGCGATCACCGCCCGGCCCGGTCCCGGCGGCAGGCCCGCGTCCAGACCGACCGCCAACACCCCGGGCCGGGCGACGGCGTCCAGCACCGGCACGCGGCCCTCGGTTTCGATCACCAGATGCGCCCCGGCCGCGGCGCCGGCGCCGACAGCCAGCCCAACCGCGCCGGTCCTGCCCGCGCGGGCCAGCAGGTCGGCGGTGCGCGCCAGGTCGTGGGCATCGTCCAGGATCAGCGTGACCTGGTGGCCGCAGTCGCCCAGCGCCAGCGCCAGCGTCAGCGCGCGCGGGCCGCCACCCGCCACGGCGGCGCGCGGCCTCAATCCAGGAATCCGTGCTCGCGGATCAGCGCCAGCAGATCGCCCAGCGATTCGTCCACGCTGCGCCCTGTCGTGTCCAGCTTTGCGCGCGCCTGGTCATAGAGCGTCTCGCGGCTGGTCAGGATGAACCTGAGCTGATCCATGGCCTCGGGGTTGCCGGCCATGGGGCGGGTGTCGCCCTGCGCGCGCACACGCCCCATGTGCTCGGTCGGTGCGGCCTTGACCCAGATCGTGTGGAAATGCGCGAGCAGGGTCTTGAAGGTCTCGGGCTCGGACACGATGCCCCCGGCGACGGCCAGGATCATCTGGTCATGCGTGGCGATGATGCGGCTCATCGCCTGCGCCTCGAGCCGCCGGTAACCCTCCTGCCCGTAAAAGGCCATGACCTCGTTCACGGGCATTCCGGCCTGATCCTCGATCTCGCGGTTGAGTTCGACAAAGGGGATGCCCAGCGCCTGCCCGGCAAGATGGCCCAGCGTGGACTTGCCCGCACCCCGCAGGCCGATCAGCGCGATACGATGGCGGCGCGCGGTGGTCTCGGGCTGCGGCGACAGCATGTCCAGCACCTTTTGGCGGGTGTCGCCGGGGGCGCTGCGAAACAGATCGGCCACGCGCAGCGCGTCCGAGGTCCAGGGGTCGTCCTCGCCCACCAGCCATTCGATCCGGTGGTCCAGCGCCTCGGCCACGCGCTGCAACAACCCGATCGAGATATTGCCCTCGCCGGCCTCGAGCAGCGCCAGATAGCGCGGCGAGACGCCGGACATGTCCGACAGCACGCGGCGCGGGATGCCTTTCAGTTCGCGCGCCTTGCGCACCCGTTCCCCCACGCGCAGGATCAGCGCGCGCACCGCGGCGTCGCCGCGCGTCTCGGCCTGGGTTGCCAGGGTTTCTCCCCGGAAATTCGTGATCTCGGACATGGCGACCGTCTAGGAACAATAGTGCACAAGCCTAGGGGATCGCTGGCGCGGTGCCAACACATTAACCGCAACGATGCAGTATCATGCGTCGGATTCGACGAAAGGCTCCAGCGCGGTGCGGACCTCGGGCGGGATCGGGATGGTCTCCAGCGCCCCGACCCTGGAAAAGACGCTGACGAAATGCCCCTCGAAGCAAAGCACGCCATCCTGCCGCCCACGCACCCGGAACCGGACCGAGGTTCCGCCCAGCTTGACCGGAACGACCTCGCAGATCAGGGGGTGGCGCGGGGTGACGGGGGCGCGAAAATCCAGGTCCAGGTGCACGAAGGGACCGCCGTAGCCGCGGTCCATCTCCATCGCGAACCAGCCGGCACCGATGCTGTGTTCCCAGAACGCATCGATCGCCTCCAGCGCAAAGGCGGGCAGGCGGCCGGTATAGGCGATCTTTGCCGGGTCGCAATCGCCCCAGCCGACGCGAATGGTGTGGGTAAAGGCCATGGCGTGCCTCCGGTCAGTAGGTTTCGACGTGATAGCGGCCATCCTCGCGCATGGCGTCGCGGGTCGCCTCCCAGGGCAGGCCGGTGCTTTCCGCGATGTTGCGAAACGCCAGTTCGACGCCCTGTTCCATCCCTCTGAGGCCGCAGATGTAGATATGCGTCCTGGGATCGGCCAGCATCTCGGCGACGTCCTCCTGTTCGACCATCATGCGGTCCTGGACGTATTCCTTGGGCGCACCGGGAATGCGGCTGAACACCAGGTGCTTTTTCAGCAGCCGGTCGGGAACCTTGTTCAGGGGGCCGAAATAGGGCAGCGAATCCGGCGTGCGCGCACCGAAGAACAGGACCATGTCGCCGGGGCCGGCCAGGGCGGCGCGCTGGCGGCGCATGGTGAAGCCGCGGAAGGGCGCCGAGCCGGTGCCGGTGCAGACCAGAAGCATCCGCGCTTCGGGGTCTTGCGGCATCAGGAAGGTCGCGCCGAAGGGGCCGGTGACCTGCACCGCGTCGCCGATCGCCAGATCGCAGACATAGTTCGAGCACAGGCCCCGGTCCTCGCGCTTTACGGTCAGCGAGAGGTTGTTGTAGTTCGGCCGCTCGCCATCGCGCGGGCTGGATACGGAATAGAGCCGCGGCAGGTGCGCCTTGCCCTGGGCGTCGGTGCCGGGCGGGATGATGCCGATCGACTGACCCTCGAGCACGGGCATCGGCTGGCCGCCGAAATCGAGGATGATGTGCCGCACGTCCGCGCCGGATTCGGCGCTGGTCAGCCGGTAGTTTCCCTGCACCCGAGCGGTCGCGGGCTTGCCCAGGGTATAGAGGTTGACGGTGGGTTTCGACGCCGTGGCGGGCGCGCGCGACTTGCCGCCGGCGCCCTGGTGGGCCTCGGCCAGCAGGGCCTCCATCGCATCGTCCAGCGCCTCCACCCCGCCCGAGGTGCCGATGTCCTGTTGCGCGGGCAGGTCCTGCCACGAGAATTGCTCGTCCAGCGAATAGGGGGTCTGGACCACGCGCCACTCGTCGATCGAACCGGTCGGACAGACCGGGATGCAGTCCATGCAGAAGTTGCACGTTTCGGCATCGACCACGACATTGGTGTCGTCGTGGACGATGGCGCCCACCGGGCAGGTCATCTCGCAGGTATAGCAGCGGATGCAGATTTCCGGGTCGATGAGGTGCTGTTTCAGGGGCAGGGTCATGCGCGCGGCTTTCGGGGGCTGTGCAGGATCATCTCGGGCAGATGACAGAGTTCGATGACGCTCCAGCAGGTGCCGGCGCAATCCGGGCAGTCCAGGCAGTGCGGGCGATCGGTCAGGGTGGGGGCCGGGCGCGGCGACGGCGCGGCGGGCTGTTCGAGGGGCATGGCGGGTCCTCCCTGGGTGTCTGGCAAAGGACACGGTAATCGGGGCGCGCCGGGATGTCACGCGCGCGGCAGGTAGGGTGCGTGCTAGCACGCACCCTACGGCGGGCCGTCAGGCCATGTAGAGCTTCACATACTCGAAGTCGCCGGGCTTGTTGTCGATGCCGACCTTGGGCGGGTTGATCCAGCCCGCGTATTGACCCGGTTCGGTCACCGGCTTCATCAGCGACTGGATGAAATCCCCGTCGGCATGTGTCGGCAGCCAGTCCTTGCGCCGCGCGTCATACTCGGCCCCCGACAGAAGCGTGCCGTCCGGGGCAAAGGTCTTGCCCGCGAAGACGCCGATCTGGCGGTGGAAGGCTTCGTGCGGCAGCCGCAACTCGAACTGGACACCCGATTTCTCGATGATCTTGTTCCAGCGGCCGACGCCGCCGGCCGCGTCGCGGCTGTAGTCGTCGCGCAGGCGCATGTTGATCGCCGTCAGGGCCGGGACCTCGTGGCGCACCAGCGTGCCATCGACGAAATCCCACACGGGATAGGTGTCGCTGGTCAGCTTGTGGTCGTCGGTCAGCCGGTGCTCCATATAGCGGCCCTTGATGCCCGCGTTGAAGGCATTGGCCGCGTTTGTGGAGACTTCCTGCCCGAACAGGTCCAGGCTGAGCGTATAGTGCAGGTTCAGCTTCTTCTGGATCGTCGGCAGGTCGATGACCCCCAGCGCGCGGATACGGTCGATGTCATGCGGATCATCGATGCCGGCGGCTTTCATCGCCTCGCAGGTGCGTTCGATGGTGCGCCCGACGCCGGTTTCGCCCACGAACATGTGGTGCGCTTCCTCGGTCAGCATGAAGCGGCAGGTGCGCGAAAGCGGGTCGAAACCCGATTGCGCTAGGGCTTCGAGCTGCATCTTGCCGTCGCGGTCGGTGAAATAGGTGAACATGAAGAAGGACAGCCAGTCCGGCGTTTCCTCGTTGAACGCCCCCAGCATCCGCGGCGCTTCCTCGGACCCCGATTGCCGGCGCAGCAGGTCGTCGGCTTCCTCGCGGCCGTCGGCGCCGAAATACTTGTGCAGCAGGTAGACCATGGCCCACAGGTGGCGGCCTTCCTCGACGTTGACCTGGAACAGATTGCGCAGGTCATAGAGCGAGGGCGCGGTCAGGCCCAGGAACCGCTGCTGCTCGACCGAGGCGGGCTCGGTGTCGCCCTGGATCACGATCAGCCGGCGCATGAGCGAGCGGTATTCGCCGGGCACCTCTTGCCAGGCGGGTTCGCCGGCGTGCTCGCCGCAGGGGATGCGCCGGTCCTCGACCTGGGGCGCCAGCAGCACGCCCCAGCGGTATTCGGGCATCTTCACATAGTCGAACTTGGCCCAGCCCTTGGGATCGACCGACACGGCGGTGCGCAGATAGACCAGCGATTTCTGAAAGTTCTGCGGGATCAGGTCGTTCCACCAGTTGATGTAACCGGGGTGCCATTTCTCCAGCGCCTTGAGCACGCGCTTGTCGGACGACAGGCCGACGTTGTTGGGGATCTGCGTGTCATAGCTGACATTGATGAGGTCGATCATGAATTCTCCTCCTGGGGACGGTGCGCGGGACCTGCGCACCCTACGGAAACAGCGGGGGCGCGCAGTCGTTGCGCACCCCAGGGTCGGTCACACGCGTTGCATCGAATAGTCGCCGCGCACCCCGGTGCCATAGCGTTGCAAGGCGCCGGTTTCGCCGGTGGCGTTCGGGCGGTTGAAGATCCAGTTCTGCCAGGCGGTCAGGCGCCCGAAGATCCGGGTCTCCATCGTCTCGGGTCCGGCGAAGCGCAGGTTCGCCTCCATCCCGGTCATCGCGTCCGGGCTGAAGCTGGCGCGTTCTTCCATGAAGATGCGGATCTCGTCGTCCCAGTCGATGTCGTCATAGGCATAGGTGATCAAGCCGGCGTCCATCGCGGCCTCGGCGTCGAGCGCCTCGCCGATGCGGTTCTTCAGCGCATCGACGGTCTCGGGCTCGGCCAGGAAGCGGGTTTGCAGGCGCGTCAGGGCGTTGCCCATCGGGAACGGGCCAAAGTTGCCGGCCGATAGCGCGACGGTGGCTTCCGGGCGGTTGTCGCCCTCGAACGCGCCCTGCATCATGTAGCTGCGGTCCGAGGCCCACAGCAGTTCCGCCAGGAACCCGGCGTAGCACGAGCCGTTCTCGACCAGCGCCACCAGCGACCGCGAGGTCACATCGACCCGCTTCAGCACCCGTTTCCAGTATTGCACGATCTCGCGCGCAAGCCAGTCGCCCGGGTTGCCCAGCAAGAAGGCCTCGTGCGCCAGAACCGCCCGCGGGTCGCCCTGGGTGCGGAACACCATCAGGCCCAGGTCCATTTCGTTGAGGCGCAGCTCCAGGATCGCGTCGTCGAATTCCCGCGCGAGCCGCAGCATCCACGACTGATCGCCCTGCGCATGAAGGTCCTCGATCGTCGCCGGCACCGGCTGGTCCGGACCGTTCAGCGTGACCGTGACCTTGCGCGCGGCGCGGTCTACGGCGACCTCGACCAGCGAATACTGGATCGCGCCATCCGTGCCGATGGTCTTTTGCAGAGGCGTCAGCGCGATGCCCTGGCCCGTCGGCTTGTCCGAGGCGGCGGCGAATTCCCTTGCCCGTTCCGCCACCGTGGTGTCGAATTTCGAATTCGCGATCACCTCGTCCACCAGGCGCCAATCCTTGGCGCGCTTGCCCTTGACCCCCTCTTCCAGCGAACAGAACACATCCGCCAGGTCGCGGCGCACCTTGCGCTTGTCGGTGACGCGGGTCAGCCCGCCGGTGCCGGGCAGCACGGCCAGCAGCGGAACCTCGGGCAGGGCCACGGTGGTGCTGCTGTCGTCGGTCAGCATGATGTGGTTGCACGCCAGCGCCAGTTCATAGCCACCCCCGGCGCAGGCGCCCTTCACGGCGGCGATGTATTTCTGCCCCGAGTCGATCTCGGCGGCCTCGAAGGTGTTGCGGGTCTCGTTGGTGAATTTGCAGAAATTGACCTTGTGCGCGTGCGTCGCGCCGCCCAGCATCCGGATGTTCGCGCCGGCGCAGAACACCTTGTCCTTGCCCGAGCGCATCACCACCACCTTCACCTCGGGGTGTTCGAACCGCATCCGCTGCACGACATCGGCCAGTTCGATATCCACGCCCAGATCGTAGCTGTTCAGCTTCAGTTGGTAGCCGTCGAACAGGCCGCCGTTCTCGTCCACGTCCATGGTGAGGTTGGCGATGGCGCCGTCATAGGTGACGCGCCAGTGACGATACCGCGACGGGTCGGTCTGAAAATCGATGCGCTTGGTCACTGGAGGGTTCTCCTTGAATCATCGGTCCTGTTCGCTGCGTGCACAATAGTGCAGATGCGAGGGCCGGTAAATAGCTAATGTTCCGGCGGTGAGGTGTATATTGCACATTCACCAGGGCGACTCCGGCGCAAATAGTGCATTATTTTGCAAAAACAAGTCAAGATCGGCCTGCAAGCCCCCGGGATCGAGGCCGGCGACGCGGGCGCCGCGCCTTTCGCCCTCATGCAGGGCGGCGGTGGCGAGGGCCAGAATCCGGTCGCGGGCCGTGGGCCGGCCCATGCGGTGCTTCAACCCGGCGTTTGCCAACTGGATCGCGCCGCGCATCACCTCACGCTCGGCCGAGGCCGGGGGCAGCGCCGCCCAGATCCGTTCCCAGCATTCGTGCGCCTCCCAGAAATAGCCGCGGCGAAAAGCCTGGAGACCCGCCGCCAAGGCCTCTGGTCCCGACAACCCGGCGAACAGCGCGGGGTCGGGGCGCGGGGTGCGGCCCGGCTGGTGCGGCGCGGCCGGCAGCGGGATCACGCGCCCTCGGGGCGGGCAGCCTCGTGCGCGATCAGCCGCCCGGTGAAGGCCCGCACCGCCGCCAGAACGGCGTCCGGCTGTTCGAATTGCGGCGCGTGCCGGCAATCGTCCAGCACCAGCGTATCGACCGGCGCATAGCTTTGATCGGCGATCGCCTGCACCTGCGCGAGCGTGCCGTATTGATCCTGCCGCCCCTGGATCACCAGCGCGGGCACGCGCAGGTAGCCGATGGCGTCGGTCACATCCCAGTCGGCGAATGCAGGGTTCAGCCAGGCGTCGTTCCAGCCGCGAAAGGTCGCCACCGGGTCGCGGTGATATCGGCCCATCCTGGCCGCCAGGTCGGTGCTGTCGAACGCCACGCGGGCGCGCGCGATCTCGGCCAGGCCCAGGGGTTCGGTAAAGACATGGGGCGCCATCAGCACGAGGCCGCGCACGCGGAAATCCGCCACCCGGCCGGCGTATTCCAGCGCGATCGTGGCGCCGTCGGAATGGCCCATCAGCACATAGGCGGGCGCACCGATGGCATCCAGCACCGCCGGCAGGACGCCGGTCGCGTGGCGGGTCATGTAATCGACGGGGTGGGGCAGATCGGCGGGATCGGACTGGCCATAGCCCTCGCGCGAATAGGCAAAGACGGGCAGCCCCGTCGCCTGTGCCAGCCGCGCGGGCACGTCACGCCAAAGCGCCAGGCACCCCAGCCCTTCGTGCAGCAACACCAGGACCGGCCCGGCCGCGCGGTCGCCCCAGCAAGCCCATTCCAGCCGCTTGCCGCCGGCCGTCAGCCAACCCTGGCCCGCCGCCCAGTCGATCATGCGCCCGCCCCCGGATCGCGCAGCTTGAAGCGCTGGATCTTGCCGGTCGCGGTCTTTGGCAGGTCGGCGACAACGGTGATCCAGCGTGGATATTTCCACATGCCGATGCGGGACTTGATGTGCGCTTTCAGCGCCTCGGTATCCAGCGCGGCGCCCTCTTTCAGCACGACGAAGGCGGCGGGTTTCAGCAGGTCCTTGTCATCGGCGCGGGCGACCACGGCCGCCTCGAGGATACCGGGATATTCGACCAGCGCCTGCTCGACCTCGAACGGCGAGACCCAGATGCCCGAGACCTTGAACATGTCGTCGGTGCGGCCGCAGTAGACGAAGCGCCCCTCGGGTGTGCGCTCGTATTTGTCGCCGGTGCGGGTCCAGTGGCCCTGAAAGGTGCTCAGGCTTTTCGAGCGGCGGTTCCAGTAGCCTTCGGCGCTCGAGGGGCCGCGCACCAGCAGTTCGCCGACCTCGCCCTCGGTCACGTCCTCGTCGTGTTCATCGACCAGCCGCACCTCGTAGCCCGGCACCGCCACGCCCGAGGTGCCATAGACGATCTCGCCGGGACGGTTCGACAGGAAGATGTGCAGCATCTCGGTCGAACCGACGCCATCGACGATTTCTGCGCCCCACAGCGTTTCCCACCGCTGGCCGATGTCGCGCGGCAAGGCCTCGCCGGCCGAGGTGCACAGCCGGACGCAATGGTCGGGCCGGGTGCCTTTCCTTTCCTGCTCGGCCACCAGCGCGGCGTAGAGCGTCGGCACCCCGCAAAAGATCGTCGGGCGTTCGCGTGCCATGATGTCGAACACCGCGTCAGGGGTCGGGCGCCCGCCGAACAGAACCGCGGTAGCCCCAACCGAAAGCGGGAAGGTCATGCCGTTGCCCAGCCCATAGGCGAAGAACAGTTTGGCGACGGAAAAGACGGTGTCGTCCGCGCGGATGCCCAGCACCTGCGCGCCAAAGGTGTCGGCGGTGGCCTTGAGGCTGGAATGGATGTGGCGCACGCCCTTGGGCACGCCCGTGGACCCCGAGGAATAGAGCCAGAAGGCCAGTTCGTCGCCCTCGGCCTCGACCGTGTCCTGAGGTTGCGCGCCATCCATGAACGCGTCCCAGCCGATGCATTCGGTGCCGTCGCAGGTCTGCGCGGTGCCGATCACCACCACGGCGCGCAAAAAGCGGTTGCCGTCGATCGCGGGCTTCACCGTGTCCCACAACTGGTCCGACACAATCAGGATCGAGGCGCGGGAATCGTTCAGGATCGCTTCGTAAACCGAGGCCGACAGCAGCGTGTTCAGCGGCACCGGAATCGCGCCGGCCTTGATCGCGCCCCAGAAGGCGACGGGAAATTCCAGCTGGTCGCGCACGATCATCGCGATGCGTTCCTCGCGGCGGACACCGTGGCGGGTCAATGCCCCGGCAAAGCGCGCGCTCTGATCGGCCAGGCCGCCATAGGTCAGGCTGCGCCGCGCGCCGTCGGCCTCGCGGAATGCGGTCTTGTCGCCGCGCCCCTCGGACAGGTGGCGGTCCACGAAATAGACGGCTGCGTTCTCATTCACGGCTGATCTCCTCCCGTCGCGGGCGCGGCCATCCTCCCCGGCCGGGCGCGGATTCGCACCGCCGCATGTGCGTTATAGTGCAATCTTCGGCGGGTTTGGCAAGGAAAGAGTTTCCTCGATGCATTTTCCTGCACCTCACGCCCTCAGGCGACGCGCACCCCCGCAACCCAGGTGCCGCGCACCGCGCCGGCGGCACCAAAGCGGCGCACGCGGATCACGTCGGCGCGCAAGCCCTCGGTCAGCGTGCCCCGGTCGTTCAGGCCCACCGCCCGCGCCGGCCCCTGCGTGACGGTGGCGATCCCGCGTGCGGTATCGCCCCACTGATCGCCCAGCATCAGCGCGCCCCCCAGCAACGCCGAGGGGACGTAATCCGACGACAGGATGTCCAGCAGCCCGGCCTCGGCCAGATCGCGCGCCGCGACATTGCCGGAATGCGACCCGCCGCGGATCAGGTTGGGCGCCCCCATCATCACCGCGATGCCCTGCGCCACGCAGGCGCCGGCGGCGGTCGCGGTCGTCGGGAATTCGGCCAGGGCAACCCCCTGCGCGGCCGAGGCCGCCACATGCCCCTCGGTGGTGTCGTCATGGCTGGCCAAAGCCGCGCCAAAGCGGCGCGCGGCGCTAACGGCGGCGGCTTCATGCGCGGATCGCACGCGGTCGCCCAGGGCGCGCTGGGCCTCCACATGGGCCAGGAACTCGTCCTCGCTCAGACCGTATTTGCCGCGCAGATAGCGCCGATACTGGGCCAGATCGGCGAACTGCCGCTGCCCGGGGGTGTGATCCATCAGGCTGACGATGCCGACGCGGTCCGCCGGGCCGAACCGCTCCAGCTCCTGCGTCAGGGTTTCCGAACAGACCTCGGCGCGCAGATGCAGGCGGTGGCTGATGCGCAACATGCCCGCCTCGCGCGCGGCGAGGATCTCGTCCGCCATGCCGCGCGCGTATTCCCGCGCCCCCTGACTGCGCGAGATCAGGCTACCGACGCGCAGCGCGTCGAAAACCGTGGTGATGCCGACGCCCGCCAGTTCGGCGTCATGGGCAATGATGGCGGCGGCATGGGGCCAGTCCACCCCAGGCCGTGGCTGAATGTGGCGCTCAAGATTGTCGGTGTGCAGCTCGATCAGGCCGGGCATCACCAGGTCGCCGCCGCAATCCTCGGCCCCGGCGGGCACATCGGCGCCGGCGTCGATCCGGGCGATCCGCCCCTGGTCCATCACCAGCGCGCCGGTCATCACGCGGTCGGGCAGCACAAGGGTCGCATTGGCAAGGATCGTGGTCATCGGGCATCCTGTCTGTCTGGGGTCGGCCGTCGCGCCGGCAGAATCGGGAAAACCGTCACGGAACCGTGACGATGCTGGGGCAGGGTGCCGCCATGAAACGCTATGCGCTCTATTTTGCCCCGCCCCCGGGGCCGTTGGCCCGGGCCGGGGCGCAGTGGCTGGGCCGCGACGCCGTCACCGGCCAGTCGCTGGCGCAGCCCGATCCCGGGCTGCCGGCGCTGACGGCCAGCGCCCGCCGCTACGGGTTCCATGCCACGCTCAAGGCGCCCTTCGCGCTGGCCGAGGGAACCGACGAGGAGGCCCTTCTGGCCGCCGTCGATGCCTTTGCCGCCGGTGTCGCGCCCTTTGCCATCGGGGGATTGCGCGTCGATCTGCTGGGCCGCTTTCTCGCGCTCACGCCGATCGGCGACACGGGGCCGCTGCGGGATTTCGCCGCGCAGGTGGTGCGCCGCTTCGATCGGTTCCGCGCGCCGCTGACCGACCGCGACCGCGCCCGGCGCCATCCGGACAGCCTGCCACCCCGCCAGCGCGCGCAGTTGGACCGCTGGGGGTATCCCTGGATCTTCGATGACTTCCGCTTTCACCTGACCCTCAGCGATCCGCTGACCGAGGCGCAGCAAACCCGCTTTCGCCCCATGGCCGAGGACCTGTTCGCGCCGCTGCTGCCGCAACCCTTCGTGATGGATGCGCTTTGCGTGTTCGGCGAGGGGGTTGAGGGCGACTTTCGTCATCTGCACCGCGCACCGCTGGGCTGAAAGGCCGCGCGCAGGCACGCGATGCCCTGCTCTGGCGTGCCGTCGTTGACGATCTCGATCACCGGCAGGTCGGCGGGCTGCGCGGTGACGTCGCGCGCCAGCCGCTGGGCGATCTGTGCCACGCTTTCGCGCCCGCGCCCCACCAGCCGCCGCGCCAGCAGATCGGGCGGCGCAGTGATGACGATGACGGTCAGCGCGGGAAACACCGCCCCGGCCCTGGCCAGCGCCGCGCGCGAGCCGTTGAAGACCACGTCCCGCCCCTCCCGCAGCGGCGCCAGCTCGCTGTGGGGGATGCCGTAGCACAGCCCATGCGCGCGCCATGTCAGGGCAAAGGCGCCCTGGGCCTCGCGCAGCGCGAACTCGCTTTGCGCCACGCCCTCGAAGGGTTCGCCCCCGTCGCCCGAGGGCCGCGTGATGACGCGCCGCACCCAGTGCGGCCCGCCCGGCGCGGCACAGGCGCCGGCCAGCAGCGTGTCCTTGCCCGCACCCGAAGGGCCGACGACCGTGAACAACCGGCCCGTCACGACGGCACCGAAAAGCCCGTGACATCGACCACCCGGTCGCAGACCTGCGCCCGTGCAGCCTCGTCGTGAAAGATCCCCAGGATGGCGGCGCCGCGCGCCTTGGCCTCGGCGATCAGGGCCAGCACGACGGCGCGATTGCCGGCGTCCAGGCTGGCGGTCGGCTCGTCCAGCAGCATCGCCGGCCAGGCGTGGACAAACCCGCGCGCGATGTTCACCCGCTGCTGTTCGCCGCCGGAAAAGGTGGTCGGCGACAGTGGCCACAGGCGCTCGGGGATGTTGAGCCGCGCCAGCATCGCCGCCGCACGGCCGCGCGCCTCGGCCTCGGGCACACCCAGCGCCAGCAGCGGCTCGGCCACCACGGCCAGCGTCGCCACGCGGGGCACGACGCGCAGGAACTGGCTGACATAGCCCAGCGTGCCGCGCCTCAGCGCGATGATGCGCCGCGGCTCGGCGCCCGCGATTTCCGTCTCGCCCACGCGGATCGACCCTCCGTCCACACGGTAATTGCCCCAGATCATCCGCATCAGTGTCGATTTTCCGGACCCCGAGGCCCCGACCAGCCCGACGCATTCCCCCGGCGCAACCCGCAGGCTGGCCCCGGTCATCACCGGCAACACCGCGCCACCTTGATTGTGCAGTGTGAAACTCTTGGACACATCCCGAACCGCGATCATCTTTGTGCTCCAAATATCCTCGGGGGTTTCCAAAGGGGGCAGAAGGCCCCCTTTGGGCGGGGGGTTCGGGGGGCGGCAGCCCCCCGACGCCTTCAGACCTGCAGGACCGAACTGACCAGCAACTGCGTATAGGCCTGCTGCGGGTCGTCCAGAACCTGGTCGGTCAGCCCCTGCTCGATCACCCGGCCATCCTTCATCACCATCAGCCGGTCGGCCAGCAGGCGGACCACCGCCAGGTCGTGCGTGACGATCACCGCGCTCAACCCCATCGACCGCACCAGCCCGCGCAACAGGTCCAGCAGCCGCGCCTGCACGCTGACGTCCAGCCCGCCGGTCGGCTCGTCCATGAACACCAGCCTCGGCCCGGTCACCAGGTTGCGCGCGATCTGCAACCGTTGCTGCATCCCGCCCGAGAACTGCCGCGGCCGGTCGTCAATGCGGTCGCCGGCGATCTCGACCCGGCCCAGCCAGTCCAGCGCCTCGGCGCGGATCTGCCCGTAGTGGCGCGCGCCCACGGCCATCAGCCGTTCACCCACGTTGCCGCCGGCGCTGACCCCCATGCGCAGCCCGTCGCGCGGGTTCTGGTGGACAAAGGCCCAGTCGGTGCGGCCCAGCATCCGGCGCTCGGGCTCGGTCATCGCCAGCACGTCGCGCGGCCCCTCGGTGCGCGTGTCGAAGACCACGCGCCCGGTGTCGGGCGTCAGGTGGCCGGCCAGACAGCCCAGCAGCGTGGATTTGCCCGAGCCCGATTCGCCGACGATCCCCATCACCTCGCCGGGCCACAGATCGAACGACACGTCCGTGCAGCCGACCCGGCCGCCGTAGGTCCGGGTGATGCCCTCGACCCTCAGAAGCGGTTGGTCACTCATGCGGCGTCCTCCTGCGCGGACAGGCGCCCGCGGTGGCCTGTCGCCTGCCGTCCGGCGCAGTGGTCGGTGTCCGAACAGACGAACATCCGCCCGCCGGCGTCGTCCGTGATGACCTCGTCCAGATAGCTGCCCGGGTCGCCGCACAGGGCGCAGGCGTGCGGCGCTTTCGAGGCCTCGAACGGGTAATCCTGGAAGTCGAGGCTGACGACACGGGTAAAGGGCGGCACCGCGTAGATCCGCTGCTCGCGCCCGGCCCCGAACAGTTGCAGCGCGGGCGAGTCCGAGAGCTTGGGGTTGTCGAACTTGGGGATCGGTGACGGGTCCATGACGTAGCGCCCCTCGACCTTGACGGGATAGGCGTAGCTGGTGGCAATGGCGCCGTTTCGGGCGATGTCCTCGTAGAGCTTCACATGCATCAGGCCGTAATCCTCGAGCGCGTGCATGCGCCGGGTCTCGGTTTCGCGCGGTTCCAGAAAGCGCAGCGGTTCCGGGATCGGCACCTGGTAGACCAGGATCTGCCCGGCGGTCAGGGGCGTTTCGGGAATGCGGTGGCGCGTCTGGATCACGGTTGCCTCGGCGGTGCGTTCGGTCACGGCGACCCCGGCGGTGCGCTGAAAGAACTTGCGAATGCTCACCGCGTTGGTGGTGTCGTCCGCGCCCTGGTCGATGACCTTGAGCGTGTCGTCCGGCGTCAGGCAGGCGGCGGTCACCTGCACGCCGCCGGTGCCCCAGCCATAGGGCATCGGCATCTCGCGGCTGGCAAAGGGCACCTGGTAGCCAGGCACGGCGACGCCTTTCAGGATCGCGCGGCGGATCATCCGCTTGGTCTGTTCGTCGAGATAGGCAAAATTGTAGGCGCTCATTCGGCGGCCTCCCGCTGAGCCGCGCGCAACCGGCGCACCAGCTCCAGTTCGGACTGGAAATCGACGTAATGCGGCAGCTTGATATGCTCCAGGAAGCCGGTCGCCTGGATGTTGTCGGCGTGCATCAGCACGAATTCGGCGTCTTGCACCGGGGCGCCGGTGTGATCCTCGCCCAACTCCTCCCAGCGCAGGGCGCGGTCCACCAGAGACATCGAGATCGCCTTGCGCTCGGACTGGCCGAACACCAGGCCATAGCCGCGGGTGAACTGCGGCGGCTGCGACCTGGAGCCGGTGAACTGGTTCACGGTCTCGCATTCGGTGACGGTGATCTCGCCGATCGCGACGGCGAATCCCAGCTCGGGGATGTCCATCTCGACCGTGACTTCGCCGATGCGCAATTCGCCCACGAAAGGATGCGTGCGCCCGTAGCCGCGCTGGCTGGAATAGGCCAGCGACAGGATGAACCCCTCGTCGCCGCGGGTCAGCGCCTGAAGGCGCAGCGCACGGTCGGCGGGCAGTTCCATCGGCTCGCGCGTCAGGTCGCGGGGCGTGGAGTCGCCGGCGGGCTCGTCCTCGATCAGGCCCTCGCGGTCCAGAAAGCCGGTGACGCGGGGGACCGGCCCCAGCGGCGCGGCCTGCGGGGCGCGGGGGGGCGCGCCCTCGGCCGCCAGGGCAAAGTCGATCAGCCGGTGCGTGTAGTCGAAGGTCGGCCCCAGCACCTGCCCGCCCGGCAGATCCTTGTAGGTGGCCGAGATCCGCCGCACCGCCGCCATCGCTCCGGTATCGACGGGGCGCGCGTGGCCCAGCCGGGGCAGGGTCGTGCGATAGGCGCGGATCAGGAAGATCGCCTCGATCAGGTCGCCGCGCGCCTGCTTGATCGCCAGCGCGGCCAGGTCGGGATCATAAAGCGACCCCTCGGCCATCACCCGGTTCACCGCCAGCGCCATCTGCGCCCGGATCTGCGCGACGCCGAGTTCGGGAATCGCCGGGTCGCCGCGGCGTTCCTCGGCCAAAAAGGCGTGGGCGTTGTCGATGGCGCGTTCGCCACCCTTGACGGCGACATACATCAGGCGGCCTCCACCCTGGTGCTGCGCGGCAGGCCGGCGAGACGGTCGCCGCAGGTCAGCAGCGTGTCGAAACCCAGCGGGAACAGCGCGCGATTGGCCCGGAACGCGGCGATTTCGGGCAGACTGAGACGGGCCGCCCCGTCGATGCCGGGGCCGCGCAGCGTCGCGCCGGTGTCGTCCAGGCGGTCGGTGACGACCACCAGCGTGGCGGCGCGGTCGGGGTAATCCGGCGTGCCGATGGCAAAGCGCGACACCGGCGCCAGATCGGTCCATCTGCCAAAGGCAAAGACGGCCTCGCCGGCCGGCACCAGCGGCGCGGCGGTGTGAAAGGTGATCCAGTCGCGCACCGCCGCGCAATCCAGCGCGCCGGCCAGGTGCACCGGCGTGGTGTTGTCCAGCAGCACCAGCGCCGCCACCCCGGCGGCAACCGGCATCGGCGCGGGCGGGGTGGCGCCGGTCAATCCGACGATGCAGCCGGGACGCGACAGCGCGTGCAGGATCGCGCGAAAGGCCACGGCCGATTGCGTGGGTGCGGCGGCAAAGCCGCCCGCCATCGCGGCCGGGGTCAGCATGGGGTCTGTCATCCGTCCTCTCCCCGAACCATGGTGAAGAATTCGACCCGCGTGGCGGCGGCCTTGCGGGCGCGGTCCTCGCGTCTTGCCGCTTCCTCGGCCCCGAGGGGGGCCAGCACGTCGCGCGTCACGCTGTCGGCCTGGGCGCCCTGCAACAGCGCGTCCACGACGGCGGCGCGGCGCGCGTGGTCCTTGTCGCGGCCCTGCACATGGGCGTGGCCGATGGCGCCGTCATCCAGCCGGACGGTGCAGCGGGTCACGGTCATTTCGCCCAGGTTGAAGGGGGCGCCGGTGCCGCCCTGCCGGCCGCGCACCATCACCGCGCCGATCTCGGGTCCGCGCAGCACGGCATGGGCCGGCAGGTCGGGAAGCAGCGCGGCCAGCCTTTCCGGCAGGGCCCGCGCCAGCAGCCCCATGGCCGCCGGTCTGTCAAAGATCTGGGTCATGGACATCTTGTCGATTTGTCTAGATTACTATACAACTAGACATCCAATAGCACCCAAGATTGTCCGATGCACATGAAATTTCGATGACGGACCAGCTTTCCCTCTGGCGGCAGATCGCGCGGTCCCTGGACGAGGATATCGCCAACGCGCGCCCCGGCGACCGCTTGCCGAGCGAGGCGCAGTTGGCCGCGCGCTTTGGCGTCAACCGCCATACGGTGCGCCGGGCACTGGCTGCGCTGGCCGAGGCCGGCACCGTCCACGCCCGGCGCGGCGCGGGGGTTTTTGTCGCCGCGCGCCCGACAGAGTATCCGCTGACCCGGCGCACCCGGTTCCACGAGGCGCTGTCCGCGACCGGGCGGGTGCCAGGGCGGCGGGTGCTGAGCGTGCAGTCCGCGACCGCGTCCCAGGTCGAGGCGCAGGTGCTGGCCCTGGCCCCCGGCGAGCCCGTGCTGCGGGTCGAGGGGGTCTCGTTGTCCGACGGGCAGGTGATCGGCCATTTCCGCTCGGCCTTTGCGATGGCGCGGCTGCCGGGCCTGGCGCAGCATATTCGCCTGGGCAAGGGCGTGACCGAATCCCTCGCCGCCTGCGGGGTTGCGGATTACACCCGCGCCTGGACCCGGCTGACCGCGTGCAACGCCGATGCGATCCTGGCGGGGCATCTGCAACTCAGGCCCGCAGAGGCGGTGATGCGGCTGGAATCGATGAACCAGGATCCCGCCGGTCAGCCCCTAGAATACGGCATCACTCATTTCGCCGGGGCGCGCGTCACGCTGACCGTCGCGCCCGAGTGAGTGCGCCCACGTTCCGCGCGACGGCGTCCTGATCGACGACGGCCCGGCGACCGCGATCGACCTCGGGGGCTAACTGGTGTCGGCCGGTGGCCGGCTGGCCCATGCGCAGGGCGCGGGATGCACGCGCGGCGCAATGAGCGGCGGGCATCAGCCGCCGCAGGCGTCCAGAAACGCCTCGGCGCCCAGGGTGCGGAAATCGCTCAGCGCGGCGCGCAGACGGTCGTGCGGCCAGTCCCACCAGGCCAGCGCCAGCAGCCGTTCGGCCACCGCGTCGGAAAACCGCGCGCGGATCGGGCGCGCGGGCACCCCGGCGACGATCAGGAAGGGCGCGACATCCTTTGTCACCACCGCGCCCGAGGCCACGACGGCGCCGATGCCGACCGTCACCTCGGGCTTGACGATGGCGCCGTGGCCGATCCAGCAATCGTGCCCCAGCGTGCAGCGCCGCGCCGCGCGCCGGGCAAAGAATTCCGCATCGTCGGGTTCCTCGGGCCAATACGCGGCGCTGCGATAGAGAAAGTGATGCTGCGCCGCGTTCTGCCACGGATGATCGGTCGGCCCGATACGCGTCATCGCGGCGATATTGGCGAATTTGCCGACCGTGCAATTCGCGATATCGGCCATCCGGTCGCAATAGGCATAGTCGCCGAATTCGGAATTCAGCACGCGCGATCCGCGCCCCACCTCGCACCAGGCGCCAAAGGTGCTGTTGTGGATCTCGCAGTCGGGGTGGATCAGGGGGGTGTCGGCGGACAGGCGCGGCATGTCGGGGTCTCCTCGGGCGGGTTCGGGGGGCAGGGCTCAGCGGCCGCTGCCGTCCCCCTTGATGAGCCGGTCGCGCAGTTTGGCCGAGACCGCGTCCAGTGCCACCACCATCAGCACGATCAGGATGATGTAATACGTCACCTTTTCCCAATCTTGCGTGGTCTGGATCGCCTGGGTCAACAGCAGGCCGATCCCGCCGCCGACGATGGCGCCGACGATGGTCGCGGATCGGGTGTTCGATTCGAACAGATACAGGACCTGGCTCAGGATCACCGGCAGCACCTGCGGCATGACGCCAAAGCGATAGCGCTGCACCGGCCGGGCGCCGGTGGCGCGGATCCCCTCGATCGGTTTGCTGTCCACGTTTTCCAGGGCCTCGGAAAACAGCTTTCCGAAACTGCCGGTGTCGGTGATCAGGATCGCCAGCGCGCCGGTCATCGGCCCGGGGCCAAAGGCGCGCGACAGAACGATGGTGAAGATCAGCGCATCCACGCCGCGCACGAAGTCCAGCACCCGGCGCACGGCAAACCGCAGCCACCGCGCGGGGGTGAAGTTGCGCGCCGCCAGAAAGGCCAGCGGCAGCGCGATCATCGCCGCGCCAAAGGTGCCCAGGAACGCCATGAGGATCGTCTCGCCCATGGCCCAGGCGACATCCCCGTGGCGCCAGATTTCGTTGGTCCAGATGTTCGAGATCATCAGCGACAGGTTGGTCTGCGCCGGGTTCAGGCGCGGCCCCCAGGCCAGGCTTTCCGCGATTTCGGCCCAACTCATGCGGTGAAACGGGCTGTGCAGGTCAAAGAAGAACAGCTCCCACCCCGGGAAATAGCGCATGGTTTCGGTGCGCGCGCGGGTGACCGTCAGCCGCCCCGCGACAGTGTTGACGCTGACGCGCGTGCCCGAGGCGTTGATGAAATCGGGCACCACGGGACCGGGCAGCGACAGGTCGATGGCGGTTCCGGTGTTGGTGATGCGGATCTGGCCGTAGCCGGGCAGGTCATACAGCGCGACCGGGCCGTCATAGATCACACGGTGACCCTGCGGCAGGTCGATGACCGTGCGGGTGCCGTCGCGATGGACCCAGGCTGGGGTCTCGTCCGCCGCAAGGGTCATGCGGCGCGAGCCCTCGATGGCGACCGAAACCGCGTCGGTGCGGTTGTCCCGGGTGACATGCACCTTGTAGCGGATGGCATCGCCCAGCAGAGTCGCCGCATTGTCCAGCCGCGCGCGCTGGGCCAGGCCGGGCACGTCAAAGGCGACAAACACATAGGCCAGATAGACCAGAACCAGCGCGGGTGCGGCGAAAGCCCACAGCCGTTTGCGGCGGAAATCGCCCAGAACGGCGGTTTGCAGCGCGATATCGGCCATGTCAGGCCCTCCCCTGCGTCAGGCGGTGGCGGACCAGGCTGGACGCCTGGTCCAGCACGACGATGGTCAGGAACAGCACGATGAAGATGCCGGCGGCCTCGTCCAGCTTGCCCTGGCCAAAGGTCATGGCGTTCTTCAGGTCATAGCCGATGCCGCCCGCGCCCACGAACCCCAGGATGGCCGAGGCGCGCACGTTGATCTCGAACCGCAGCAACGCATAGCTGAAGTAATTGGGCGCGACCTGCGGCACCACGCCCAACAGCATCCGCTGGCTCCATCGCGCCCCGACCGAGGCCAGCCCCTCGACCGGCTTGGGGTCGATGTTCTCGTTCACCTCGGCGAACAGCTTGCCCATCGCGCCGGCGGTGTGCAGGCCGATGGCGATGGCCGCGGGCACCGGACCCGCGCCCAGCAGGAAGATCAGCACCAGCGCCACCACGATCTCGGGCACGGCGCGCAGGATATCCGCGATCCGGCGAAAGACGCCCGCCAGCGCGGGCAGCGGGGCCAGCCCCCGGGTCGCCAGCAGCGACAGCAGGATGCCGCCCAGCGTGCCGGTCAGCGTGGCCACGGCGGCGACGTTCAGCGTTTCCACCAGCGCGGGCAGGGCATCCCGCATGTGGCCGGGCAGGTTTTCGGCCTTGTCCCAGGCTTCGGACAGGATGGCGGCGGGAAAATCGGGCAAATGCGCCAGACCTTCGACAAAGCCCCCGGCGTTGCGCGATTCGGCGGTGCGGAACCCGGCGATCATCAGCAGCGCGAAAACCAGCAGCATGAGCCCGGAATAGAGCCGCCGCCGCCGGGTCAGCGCCAGATACGCGCGGCGGATCGTATCGGGGCCCGGCGGGGCGATCGGTGTCACGGTCATGGCAGCGTCCACAAGGGCCGGGCCCCGGCGCGATGGCGGGGCCCGGCGATGTCGAAAGGATCGGACCGGCCGCGGATCAGTTCATCTGCGCGCGACGCACGTCGATGATGGTCTGATAGGCCTCGTGGGTGATCGGCGCGAAGCCCGCGGTCTCGCCCGCGGCAACGCCATAGAGGCACGCCTGGTCGCGCTCGCCCAGGTGTTGCAGCAGGTCGGTGACGGTGTCCTTGACCTGTTGCGGCAGGCTGCTGCGCAGCACCACAGGGCCCTCGGGGATCGGGTTCGAGCGCCAGATCTCGACCAGGTCGTTCATGTCCACCAGGCCCGCGTCCACGGCCCGGCGCAGCGCGCCCGAGTTGTAGCCGTCTTCCCAGTTGCCCAGCCCGTCGGCCCAGGTCACGCCCGCGTCCACGTCGCCGTTGTTTACGGCGATGATGGTTTGCTCATGGCCGCCGGTGAACACCACCTCGCCAAAGAAATCGCCCGAGTCCATCGAATGCCCGGTGACGCGCGGGATCTCGATCGACGGCACCAGATAGCCCGAGGTCGAGTTCGGGTCGCCAAAGCCGAAGCGGCGCCCTTGCAGGTCCATCAGCGACTGGATGCCGCTGTCGGCGCGCGCGAACCCGATCGAGAAATACGAGAACGACCCGTCGAGGTTGGTCTTGACCAGCACGGGTTCCACGGCGTTCGGATCGGCCAGCCAGGTCGCCGCATAGCCCGAGGCCCCCAGCCAGGCAAAGTCCAGCGACCCGCCCAGCAGACCCTGGATCACGCCGTTGTAGTCGGCCGGGGTGAACAGGTGGACGGGCACGCCGAGGGCGTCCTCGACATAGGCGCGAAAGCACTCGTTCGACGCCAGGCGATCCTGCGCGTTCTCACCGCCCAGAAGGCCGATGTTGAACTCGGTGATCGTCGCCTGGGCCTGGGCGACGCCGGTCAGCGCGGTGGTCAGGATCAGAGCGGCAGCAAGGGATTTCATCGGGGTTCTCCGTGGCGATGAAGGTTGGGCAAGGTCAGAGGAACGACGCCGCGATGGCGGCGGCGCGGGCCGGCCGGGGACGCGTCCCCATCGCGGCCGGCGCGATGGCCGGGATCGCGGTCGATGTCGCGTCCTCGTTGAAGCTGTGGTCGGCGCCGTAGATCGCGCGCGCGGCGTCGGTGGTCAGGTCGCTGGCCGGGCCGTCGAACACCAGCTTGCCGTCGCGCAGGCCGATCACCCGGTCGCAATAGCGCCGCGCTGTGTCCAGCGTGTGCAGGTTGGCGATGACCATGCGGCCGTCTTCGGTGTTGATGCGCTTGAGCGTGTCCATGACAAGCTGCGCGTTCATCGGGTCCAGGCTGGCGATCGGTTCGTCCGCCAGGATGATCCGGGGGTCCTGCATCAGCGCGCGGGCGATGGCGACGCGCTGCTGCTGGCCGCCGGACAGGGCCTCGGCCCGCTTGGGGGCCTGGTCGGCGATGCCCAGGCGGTCCAGAATGTCCAGCGCCTGAAGGATGTCCTCGCGCGACCACATGTTGAACAGCGTCGCCAGCGTCGAACGGCTGTTCAGCTTGCCGTGCAGCACGTTCGAGGCCACGTCCATGCGCGGCACCAGGTTGAACTGCTGAAAGATCATCGCGCATTGGCTCTGCCAGGCGCGGGCCTCGGCGCCGGTCAGGGCCAGTATGTCGCGGCCGTCAACCAGGATCTGGCCGGAACTGGCCGCAGTCAGCCGGTTCACCATCCTGAGAAAGGTGGATTTCCCCGCGCCCGAACGGCCGATGATGCCGATGAACTGCGGCCCTTCGACCGTGAAACTGATGGCGTCCACCGCGGTCCGTTGACCGAACACGCGCGAGACATTGCGGACTTCCAGCATCGCCGGCCCCCTGAAGTTGCAGGGCCGTTGTGCGGCGCGGTGGTAACAGCGACGTGTCCGCTGCGCGTCAGTTCTGTAAAAAGACCGGCCCGGTTTTCCGTCCCCGGCGCGCGACCCGCACCAAACCGTCACACCACGCACATGCGGCGGTGCCGGTCCCGGCGCGGCAGGGGGTGCTTGTCCGGTGGCGTGCTACGGTTCGTCCGCCCGGGGGTGTCCACCCGGTAGCCCAAGCTGCGCTGCTGAGGGTCGTCGATCCGCTTGTGCGTCGTCACTCCGCCGGGGGCCTCCCGCAATACCCCCGACATTGCCCCCGACGCGGGGGCTCATCGTGGATGAAATCGGATGACCGCGGACACTGAGACACCACCAAAGCCTTGAAAACAGGGCTTTCTGAATGTCTCTGACAGTCTCTGAACAAGAAAGTGGTGCCGGTGAAGGGACTCGAACCCCCGACCCCATCATTACGAATGACGTGCTCTACCAGCTGAGCTACACCGGCACGGTGCAGCGGGTTGCCCCGCTGAGGTCGGGCGGTTCTTAGCACCGGGTCGGTGCAGTATCCAGCCCCTTTTTTCGGCTTTCTCGCCGCCCGGACGGGCCGGTCACAGGCCCATCCGGCGGGCCTGGTCCAGGTCGATGCCTTCGGGCTCGTCCTCGGGAACGGGGGGCGGTTCGGGGGCCCGGTCGGCCGTGGCGGTGGGCGCGTCCGCGCGTTCGGCGGCGGGCGCGGGGTCGATCTCCTCGGCGGTGGCGTCGATCGGGTCGGCGTCGTCGTCGTCGAGGTCGGCGGTCGCGTCGTCCAGGTCGTCCGCGGCGGGCAGGGCGCCGACGATCAACGGCAGCATTTCGGTGCCTGTGGCCGAGGCGCCGGACGAATCGGGCGGCGCGTTCCAGGCCAACGTGTCAAAGCCGCCGCAATTGTCGCACAGCGGGTGCCAATGGGCGTGCACATGGTGGCAATTGTCGCAGACCCATTGCGGCCCGCGCGGCGCGGTCAGCGCCCGGGCCAGCCAGCCGCGCACCACCTGATCGGGCGAGCCCTCGCCGCGTTCGATGGCGGCCATGATGGTCATGACGCGTTGCGTGGGGGCGGTCTCGTGCAAATCGCCGATGGCGCGGCGCGCGGCGGGGAAATCCTCGGCCGCGATCAGCAGTTCGGCGCGGGTCTGGCGTTCCTCGGGGCCGGGATGCAGCGCCAGCAGAGCATCGAAGCGTTTCACCCGCGCGGCCGTGGTCTCATCGGGCTGGATCGCGGCAAAGGCCTGCGCCAGATCGGGGTGCGGCCGGGTTTTCCAACTGCGTTTGAGCACCTTGGCGGCGGCGTTGCGCTTGCCCCGCGCGACCAGTGCCCGGGCGGCCATGACGGCGGCCGGCACCAGGTCGGGCGAGCGTTTGTTGGCCTCGATCGACAGGTCCTGCGCCAGGGCCGGGTTGGTGGCCTCGGCCTCGGCCTGTTGCAGGGTCAGAACGGCATCGCGGCGCTGAAAGACCGGCTTGGGCAGACGCCCCGCGCGCGTGGTTTCCAACAGCGTCTTGCGCGCACCGGCCCAGTCGCCCGCCTTGGTCTGAAGCCCCAGCAGCATATCCTGGGTGGGCGCGTGGCCCGGGCGCAGGCTGAGCGCGGTTTCAGCCAGTTTGCGCGCCTTGGTGGCGTCGCCCGCGTCGATCTGCTGCCTGAGCAACCCCTGCACGCCGACAAAGCGGCCGCGATTGTCCTCGAGCAGGCGCTTGTAATACTCCTCGGCCAGCTGGGTGTTGCCCTTCGCCTGCGCGGATTGCGCGACCAGAAGGGTCGTGAGCGCCTGATCGTCGAGCAGCTTTTCGGCCTTGCGCGCCTTGGTCAGGGCCTTGTCCCCCTCGCCCGCGGCCAGGGCCAGAAAGCCGTCGGTCAGGGCCTCGAGCCCGCGCTGGCGGCGATTGCGGGCGAAATAGCGGCTGATCGCGGTCTCGTCGCCATTGATGAAGCGGATCGACGCCACCAGCAGGCCCATCAGCTTCATCAGCAGCCAAAGGCCGGCCAGAAGCAGGATTGCGGCGATCGCCATCTGCACCGGGCCCAGCGTGAATTCGACGCTGTTGAAGGCCACGCGCAGACCGGCCTCTTGCTGCATCAGCGTCTGCACGCCCAGCGTCAGGCCGGCAACGGCGGCCAGGAACAGGGCGATCTTGAGAATGGTCCAGATCATCGTTTCTCTCCGCCTCAGTCCTGAGCTTGCGATTGCAGGTCCGACAGCGCGGCCAGCGCCGCCAGCCGGGTTTCAGCCTGGGCGCGCCAGGCCGCCATCGCGGCGGCGGGATCGCCGGTCAGTGCGTCCAGTTCGGTGATCGTGCCGGGCAGGTCCCCCTGCCTGAGCGCGGCCTCGGCCCGGGACAGGATCGAATCGGTATCGGCCCCCGCGCGCGGCGTGAGCGAGCGCGCGCCGGTCTGCGCCCTGAGGAACCCCAGCATCCGGTCGCCCAGCGATTCACCCTGCGCGGCCACCGGCTGCGCGGCCAGCGCGGCGCGGGCGGCGGGGGCATAGCTGTCTTGCAGGTGCGACAGTGTCACAAGCCCATCGCCCAACGGTGCCAGCGCCGCCGGGGCGTCGCCCAGCGCGGCCAGGGCCTGAGCGGCCGGGGCGCCGCTTTCGGCGGCGGCGACCAGATCGGTGATCGCCGCGCGGCGCGCGACGCGGGCTTGCTGCGCGGCAACGTCCTGTTCGCGGCTGGTCAGCGCGGCAGCCTGGGCTTGCACCTCGGCGCGGGACTGCGCGAGGGCGGTCTCGACCGCGCTGCGGGCCTGCTGGACGACGTCGGCCTGGAGCGCGTCGATCCGCTGACCCAGCGCGGCAATCGCGTCGGCGGGATCGTTGGGGGTGGCCCGGGTTTCCAATGCGCCGAGGCGAGCCTCCACCGCCGACAGGTCGGGCGCAGGTGCCGGGGCTGGGGCCGGGGTGCTTTCCAGCGCGCTCAGGCGCTGCTCCAGCGGGGCAAGCGCGGCCTGCAACGCGCCCGGGGCAAGGCCCTGCGGGCGCGATTCGAGCGCGGCAAGGCGCGCTTCCAGGTCGGTTCGCGGGGCGCGCCAGCCCTCGGGCAGAAGGGTCAGCACCACGGCCGCCCCCAGGGCCGCCGCGATCGCACCGCCCGCGATCATGCTGCCGGTGCCGGCGCCACCCCGCGCGGGCGGGGTCGGCGGGGGCGGGGGCAGGCCTGGCGCGGTTTCGGCGGCCGGTTCGTCGGTCACGGGTTCCGCCGCCTCGCCGGGCGCGGATTCGGTCGAGGGGATGTCGGTCAGGGGCTCGACCTCGGTGTCGAAGGGCCCGGTCTGGTCGCTCCGGGCCGCGTCCCCGGTCGTCGTCCTGGGGTCGCGATCGGTGCCCGTTTCCGTGCCGGCCATTGTCACCTCCACCACATTGCACCGGAAAATGGCGCATCTCTTTCTACTTAGCCTCTGACCTCGGGCGCCTCAACCCACGGTTCCGGGATGCGACATCGCTTCCGCCAGCGCGCGCAACATCCCGCCCGAATCCGGCGTATCGGCGATCCGCGCGCGGGCCGCGAGCGGCCCCGGCAGCGCAGCGGCGCAGGCTGCGCTGATCGCCACGGGGATCAGGCCGCCCAGGTCCGGCACGCCCGACTGTGCCGCAAGACGCGCGGCGGCGCGCGGGGAAAAAAGCGGCGCAAAAACCCGTTGACCGGCCAGCGCGGGCAGCACGTCGTCGGGCCAGTCGCAGGCCCGGGCCTCGTAGACGGCGACGCTGCGCAGGGACAGGCCGGGCAGCGCGGCGACCAGATCGCGCGCCAGATGCACGCCGTGGGCGTGGACCAGCGGCCCTTCGGGGGCCTCGCGGCGCAAGGTGTCGATCAGCGCCGCCGCGTCGCCGCCGCCCGGGCGCGGAACCAGCCCGGCGCGGGCCGCGGCGCGGGCGGTGGCGGGGCCGACGCACCAGGCGGTCAGTCCGGGCAGCGGCGGCAGCATCGGCACCGCGCTGGCCGAGGTCAGGATCACCCCCCGGGCGCCATCGAACACGCCGCGGTCATGGGGCAGGGCGACCACCTGCGACAGGGGGGCGAAGATCGGCTCATGCGGCGGCAGCGCGGCGGCGGCCTCGCGGGCAAAACGGCGGGCCTGCGGCAAGGGGCGTGTCAACAGCAGAAACGGGGGCATGGCGGCTCTCATGCGCCCATTGCTTGCGGCGCGCCCCGATGCTACCCCCGCCGGGACGCAAACTGCAACCGGCGGGCCATGGCGCGACCCCTCACCATTCTGGGCATCGAAAGCAGTTGCGACGATACCGGCGCGGCGCTGGTGCGTCACACCCCGGGCGCGCGGCCGCAGGTTCTGGCGAATGTCGTCGCCGGGCAGACCGACCTGCACGCGGCTTTTGGCGGCGTGGTCCCTGAAATCGCCGCGCGTGCCCACGCCGAAAAGCTGGACCTGGTGGTGGAAGAGGCCTTGCACCAGGCCGGGCTGACGTTGGCGCAGGTGGACGCGATCGCCGTCACCGCCGGGCCCGGGCTGATCGGCGGCGTGCTGTCGGGCGTGATGCTGGCCAAGGGGCTGTCGGTCGCGACGGGCAAGCCGCTGGTCGGGGTCAATCATCTGGCCGGCCACGCGCTGACCCCGCGGCTGACCGGGCAGGTGGCGTTTCCCTATCTGATGTTGCTGGTTTCGGGCGGACACTGTCAGTTCCTGCGCGTCGATGGGCCCGAGGATTTCACCCGCCTGGGCGGCACGATCGACGACGCCCCGGGCGAGGCTTTCGACAAATGCGCGAAGCTGCTGGGTCTGCCCCAGCCGGGCGGTCCCGCGGTCGAGGCCGAGGCCCGCCACGGCGACCCGCGCCGCTTTGCCTTTCCGCGCCCGCTGCTTGACCGGCCGGGTTGCGATCTCAGTTTCTCGGGGCTGAAGACGGCCCTGATGCGCGCCCGCGACGCGCTGGTGGCGGAAAAAGGCGGGCTGACGCGCGCCGACCGGGCCGATCTGTGCGCCGGGTTCCAGGCCGCCATCGCCGACGTCCTGTCCGAGAAGGCGCGCCGCGCCCTGTCCGTCAGCCCGGGCGTCAGCGCCTTTGCCGTGGCCGGCGGTGTGGCCGCGAACGCGCTGTTGCGGGCCCGGCTGGAGCAGGTCGCGGGCGATCTGCCCTTTGTGGCGCCGCCGCTGAGCCTGTGCACCGACAACGCCGCGATGATCGCCTGGGCCGGGCTTGAACGGTTCCGCGCCGGTCAAAGCGATGACCTGACCCTGTCCGCCCGGCCGCGCTGGCCGCTGGATTCAACCGCCGCGCCCCTGATCGGATCAGGCAAGCGCGGCGCCAAAGCCTGAAGGAACGCCCATGCCCCTGTTTGCCCTCGTCTGCACCGACAAGGCCGACCACGAACCCCTGCGCAAGGCCAACCGCGACGCGCATCTGGCCTATCTGAACGACACCGGCTGCGTGACCTTTGCCGGGCCGTTCCTGGACGCGGGCACGATGACCGGCAGCCTGGTGGTGATCGACGTGGCCGACCGGGCGGCGGCCGAAACCTGGGCCGCCGGCGATCCCTATGCCCGCGCGGGCCTGTTCGCCAAGGTCCGGATCGAGGAATGGAAAAAGGTGATCGGCTGATGGCCCACTGGCTGATGAAATCCGAACCCAACAAGTTCAGCTGGGACCAGCTCGTCGCCAGGGGCGCGGCGGGCGAGGAATGGGACGGCGTGCGCAACTATCTGGCACGCAACAACATGCGGGCGATGGCGCTGGGCGATCCGGTGTTCTTCTACCATTCCAACATCGGGCTCGAGGTGGTGGGAATCGCCGAGGTCTGCGCCCTGTCGCACCCCGATTCCACCACCGACGATCCCCGCTGGGATTGCGTGGACATCCGCGCGCTCAGGCCGCTGCCGCGCCCGGTCTCGCTGAAGGAAATCAAGGCGACGCCCGAACTGGCGCAGATGTCGCTGGTCACCTCGATGCGCCTGTCGGTTCAGCCGGTGACCGATGCGGAATGGCAGCTCGTCTGCCGCATGGGCGGGCTGTAACCCGGCCGAGGCCGCGCGCCGGGGCCGGAAAACCCGTATGTTCATTACTGCTTCCCTGTGGCGGAATGCCGCGCTAGCGTGCGGCAAAACATCACAACGGGAGCACTTCATGGACTATTTCGCGGTCATCATCACCGCAGCGATCGGCTTCGGCATCGGGGCGGTCTGGTATGGCGTCTTTTCGCGGGTCTGGGTGCCTGCCTCGGGTGTGCCGACGAACGAGCGCGGCGCCCCGCGCGAGGGGGCGAGCCCCGCGCTCTACGCCGCCTCGTATGTCTGTATCCTGCTGGTCGCGGGCATGATGCGCCACGTCTTCGCCATGGCCCATGTCCAGGGGTTCGGTGTCGGCGTGGTGGCGGGGCTGGGGATCGGGCTGTTCTTCATCGCGCCCTGGATCACCCTGAACGTGCTGTTCGCCCATCGGCCAAAGGTGCTGGCGGTGATCGACGGCGGCTATGCCGCGGTGGCCTGCGCGGTTATGGGGGGCGTGCTGGAGCTGTTCTGAAATCGTCCGGGAAGGGGGGGACATGACCACAACCTGGCAATTCTGGGCACTGCTGGCGGCGGGTTTCGCCGCGCTGACCGCGATCTTCGCCAAGGTCGGAGTCGAGGCCGTCAACTCCGACTATGCGACCTTTCTGCGCACGCTGGTGGTGATCGTCGTGCTGGGCGCGATCCTGATCGGCACGGGCGAGATGCGTTCGCCCCTGGGGATCGCGCCGAAAAGCCTGCTCTTCCTGGCGCTGTCGGGGCTGGCCACGGGCGCAAGCTGGCTCTGCTATTTCCGCGCGCTCAGGCTGGGGCAGGCCTCGCAGGTTGCGCCCGTGGACAAGCTCAGCGTGGTGCTGGTCGCGATCTTTGGCGTGGTGTTCCTGGGTGAACGGCTGTCGGGCCTGTCCTGGCTGGGTGTCGGGCTGATCGCCTCGGGCGCGGTCCTCATGGCGCTGGGCTGAGCGGGCGCCGACCGAGACGCTGAACCGGGGGGCTTATTCCGCCCCGGACCGGCGCCGGGTGCGCAGGATCACCACACCCAGAACCGCCGCCGCCCCCAGGCCCGCCAGCGCCGCCACCGGCAGGTTTGCCGGGGCGGCGGCGTTCTTGGTGGCGATGGCCACCAGCGCCCAGATCAGCGCCAGCCCATAGCCCGGTGCGCGGCCCAGCCGGGTCTGCACGCCCAGCCCGACCACCAGCGCAAAGACCAGCGCGACCAGCGCGGCGGGCGTCTCGGCCAGGTAGCCCCAGCCGGCCAGCACCAACCCCAACGAGGCGCTGAACGCGGCCGTCAGCCAGCCGGCATACAGCGCGACCGGCGCCTGCAACCACCAGCGATCGCGGCGCGGGGTCCGGAACAGGGCCGGCAGCGCGGTCACCAGCATCGCACCCAAAAGCGCCGTCGCCCCGGGGACCGAGCGTTCCGCAACCGGCAGCCAGGCCGCGCCCAGCACCAGGTTGACCAGCAGCCAGGGCCGGTGCGCGGCCCAGGCCGGGTGGTCCGCACGGCGCAGCACGCCATAGCCCGCCGATACGATCAGCCATGCATACAGCACCCCCCAGATTGCAAAGGCCCAGCCGGCGGGTTGCACCGGAGGGTCCTCTTGCGGCACGGGGAACAGGGCCGGATCGAAGCCCGCGAAATTCGTCACGAAAAAGGGCGACGCGACAAAGGCCAGCGTCGCCAACAGGATCAACAAGGGCATGGGGCGTAGGGTCACGAGGGCCTGCCTGTGGCTGGAAAGGGCTGCGGCCATCCTGCGAGCGGCGTGCCCCGGGCGTCAAGAGCCCCCGTCAGTCGTGTCGCTGGCGGTCATGTCGGTTGCAGCCGTGGCCGGCACGATGGTGCCCTGTGCGACCGCGACCAGCTTTTCGACCCCCGCGTTCAGGGCATGGACGCGGCATTGGCATACGGCCTGACGGCGGCCGGCGGACAGGACCTCGGCCCGGGCGACAAGGCACTGGCCGATGCCGGGCCGCGTGTAGTTGATCTTCATCTCCAGCGTCAGCACCCCGGTCCCCAGCGCCGAGGCCCCGGCATACGTCAGCGCGTTGTCCGCCAGATAGGCGATGACCCCGCCATGCGCAAAGCCGTGCTGCTGGGTGTGATCGGCGGTCAGCGTCAGGCGCAGTTCGGCCAGCCCGGGCGCATAGGCGGTCAGTTCGGTGCCCAGAAGGCGACTGAAGCCCTGCTTGGCCAGCACGGCGCGTCCCTGGTCCAGCATCTCGGTCATGGCGTCCCTTCCCCTGGTGTCCTTGCGTCTTGCGATCTTGCCCGACCCGGGCGAGAGCCGGCAATCGGGACGTGGGGTCAAGCGCGCGCTTGCGAATGCGACGGGGCCGCGCTACGCCCGACGCCATCGCAAAGGAAAGGGTCGGGCCATGAAAGCGGTTCTCTATGAAGCCTTCAACCAGCGCCCCAAACTGGTCACGGTGCCCGATCCCGCGCCCCAGCCGCACGGCGTCGTGGTGCGACTGGGGGCCACGGGGGTGTGCCGCAGCGACTGGCACGGCTGGGTCGGCCACGACGCCGATATCGCCCTGCCGCATGTGCCCGGGCACGAACTGGCCGGCACGATCGAGGCCGTGGGCAAGGAGGTGCGCACCTGGCGGGTGGGCGACCGGGTCACGGTGCCCTTTGTCGCGGGTTGCGGCGTGTGCCCCGAATGCCGCGCCGGCCATCAACAGGTCTGCCATGACCAGTTCCAGCCCGGGTTCACGCACTGGGGCTCGTTCGCGGAATACGTCAGCCTGCACCACGCCGACCTGAACCTTGTCGCCCTGCCCGAGGACATGGGCTTTGACACCGCCGCCAGCCTGGGCTGCCGCTTTGCCACGGCGTTCCGGGCCGTGGTCGATCAGGGCCGGGTGCGGGGCGGCGAATGGGTGGCCGTGCACGGAGCGGGCGGCGTCGGCCTGTCCGCGATCATGATCGCCGCCGCGCTGGGCGCGCAGGTCGTCGCGGTGGACATCGCCGAGGACAAGCTGGCGCTTGCCCGTGACCTGGGGGCGG
The DNA here is from genome assembly GCA_020637515.1 of Rhodobacter sp. Classification (NCBI taxonomy): domain Bacteria; kingdom Pseudomonadati; phylum Pseudomonadota; class Alphaproteobacteria; order Rhodobacterales; genus Rhodobacter; species Rhodobacter sp. The sequence goes on along the minus strand of JACKKG010000001.1, from coordinate 186,830 downwards.
TGGCCACGGTCAACGGCGCGGGCGTCGATGTGATCGGCGCGGTGCGCGACGTTACGGGCGGCGGCGCGCATGTGTCGCTGGACGCGCTGGGGCATCCGGCGACTTGCTTCAACTCGATCGCCAACCTGCGGCGGCGCGGGCGGCATGTTCAGGTCGGCCTGATGCTGGGCGACCACACGGCGCCGCAGATCCCCATGGCGCAGGTCATCGCGCATGAGCTGGAAATCTGCGGCAGCCACGGGATGCAGGCCCATCGTTACGACGCGATGCTGGACATGATCCGCGCGGGCCGGTTGAACCCCGACCGGCTGATCGGTCGGCGCATCGCGCTGTCCGAATCGATCGAGGCGCTGGTAACGATGGACCGCTTTCAGTCGGTGGGCGCGACCGTCGTGACCCGGTTCGACGCCTGATCGGCCAGGAACGCCGCCAGATCCAGCGAGCCGGGCGCCAGCCCCTCGCGGCGCATCCGCACCGACAGCGCGATCAGGGCGTCGTTCAGGGGCGTCGGCACGCCGTGCTTGCGGCCCAGCAGCGCAATCTCGCCGTTCAGCCAGTCGGTCTCGACCGCGCTGCCCTTGAGCAGGCTTTGCAGGGTGGAGTTGGTCATCGCGGGGGCGCCGGGAACGTCGCCGTGGCGGCTGTGGATCTTTCGGCGCGGATCCGAGTCCGAGACGTCCTCGCACGCGATGCCGGCGGCGGCGAAAACCGCCGCGCCTTCGGCCCTGAGGGCCTTGCGCAACGCGGTGTCGTCGGTGCCCGTGGCAAAGGCCGCACCCGAGATATTCCCGAGGTTCAACAAAAGCTTGCCGTATTTCGAAGCCATCACCGCGGGTTTCACGAAGGCCGCGAAATTGGCCGCGCGCAGCCGCTCGGCCAGGGCGTGGTCGTCGGCATCGGCGCCCTGCGGATAGCGGCCGATGTCGAACATGCCGAACTGCGGCAGCGCGTAGGTGATGACCTCGCCCGGCGTCAGATAGGTCGCGGGCATCATCACCGTGACGCCGTGGACCCGGGGAAAGAGCCTGAGCGCCATGGCCTCGTTCGCGACGCCGTTCTGCATGCAGAACACCGGCTGGTCGGTAACGCCCGCGTCGCGCAGCGCCTCAAGCGCGGGCAAGGTGTCCTGCGTCTTCATGCACAGCAAGATCGCGTCATCGGGGCGAAAGGCGATCTCGGCGGGGTGGGCGACCGTGGTCACGGTGACGGTGTCGTCCACCTCGGGCGTGCGCAGACGCAGGCCGCCGGCGCGCATCGCCTCCAGCATCCGGCCGCGGGCGATGGCGATCACCTCGGTGCCCGAGCGGACCAGCGCCGCCGCCACGATCCCGCCGACCGCGCCCAGACCGTAGACGATGATGCGCATGCAAGGGACCTCCTGTTCGCGGGTTCGCCCCCTGTCTAACGGCATCCGAGGCGCGCCGAAAGTGCCCCCCGGAAACGGAAAAAAGGGCCGCCCGGAACGGACGGCCCTTTGTCGGACACAGGCGCGCCGGGGCGCGGCGTCAGTAGCGGTAATGCTCGGGCTTGAAGGGGCCGTCGATGGTGACGCCGATGTAATCCGCCTGGTCGGGCTTCAGTTCCGTCAGCTTGACGCCGATGCGGGCCAGGTGCAGGCGCGCGACCTTCTCGTCCAGATGCTTGGGCAGGATGTAGACGCCCGGCGCGTATTCACCCTTTTTGGAAAACAGCTCGATCTGCGCCAGCACCTGGTTGGTGAAGCTGGCGGACATCACGAAGCTGGGGTGGCCGGTGGCGTTGCCCAGGTTCAGCAGGCGCCCTTCGGACAGCAGGATGATGCGGCTGCCCGAGGGCATCTCGATCATGTCCACCTGGTCCTTGATGTTGGTCCACTTGTGGTTCTTCAACTGCGCGACCTGGATCTCGTTGTCGAAGTGGCCGATGTTGCCGACGATGGCCATGTCCTTCATCGCGCGCATGTGCTCGATGCGGATCACGTCCTTGTTGCCGGTGGTGGTGATGAAGATGTCTGCGCTGGCGGCCACATCTTCCAGTGTCACCACCTCGAACCCGTCCATCGCGGCCTGAAGCGCGCAGATCGGGTCGATCTCGGTCACCTTGACGCGCGCGCCGGCGCCGCGCAACGACGCGGCCGAACCCTTGCCGACGTCGCCATAGCCGCAGACCACCGCGACCTTGCCGGCCATCATCGTGTCGGTGGCGCGGCGGATGCCATCGACCAGCGATTCCTTGCAGCCATACTTGTTGTCGAACTTGGACTTGGTGACGCTGTCGTTCACGTTGATCGCCGGGAACGGAAGCTGGCCCTTCTTGTGCAGGTCATAGAGACGGTGCACGCCGGTGGTGGTTTCCTCGGACACGCCGCGGATGGCGTGGCGCTGCTTGACGAACCAGCCCGGGGTTGCGGCGATCCGCTTGCGGATCTGCGCGAAGAGCGCCTCTTCCTCTTCGGATTTCGGCACGGCGATGAGGTCGTCCTCGCCTTCCTCGACCCGCGCGCCCAGCAGGATGTAGAGCGTCGCGTCGCCGCCGTCGTCGAGGATCATGTTGCACATGCCGCCCTCGCCGCCGAACTGGAAGATCTTGTCGGTATATTCCCAGTAATCGACCAGTGTTTCGCCCTTGATGGCAAAGACCGGCGTGCCGCTGGCGGCGATCGCCGCCGCGGCGTGGTCCTGGGTCGAGAAGATGTTGCACGAAGCCCAGCGGACATCCGCCCCAAGGGCCTTGAGCGTTTCGATCAGCACGGCGGTCTGGATCGTCATGTGCAGCGAGCCGGCGATCTTGGCCCCTTTCAGGGGCTGCGACGCGCCATATTCCTCGCGGCAGGCCATCAGGCCGGGCATCTCGGTTTCCGCGATGTCCAGTTCCTTGCGCCCGTAATCGGCGAGTTTGATGTCCTTGACGATGTAATCGGTTGCCATGCCCGGCTCCTGTCTGAATTCCTGATCTGGAGGCCCAGATAGCACCAGAGGCGGAAACCGGCAATGGCGGCCCGAAAACCCGGCGCCGAGGCGCTCAGCCCTGGTCGCTGCGGCGGTCGGCCTTCAGGGTGACGCGCTCGTTCGGGTCGTGCGCGGTGACGGGCTTGGCGCCGGTGGTTTCATTGCGGGTGGCGACGCGGAAGGTCGCGTTCATGACGGTCAACATGGCGGGGGGTCCTTTCGCGGCCTGTCTGCGCCGCCCTTTGCCGCATTCCGCAGCCAAAGCGAAGTTCGGATGGTTTCGCGGCTGTAAGTGGTGCTAACATGGGGCATGGACTGGAAGGATCTTCCCTCGCTGGCGTCGTTGCGCGCCTTCGAGGCGCTGGCGCGCCAGGGCAGCCTGTCGGCGGCGGCGCGCGAACTGAACGTCACGCACGCGGCGGTGTCGCAGCACCTGCGGCATCTGGAAACCGAATTCGGCGAGGTGCTGGCACGGCGCGACGGGCAGGGCATGCAACTGACCGAGGCCGGCCACGAACTGGCGGCCGCGCTGGGCGAGGGGTTCGCCCGCATCGCCGAGGGGGTGCTGACGCTGCGCAATCGGCGCGAGACGCGCCCTGTCGTCGTCGCGCTGACGCCGTCCTTTGCCGAGGTCTGGCTGATGCCGCGTATCGGCGCCTTCTGGGCCGCCCACCCTGAGGTCGAGCTGCGCCTGGTGCCCAGCACCGGCCTGTCCGACATGCGCCGCGAGGGGATCGACATCGCCATCCGCTTTGGCCGGGGCGACTGGCCGGGGATCGAGGCCGAGCCGCTGGCGCTCAGCCGGTTCGTGGTGGTGGCGGCGCCGGGGTTCACGCGGGCGCGCACGCTGGCCGATCTGGGCAAGCTGACGGCGCACGACTGGTTCTTTTCCGGTGCCGCCACCGAACAGCGGGTCTGGGGGCAGGCGATCGGGGTCGATTTCGACACGGTCGGCGCGCGCGAGATGGCCAACAACGGCATGGTCGTCAGCGCGGTCCGCGCCGGGCTGGGCCTGTCGATCCAGTCGCGCGCGCTGGTCGCGCCGGACCTCGCCTCGGGGCAGTTGGTGGCCCTGCACGAGGGCGACCCCGAGGGGCTGGGCTATTACCTGGTCACGCGCCCCGGGCCGCTGTCGCCGGGCGCGCGCCTGTTCCGGTCCTGGTTGCGCAAGGCAGCGAAAGCGGCCTGAGGGGGCTCAGGCCTCGATCCGTTGCAGGCGCGGCAGAAAGGCCGCCAGAATCCCCAACGCCGGCAGGAATCCGCACATCCGATAGACGAATTCGATCCCGTGGGCGTCCGCCAGCAGCCCCAGCGCCGCCGCCGCCAGCCCGCCGATGCCAAAGGCCATGCCGAAGAACAGCCCCGCGATCAGCCCCACGCGGCCCGGCACCAGCTCTTGTGCGAAGACCACAATCGCCGGAAAGGCCGAGGACAGGATCAGGCCGATGAACACCGTCAGGACCCCGGTCCAGAACAGGTTCACATAAGGCAAGGCCAAGGTGAAGGGCAGCACGCCCAGGATCGACACCCAGATCACCGCCCGCGTTCCGATCCGGTCGCCGATCGGACCGCCAAAGATCACCCCCGCCGCCGCCGAGGCCAGGAACAGGAACAGCATCCCTTGCGACTGCTGGGTGGTCAGATGGAATTTCTCGATCAGGAAAAAGGTGTAATACGACCCGAGCGACGCCATATAGGCATTCTTGGTGAACACCAGGAACGCCAGCAGGCCGATGGTCAGGACGATGCGGTGGCGCGGCAATCCGTGGTCCTTGAACACCACGGCGCGTTTGCCGGTGCGGCGGTGGTTGGCGTGCCAGCGCCCGACCTGCGACAAGATCACCATCCCCAGCAGGGCCAGCGCCGCGAACCACGCGACCGACCCGCGCCCCGAAGGCACGACGATGAAGGCCGCCAGCAGGGGCCCGGCGGCGCTGCCCAGGTTGCCGCCCACCTGGAACGTCGATTGCGCGGTGCCGAACCGGCGCCCGGCGGCGACGCGCGCGACGCGGCTGGCCTCAGGGTGGAACACCGCCGAGCCGATGCCGATCAGCGACGCGCCGGCCAGCAGGAACGGGTAGCTGGGCGCGTGCGCCAGCAGCAGCAGCCCCAGCATCGTGCTGCCCATGCCGATGGTCAGCGATTGCGGGAACGGGTGGCGGTCGGTCAGCGTGCCGACCAGCGGTTGCAGCACCGATGCCGTGCCCATGAAGGCCAGCGTCATCAGCCCGATCTGGGTAAAGGACAGGGCGAATTCGTCATGCAGCAGCGGATAGCTGGCGGACAGGACGGATTGCATCACGTCATTGATGAAATGACACAGCGCGATGGACACAAGCACCGCGTAATGGGTCGCGATGATGTCTTTCGCGGGGGCGGGGGCGGGGGCGGCGGTCTGGTCGGCCATGATCCGGTCCTTCACACGTTCAGGGATCACCTGCCCGTTACGCCCGCGCCTGTCAAGCGGCCTGACGATCCATCCCCGGACAGGCCTGCGCCGACGCCCGAGGCCCGCGGACCGGCTGCCGCCCGCATGGGCGTGATTTCGCCGCACGCGGGCCCCCGCGCACCGATCCGGCGTTAAAGAGTTGAGGCACGGGGAACATTGTGAGACATATGAAAAAACGGCGGTATGACGAGGACGAGCGTGACACGCGCGACGGCAGGCGGGACACAGCCCCTGTGCGGCGCCGGGCGCCCTGCGACAGCGGGGGTCGGCGGCTGGATGCGTGCCCGTTCGCGCGCTGGTCTGTACCTGTGCCTTGCCGTTGCCGCGCTGACCCTCGGGGTCGTTCCCTTGCCATCCAGGGCTTTGGAATCGCTGGAGTTCTCGGTTCCCGGCGCCTCGGCTGAGCTGCTGGCCGACCTGCGCGCAAGTTCCCTGCTGCTGGCCGCCCAGGCCGAAGGGCACACCGCGCCGATCGACCTGATGGCGGCGGCGCGGGCGGAATACGGGCAACTTCTCGACCTGCTCTATGAGGACGGGCGCTACGCGCCGGCCATTCATGTGCGGGTGGACGGGCAAGAGGCGGCGGATGTCTCGCCGCTCAGGACGCCCTCGCGGATCGACCGGATTGCCGTGCGGATCGATCTGGGGCCGCAATTCACCTTTGGCACCGCCACGATTGCGCCGCTTGCGCCGGGCACGGTTCTGCCCGCCGGGTTCGCACCGGGCCTGCCCGCGCGCTCGACCGTGGTGCGCGATGCGCTTGGGGCCGCGCTGGATGGCTGGCGGGCCCGGGGCCATGCCCTGGCCGAACCGTCCGGGCAGCGCGTGGTTGCCGATCACGACACCAACCGGCTGAACATCAGCCTGACCTTGGCGCCCGGCCCGCAATTGCATGTCGGGCGGGTGGTGCCGGAAGGCAACGAACGCACCCGCACCGAACGCATCCAGGCGATTGCCGGGCTGGAGCCGGGCAGCGTGCATGACCCGGCGGCGATCCGCGCGGCGGAAACCCGTCTCAGGCAGACCGGCACCTTTGCCTCGGTGGTGTTGCGCACCGCCGATCGGGCCAACCCCGACGGCACCATCGACATCGCCGCCCAAGTCGAGGAAGCGCCGCCGCGTCGCATCGGCTTTGGCGCCGAGATCGATTCCGAATCCGGCGGCCGGTTGAGCGGTTTCTGGATGCACCGCAACCTGACCGGCGGCGCCGACCGGCTGCGGCTCGAGGCGGCGGTGGACGGCATCGCCGCGCGCACGGGCGGACTGGGGTTTTCGCTGGATGCGCGCTATGTCCGTCCTGCCACGCCGAACCGCGACACCGACCTGGAACTGGGTCTCAATGCCGTGCGCCAGAACGAGCGCGACTATCTGGCTGACGCCTTCACCGCCGACGGCCTGTTTCGCCGCACCTATTCCCCGACCCTCAGCGCCACCGCCGGGGTCAACCTGCGCTATGAGCGCGCGACCTATGCCGGCACGCGCAACGATTTCGGCACGCTGGGCTTGCCCGTTTCCGTCACCCAAGACACCCGCGACCGGGCTCTCGATGCCAGCCGGGGCCACTATCTTTGGGTCGAGGCCATGCCCTATGCGGGCTTTGGCCAGGCGGCGAGCGGTCTCAGGCTGCGGTTCGATGCGCGCGCCTACGCCGATATCGGAACCGAGGGGCGCGTGGTGCTGGCCGGGCGGGCACAACTGGGGGCGCTGATCGGCCCTTCGCTGAACGCGGCGCCGCGTGGCTTCCTGTTCTATTCGGGCGGCGGCGGCAGCGTGCGCGGGATGCCCTATCAATCGCTGGGCGTCAGCGGGCCGCCGGCCTCGGGCGGGCGCGGCTTTGCGGCGCTCTCGGGCGAGCTGCGGGTGCGGGTCAACGACAGTTTCGCGATCGTGGCCTTTGCCGACGCGGGCGCTGTGTCATCGGGCGCGTTTACCGGCAGTCACGACTGGCAGGCCGGGGCCGGGCTGGGCGTGCGCTACGCCACCCCAATCGGGCCGCTGCGGCTGGATCTGGCCGCGCCGCTGCGGCGCAACGCAGGGGTGACCAGCAACGCCATGCAGATCTATTTCGGCATCGGCCAGGCGTTCTGATGGCCCGTCGCACCCGGTTCGTCGGCTGGCTGGCGCTGTTGCTGGCGCTGATGCTGCTGGCCGCCGCGCCCGCGCGCCCCTCGCCCGAGGAAGACCAGGGCATTCTGGCCGGCATGTTGCAGGACCTTCTGTCGGGCGCCGGGCGCGAGGTGCGGATACGCGGGTTTTCCGGCGCGCTGTCGTCGCGCGCGACGATCCAGGAATTGACCATCGCCGACGACCAGGGCGTCTGGATCACCCTGCATGACGTGGTGCTGGACTGGAACCGGGCGGCGCTGCTGGACCGGCGGGTCGAGGTGAACGAACTCAGTGCCCAGCGGATCACCGTGTCGCGCTTGCCCTCCAGCGGTGCCGAGGACGCCACGGCGCTGCCCAGCCCGACCGCGAGCGAGGGGTTCCGCCTGCCCGAGCTGCCAGTCGCGGTGCAGATCGGCACGGTCCGCGCCGAGGCGGTGGTGCTGGAGCCCGCGGTGACCGGCCGGCAGGCAACGCTGACCCTCACCGGGTCGGCCCAGCTCGAAGGGCGGCAGGGCACCGCGCAGTTCGACGCCCACCGCACCGACGGGACCACGGGCGTGTTCCGGTTTTCCGGCGGGTTCGACAACCGCTCACGCGAACTGGCGCTGTCTTTCGACCTGACCGAGGGGCCGGACGGCATCGCCAGCACGCTGCTGGGGATCCCGGGCCGCCCGGCTCTGGGCATGACGCTGCGCGGCACGGGGCCGATCAGCACCTTCACCGCGCAGATCGGGGTTACCACGAACGGCACCCAGCAGATCGCCGGGATCTTCTCGCTGGTGGACCAGACGCCGGATACCGGGGTGCTGCAAGGCGGGGGGTTCACACTGGATGTCCAGGGCGATCTGCGGTCGCTGATCCCCGACAACCTGCACCCGTTCTTTGGTGCCAACAGCCGCCTGCGGGCGACGGGCCAGCGGTCCGAAGCCGGTGAGATCGAGATCCCCGAACTGCTGATTTCGACCAATGCGATGCGGGTGAACGGCACCGCGGCGCTGGGGGCGGATGGGCTGCCCCTGCGCGTGCAGGTCACCGCCGGGATCGCGCGGGGCGATGGCGAGCCGGTGCTGCTGCCGGGGACCTCGGGCGCGGCGCAGATCAACCGCGCGACCTTGCAGGTCAGCTACGATCAGGCGCAATCGCGCGACTGGACGGTGCGCGGCGATCTGGAAACGCTGGCACTGCCCGGGCTGCGAATCGGCACGACGACGCTGGACGCGCGCGGGCGGCTGAACGCCGCCGCCGACGTCGCGGCGCATCCCGACGCCACCCTGCCCCTGTGGGAGGGCTCGTTCGAATTCGCCGCCCAGGGGATCGAGGCCGACGATCCGGCGATGCAGCAGGCGATCGGCGCACAGGTTTTCGGGCTGGCCAGTCTCAGTTGGCCAGGCGGTGGCGCCCCGCTGGACCTGACCGGCCTGGCGCTGGAGGGGCAGACGGTCTCGCTGACCGCCTATGGCCAGATCGAGGGGCTGACCTTTGACGGCTATGCCGAGTTCGAGGCCCCCGACCTGTCCGCCTTTTCCGGCCTGGCGGGGCGGCCGCTGGCGGGTGACACGCTGGTGACGCTGCGCGGGCAGGCCAACCCGCTGACCGGCGCGCTGGACCTGTCGGCGGACCTGACGACCACCGATCTGTCGGTCAACATCCCCGAGGCCGACGCCTTTCTGGCCGGGCAATCGACGCTGGCGCTGTCGGTGATGCGCGACACCCAGGGCACCGAGCTGCGCAATCTCACGCTGAACGCGGGCACCGCCGAGATCCGCGCCCAGGGCCGCATCGACCCGAACCAGAGCGCCCTGAGCCTGCGGTTCGACGTGGCGGACCTGTCGCGGCTGGGGGATGGCTATGGTGGGCGTCTGGCGCTGGATTCGCGGCTGAACACCACGGGGTCGGTGCAGCGGCTGCAACTGGACGGCGCAGTGATCGACCTGCAACTGGCCGACTTGCCCGCGTCCTCGGTCGTGCGGGGCCTGTTCTTTGGCGCGAACCGGCTGCGCGCCGATCTGGTGCGTGACGGGCAGGGAACGCATGTCAACCAGTTCTCGGTGCAGGGGCCGCGGCTGGATCTGGCGGCGGCCGGGCTGTGGTCCCCCGAGGCGCCCGACCTGACCGTGACGCTGAACCGGCTGGACATGGCCGCCCTCAGCGCCGGCGGGCAGGGCCAGATTGCCGGCCGGGCCGAGGTCTCCGGCGACGCCGCAACGACACGCTATGCGCTGGACCTGCGCGCGCCCCGGCCGGTTGCGACCGGGATTCGGGCGGTGGATGCTCTGGTCGGGCAGGGCGCCGCGCTGACGGCGCGCGTGACGACGCAGGCCGACGGCGCGCTCGACATCGACAACGCGCATCTCGATGCGACGGGGCTTTCGGCGCGCATCAGCGGCGCGCAGGCGGCGGACGGGCGCGCGCGCTTCGCGATCGAGGCCACGCTGGACAACCTGGACCGGATCGCACCCGGTCTGACCGGCGCGCTGGAGCTGCGGTCCGATGTGACACGCGCACCGGGCGACAGTGGCTATGGCGTCAGCGCGCGGGTGACGGGGCCGTCGGACCTGAACCTGACGATCGGCGGGCAGGTGCACGACACGCGCGACCTGGCGCTGACGCTGGACGGGCAAGTGCGCGCCGCGCTGTTCAATCCGCTGATCGAACCGGCCAATGTCGCGGGGTTGATCGTGGCGCGCGGCACCATCACCGGCCGCCCGGCGCTGGATTCGCTGCGCATGACGGCGTCGATCCGTGACGCGCGCTATGTCCTGCCGCCCGCCGGCGTCGCCTTTCGCGACATCGAGGCCACGGCGCAGATCCGCGGCCTGGATACCGTGGTGCATGTCGAGGGGACCTCGTTGTCGGGCGGGCGCGGCACCATCGACGGCGCGATCCGCCTGAACCCGGCGCGCGACGCCGATCTGCGCGTCACCGCGCAGGACCTGGTCGTGCAGCAACCCAACCTGTTCCAGGCCCGTGTTACCGGCAGCGTCAGCCTGGTCGGGGCGCTGGCCCACAACGCGCTGGTGTCGGGGCATGTCACCGTCAACCAGGCCGAAATCGAGATCCCCAATTCACCCCTGTCGCGGCAGGGTGTCGGTCTGGCGGGTCTGGTCCATGTCGGCGAGGGCGCGGCAAGCCGCGAGACCCGCATCAACGCAGGCATCGCGCGCGGCACCAGCCACGGGCGCGATCCGATCCCGCTGCGGCTGGACCTGACGCTGGATGCGCCCAACCGCGTCTTTGTGCGCGGGCGCGGGCTGGATGCGGAACTGGGTGGCCAGTTGCGGCTGGGCGGCAGCACGCGCGAGGTCGTGCCGGCGGGCAGTTTCGGTCTGATCCGGGGGCGGCTGGACCTGCTGGGCAACCGCTTTACGCTGACCGACGGATCGGCCAGCATGATCGGCAGTTTCATCCCCTTCGTCAGCCTGACCGCGACCACGGAATCCGAGGGGGTGACGACCTCGGTCACGCTGTCGGGGCAGGCCAACAGCCCCGAGATCACCTTCAGCTCGGTGCCCGAACTGCCCCAGGACGAGGTTCTGGCGCGGTTGATCTTCCGCCGGTCCCTGGCCTCGCTCAGCCCGTTCCAGGCGGCGCAACTGGCGTTGTCGGTGGCCACGCTGACCGGGCGGGCCGAGAATTCGATCCTCAGCCGCACGCGGCAGGCGATGGGGCTGGACGATCTGGATTTCACCGTGGACGCGGCCGGCAACACCCAGTTGCGGGCCGGGCGTCATGTCGGCGAGCGGGTCTATACCGATGTCAGCGTGGACAGCGCCGGGCAGGGCGAGGTGACGATCAACCTGGACCTGACCCCCAACGTCACCCTGCGCGGGCGTGCCGATACCGACGGCGGGTCCGGTATCGGCATCTTCTTCGAGCGCGACTATTGAGGCCGCTCAGCCCTTGGCCATCGCCCGCTTGAAGGCCGGGCGGGCGGTCATGCGCGCGAAATAGTCAGCCAGCACGGGTTCGGTGATCTCGAACTTGGCGGCGCGGGCCCAAAGCAGGCAATGCGCCAGCAGGATGTCGGTCACGGAAAAGCTGTCGCCGGCGGCGAATTCGTTGCCGTCCATGCGCTTGACGAAACTGGCCTGGTTCACCGAAAATTCCCAGCGCAGCGAGTCCTTGACGCCATCGACGCGCCGTTCCGGCGGCAGGATGAACGAATGGCGCGCGGCAGTCCACAGCACCGAGTCGAACTCGTCCAGCACGCATTGCGTCAGCGCATCCTGGCGCGCGCGCGCCAGCGTGCCGGCGGGTTGGGTGAAACGTCCGTGGGCATCGGCCAGATACTGGATGATCGCCGCCGAATCGGTGATCGGCTCGCCATCGACCAGCAGCACCGGCACCTTGCCGCGCGGATAATGGCGGGTCACGTCTTCGGCATGGGGTTTCACGCCCAGATGTTCATAAGGCACGCCCAGTTCCTCGAGCATCCAGAGCGCGCGTCCGGCGCGGGTGCTGGCGGATCCGATCAGCGTATAGTTGGACATGGGTTCCCTCCCGTTCGTTTCGCGCGCATCAAGACACGGCTCCGGGGGCAGATCAAGCGCCGGACCGGCGCGCGGCACGAAGTTCGGGTCAGCGACATCATCGTCGCGCGGCATTCCTCACGCCGGACCAAGGCCCGGGATCGTGCCGGACCCACGCCCTGGGGTCAGCGCCGCCCGGCCAGCCGCGCCAGACGGATCAGCGCGCGTTCGGCCAGCGCGCGCGTTGGGGCGCGGGTGCTCGATCGCAGGGCCATGTCGGTGGCGATGAGATCGCGCAGCGCCTCTTCCACCCGGGGAAGGGTCCAGTTCTGGGCCTGTTTCAGCAACCTGTCGCGGCGTGGGCCGAACACCGGCGGTCGCAGCGCCTGGAGGCCCTGCGACGGGCCGCCGGGCGCGCTGACCAGCGCGTGCAGCGTGCGGAAATGGCGCGCGGCGCCGATGACCACGGCGACGGGTTGCACACCCTGCGCCGCCAGCCGCGCGAGCAAGGGCGACAGATCGGCCATGCGCCCCTCGGCCAGCGCGTTCAGGATGTCGTCGATGCCGGCCTCGGTGCTTTGCGGTGCCAGCATGGCGATTTCGGCCGGGGTCAGCGGCTGGGGGTCGTTCAGCTTGTAGAGCGCGATGCGTGTCAGGGTCTGGCGGAAATCCCCGGGCTCGATGGTTTGCGCCAGCGCCACAAGGTCGCGCATGGCCTCGGGGGGGGCGCCCTCCAGCCCCTCGGCGCGCAGCATCGCCTCGATCTCGTCGCGGCCGGGCGGGTCGTCGTAGACGGCCAGCACATAGGCGCGGCGGTCCGCTTCGAACAGTTTGCGCAGCTTCGATCCGGGGGTCAGCGCCCCGGCGGTCGCCACCAGCAGCGCGTCGCCCTCGGCCCAATCGGCCAGCACGGCCTTCAGCGCATCCGTGGCCGCATCGGTCGCTTCGTCGATCAGCACGGCGCGGGGACCCGGGAAAAAGCCCTGCGCCTTGACCGCGTCCAGCGCGGCCGCGGCGTCCTTGCGCAGGTCGGCGCCGGGCATCCGCGTCAACCGCATCTCGCCCTCGCCCTGGGGGCCGATCCGGGCGGCGATCACCTTGGTCCGGCGTTCGGCCACGCGCATCGCGTCGGCGCCATAGATCAGCAGGGCCGGGCAGCGCGGATCGGGCCGGTTCAGGAAACCCGCGGCATCCCGGGGCGACAGTTTCACGAGGCGAGGCCCGGCTCGGTGTAAAGCCGCGTGACCAGCGAATCGGCAAGCATCCGCATCAGGCGCAGCTGCGCGTCCTCTTGCGCGGTATGACTGGCCAGTTGGGTGCCGGTGGTGGAATAGACGGTATTCCCCTCAACCCGACCCGAGGCCAGCGTGGACCCGCTGCCCGGGTCCGTCACCGTGAAATCGAGCGTGCCAAAGACCTGCACCCGGGTGGCGCCGAAATTCTGCACCACGCCGCCGCCGATCTCGCGCGTGGCGATGGTATAGGCCAGCGCATAACGGGGCTGCACCGGGCGGCCGAGGAGATCCTCGAACGCCGCGACGAAATCGAAATCGGCGCGGCTGACAGGATCGTCGGCGCGAATCGCCCCCCTGAGGGCGCGGCCCGCGCCGCCCTCGCCATAGACCGGGCGAAAGCCGCAGCCTGCCAGACCAAAGGCCCCCAGCGCCGTCAGAAATCCGCGTCGGTCAGACAACCACATTCACGATCCGCCCCGGAACCACGATCACCTTCTTGGGCGTGACACCCGCCAGCCCGCGAATCACAGCTTCGTCGGCCAGCGCGGCTTTTTCAACCTCTTCCTTGCTGGCGTCCCTGGGCACGGTGATCTCGGTGCGGCGCTTGCCGTTGAACTGCACGGCCAGCGTCACGGTGTCCTCGACCAGCATCGCGGGGTCGGCCTTCGGCCAAGGCGCCAGCGTTACCAGCCCGTCGCCCCCCAGCCGGTGCCAGAGGTCCTCGGCCAGGTGGGGGGTCATCGGCGCCATGAGCTGGGCCAGCACGCGGCCGGCCTCTTTCTGTGCCCGGGCCGAGGCCCTGGACCGGCTCAGCGCGTTCGTGAACTCGAACAACTTGGCAATCGCCTTGTTGAAGGCGAACCCTTCGATGGTCGCGGTGACGTCGGCAATCGCGCGGTGCATGGCACGGGCCAGATCCTCGTCCCCCTCGCCGGCGTGATCCGCGGCAAGGGCGCCGATGCGTTCACCCAGCGACCAGACCCGGGCGAGGTGCTTGTGGGTGGCCTCGGCGCCGGCGGCGGTCCATTCGACATCGCGTTCAGGCGGCGAATCGCTCATCACGAACCAGCGCGCGGTGTCGGCGCCGAACTGTTCGATGATCGCCACCGGATCGACCACGTTGCGTTTCGATTTCGACATCTTGGCCGAGGGGACGATCTCGACCTCGGTGCCGTCGGCCAGATAGCCCTTGCCGTCGCGCAGTTCGACCTCCTCGGGGAAGTGATAGACCGCGCGGCCCTTGTCGTCGCGGGTCTGGAAGATCGCGTGCGTCACCATCCCTTGCGTGAACAGCGCGTTGAACGGCTCGATGGATTTTGCGGGCAGGTGGCCCGTCCGGTGCATCGCGCGCGCGAAAAAGCGCGAATAGAGCAGGTGCAGGATCGCGTGTTCGATGCCGCCGATATACTGGTCCACGTTCATCCAGTAGTCGGCCTCAGCCAGGTCGGTCGGCGCGGCGGCATGGGGCGCGGTGAAGCGCGCGAAATACCAAGACGAATCGACGAACGTGTCCATCGTGTCGGTTTCCCGCCGGGCCGGCGCGCCGCAGGACGGGCAGGGGCAGTCGCGCCAGGTGGGGTGGCGGTCCAGAGGGTTGCCGGGCTTGTCGAAGCTGACGTCCTCGGGCAGGCGGACCGGCAGGTTTTCCTTTTTCTCGGGGACCACGCCGCAGGCATCGCAATGCACCACGGGGATCGGGCAGCCCCAGTAGCGTTGCCGCGACAGGCCCCAGTCCCGCAGGCGGAATTTGGTCACGCCCTGGCCCAGGCCCCGCGATTCGCATTCCGCGATGGCGGCGGCGATGGCGTCGTCGGCCGAGGCATCCCCGGGCCAGCCAAAAGCGCGGGTCCAGCGGACCTTTTCGGATTTCATCGGGACATAGGGCGCGGCCTGGATATCCCAGTCCTGCGCCACGGGCAAAAACGTGTCCAGGATCGGCAGACCGTATTTGCGCGCGAAATCGTGGTCGCGCTGGTCATGGCCAGGGCAGCCGAAAATGGCGCCGGTGCCGTAGTCCATCAGGATGAAATTCGCCACCCAGACGGGCAGTTCCCAATCGGGATCAAAGGGATGGCGGACCGTCAGCCCGGTGTCGAAGCCCCGCTTCTCGGCGGTTTCCAGCGCCTCGGCGGTGGTGCCACCCTTGGCGCATTCCTCGCGGAACGCCTGCAATGCGGGGTTGGTCGCGGCCAGGTCGCGCGCCAGCGGATGGTCGGCCGAGATACCGACGAAACTCGCGCCCAGCAGGGTGTCGGGGCGCGTGGTGTAGACCTCGATCGCGCCCTGGCCGTCGGCGCGCTGGAACGAGAATTGCAGCCCGCGCGACTTGCCGATCCAGTTCGCCTGCATCAGGCGCACCTTTTCGGGCCAGTCCTTGAGCCCGTCGATGGCGTCCAGCAGTTCGGCCGAATAGTCGCTGATCTTGAAGAACCACTGCGTCAGTTCGCGGCGCTCGACCTCGGCGCCGGACCGCCAGCCCTTGCCGTCGATCACCTGTTCGTTGGCCAGAACGGTCATGTCCACCGGGTCCCAGTTCACGACCGCGTTCTTGCGATAGACCAGGCCGGCCTGCATCATGTCCAGGAACAGCGCCTGCTGCTGACCATAGTATTCGGGATCGCAGGTCGCGAATTCGCGCGACCAGTCGATGGACAGGCCCAGGGGCTTCATCTGCCCCTTCATCACCTGGATGTTGTTGTAGGTCCAGGTGCCCGGGTGGCCGCCCTCGGCCATTGCCGCGTTTTCCGCGGGCATCCCGAAGGCGTCCCAGCCCATCGGATGCAAGACGCTGAAACCCTGCGCTTTCTTGTAGCGCGCGACGACGTCGCCCATGGTGTAGTTGCGCACATGCCCGATGTGGATGCGCCCCGACGGATAGGGGAACATCTCCAGCACGTAATATTTCGGACGCGCCGGGTCCATGCGGGCGGTGAAGCACCCCTCGGCATCCCAGGCGGCCTGCCAGCGGGGCTCGATCTCTTGCGGCTGATAGCGGGCATCGGAGGACATGCGTATTCCCTGCAAATGAAAAAGCCGGGCGAGGGCGCCCGGCGTTGTCTTACAGGCGGCGCGGCGGGGATTCCAGCCCGCCGAATCGCCGCAGTCGGCTTACAGCCCCAGTTCGCGGATGCGGATCTGGCGCGCGCGGGTCAGAATCGCGTTCTCGACCGCGCGCACGGTCTCGTCGCTGGCCGGTCCGTTGCGGGTGATCAGCGCGACGTTGAGCGACCGCGCGTCCAGCGCCGCGTCGGTCACCGCGATGGTCGCGCGATAGGGCCGCCCGCCACCGGGGGGCGTGCCGAAGCCGGTCGTGATGACCCCAGAGAAGGGATCGACCGTGTCCACGGGCAGGAAGTCCAGCACCTCGAGCGAGGCGGTCCACAGGTAGCGGTTCACCGAAATCTGCGTCGAAGGGTCCTGCCGATTCGAAAACAGGTCCCAGATCGACGCGGTCGATCCGGTGTCGGCCTGGCGCTGGTTCAGCGATTCCTCACGCGCGGTCGCGCGGTCGCCCGCGTCGGGCCCGTTGCCAAAGGGCCGCCAGCCACCGCACCCCGACAGGGTCAGCGCGCCGCACAGCGCCAGCATCGTCATCGCCGCCGATTTTCCAGCCATCCGTTCTTCCACCCCAGATCGCGGTTTCTCACGGTGGCGCGCGGGCGCACGCCGTTCCGAACGCGGTTCTGTCTATCCGAGGGGCGCGGCGCGAACAAGCAATTTGCGGACCGCCGGCGGTGCGCCGCCGGCTCCGGCCCGAAACCCGCATCGCCGGGTCGCCTCGGCGGGCCCCGGCGCCGAGGGCACGGCCCCGCCGCCGGCCGCCGGTGTTAACAGGGAATCGCGCGTGTCGCGCCCGTGCGGGCGCGCGATAGGGGCTGCGACGCAAAGCGGTTGAAACCCGCCGATCAAGGCCATTTTCAGCCAGTTTTCAGGGTATCGGCGGGGGTTCGCCGGGCCAGGCAAAGGGTTCCGGGGCAGCAATATGGCTTTTTTGCATCACCCCGGAGATTGTTTCCGCGGCTTTGGAGGTTCGCGGTTGTTTAATGAAGCGGCAAGAACGAAACAGGCTGTGACCCAACTTGCTGACAAGCTGGGCATGATTTTAGTCAACGAGGGAAACCATGAAGAAGATTCTTCTCGCTTCGACCGCTCTGGTCCTGTCGGCGGGCATCGCCAATGCGCAAGCGGTGTCGATCACCGGTGAAGGCCGTATGGGCATTCAGTATGACAGCATGGGCTTCATTTCGCCCGTGACCGGCCTGTCGTCGAACGGCGGTTCGAACTATCGCATCGAAAACCGCCTGACCCTGAACTTCAACGTCGCCGTTGAAGCCGATCACGGCCTGTCGTTCGGCGCCTTCACCCGCGCCCGGATGCAGATGGGTGGCGGTGCTGCTGCCGTTTTCGCCGCGAACCAGACCGGCGTGTTCTCGGGCTCGCGCGTTTGGGTCGAAGCCAACGGCCTGCGCCTGACCTTCGGTAACCAGGACGGCGCCATCCAGACGGCCGGCGTGGCGATGGGCTACTTCGGTGGCTGCGCCGTCGGCTACGAAGGTGGCCAGCAGTGCGGTGACTCGGCCGGCCTGCTGTCGGTTTCGCACCTGAACATTTCGACCGGCGCTGCCGGTGGCCAGCGCGCTCAGCTGACCTACACCATGGGTGACATGCGCTTCGCCCTGTCGCACGATCGTGGCGGCGCGACCGAAATCGGTATCCGCGGCACCTTCGACGCGTTCACCGTCGCTCTGGGTTGGTCGAACAACAGCGGCTCGGCCGTTTGGGTCGCCGCTCCGGCTCCCGCTGGCCCCTACGCGCCGATCGCCGCTCTGGGCGGTGCTCGTCCGACCGGCACCCTGGCTCTGTCGGGCCGTTACAATGGCGGTTCGTGGACCGTTGGCGCGCTCGTCGCTCGCGTGACGACCTCGGCTGCTGCTCCGAACAACAGCTTCACCAACTACTCGGTTTCGGCTAGCGCCGCTCTCGGCGGTGGCAACCTGTATGGCTATGTTGGCCGCGCTTGGGGCAACGGCACCTACGGTCTGAACTACGGCTACGGCCTGGGCGGCGGCGCCACCCTGATGGTCGGTGCCGAGCGCACCGGCGGCACCGCGAACCTGACCACGGCTTCGGTCGGCGTTGCCTTCACGTTCTGATAGACCCTCGGGTCAATCAGCGAAGAGCGGGCTTCGGCCCGCTCTTTTGCGTTTTGACGGTCCGGCCCTGGATGGGCGGGGCGCCCGCCCGGGCAGTGATTCGCGCGAACGCGGTCCGGCGCCGGCATCGACCATGCGCGCGATGCCTGATTTTTTGGCCAAATTTCAGTAAGTTCGCACCCCTGGGCGACAGTTTCGCGACTCCGGTCGCGGAAACTATGGCGCGCCTGCAACAGGGTGGCCGGAAAGGCGAATCGGCAACGCGTGGGGCCTGTGAAAGATCCCGGGCCTGAGCAACATGGCGGCAGGGACACAATGCTTTGCCAAGACAGGTTCACCATGCAAAAGCTTCTTCTTGCCACCACCGCGCTCATTGCCTCGACCACGCTGGCCAACGCCCAGGCGCTGACCATCTCGGGCGAAGGCCGTATGGGGGTCGAGTATAACAGCGCCGGGATCGCGGGTGGTTCGAACTATCAGATCGAACACCGCCTGACGCTGGACTTCAACGTCGCCATCGAAGCGGACCATGGCCTGAGCTTCGGCGCCTGGACCCGCGCGCGGATGCAGATGGGCGGCGGCACGCCGGTGATCTTCAACAGCAACCAGACCGGCACCTTCTCGGGCTCGCGCGTGTGGGTCGAGGCCAGCGGCCTGCGCCTGACCTTTGGCAACATGGACGGCGCCATCGTCGCGGCCGGGGCCTCGCACGGCTGGCTGGGCGGCTGCATGGTCGGCTATGAAGGCGGCATCTGGTGCGGCGACTCGGCCGGGCTGGACACCGCGGTGCAGGTCGAGCCGCTGGTCGGCGCGGCCCCGGCGCAGCGCGCGATGGTCACCTATTCGATCGGCAACACCAATATCGCGGTGTCGCACGACCGCGGCGCCGCGACCGAAATCGGCGTCCGGTCCAGCTTTGGCGCGGTCACTGTGGCGGCCGGCTATGCCACGCAGACCCTCGTCGGCAGCTGGACCGGTGGCGCGTCGCTGTGGACCCTGTCGGGCCACTATGACGGCGGCGCCTGGGGCGTCGGCGCGATCGCCGCGCGCAGCGCCGGCATCACCAACTGGTCGGTCTCGGGCAACGTCGGCCTGGGCGGAGGCGATTTCTACGCCTATGTCGGGCGCGTGAACGGCGATGGCACCTATGGCCTGAACTACGGCTATGGCCTGGGCGGCGGCGCGACCCTGACCGCCGGCGCGGAACGCATCGGCGGCGTGACCAACACCACGGTGGCGTCGGTCGGCGTGTCCTTCACCTTCTGATCCGCCGGGATCGGACGCGAGACGCAGGCGGGCCCCCGGGCCCGCCTTTGTCATGCGCGGGGGTCCGCTCATGACTGGCGGCGGGGATTTCGCCGCCGGGTCGCGGGTGCTAGGCTTTGCCCATGCGATTGCGTTCCTGCCCGCCCCCGATTCCCGTGAGCTTGCTGGCCCTGCTTTTGGCCAGCGCGCCGGCCCTTGCCGATGTCAGCTATTCCGTCGGCGGGCGATTCGGGGTCGCCTATCGCGAGGATCCGGCCCACCCCGGCGGGCAGATGATGGCGCTTTACGAGGGGCGCTATACCACGACCTATTCGCACGAGGCGGACAACGGGCTGCGGTTCCGGTTCGATGTCAGCGTGGTGGTCGGCAACCTGCCCGACGACAACCGCCTGTCGGTCGGCGGGGTATCGGCCGGCGTGGTGCTGGGCGAGGACTGACTTTCCTTTCCGGCCGCGCTATGGCTTGCTTCCCGCGACGAAGGAGGCCCGAATGACCCTGTCCGCCATCACCGAACGCCTGCGCGCCGCCGAACTGCGCGCCGGGCGCGAACCCGGTTCCGTCACGCTGATCGCCGTGTCCAAGGTTCAGCCGCCCGAAAAGGTCGAGGCCGTGCTGGCGCAGGGTCAGCGACTCTTTGGCGAGAACCGCGTGCAAGAGGCGCAGACCCGGTGGCCCCCCTTTCAGGCCCGGTTCGCGGGCGTGTCGCTGCATCTGATCGGGCCCTTGCAGACCAACAAGGCGCGCGTCGCGATGGGGCTGTTCGACGCGATCCATTCCGTGGACCGCCTGAAGCTGGCGGAAACGCTGGCGCGGCTGGCCGACGACCTGGGGCGATGCCCGGCGCTGTTCGTGCAGGTCAACACGGGCGCCGAGCCGCAGAAGGCCGGGGTGCTGCCCGACGAGGCCGAGGCGCTGGTGGCGAGGGTGCGCGCACTTGGCCTGCCGCTGGAGGGGTTGATGTGCATCCCGCCCGCCGATCAGGACCCGGCGCCGCATTTCCGCCTGCTGGCGGTGCTGGCGGCGCAGAACGGGTTGGCGGGTCTGTCGATGGGGATGTCCGACGACTTTGAGACCGCCGTGGAACTGGGCGCGACGCATGTGCGCGTGGGCTCGGCGCTGTTCGGGTCGCGGACGGGTTAAGGCGGGGGGCTGCCGCCCCCCGCACCCCCCGCCCAAAGGGGGCCTTCTGCCCCCTTTGGAAACCCCCGAGGATATTTCCGGCACAAAGACCCCCTCAGTCGAGGAGCGGGTCGATCAGTTCGGGTCCCTCGGCGCGGTTGGAATTCACCGCGGTGCCGACCCGGTGCATCGTGAGCGCGTCGTCGGCCAGGGGGCGCATCAGCCTGGCCGCGCCGTGGCCGGCCTCGCCCAGCCAGAGGGGCCAGTCGCCTGTCTCAACGATCACCGGCACGCGGTCGTGCAGCGCGGCCATGGGGCCCTGTGCCGCGGTGGTGATCACGGCGCAGGTGGCAAGGCGGGTGCCCTGGGGGTCGGTCCAGGTCTGCCAGACGCCGGCGAGGATCATCGGATCGCCATCGGCGCGGGTCACATACCAGGGCAGGCGGGTGTCGCCGTCGCGTGTCCATTCGTAAAAGCCCGAAACCGGGATCAGGCAGCGCCTTTTGCGGGCGGCCTCGGCAAAGGCGGGTTTCTCGGCCAGGGTTTCGGCGCGGGCGTTGAACAGCAGCGGGCCGTCGGTGGGGTGTTTGTACCAGCGCGGGATCAGCCCCCAGCGCATCGCCCCGTAGCGCCGGTTGCCCCCCTGCGCGACGACCACCGCCAGCGCGGAGGTTGGGGTGACGTTGTAGCGCGGCACGGGGGGCAGATCGTTCGCGGGGGTTGCCGCGAACAGCCGCGTCATCGCGTCATGGGGCAGGGTGATGGCGATACGTCCGCACATCCGGACAGGGGGCCACGCACTGGCCCCCGGGTCAAGGGGCCTCGGCGCAATCGGCGATGGCCCGGGCGAGGGCGCGCAGCGTTTGCGCGTAGAGATCCGGCCCCGGGTCGAGCGTCGTGCCCGCCGGGTCGAGCGGGGCGCCGATGCGCAGCGCCGTGCCCTCGGCGATCAGGGCGACGTAGCGCGCGGGGTGGTTGGATTCGGGGAACAGGCAGGCGGGGCCGGCCTCGGCCAGGGCCGCGCGCAACCGTGCGAGTCGGGCGGCGCCCGGGTCACTGGCATCGCCCAGGCTGATGGTGCCCAGCACCGTCAGCGGAAAGGCTGTCGCGAAATAGCCATAGGCATCGTGCGACATCACCAATCCTGTGCCGCTGGCCGGTGCGAGCGTCGCGGCGATCTCGTCCCTGAGGGCGCGGATCCCTTGGGCCGCGGCATCGGCATTGGCGCGGTAAGTGGCCGCATTCGCCGGGTCCAGCGCCGCCAGGCGCGCGGCGATCGCATCCAGCCAGGCGATCGCGTTCTGGGGGTCCAGCCAGACATGCGGGTCGGTGCCTTCGTGGTGGTGGCCCTCGTGGTCGTAGTCGTGGTCGTGGTCGGCCTCGTCGGTGTCGGGATCGCTCATGTCCAGCAGCGGCGACGGCTGGAAGGGTTGCAGGCGCAGTCCCGCGACCTGATCGAGGTCCAGCACGGTGCCATCGGCCAGGGTCGCGAGCGGGCGCTCAAGCCAGGGTGTCATGCCCTCGCCGGACCATAGAACCAGATCGGCCCTGGACAGCGCCCGGGCCTGACTGGGCCTGAGTTGCGCGTGATGTGGATCGGCGCCCCGGTCCAGCAGCAGGTCGGGCGTGCCCAGATCGCCCAGCACCTGCGCGGCCAGCGATTGCACGATCGGCGTGTCGGCGGCCACGCGGGGGGGCTGGGCCAGGGCGGGTGTGACGAGGATCGAGGCGATCAGGGCTGGGCGAAGGATCATGGTGGGGCTTGGCTCTGCATGCAGGAGTGTTATACTGTAACTAAGTTATATTATAACATAACCAGAGGCAAGACCCTGCCATGTCCACGCCCGCCTTTGAGCCGCACGACCATCACCGCTGCGTCCACACCGCTCTGGCCGAGGCCGAAACCCTGGCCCGGCAGCGGGGCCTGCGCCTGACCCCGGTGCGCCGCAGGGCGCTGGAGATCCTGCTGGAGCGGCATGGCGCGATGGGGGCTTATGACGTGTTGCAGCGCCTGTCCGAGGACGGTTTTGGCCACCAGCCGCCGGTCGCCTACCGCGCGCTGGAGTTCCTGGTCGAAAACGGGCTCGCCCATCGCATCCGGCGGCTCAACGCCTTTGCCGCCTGCGCCCACCCCGGCCGCGACCACAGCGCCGCCTTCCTGATCTGTCGGGGCTGCGACGCGGTGGCCGAGATCCCGGCCGACCCCCTGCGGGACGTGCTGCAAAGTGGCGCCGAGGGGCACGGATTTCAGGTCGAGCGCGCGACGATCGAGGCGTTGGGTCTGTGCGCCCTGTGCCAGACTGGGGCCGCGCCATGATCCCGCTGATCGAGGCGCGCGGACTCGACGTGGCCTATGGGCACGCGCCGCCGGTGCTGCATCACGTCGATTTCACCCTGCGCGCGGGTGAGATCGTCACCATCGTCGGCCCGAACGGTTCGGGAAAATCGACATTGTTGCGGGCCCTTCTGGGCATGGTGCCGCTGTCCGGGGGGACCGTGCGGCGCGCGCCCGGGCTCAGGGTCGGCTATGTGCCGCAGACCCTGCACCTGGATGCGAACCTGCCGTTGCCGGTGTCCCGGTTCCTGCGCCTGAACCGGCGCTTGCGCGCCGACGAGGTCGCGGCCTTGCTGGCACGGGTCGGTGCGCCCGGCCTGGAGACGCGCGAAATGGCCACGCTGTCGGGCGGGCAGTTCCAGCGCGTGCTGTTGGCGCGCGCGCTGGCCGGCGATCCGCAGCTTCTGGTTCTGGACGAACCGACGCAGGGCCTGGACCAGCCCGGAACCGCCGCCTTCTATCGCCTGATCGAGGAGGTGCGCCGCGCCATCGGCTGTGCCGTTCTCAGCGTCAGCCACGACCTGCACGTGGTGATGAGCGCCTCGGACCGTGTGGTCTGCCTGAACGGGCATGTCTGCTGCGAGGGGACGCCCTCGGTCGTGTCGAACGCGCCGGAATACCGCGCGCTGTTCGGCCTGGGCTCGCAGGGTGCGCTGGCCCTCTATCAGCACCACCACGACCACGGTGCCGACCATCCCGACCACCCCCATGACCACGAGGTCTGCGACCATGATCATTGACGCCTTTGTCCTGCGCGCGCTGGCGGCGGGGCTGCTGCTGGCACTGGCGGCGGGGCCGCTGGGGTGTTTCGTGGTCTGGCGGCGTATGGCCTATTTCGGCGACGCCACCGCGCATGGCGCCATTCTGGGCGTGGCGTTGGCGCTGGCCTTTGGCATCTCGGTCACGCTGGGCACGCTGGTGACGGCGCTGGTCATGGCACTGGTCATCGCCGCGTTGCAGGGACGGGGCTGGGCGGTCGATACGCTGCTGGGGGTCCTGGCGCATTCGGCGCTGGCGCTGGGGCTGGTGGCGGTCTCGTTCCTGCCCGGCGTGCGGGTGGATCTGTCGGCCTGGCTGTTCGGCGACATCCTGACCGTCGGCGCGGCCGACCTGTGGTCCGCTGCGGCCGGGGTCGGGCTGGTGCTCGCGTTGCTGGCGTGGCGATGGGAGGCCCTGCTGAGCGCGACCATCAGCGAGGACCTGGCGCGCAGCCTGGGCCTGGATCCGCGGCGCGAACACCTGGTGCTGGTGCTGGCGCTGGCGATCGTCGTCGCGGTGGCGCTGAAGGTGGTGGGTGCGCTGCTGATCGGGGCGATGCTGCTGATCCCGCCCGCGACCGCGCGCGTCTACGCGCGCTCGCCCGAAGGGATGGCGATGGCCGCCGTGGCGCTGGCCGCGCTGGCGGTGGTGGCGGGGCTGGCTGCCTCGTTGGTGCTGGACACGCCGGCCGGGCCCAGCATCGTCACGGCCTCGGCTGCGTTTTTCGCGGGGACGCTGGGCGGCGCGGCCCTGCGCCGGGCTATTCTCAGCCGCGTTCGCGCCTGAGCGGGCGCGACAACAGCAGGTCCTTGGCCAGGTCCAGCGACACCGCGCCCTTCAGCAGCGCCGAGACCATGCAGGTCACCGGCAGCCTGTCGGGGTCGGCATCGGCGGCGATGGCGTGGGCGGTCATCACGCCTTCGACGGTCTGCGACGGGTCCGGCGCCGCGCCCTGTCCGATCGCCAGCCCGTGGCGGAAATTGCGCGATTTCTCGGATGTGCAGGTCAGCACCAGATCGCCGAATCCGGACAGCCCCCACAGCGTTTCCGCCCGCGCGCCGCGCTGGGTTGCCAGGCGCGCCATCTCGGCCATGCCGCGCGTCATCAGCGCGGCGCGGGCGCTTTCGCCCAGGCCCGCGCCGATCGTCAGGCCGGCGGCAATGGCAATGACGTTCTTCAGCGCCCCCGCCCATTGCGCGCCGACCGGGTCATCGGACAGATAGAGCCGCAGGTTGTGCGTCGCCAGCGCCGCCTGCAACGTCTCGCCGCCCGTGCCAGACAGCGCCAAGGTCAGGGCCGTGGGCTTGCCCAGCGCGATGTCGGCGGCAAAACTGGGGCCGGTCAGCACGGCCGCCGGCGCGCCGGGGATCACCGCCGCGATCACCTGCGTCGGCAGCAGGCCGGTGCCCAGTTCCACGCCCTTGCAGCAGGCGACCAGCGTTCGGCCGGTCAGGTCCCGGGCGTGCGTCCGGACCACGCCGCGCAGCGTCTGGGTGGGCACCGCCAGCAGCAGGATGGGGGCCTGCGCGGCCTGGGTCAGATCGGCGGTCGGGGTCAGGCGGGGGGGCAAAGGGGCGCCGGGCAGGCGGGCCGCGTTCTCGCGTTGGCGAGCCATCGCCTCGGCTTGGGCGGGATCGCGCGCCCACAGGGCCACGCGCTTTCCGGCCTGCGCCAGGGCAATTGCCAGCGCCGTGCCAAAGGCGCCCGCGCCAATCACGCCGATGTCGGGCCGCGTCATGCCGATCCTTTCCGCCCTTTCGGGCTTTGCAGCCTGGCCTCTCAGCCGCTATGAACGGCGGAACGCCCGTTTCGCCGGCAGGAGGGGCCCGATGGTCGATATCGCAACCCGCGTCCACAATCACAACTGGAAGATCGACCCGATCGTCCGGTCGCTGATTGATACGGACTTTTACAAGCTTCTGATGTGTCAGTCGATCTTTCGCAATCGGCCGGACACCCGGGTGACGTTTTCGTTGATCAACCGCAGCACGCGGGTGCGCCTGGCCGACCTGGTGGACGAGGGCGAGTTGCGCGAGCAACTGGACCATGTGCGCGGTCTGGGCCTGACGCGCGGCGAAAGCACCTGGCTCAGGGGCAACACCTTTTACGGCAAGCGGCAAATGTTCCGTTCGGATTTCATGGAGTGGTTCGAGACCCTGCGCCTGCCGCCCTATCAGCTGGAAAAGCGCGATGGCCAGTATGAGCTGACCTTCGAAGGCGCCTGGCCCGAGGTCATGATGTGGGAAATCCCGGCGCTGGCGATCCTGATGGAGCTGCGTTCGCGCGCGGTTCTGAAGACCATGGGCAAATTCGAGCTGGAGGTGCTCTATGCCCGGGCGATGGCGCGGGTGTGGGACAAGGTGCAGCGCCTGCGGCAGATCCCGGGGCTGAAGATCGCCGATTTCGGCACCCGCCGCCGGCACAGCTTTCTGTGGCAGGACTGGTGCGTGCAGGCGATGATGGAGGGGCTGGGCGATGCGTTCAGCGGCACCTCGAACTGCCGAATCGCCATGCGTCGCGATCTCGAGGCCGTCGGCACCAACGCGCACGAACTGCCGATGGTGATGGCCGCGCTGGCGGAAACCGACGCCGCACTGGCCGAGGCCCCCTATCGCGTGCTGTCCGACTGGCACGAAGAACACGACGGCAACCTGCGCATCATCCTGCCCGACACCTACGGCACCGAGGGGTTCTTGAAGAACGCCCCGGACTGGCTGGCCGGCTGGACCGGCATCCGCATCGATTCGGGCGATCCGGCGGCGGCGGCCGAGGTGGCGATCCGCTGGTGGAAGGACCGTGGCGAGGATCCGGCGAAAAAGCTGGTGATCTTTTCGGACGGACTCGATGTCGAAAAGATCGAGGACCTGCACGCCCGCTTTGCCGGTCGGGTCAAGGTCTCGTTCGGTTGGGGCACGCTTTTGACCAACGATTTCCGCGGCCTCGCCAACGGCGACGCGCTCGCGCCCTTCTCGCTGGTGTGCAAGGCGGTCTCGGCCAACGGGCGGCCCACGGTCAAGCTGTCGGACAACCCGTCCAAGGCGATGGGCCCGGCGGACGAGGTCGCGCGCTACAAGCGGGTGTTTGGGGTCGGGGAACAACGCGCGATGGATGTGATCGTCTGACGCGCCCCGCGCCGGGTGCGGCGCGGTGTCATGCGGCTGGCCTCTTGGAACGGCGGCCGAGGCAACGCATATAAGGGGCAAAGCCGACCGCGGTCGGACCTGCGAATGGAGAATGCCATGCTGGGCCAGATGGATGCGACCCCCGCCGCCGGCGGTTGGGTGAAGGAAACGAGCGAAGCCGAATTCATGCAAGACGTCGTGGACGCGAGCCAGGAGGTTCCCGTCATCGTCGATTTCTGGGCGCCCTGGTGCGGTCCTTGCCGCACGCTGGGCCCGGCGCTGGAAGCCGCCGTCAATGCCGTCAAGGGCAAGGTGCGGATGGTCAAGCTGAACGTGGACGAGAACCAGCAGATCGCCGGTCAGTTGCGCATCCAGTCGATTCCGACGGTCTATGCCTTTTACCAGGGCCGCCCGGTCGATGCCTTTCAGGGCGCGCTGCCGGCCTCGGAACTGAAGAAATTCGTCGAGAAACTGGTGGAACTGGGCGGCGACGACGGCGGCCTGGGCGCCGCGCTGGACGAGGCCGAGACCGTGCTCGGTGAAGGCGACGCCGCGGGAGCCGCCGAGATCTTCGCCGCCGTTCTGGGCGAGGAACCCGAGAATGCCGTGGCGCTGGGCGGTCTGGCGCGGGCGCAGATCGCGCTGGGCGCCCTGGATCAGGCCGAGGCGCTTTTGAACAACGCCCCCGACGCCATCGCCGCCGCGAAAGAGGTCGAGGCCGCGCGCGCACAACTGGCGCTGGCGCATCAGGCCGCCAACGCCGGCCCGGTCGAGGATCTGCGCGCGGTGCTTGAGGGCGATCCCGCCAACAATCAGGCGCGCTTCGATCTGGCGCAGGCGCTGCACGCCAAGGGTGACATCGCCGGTGCCATCGACACCCTGCTGGAGCTGTTCCGCCGCGATCGCGAATGGAACGACGGCGCCGCCAAGGCGCAGTTGTTCACCATCTTCGACGCGCTGAAGCCCAACGATCCGCTGGTCCAGAAGGGCCGCCGCCGTCTGTCCTCGATGCTGTTTGCCTGAGGGACACGGGGGCGGTATCATCCACGCCATGCTGAGCGCGTCGGACCTGCCAGACACGATCCCGCTGTTCCCCTTGCCGGGCGCATTGGTCCTGCCGCGTGCCCGGCTGCCTTTGCACATCTTCGAGCCGCGCTATCTGGCGATGGTCGAGGATTGCCTGGCCACCCGAACCCGTCTCATCGGCATGATCCAGCCGCGCGTCACGCCCGCCGGTGGCGGGGACCGGCTGCACAGTATCGGCTGCGCGGGGCGCCTGACCAGTTTCTCGGAAACCGAGGACGGGCGCTACATGATCACCCTGATCGGCGTTTCGCGGTTTCGCCTGATCGAGGATCTGGGCACCGGGCCGGCCCCGTATCGGCGCGGCCGGGTGCAATGGGACACATTCGCGCGCGATCTCGGGCGGGCGGAACAGGACCCGCGGCTGGACCGCGTGGGGTTTCTCGACCTGCTCGCGCGGTATTTCGAGGCCGTGAACCTGTCGGCGGAATGGCCCAGCCTCAAGGACGCCGAGGACGAGATGCTCATCAACGCGCTGTCCATGCTGTGCCCGTTTCCGCCCGAGGAACGCCAGGCCCTGCTCGAGGCCCCGTCGCTGGAAACGCGCCGCGAAACGCTGGTCACGCTGATGGAATTCGCGCTGCGTGGCCGAGGTCGTGGCGAAGAAAAGGACGTTCTGCAATGACCGACGGCCCCGGCGAAACCGACCGCCACATGCTGGAATCGCTGGTCTGCCCGGTGACGCAGGGGCGGCTCAGCTACGACGCGGCGGCGCAAGAGCTGATCTCGGCCACGGCCCATCTGGCCTTTCCGATCCGCAACGGAATCCCCATCATGATCGCGTCCGAGGCCCGCGAACTGGAGTGATGCGATGAAACACGCCACCCTGACGATCCTCTTGCTGGTGCTGGCCGGGTGTTCGCCGCTGCAACTGTGCCTGGCCGATGCCGATCAACAGGCGCGCGACACGCGCCGGGCCTTGCGGGAGCACCAGCAGAACCTGTCGCGGGGCTATGCGATCGAACGGGTGCGCGTGCCGGTGCTGGAAAGCACGCCCTGCGCCGCCCCGGGTGGCGGGACCACCACCTGCACCCGCTGGGACTATGACATCGCCGAGATCCGCCACCCCATCGACCGCGGCTTCGAACGCGAGCGCATCGCGCTGCTGGAGCGCCAGCTTGCCACCGCCGACCGGCGGTCGCAGGCGGCGCAGGCACAGTGCCGCGCCAGCTACCCCGAGGGCTGAGCGGGCCGGGGCTTGACCCCTCTTTCACATGTGCAATATGTTGCCGGGGAAGGAGTCCGCCACCGTGATCGTTCCCCGTCTCTCCTCGATCCGCCGCGCATGAGCCCGGCGCGGAACCGCGACATCGGGATGCGGGCGATGCTGCGCGCGCGGGCGATGCCCCTGATCGTGGCCGTGGCGCTGCTGCTGGAAACGCTGGACGCCAGCGTCATCGCCACCGCGCTGCCCGAAATCGCGCGCGACCTCGGCACCTCGCCCATCCATCTGAAACTGGCGATGACCTCGTATCTGCTGGCGCTGGCCATCTTCATCCCGGCCTCGGGTTGGGCGGCGGACCGGTTCGGGGCGCGGCGCGTGTTTCGTTGGGCGATCACCGTCTTTGCCGCCGGGTCCATTGCCTGCGGGATGTCCTCGAGCATGGAGGCGTTGATCGCGGCCCGGGTGTTGCAGGGGATCGGCGGCTCGATGATGGTGCCGGTTGGGCGCCTGATCGTGCTGCGCACCACGGCGAAATCGGACCTGGTCTCGGCCCTGGCCTGGCTGACGGTGCCGGCGCTGGTGGGCCCGGTGCTGGGCCCGCTGCTGGGCGGGTTCATCACCACCTACTGGAGCTGGCGCTGGATCTTCTGGATCAACATCCCCATTGCCCTCGCCGGCCTGGTGCTGGTCACGCTGTTCATCCCGACGATCCGCTCGGACGACGTCCGCGCGTTCGATGCCGTCGGCTTTGCGCTGCTGGGGCCGGGTCTGGCGGCCTTTCTGACGGGCATCACGTTGGCCGGTCTGGGCCTGGCCCAACCCCTGTGGAGCGCGGTCTTCACGCTGGGCGGTCTGGCGCTGGTGCTGGCCTATGCGCGACACGCGCGTCGGGTCGCGGCGCCCCTGATCGACCTGACGCTGTTGCGGATCCCGACCTTTCGCATCGCCGCCCTGGGGGGCACGTTCTTTCGCGTCGGCGCGGGGGCGCGGCCCTTTCTGTTGCCCTTGCTGTTCCAACTGGCGTTCGGGATGACCCCGTTCCAGTCGGGGGCGCTGACCTTTGCCTCGGGCGCGGGGGCGATGGCGATGAAGTTCACGGCCAAGCCGATTCTCGACCGCTTCGGTTTTCGCCGCGTGCTGGTGGTGAACGGGATTCTGGCCTCGGTGCTGATGCTGCTGCCGATGGCATTCAGCGCGACCACGCCCTGGCCGCTGGTGGTGCTACCGCTGTTCGTGGCGGGCGTCGGCTGGTCGTTGCAGTTCACCGCGATCAACGCGATGGCCTATTCCGATGTCGCCGCCGAGCGGATGAGCTCCGCGACCTCGTTCAACTCGGTCGCGCAACAACTGGCGCGGTCGGTCGGCATCACGCTGGCGGCGTTCGGCCTGTCGGGGGCGCAGGCCTGGACGGGCAGCGCCACCCTGAGCGCGACCGAATTCGCGCCGGTCTTTGTGCTGGTCGCGTTGGTCGCCTTGCTGTCGGTGCCCTATTTCGCGCGCCTGTCGCGCGACGCGGGCGGGGCGCTGCTGGCCCGGCAGGCCGGTTGACGCTAGGCAAAGGGCCCCCGACTGGTCTATCTAGGGCGGGATTTGATCAGATTTCCGCGCAGGTTCCATGGCCCCGACCGATCACGCCCCCGGCAAGCTGCCCGAGCACGAGGCCACCTATCGGCGGCTGCGCGACATGGTGATGTTCGGCGAACTGGAGCCAGGCCAGAAGGTGACGATCCAGGGCATCACCGCAACGCTGGGCGCGGGCATGACCCCCGTGCGCGAGGCGATTCGCCGCCTGACCGCCGAGGGCGCGCTGATCCTGCACGAAAATCGCCGCGTCTCGGTGCCCAGGTTGACCCCTTCGCAAGTCGAGGAGCTGGCCTTTGCGCGTCTGGCGCTGGAGCCGCGGCTGGCCGCCCTGGCCATGGAACGGCTGACCCCGGCTGACATCGACCGGATCGAATCGCTGGACCAGGCGCTGGACGTCGCCATCGCCGCGGGCGAGACACGCGGCTATCTGGCCGGGAACTATCGCTTTCACTTCGCGCTGTATGATGTGGCCGGGGCCCCGATTCTGACCTCGCTCACGCAATCGCTCTGGTTGCGCTTTGCGCCGTCGCTGCGGGTGGTGATGACCTCGGACGGAGCGATCGGGCCCGATTTGCACAAGGAGGCCCTGTCGGCGATGCGGGCGGGCGACGGGCGCGCGCTGGTGTCCGCGATCGAGGGCGACATTCGCCAGGGGATCGACCGGGTGCGCGCCGATCTGCACCAGGCGCTGTTGCGGGCGGGCAGGGGGCGTTGCCCCCCTCGGCCTGACGGCCTCACCCCCCAGGATATTTGCGGCACAAAGAAGGGCCGGGGGCGGGATTAATTTGATCAAATTACGTTGCGGCCGGGCGCGGGCGGGCGTAGGTTGGGGCGAATCCCCGGGGGGCCCCGCCTGCCGGGGCAAGAAGGAGCCATTGCCATGCGTCAGATCACCAATCACCTGCCCACCGCCGAACTTCAGGCCCTGGACGCTGCGCATCACATGCATCCGTTCACCACGAACGACGCGCTGGCGCGCAAGGGTGCCAGGATCATCACCCGGGCGAGCGGCGTCTACCTGACGGACAGCGAGGGGTCCTCGATCATCGACGGGATGGCGGGGCTTTGGTGCGTGAACATCGGCTACGGGCGCAAGGAACTGGCGCAGGCCGCCGCGCGCCAGATCGAGGAACTGCCCTATTACAATACCTTTTTCCAGACCAGCCATGTGCCCGCCATCGCGCTGTCGGCGCGCATCGCCGACCTGGCGCCGGGGGATCTGAACCATGTGTTCTTTGCCTCGTCCGGGTCCGAGGCGAACGATACCAACATCCGGCTGGTGCGGCATTACTGGGCGCTGAAGGGCCAGCCCGAGCGCAGCGTCATCATCGCCCGCAAGAACGGCTATCACGGATCGACCATCGGCGGGGCCAGCCTGGGCGGCATGGTGCCGATGCATCAGCAGGGCAACCTGCCGATCCCGGGCATCGTGCATATCGACCAGCCCTATTGGTATCTCGAAGGGGGCGACCTGACGCCGGACGCCTTCGGCCTGGCGCGCGCGCGCGCGCTTGAGGACAAGATCCTTGAAATCGGTGCCGACCGCGTGGGCGCCTTCATCGCGGAACCCGTGCAGGGGGCGGGCGGAGTCATCATCCCGCCCGCGACCTATTGGCCCGAGATACAGCGCATCGTGGACAAATACGGCATCCTGCTGATCGCCGACGAGGTCATCACCGGATTCGGCCGCACCGGCAACTGGTTTGGCAGCCAGACCTTCGGCATCCGCCCGCATATCATGACCATCGCCAAGGGTTTGAGTTCGGGCTATGCGCCGATCGGCGGGTCGATCGTCTGCGACGAGGTTGCGGCCGTCATCGCGTCCGACGAATTCAACCACGGCTACACCTATTCCGGCCACCCGGTTGCCGCCGCCGTGGCGTTGGAGAACCTGCGCATCATGGAGGACGAGGGCGTCGTCGAGCATGTGCGCGACGTGGCGCACCCGCATCTGGCGGCGCGTTGGCACGCGCTGGCGGATCACCCGCTGGTGGGCGAGACCGCGCTGGTGGGGATGATGGGGTCGCTGGCGCTGACCCCGGTGAAGGGGCGGCGCGCCCGCTTCGCCGGCGAGCAGGGCGCGGCGGGGCTGATCACCCGCGAGCGCTGCTTTGCCAACAACGTCATCATGCGCCATGTCTATGACCGCATGATCATCGCCCCGCCGCTGGTCATGACCCCCGACGAGATCGACATTCTGATCGACCGCGCAACCAAGGCCCTGGACGAAGCCTATGCCCAGCTCAAGGCCGAGGGGATGCTGGTGGCCGAGTGAGCCGGGGACCCGCGCCATGGACCTGTTGACTGCGAACGACCGCCCCGGCACCTACCCTGACAGCTGGTATGCCGCCAGCGCCGACATGCTGCCGCCGTTTCCGGCCGCCATCGGGGCGCTGTCGTGCGATGTCTGCGTCGTGGGCGCCGGGTTCACCGGGCTCAGTGCGGCGCTGCATCTGGCCGAGCGAGGCTATGACGTGATCGTGCTGGAGGCGCAGCGCGTCGGCTTCGGCGCCTCAGGTCGCAACGGCGGGCAGGTGGGCACCGGGCAGCGGCTGGACCAGGGCGCGCTCGAGGGGATGGTCGGGCGGACCGTGGCGCGCGCGCTGTGGGACCTGTCGCTGGACTCGGTCGCCGTGACGCGCGATCTGGCGGCCCGCCACGCGCCCGAGGCCGGCTATGCACCCGGAATCATCCACGCCGCGCATCGCGCGCGCTATGTGCCCGAGTTCCACGCCTATGCCGAAAAGCTGGCGCGGGACTACGACTATCACCAGATCCGGCCGCTGGACCGGGCGCAGATGCGGGCGCTGGTCGGTTCGCCGGTCTATCACGGCGGCGATATCGACATGGGGGGCGGGCATCTGCACCCGCTGCGCTACGCGTTGGGGCTGGCGCGGGCCGCCCAGGCCGCGGGCGTGCGCATCTACGAGGGCGCGCGCGTGGTCGCGCTGACAAAGGCCGACCCCGCGCGCGTTCACACCGATGCCGCGCAGATCACCGCGCGGTTCGTCGCGCTGGGTCTCAACGGTTACGCCGGCCGGATCGAGCCCGCGCTGGCATCGCGCGTGATGCCAATCAACAACTTCATCGCCGCCACCCGCCCGATGACCGAGGCCGAGCGCAACCACGTCATCCGCGGCAATCACGCGGTGGCGGATTCGAAATTCGTCATCAATTATTTCCGCTTTTCCGACGACAACCGCCTGCTGTTCGGTGGTGGCGAGTCCTATGGTTATGCCTTTCCCAAGGACATCGCCGCCAAGGTCCGCGCGCCGATGGAGGCGATCTTTCCCCAGCTCAAGGGGATCGAGATCACCCACGCCTGGGGCGGCACGCTGGGGATCGCCTACAACCGGATGCCGTATTTTGCGCGGCTGGCGGGGAACGTGCTGTCGGCCTCGGGGTTTTCCGGGCACGGCGTGGCGATGGGAACGCTGGGCGGCAAGCTGATGGCCGAAGCGATCGCCGGGCAGGCCGAGCGGTTTGACGTCATGGCCTCGGTTCCCAGCCCGCAGTTTCCGGGCGGCGCGACGTTGCGTTGGCCGCTGATGGTGGCGGCGATGCTGTGGTTCTCGTTGCGCGACAGGTTGTGACGACGGCATGATTCGCCTCCGGTTCGCGGTGTCTTGCGCCGGGTGCGCAACCCTGGCGCGAACATCCGCGCTTTGCGGCCAAGGGGCTCCCGGCTGACAGCGCGGGGTGCCGCCGACCACGCGCCGAATCCGCGCCGCGCTGTGGTTTTCGTGCCGCAACCCACTGCCACGGCAAGCCCATGGGGAGATTCACCTTTTCGCGCTTTCGTGCTGCGCCTAGGACTTTGGTAGCTGCCAACACAACTGTCGGGGGACAGTGTGACCAATCTTGATCGCCGGACATTGCTGTCCGGCCTGGCTGCGGCGTGCCTGGGGGGCGCGGCGTTGTCGGGATCCGTTTCATCCGCCGGGGCCCAGACGGTTCCTGCCGTGCCCAACCCGCCGGTTCCGCGCCTGGCGCGGGGTCACGACGTGGTGTCGCTGACGCATGTCCAGACCAATGCGCCGCGGGTCGCGCTGACCTTTGACGACGGCCCGCATCCGACGTTGACGCCGATGCTGCTGGATATCCTGGCGCATTACCGGGCCAAGGCGACCTTTTACGTCATCGGCCAGAACGCCCGGCGCTACCCCGAAATCCTGCATCGCATCGTTGCCGAGGGGCACGAGATCGGCAATCACAGCTGGTCGCACCCGGTGCTGTCGCGGCTGGGGGATGCCTCGGTCCTGCGCGAGATCGACCGCACGCAAGAGGTCGTCTGGAACACCGTCGGCGCGCTGCCGGTGACCATGCGCCCGCCCTATGGCGCCTTTACCCATCGGCAGATGCAGATGCTGCACGACCAGCGCGCGCTGACCACCGTGGTGTGGTCGGTCGATCCCGAGGACTGGCGCCGCCCCGGGGTGAGCGTGGTGTCGCAGCGCATGGTGCGCGGCGCGCGCCCGGGCGCGGTGATCCTGGCGCATGACATTCACGGTCCGACGATCCGCGCCGTGCCCGCCGCGATCGAGGGGATCCAGGCGCGCGGCTTGACGGCGGTCACCATGTCCGAGCTGTTGGGCTGGGGACGCTGGGGGCCGCGCGGGCTGCGTTATGTGCGCGCACCGGGGACGGATTACCAGGGCTGAGGCCCCGGATCGGACGGCAGGATGGGCGCGGCCTCAGGGGTCGCGCCTTTTCTTTTGAGTCGACGGTAAAAATGTTCGCGCACTGACATACAGGCTTCACAAACGAATATTATCGCATCAAAGTGCAGAAATTCGCGCCGGTCTGCTCGTCCGGCGCGGTATTTCGCCTTTGTGCGCAATGACAGACGATACAACCAATGGGGGTTTTCATGTTCAAACACAGCCTTCTGGCCGCGACCGCGCTGGCGCTCGTGGCGCCCGCCGCGGCCTCGGCGCAGACCGAAATCCAGTGGTGGCACGCGATGGGCGGCCGGCTGGGCGAACTGGTCGAGGAGATCGCGGCCAATTTCAACGCCAGCCAGTCCGATTACGTCGTCGTGCCCAGCTTTCGCGGCACCTACGCGGAAACCATGAACGGCGCGATCGCCGCGTTCCGCGCCGGTGAGCAACCCGCCATCGTGCAGGTGTTCGAGGTCGGCACCGGCACCATGATGGCGGCCGAGGGCGCGGTGTATCCGATCTATCAGCTGATGGCCGACCACCACGCGAATTTCGACCCCGCGGCCTATCTGCCGGCCGTCGTCGGCTATTACACCGACCCCGACGGCAACATGCTGTCCTTCCCGTTCAATTCGTCCACGCCGATCCTGTATTACAACAAGGACATCTTCGCGGCCGCCGGTCTGGACCCGAACACGCCGCCGCGCACCTGGGCCGACATGGAAACCATGTCGCGCCAGATCATCAGTTCGGGCGCGGCAAGCTGCGGCTTCACCACCCGCTGGCCCAGCTGGGTGCATCTTGAGAACTTCCTGGCCTGGCACAACCTGCCCCTGGCCACGCAGCAGAACGGCTTTGCCGGGTTCGACACCGAACTGGTGCTGAACCAGCAGGCGCCCCTGATCCGCCATTGGGAAAACCTGGCGCGCTGGCAGTCCGAAGGCGTGTTCAGCTGGGCAGGCGGCGGTGCGGGTCCGGACGCGGGACCCAAGTTCTATTCGGGCGAATGCGCGATGATGATGGAAAGCTCGGCCGGGCGCGCGGGCGTTCTGTCGAACGCCACCTTCAACGTCGGTTACGGCATGATGCCCTATTACGACGACGTGGCGGGCGCGCCGCAGAATTCGATCATCGGCGGGGCGACGCTGTGGGTTCTCACCGGACAGTCCCAGGCCCAATACGAGGGCGTTGCGCGCTTCTTCGAGTTCCTCTCGCAGCCCGAGCAGCAAGCCTGGTGGCACCAGAACACGGGCTATCTGCCGATCACCCAGGCGGCCTATGACCTGACCCGCGAGCAGGGCTACTACGACGCCAACCCGGGTGCCGACATCTCGATCCAGCAGATGAACCTGAACCCGCCGACCGAGAATTCGCGCGGCCTGCGGTTCGGCAACTTCGTGCAGATCCGCGATGTCATCTCGGAGGAGATGGAGGCGATGATCACCGGCGCCGAAACCGCCCAGCAGGCGGCGGACAACGTCGTCTCGCGCGGGGATGCCCTGCTGCGCGACTTCCAGGCGACGATGCAGTGATCTGACGACCGCGACACCGCAGGATGGGCGGTCCCCGCCCATCCTGCACCGCCCTGTCCGGAGCCCGGGATGCAGACCAAGCGCATGACCTTTTCCAGCCGGTGGTTGCCTTATGCCCTGCTGGCGCCCCAGGTGATCATCACGCTGATCTTCTTTGTCTGGCCAGCCAGCCAGGCGCTTTGGCAGTCCCTGTTGCGCCAGGACCCGTTCGGGCTGCGCACCACATTTGTCTGGTTTCGCAATTTCGAGCGTCTCTTCGCCGATCCGACCTATGTCGATTCGATGAAGACGACCGCCCTTTTCGCCATCGGCACGACGCTGCTCAGCCTGTCGGTGTCGCTGCTGTTCGCGGTGATGGTGAACCGGATGATCCGCTCGCGCGATCTCTACACCACATTTCTGGTCTGGCCCTACGCGGTCGCGCCGGCCGTGGCCGGGGTGTTGTGGTGGTTCATCTTCAACCCGTCGGTCGGCATCTTGCCCTACATGCTGGAGATGCTGGGCTATGACTGGAACCACCGGTTGCACGCGGGCGACGCGATGGCGCTGGTCATTCTGGCCGCCGCCTGGAAGCAGATCAGCTACAATTTCCTGTTTTTCCTGGCCGGGCTGCAATCCATTCCGCAGTCGCTGATCGAAGCCGCCGCCATCGACGGCGCCGGGCGGACAAAGCGGTTCTGGACCATCATCTTTCCGCTTCTGTCGCCCACGACCTTTTTCCTGATGGTCGTGAACATCGTCTACGCGATGTTCGACACGTTCGGCGTGATCCACGCCACCACCGAGGGCGGCCCGGCGCAGGCCACCAATATCCTGGTCTACAAGGTCTTTCGCGACGGGTTTATCGGCAACAACCTGGGGTCGTCGGCCGCGCAATCGGTGATCCTGATGGGCATCGTCATCGTCCTGACCGTGGTTCAGTTCCGCTGGATCGAACGGCGCGTGAACTACTGAGGGGGCGGGCATGGTAGAGAACGACCGCTGGGGCACGCTTCTGGCCCATCTGATCCTGATCCTGGGCGTCGCCGTGGTGGTGTTCCCGGTCTATGTGGCGATCATCGCCTCGACCCACGCGCCGGGGACCTTTCTGCAAGGCGTGATGCCGCTGCTGCCCGGCGCGCACGGATGGGAGAATTACCGCACGGTGATCTTCGAGGGGCGCTCGAACGCGGGCGCGCCGCCGATCGGGATCATGCTGTGGAACAGCTTCGTCATGGCGATGATGATCGCGGTGGGCAAGATCGCCATTTCCCTCCTGTCGGCCTTTGCCATCGTCTATTTCCGCTTTCCGGGGCGGATCTTCTTTTTCTGGATCATCTTCGTCACGCTGATGCTGCCGATCGAGGTGCGGATCGTGCCGACCTATCAGGTGGTGGCGAACCTGCACCTGCTGAACACCTATGCCGGCCTGTCGATCCCGCTGATCGCCTCGGCCACGGCGACCTTCCTGTTCCGTCAGTTCTTCATGACCGTGCCCGAGGAAATGCTGGAAGCGGCGCGGGTCGATGGCGCGGGGCCGTGGAAATTTTTCAAGGACATCCTGGTGCCGTTGAGCGTCACCAACATCGCGGCGATGTTCGTCATCATGTTCATCTATGGCTGGAACCAATACCTCTGGCCGCTGCTCATCACCACGGATGACAGCTATTACACCATCGTCATGGGGATCCAGCGGATGGTCACCGGCGCCGACAGCGAACCGCTGTGGCATCTGGTGATGGCCACCGTGGTGCTGGCCGCGCTGCCGCCGATCCTGGTGATCCTGTTCATGCAACGGCTCTTCGTGAAGGGCCTGACCGAGACGGAGAAGTAACATGGCCCGCATCGTGATGGAGGCCCTGTCCAAGGTCTATCCCGGCGGCGTTCAGGCGGTGTCGGACGTCAGCCTCGATATTGCCGACGGCGAGATGATCGTGCTGGTCGGGCCGTCGGGCTGCGGCAAGTCCACGCTGTTGCGCATGGTGGCGGGGCTGGAGCGGATATCGTCGGGGCGGCTGACGATCGGCGAACGGCTGGTGAACGACCTGGAACCGGCCGAGCGCGATATCGCCATGGTGTTCCAGAACTATGCCCTGTACCCGCATATGACGGTTTACAACAACCTGGCTTACGGGCTGCGCAACCAGGGCGTCGCCAAGCCCGAAATCGACCGCCGCGTGCAGGAGGCGGCGGAGATGTTGCAGATCGCCGCCTATCTGGACCGCAAGCCGCGCGCCCTGTCGGGGGGCCAGCGGCAGCGGGTGGCGATGGGGCGGGCGCTGGTGCGCGAACCCGCGGTGTTCCTGTTCGACGAGCCACTGTCCAACCTGGACGCGAAGCTGCGCGTCCAGATGCGGGTCGAGATCCGGCAATTGCAGAAGCGGCTGGGCACCACCTCGCTTTATGTGACGCACGACCAACTCGAGGCGCTGACCATGGCCGACCGGCTGGTGGTGCTGAACGGCGGGAGGATCGAACAGGTCGGCACGCCGATGGACCTGTATCACCGCCCGGAAACGGTGTTCGTGGCGGGGTTCATCGGCTCGCCGGCGATGAACCTGATCGACATGGCCTATCTGCGCGACCGGGGCACCGCGCCGGGCAGCCTGCCCGCGGGCACCGATCTGCTGGGGGTCAGGCCCGACGATCTGCGGCTGGGCGCGGGCGAGGGGCTGGCGCTGGCGGGCACGGTCGCGCTGCTGGAACCGGCTGGAGCCGAGAGCCACGTCTACGTTGCGCTGGAGGGGAGCGGGCAGGTGGTGACGGTGCGCGTGGCCGGACTGCCCGAGGTGACCGAAGGTGCGGCGGTCGCGTTGTCGGCGCCGCTGTCAGCCCTGCATCCGTTCAACAGCGCGAGCGGGCGGCGGGTCGGATAGGCCAGGGTCGGATAGGCCAGGGTCGGATAGGCCAGGGTTGGCTGGGGCAGGATCGATCGAGGCCGGGCGGGGGTTTCGCCCTCGGCCGGGAGGCTTCCAGCCTCCAGCCCTCGGGCGATCCAGTGGGGGGCGCTGCCCCCCACACCCCCCGGGATATTTCGGGCACAAAGATCGGGTTACTGGGTCAGGTGGCGCAGGCCTTGCGTCACGTCCGTGCGCAGCGCGAGGCGCAGCCCCGGGTCGTCGCCCGCCCTGAGGGCCGCCAGGATCATCCGGTGATGCGGCGGGGGCGTGTTGCGGCGCAGGCGGTCGTAAAGGGCGCGCATCGTCGGGCCGAGTTGCAGCCAGAGCGTTTCGACCAGGGCCAGCATCGCCGGGCTTTGGGCGCGCAGATACAGCGTGCGGTGGAATTCAAGGTTGGTGCGGACGTAGCGCACCGCGTCGGCCTGTTGCACGGCGTCGGTGTTGGCGGCGTTGATCGCCTCCATCCGGTCGATCAGCGCGGAATGGGCGCGGGGCAGGGCGCGGCTGCCCAGTTCGGGTTCCAGGAGTGCGCGGATCGAGGCGAGTTCCTCGATCCGGTCGTTGCCCAGTTCGGGGGTGGTGACGCGCCCTGACGCCGACATGCTGAGCGCCCCCTCGGCCACCAGGCGCTGCACGGCCTCGCGCGCGGGGGTCATGCTGACGCCGAATTCGCGCGCAAGGCCGCGCAGGGTCAGCGCGAGGCCCGGCGCCAGTTCGCCGTGCATCACCTGCGTGCGCAGCGAGCGATAGACGCGGTCATGCGCCGACAGGGTCGAGTGATCGGCAGACGGGCGGAGCGGGCGTTGCATGGGCTGAGCGTGATCACAAGGGGTCGCGGGCGTCAAGCGCCCTCGAACCGGTAGCGGTGCAGGGTGCTGCCCTGGGTCTTCAGCCAGCGGCGGGCCTCGACATGGGCGGGAAACAGGCGGCCGACCTCGGCCCAGAAAGCGGGCGAGTGGTTCATCTGCGCCAGATGCGCGACCTCGTGCGCCGCGACGTAGTCCAGGATCCGGGGCGGGGCCATCACCAGGCGCCAGCTGAACATCAGATCGCCCGAGGCCGTGCACGACCCCCAGCGCGAGCGCGTATCGCGCAGCGTGAGCCTGCCGGCGTCACGGCCCAGCGCGGTCGCGTGGACCGCGATGCGGCTGGCCAGCCGGTCGCGCGCCAGGTGCCGCAAGAAGGCGAGGGCGTTGGCGGCGACCGGGCGCGTCTGGGGAACCAGCAGCGTATCGCCGTCGATTCGGGGGGCGCGGACGGCGGCCGGCGTCAGGATCAGCGGCACCCCCTCGACCGGCAGGGCGGTGCCGGTGGCCACGGGGATCGGCGCTTCCAGCCCTGCCACCGCCTGGGTCAGCCAGGCCTGGCGTTCGGTCAGAAAGGCCAGCGCCGTGCGCAGCGTGGCGCGCGCGGGCAGGGTCAGCGTCACCGCCCCGTCCAGGCGCGACACCCTGAGCGCCAGGCGCCGGGCCCGGCTGGAGCGACGCAGCAGCACCCTGAGGGGCCGGTCGCCGGGCAGGTCGATGAAGGGGGGCGGTTGCGTCATGGCAGGAGCTTTCGGGCATTGCGGGCGGCCGGCGACCGCCCGGCGCACAAGACATCGGCGGAAAGGCTTTGACAACCCATTCCAACTGTGGCAACCGGCGTCGATCCAAGCATTGGGGGACAATCTATGCCCAAGGAAGAATGGGGCGTGAAGCGTCTTTGCCCGACCACCGGCAAGCGTTTCTACGACCTGAACAAGTCGCCGATCATCAGCCCCTATACCGGCGAGGTTGTCCAGATCGACCTTCCCGGCCGCAAGGGGAGTGTCGCACCGCAAACCGAATCGCCCAAGGTCAAGGCGGGTCAGACCGAAGACATCGATTCGGATGACGTGCTGCTGGACGACGACGATGTGTCGGTCGATGACGATGAACTGCTCGAGGACGAGGACGACGACGACACCGTTTCGTTCGACGAACTGGGCGACGTCGCGGGCGACGAAGAAGAGAACTGAACCAGGCGGAAACGCCGGTTCGGACGCGCGGGTGGCCAGGCTGCCCGCGCGTCTTTCATTTCCGGGCGCGGGCCTCTGCGCTGGCCGATCGGGTTCCGAAAAGACTGCGCCGGGCCGCGTTTTTTCGCTTGATCTCGCCATCACGAGGCCCTAAACCGCCCCTCGCAGACGGTCGCGAATTGCGGCGGGATGCACCTCGGTGGGGCCATAGCTCAGTTGGGAGAGCGCTTGAATGGCATTCAAGAGGTCAGGGGTTCGACTCCCCTTGGCTCCACCAATATTGACCTCTAAGTATATGAAAACAAACGGGATTTAGGCCTGTGCGTTTTCTCTTTCCCCCGGCCTTTCCCCCATTATGCCGGCGATGCGTGGTCTGCGCGGTGGTGCGGCTGAAGAGATGCGGGTGGTGTTCCGGTACGGAATCTTCGGGTTTACGACGGGCGACCGAGGGGCGCCGGTCCTGTCGCCCAAGGCCTCAGGATTCGCAGGCGCCCCCCGCCCTTCGGTAACGCGCCGCCCGCTTCCGGCACCCGGTCGAGCAATAGACGGCATCCGCCCGCCGCCAGAGCGGCA
Organism: Rhodobacter sp.; assembly: GCA_020637515.1. Classification (NCBI taxonomy): domain Bacteria; kingdom Pseudomonadati; phylum Pseudomonadota; class Alphaproteobacteria; order Rhodobacterales; genus Rhodobacter; species Rhodobacter sp. The sequence continues at coordinate 144,414 of JACKKG010000001.1, read as the reverse complement.
CCGGCTCGCCGCAGGTCGGGCAGGTCCAGTTGTCAAAGCGGACCTTGAGCGTCACGGCCTTCAGCCGCGCGAGTCGGTGACGGCGGTTGCCCGCGAAAAGGCCGGTGCTGGGCCAGATTTCGGCGCTGACGAAAGGCCTGCCGTCCGACGTCTCGTAGTAGCTCAGGCCGGTAGGATCGGGGGCGGGCATGGTGAACCTCCACAGTTAGGGGCCACAGACGGGTTACGCCTCTGGATCGCAAGTAAAACGAAAGCTGGGTCCTTTTGCGCCCCGGATCGCCATTGCCAGCGGCCCCAGGTTCGGGTTGGCGGTCACGGCAGATTGTATGCGCCGGAAACCAATGCCGGCAGGACGCTAGGCAAGTCCTCCATGAGCACTAGCGCACATTCCACCGTCTCGCCGGTCATGGCTAACTGTAGCTGTCCCGCAGGCACCGCGTGATCCCAAGAAAAGCTTTGCGTGAGGAAGTCCAGGACGGCCCTCTTATAGTCGGTGTCGGGGTTTTGAAGGTGGTCGCCTTTGGTTTCCAATACCACGATCCGCCCGGCGCCCGCCGTGCCGCCGGTCGCGAAGATGAAATCGGGATAAATGCGCCCGCGCTTCCAGCCTTGCAGCCCCATTCCGTAGCTCGCCTTCGCCACGTTGCGGTGCCACCACTTCACCGTGCCATCCCCGTCCAGGTGCACGGCGACGTTCTGTTCTTCGCCGTTCAACTCGTTTCGGAACACAGGGGAAAACAGGCTGCGGTCCAAAGCGCCGCCATCCGCGCCGGTCAGGTGGGGCGAGTTCGGCGGTTCCGTGGTCAGCATGTGGTCGGGCATCCGCCAATTGTTCCCGTCCAGCCGCAGCCGAAATTGAATGTCACCGGCCTTCACCGCCGCGCGGAAAAGGGCCTCGGAACGGGCATCGCGTTCCTTGGTCAAGGCCACCCGTAGCCGGTCGATGATCACGCCCGATGCATCGCCCAGCTTGGCCGCATCGAAGCCGCGCGCTTCCAGCCCCGCCACCAGGTCCGCCACAATCCCCCGCGCCACAAAGGGGTTGGGCACAAGGTCGGAAATCATTCGTACGGCATACGGTGCGTCAAATCGCAGCGTTTCCGCCGCAGGGGCGACAACCTCGGCTCGGAAGTATCCATCTTCTTCGACATCGGACAGGGCAATGCGCTGCAACTGCGCTGCCACGTGTGCAGGGTTGTCCGGTATGTCGGCCACCACGCCCGCCGGGGAATAGTCGCGCCAGTCAATAGCCGCCAGAATGTCGGTTTCATAGTCGAGGTCGCGCATGGCGCCATCGTCCACCCGCAGGACCTTGGGCAGATAGACTTGCAGGCTCCTGAATTCGGCGCGACGCTCGATCTTTCGCGCCGTTCCAGGGTTGGAGGCTCCGGCCTCTTGCGGAACCTCGATCACCAGATCGGCCAGGCCATCGCGTTCCAGCCCGGTCTTGATCGCCTCCACCACGTCGCGGGTCGCCGCGTGATGCGTCACCACGTAGCATTCGTCCAGCGCCGCCCTGCCGGTCTTCAGCGCATAGGGCTGACGCAGGATGCGGCCCACAAGCTGCGTCATGGCCGACTGGTTTGATGCCGCCGCCAGCGAACACAGCACATAGGCAAAGGGGCAATCCCAGCCCTCTTGCAGCGCCGCCTTGGTCACGATCACCCGCACCCGGTTCTGGGGCGACAACAGGTCTTGGTTCTCGGGCTGATTGAGGTCGTTCTGTTCGGCGGTCTTGATCGCCACTTCGGCGTCATCCAGCCCCGCTGTCAGCAGCCATTCCTTCACATCATCCGCGTGAATGTGCTGCCCGTCCCGCTGATCCTTGCCCGTCCGTTCCACCTGCACCAGCATGATGGGCCGGATATAGCCCAGAGCGCCCCTGTCTGCCCCGTAGGCGCGCGCCTCGGCGTCCAGGGCGTTCAGCCTGCCCAGCGCCGCCGTGAGCGTTCCGCGCCAATCCGCGCCCTGCCTTGGGTCGAGGTTCAGCGGCATCTTGATCATGTCTTCGGCGTGCAACTCGCGTCCTGTCACCTCCACCAAGAGGTTCGCGGCCCGGCCCGGCTTCGTCCCCTTCGCCGCCACATCCTTGGGCGTCGCGGTCAGTTCCAGAACGAAGATCGGGTTGAAGCCGTAAAGCGTGTCATGCGCCAACTCGGACGTGGCCTTTTGCCCTTCGTCCATCACCACAACTGGCCTGATCTTGCGTAGCGCGTTGCCGAGCGAGTCCTTCACCATCGGGAACATGCCGGTGTAGCCGTCGAGATTCGGGACAGCTGCCAGTTCCCTAGAATGTGCCGCCTGATCCCCCTCGGGCGGGAAGAACCCGTGCACATCGCCCCTGTCGCGGAACATCCGCAGTTGCTCCTTGGCAGACCGCACAGAGGCTTGCAGCATCAGAATCATCACGCACAGGTTCGCGTCCACGTCCCGCGCGTCCAGCCGGTCGGATTTCTCCATCACCTTGACCCGCCCAGCCGCCGTGCGGTCGAGCGCCTGCCGATAAGGGTGCTGCCGGTCCTTCAGCGCCTTCAGCGTTTGCGAATAGATCGCCTCGTTCGGCACGATCCACAGAACAAACCCGGTGTTCTTCGCCAGATACCGCCCCATGATCCGGCTGACCGCGTTGACCGCCAGCCAGGTCTTTCCGCCGCCCGTGGGCACCTTCAACGTGACGTTCGGCACCGCGCGGCCCACGCCATCCTTGCGCGGGGAAAAGAGCGCAATAGTTCCATCCTGAAGTTTGCGGTCCTTGATCCTGAATTCCCGCGTTTCGGCTTTCATCGCCTCCCACGCTTTCGCAGTGAAGTCAGGCACCTGCATTCCCTCGGCATCGTCACCCATCTCTGCCAACAGCTTCTCGCGTTTGTCGGCTTTGGCTTTCTCGGCCTTCAACTCGTCCAGATACGCATCCAGCGTATCCAGAACCCGCGCCTGATAATCGAGCGTGCGCATCAGGTCCGTTCCACCCGGTAGAGCGCGAAGGGAAGCGGCACAAATTCCACGGGCAAGCCTTCGGCGTCCAGCATCCGTTGGCTGACATAGCGGGCAGGGGCAAAGACAAGGTGGCGCGCGTCGGGCTGCGCCTCGGCCAGCTTGCGCGCGAAGCTGAGGGTCAGGGCCGCGTCGGGCGATTTCAGCCAGTCGAGGTGGGGGCGGTAGATCAGCCAGACATGGGTGCCGTTCGCCTCGCCCACATAGGCTTTGGCCTCGTCCAGCGTGGCGGGGTCGAGTGGTTGCGAGGTCGCCATGTGGAACAGCACACCTGCCAGCGCGTCGAAGGCGGGCAGGTCTTCGCCGGTCAGGATGTGGTCCAACTCCACCGGCTGGCCCAGCGTGCAATAGGTGAATTCACCGCCCAGCCCCTCGGCCCGATCCTCCACCCGCTTTTCGCCGGTGACGATCAACTCGCCGTCCTTCACCTGTTTCGTGATCCGGTCGTATTCATGGCCATGCAGGTTTTCGATCCCCTGCACTTTGTCCACCAGATCGTTCGCGCGCTCGATAGCCCGCCAGTTCAGCCGCTCGCGCAAGAGTTCCGTCTTTTGCGTTCCGGTGAAGGCATAGCCCTTGATCACGCGGCGCACCCGTTCGGCGGTCAGCCGGTCAGCATAATCCTCCATCTCCACAAGGATGAAGCGCCGGTTGCCGCCGTCGCGCCTGTTGGCTTCCAGCACGGCATGGGCCGTGGTGCCAGACCCGGCGAAGGAGTCGAGTATGATTGAGTCCGATGCAGTCACTTGTTCAATGAATTGTCTGACCAGCCCAACGCCCTTTGGATAGTCGAAAACTTGTTCAGCAAATATTTGGCGGAGTTGTTTGGTTGCTTCCGCGTTTATCTCCGTATCAACAAAACTGCTGAAAGGACGTTCTGTAGAACGTAGCTCGGACTTGTGGCGCTTGTAGGTTGGTGTTCCACCCTCTCGTTTTGGGAAAATTACCTTACCTTCCTCAATTATTTGATCCATTCGAGACTTTTCATAAGCCCATGCCCTGTTAGGGTTTGGTTGAAAAACTCGGCCTGTTTCGGGATCAGTAATCGGATAGCAAAGATTTGGTCGCTCGGCGCAGGTCTTATTGCATGTGAGGTTATCTGCCATCCACGGCCCTCGTGGGTCGTTGTCCGGGTTAGAGTAGTTAGCAAAGCTCTTTGATACTCCGGCAAACGCCGCTTTGGACTTTGCGAAGCAGACAACAAAATCGTGATCCGGCGTCACGCCATTCGTAGAGTCATTTGAACCTGTGCGCTTTTTCCAAATAAACGTTGTAACAAAGTGTTCATCGCCGAATATCTCAGACATTAATGAGATGAGCCGGTCAACTTCATTGTCGTCGATGCAAACGAAGATTGTTCCGTTCTCAGCCAGCAACTCATGCAATAACCGCAGCCGGGGCCACATCATCGCGCACCATTTGTCGTGGCGCAGCCCGTCCTCGATCCCGATGGGGTTGGCGTCCAGCCATTCCCGGATCATCGGCGCGTTCACGTTGTCGTTGTAGGCCCAGCCCTCGTTCCCGGTGTTGTAGGGCGGGTCGATGAATATGCAGTCGACCTTGCCCGCATACATCGGCAACAACGCCTTCAGCGCGTGCAGGTTGTCGCCCTGCACGATCAGGTTCCCGTCCAGCCGGGGCGCACCAATCCCCTTGTCCGCCTGCATCTCAAGGGGCCGGAACGGCACCGCAAGGTGGTGGTTCCAAACGAATTCCTTGCCCTTGAACACCAGTTCCGTCATCGGCCGCCAGCTCCCTGATTTTTCCAACCTTAGACCACTTGCCGCGCACGACAGGCAAGCGAAACCCTCGGTTGTCGTGCTCGGAGGGGCGGGGCGGTCGCGCGGGTATGTCTTCGCGGATTGCGACAGCCAACGCGCGGCGTTGCTCGCTCCCTACGGAGAGCCGCCGTCCTGCGCCGCCCGCCACCTCGCCCAGCGCCGCCGTTGCGCCTCGGCAATCGCCTCGCGGCCTTCTGGTGTCTTCGGGCCGGTGGAGAGCCCGCCGTGGAATTTGCACCGTCGCTTGCCGGGTTCCGACTTGCAGCGACAGGGCGTTCCCTTGCGGGTCTTGGCGCCGCAACGGATGCGCCGCCGTGCGTGCCAGTTCCGCAACTTGGCTTCAAGGTCCGCAGGCGCTGGATCGGGAGTAATACTCCTACGCGCGCGCGCGTTTGGTGGATAATAATCCGGCAGGCCGATGATTCCGGCGATCCGCTTCACGGCCCAGCCGTTCCGGTCCACAACCGGCTTCGTCTCCCAATAGCTGACCGCGTGACGGCCAATGCCAGCCGCCGCCGCAAGCTGGCCCTGCGTCATGCCCGCCGCCTTGCGCAGCGCGGCAAGGCCCCGCCCTGTCAGCATCGCGGCGCCTCGCCGTTCCAGTTCCAGCATCCCGGTTCGCGGCATCCGCTGTCAGGGGCGACCCAAGCGCGGCAGGTTCCGCAAAACAGCCTGCCGGCCGGCCCCGCCCGCTCCCAGTCGGTGAGCCGCCGCCAGTCGTCCAGCGAGACGACTTTCCCCGACCAGGTGCGCGGCCTCCCCGTGAGGTGACAGAAGCCATTCGGGAACGTCTCCGGGCCACGCGCCGAGGGGATCGGACTATGCGGCGCCGTGTTGGCCGGTCGCTTGGCGCGGGCGGGCAGGACCTGGCCGGAAGCGGCGTCGTGAGGGGGATGCGGCGCTGCTACACTCGCTACACCCGCTACGCCGCCCCGGTTTGTCGCGAGTGTAGCAAGTGTAGCGGCCTCGGTCCCCAAGATTTCGGCAAGAGCTGCCTGCACGTCAAACAGCATCGGGCACCCTCACGATGCGATAGGCTTCCTTGCGTGCGCGGCCGCGAACGATGGCCCCCGCGGGAAGGGGCGCCAGGTGGCCAGCGCGCGCCAGCATCGCCAGGGGGCCGGCGAGGGCCTTGGCCTCGCGCAGGGAATTCGGACCCAGTTGCAGGATTTCGCGCGGCAGCACGTCCTCATGCGGCCAGTCCATCAACCAGAGCCGCAGCTTTTCCGCTTTCGCGGTTTCCGCCGACACAAGGCCCGCCTCGGCCAGCCGGCGCGCCTCGCCAAGGTAGAATTGCGCAAGCTCGATGCCCCAGCCCATTGCCTGCGGCGTTACCTCGGGTGCGTCCAGATCGGCCCAGAGCGTCAGCACGCCAGCGATGCGCGCCGCCTGTTCCGCGGCCTTGCTGGCGTAAGCGCGCACATGCTCCATGCTCCCGCCACCGGCTTGCGCGCGTTCCACGGCCTCGTAGAAGCGCCACAGGAGTTCCTTGGCACCAGCCGACAGCGTCAGGCGAACCGGGGCCAGTTCCTGAGGCGTGTCTCCTGTGGGCAGGGGCGTTTGCAAGATGCCGGTGAGGCGCGCCCGGAATGCCTCAAGCGCGGCGTCGCTGGCAGGGCTGTGGCCACGCCGCAGCCGGGTACCGATGGCGCTGGGCGGCTCGGTAATCAGGAAGCGGGCGAGGAACCCTTGCCCCGAGGCCTCGGGATCGGCCAGCAAGGGGCGGGCGGCGACGGGCTGGGCCATCAGGTGCATCGCCAGCCGACGGCCCGGAAAGCTCGATGCCCCGTCGCCCGACCGCACGCGGTTCATCGTGTCGCCGTTCCAGAGCTGCGACAATCCCGAAACCGTCTTCAGCCGGTTGTCGCTGTTCATGGCGTGCCCGCCGATGAAGCCGCCCGCCTCGTCCGAGAAAAGGCCCAGCGAGGGGCGGCCCGTCTGATAGAGCTTCAACAGGCCTTCAAGCGTCGGCTCCTGTGCCGTGATGCCCGGATAGAGCGGCGGTCGTGGCTCGGGCCCGAGGCTGCGCAGGTCAGCCTCGGCGCCCGCCGCCTTCACCTTGTCGGCCGCCGTGGCGTCCGCCATGAGGCGCTTGCGCTTGCCGGCCCAGAGGTCGCGGGCAACCTCGTGTTCGGCCAGATCGGCGCGATAGGTCTCGGCCAGCGCCTTTTCGTGGTCTCGCACGCCCTGCATCAACAGCCGGTCGCAGCTCGATTTGCGTTCGCCGCTTTCGGCAATCGTGAGGCAGAAAAGGGAACAGGGCGCGTCGCCGCCCAGCGCCTCCACGTCCGCGAAACCCTGCACGGCCAGCGAGGCGACCGCCAGGGCCGACTGGGCGGCAAGGGCAACCGGCGCCTGCGTCCTGTCCTGCACCGCCTCCACGGCCGCGCGCAGCGGCCCCAGCGCGGCGACCGGGTAGGGATGGCCCGGCGGGATTTCCCGCATCAGCGGTTGCGGCCCCTCGGCTGCGAAGGCTTGGGCGGCCGGTGGGAAGGCCGGATTGATGCTCGGGGCGTTCATGCGGCGGCCCCCTTCATGTCTCGCAGGACGTCGTTCCAGTCGCGGCCGGCCGGGGCGGGGAACAGGGTCACGGCCCAGCCCAGCGCGGCGGCGCGTTCGGCTAGGGCATTGCCTGCGGCGGCGCCGACGCCGTTGTCGTCGCTATCGGTTGCGACGATGAGTTGCCCCGGCGTGCTGGGCAGGCGGAGGCGAGAAACGCCGGACGACGACAGCGCAGCCCAGACGGCCACGGGGCCGCTCAGGATGCCGCTGCACAGGCTCAGACCGGTCTCGATGCCCTCGGCGACCGCGAGCACGCCCTGCCCGTCAGCGAGCCGCACGGCGCCGCCCTGCGTCGCGCCGAGCATCAGCTTCGTTGTGCCGGGCGCCACTTCCGCCTTCCCCAGCCCATCCGCGCGCAGGAAGGTCCGATGCACCGCAAAACTGGCGCCACCGTCCACCCGGGCCATCAAGGCCGGCAGACGGGTCGCGGTCGCGCCGTGCCAGCACGCCGGATGGAAGCGCAGGGTATCGGGCAGGGCGCAGGTGATGGCCCGGCCGCGCAGGTATGTCTCGGCAGGCGTGCCGGGGATCGGCAGCGCCTCGGCCCAGAGGGTCCGGGCCTGCCGCTCCCGTCTCTCGGCCTCGCGCCGCTGTTCCGCGTCGCGCCGGGCGAGGGTGCCGGGGTCGGGGCGCGCGTAGTCGCCCGGCACGACGCCCGCCGCCGCCAGAATGTCGCGGAAGCTGCACCCGGCTTTCTTGCAGGACAAGAGCAGGCCGGCGGCGCCGTCCGCAAGGGTCAGGGCGTTCTGGTCCCGGCGCCGCTCGGGCTGGCAGATCGGGCAGGGCGCGGTGCCGTAGCGGCCATGCCATCGGCCGCCCAGTGCCAGAGTGAGGGGGTGTGCTTCCGTCATTCGTCCGCCCCCCTGCTCTTGAGCCATTGTTCGAGAACGCTTTCGGGCCATGCCACCGCCTTGCCGGTGATTTTGATCGGCCGCGGAAACTTGTTCTCGCTCATCAAGCTGTAGATTGTGCTGCGGCTCAGTCCGGTCAGCTCCTTGACCGCCGGCAAGCGGAAGTGTCGTTCAACCATGTTGGAACGCTCCAATAGGAAAAGCCCCGCGCGGCGGGGCCGGGCGGGGCGGGGGAGGTGAGGATGCGGCTAGGGTCGCGCAGGGCGCGTGTCAGGTTCGACGACAGCCGCGGTCGCCGGACGCTGGTTCAAGTTCGACGGCGCGCGGCTGCGAGCGTGAGAGGCACAGCAAGAGGGCCGCGGCGCGGGTTTCTGCCGTGTAAACGAAAAGGCCCCGCGCGGAACAACCGGGCAGGGCTCTGGGCGCTAGAAACGCAAAACGGGGCCTCGGATCGGCCCCGTGGCGGAAACATCGTCTCCGATTTTATCGAGGTGTGCCCCTGCCTTGATCGTTCGTCAAGGGTCAGGACGTACCGCAGAATAATTTAGGCGGGTTTCGCGACGTTTCAGCTCTCCCAGAGCGCCACGCCTTGTGGCCAGCACCGCGGCTCCGCAGGATAGGCCAGATATTGTGCTTTGGACATGCCTCTGCACTATAGGAAACTGGCCCCTTTGAGACGCCTCGTCAATCCTTTTCTTTCCTAAGTCGTCCGCCGCGAGCTTTCACCCGATCCTCGTCACCTTTTCCGACTTCTCCGATAGGAACGCCGCCCAGCGGTCCATCATCCCGCGCCGCTTCTCAAAGACGTCCGACCGCGCATAGGCCCGCTCCACAGCGTCGCCCGACAGGTGCGCCAGAGCGGCCTCGGCCACTTCGCGCGGGAAGGTCGTGCGCTCCTGTGCCCAGGTGCGGAAGCTGGTGCGGAAGCCGTGCACGTCGGCATCGAAGCCGAGTTCCTTGACCAGCTTGGACAAGGTCATGTCGGACAACGGGCGGCCCTGCTTGGTGCCGGGGAACAGCAGCCCGGACCCGTCGTCCAGCCCCTTCGCAGCCTCAAGGATCGCGATGGCGCGGGCCGAGAGGGGCACCCTGTGCGCGCGTTTCATTTTCATGCGGTCAGCGGGCACCTCCCACACCGTGGCGGCAAGGTCAATTTCCGACCAGCGCGCCTCGCGGACCTCGCCCGACCGCGCGGCGGTCAGCACCAGAAATTCCAGCGCCAGCTTCGTCGCCATCCCGGCCCGCGACGCCTGCACCGCGGCGATGCAGCCCGCCACCTCGCCATAGCCCAGCGCCTTGCGATGGGCCTGTACCTTGGCAACCTTCGGCAGCGCCTTGCTGATGTTCTCGGCCGGGTTGTCCTGTCGCCAGCCCTGCGCAATCGCCCATTTCATGACCGTGCCGATACGCTGGCGCACCCGGCGCGCGGTCTCGGCCTTCTCGGTCCAGATCGGCATGAGAACCCCGAGAACGTCCGCGGTGGTTACGTCAGCCGCGTTGAGCTTGCCCAGCCGGGGGAAGGCGTAGAGTTCGAGCGAGGTAATGAAGTCCCGCCCGTGCTTCTCGTTCCGCCAAGTCGGCAGGTGCAGCGCATGGACCTTGCGCGCGGCTTCCTCGAAGGTGAGCACCGCCGCCGCCTCGCGTTTGGCCTGCAAGGGATCGCCCCCAGCCCGCGCCAGCTTGCGGTTGTCCAGCGCGGCGGCGCGAGCCTCGGCCAGCGAGACCAGCGTCGCCGGCCCCAGCCCGATCTCGCTGCGCTTGCCGCGAATGACGATGCGTTGCACCCAGAACTTGGTCCCGTTCGGTTCGACACGCAGGTAGAGCCCGTGCCCGTCGAAATACTTCCCCGGCGCGGTTGCGCTTTTCACCGTCTGGGCGGTCAGGGCCTTCTCGGGTCGGCGGGTCAGGTGAGCCGGCATCGTTTCCCCCATCCTTTCCCCCATTTATTGGGGGAAGCAGCGGGACTATGCCGGACAATAGGGGATTTGTGAATGTAGAAAAGTAACAAGTATTCAAGAATATAAAGGAACTTGTCGGACCACACAGGAACGTGGAATGGCGGACCTTGGCTCCACCAGATTTCCACTGAAAACCTCTGAATTTGCGGGCCCTGCGGGGCCGGTGGGTTATGGCCTTCGGTCGATGCACTACCCCTGTGGGGGCGTGGGTCGGATGGGCGCGACGGCCCATCCGGGGCCTGGGCCCTGCCGCAGGTCGAGGCGTCAGCCCACGGTGCGGGACAGGAAGTCGAGCGTGCGCGACCACGCCAGCGCCGCAGCCTCGGGCGCGTAGCTGGCGCGCTGGTCGCAGTTGAATCCGTGGCCGGCGTTTTCGTAGACGTGGAATTCGGCCTGGGGCAGGGCGGCGCGGACGGCTTCGTAATTCTCGGGCGGAATGCCCGTGTCGTCAGCGCCGTAGTGGAACTGGACGGGGCAGCCCGGCGGCTGCTGCGCCAGTTTGTTGACCATGCCGCCGTAAAAGCTGCTGGCGCCCGACAACCCCGGCAGGCGGGCGGCGGCGGCATAGGCGACCGAACCGCCCAGGCAGAAACCGACAATGCCCACCTTGCCGGCCTCGGCCACGCGGTCGCGGGCGGCCGCGACGTCGCGCAGGCAGGCCTCCATGTCGAAGCGCGGGATGAACCCCCGGGCCAGGGCGACGTCGTCCGGGGAATAGCCGCATTCGAAATCGCGTTCGATCCGGTCGAAGATCGCCGGTGCCAGGGCCAGGTATCCCTGGTCCGCCAGCCGGTCGCAGATCGCGCGGATATGGCTGTTCACGCCGAAGATTTCCTGCACCACGACGATGCCGCCGCGCGGCGTGCCCTGCGGGGTGGCCAGCCAGCCGCCCAGGCGGTGCCCGTCGGAGGCGGTGAGGTCGATGTTGGTCATGTGCTGTTCCCCTGTTCAGACAACGCGCGCGCCCGATTCGCCCGCGCGCGCTTTGCGATCCTAGGCGTCCGCGCCGGCCAGAGAAAGGCGGCCGCGCGCCCGCCGGGGCAGGGCGCGCGCGGGGTCATGGGCCAAAGGCGGCACGCCAGCGGGCGATGAAGCGGGTCTCATAGGCGGGGTCCATGGCCACCAGCAGCGTCGGCGACAGCGGGATCAGGCGGATCGGCACCGACAGGTCGCCGTCGCCTGGGTCGATCTGGTCGGGGCTGAGGCCCATGACCAGGTTGGTCTGCGCCAGAGCGGTCTGGCCGGGGCCCGACAGCAGGAAATCCAGCAGCGCGCCGGCCTCGGGGCGGGGGCCGGCGGGGCCTGGCAACAGCGCGGCGCGCGCCAACACCAGCGTGTAGTCGCTGGGCAGGACCAGCCCCAGGTCGGGATTTTGGCGCGCCGCCAGGGCCGCATAGGAGCCCAGCACGTTATAGGCGATCCGGTAGGTCCCCGCGCCGACCCCGTCGATGATCTCGGCCGAGCAACATGTGGCCACCGCGCCGGTGCGGGCAAAGGTCTCCATCAGGGCGCCAAAAGTGCTGGCCTGCTGGCTGTCCATGAAGGCAAAGAGATAGCCCAGGCCGGATTCCTCGATGTCATAGGTCGCCACGGCGCCGGCATAGGCCGTCCCCTCGGGGCGCAAAAGGTCCAGCAACGCGAAACGCGAGCGCGGCACCGCCTCGGGCGGGACCAGGCGGCGGTTGTAGACGATCACCGCGGGTTCGCGCGAGATGCCCCAGATCTCGTCGCGCCAGCGCAGATCGGCGGGCAAGGTCGCCGTGGCGGGGGATCGCCAGGCCGACGCGCAGCGGTCGTTCACCAGCCGGATCATCTGATGCACGCCGGATGAGATCACCATGTCCGCCCCGGCCTGCCCCGCCGCGCAATCGGCTTGCGTCACGTCATAAAGCGCGTTCGATCCCCATTGCTCGTAGGTCAGGCCCAGCGCCGGGCGATCGCGCAGAAAGGCGCGGATGGCGGGGCTCAGCACCGCGACATCGGTCGTCGTGCGCAGCACCAGCGGGTGCGGATCGTGCGCGGAGCCAAAATGCGCAACGGCCTCTTGCGCGGGGGCGGGCCAGGCAAGCAGGGCGGCGGCCAGCAGGGCGAGGCAGGCCCCCCCTCTCATGACGCGCCCCCCTCGGCCGGCAGCACCAGCGCGGCGCGAAACCCGCCGGGGACGGGGTCGAACCGCAGGCAGCCGCCATAGGCCTCGGCCACGGAACGGCTGATTGCCAGCCCCAGCCCGGCGGACTGGCCGCTGGAGGCGGCGCTGCGCTGGAATCGCTGGCCCAGCGCGGCGCGCACCGTGTCCGAGGGGCCGGGGCCGGCGTCCAGAATCCACAGCAGGTGCATCCCCCCCTCGACGCTGGTGCCGATGGTGATGGGGGGGTGCCCGTGGTTCAGCGCGTTCGACAGCAGGTTGCTGGCGGCTTCGCGCAGCGACAGCGGATCGGCCAGAACCGGGACGGGCCTGTCGCCGATCGCCAGGGTCAGCCGCGTGCCAGCCGCCAGCGCCGGGTGGTCGCCAGCCTCGACCAGGTCCAGCGCCACATCGCGCAGATCGACACGTTCGCGGCGGATCGAGCCGGTGCGATGCACCACCAGCGCGTGGGACAGCATCTGGTCCAGCAGCCGCCCCAGGCTGAGGCTGCGCTTGTGGATGCGTTCGACCGCGCGGGCCCGGCGGACCGGGTCCTTCTCGGACAGTGCCAGATCGGCCTGCGCGCGCAGGGCCGCGACCGGGGTGCGCAACTGGTGTGCGGTGTCCGAGATCAGGTTGCGCAGGATGTCCAGCTGCTTGTCCAGCCGCGCCATGAAGCCGTTGACGGCGCCGACCATGGGTGCGACCTCGCGCGGGGGCGAGGCGACCAGCGGCGTCAGGTCCTGCGGGTCGCGCTGCGACAGTTCGCGCGCCAGCCGGTCCAGCGGCCTCAGCGCCGAGCGCACGACCAGCAGCGCCAGTGCCAGCATCGCGATCCCGCCGACCGCCAGCCCATAGAGCGCCTTGCGCGTGATGTCATAGGCCAGGTCGGTGCGGGCCCGCAGGGTCTGGCCGACCGTCACCTCGACGCTGCCCGAGACCGCGCGTTCGGCGAAGCGGCGGGTCAGGCGCAGATACCGCGCCGGCTCTCCGCGGAACGGGGCGTCGTAGAAACGTGCGCCTTCGGGGGGGCGGGGCAGGTCGGGGTAGCCGGTCAGGACCCGGCCGTCCACGTCGCGCACCTGATAGGCGATGCGGTCGTCCTGGGCCAGGGCCAGCAGTTCAAAGGCCGATACCGGCAGGGCGACGACGACCTGCCCGTTTTCGACCGCGATGGCCGAGGCGATGTCATTCGCCGCGCCCACCAGCAGCCGGTCGAAGGCGTCGCGCGCCGCGGTGCGCCCATAGGCAAAGGCGGCCAGCGCCAGCGCCAGCCCGCCGACCACCAGCAACGCGGTGATGCCCAGCGCCAGCCGGGCCGAAAGCGACAGCGTGGCGGCCGGGGGCTGGGCGGCGGCGTCAGGCATGGTCCAGTCGGTAGCCGAGGCCGCGCAGGGTGCGGATCTCGACCCCGCTGCCGGTCAGCTTCTTGCGCAGACGCGCGACGTAGAGTTCGATCGCGTTCACCCCCACGTCGGCGTCGGTGAAGGCGTAGAGATCCTCGATCAGGCGTTCCTTGGAAAAGACCTGACCGCGCCCGCGCAAGAGCGTCCCCAGCAACGAGAATTCGCGCCGCGTCAGGTCCAGCGGCTGGCCAGCCAGGGTGGCGGTGCCGGCGGTCGGGTTGAAGCTCAGGCTGCCCAGAACGATCGCTCCGGACCGGTCGCTGGCGTCGCGTCGGTGCAGGACATGCAGCCGGGCCTCCAACTCGCGGTGATCGAAGGGTTTGACCAGATAGTCGTCGGCGCCCAGGCCAAAGGCCGACAGCTTGTCATCGACCGAGAATTGCGCGGTCAGCATGATGACGGGTTCGCTCCGCCCCTCGCGCCGCATCGCGCGCAACAGCGCGGTTCCGCTGCCGTCCGGCAGGTTGATGTCCAGGATCACCGCGTCGTAACGCTGCACCGACAGGTGGTCGCCGGCCTCTGCGACGGTCTCGGCGACATCGCAGGCAATGCCGTTCTGGCGCAGCCGGGTCTGGGTGGCATCCGCAAGGTCCCGGGCATCGTCCACCAAGAGCACGCGCATTTTTCCCCCAGTCCTGCCGCCCGTGAAGTGTCTGACAGTTTGGTGACAGGTTCAACGGGTAACTGTTTGCGGCGCGTTGGCGCCCGCACGGGGCGCAGAACCGGCGATGGAGGAAGACGATATGACGATGACGATGATCCGCGCGGCGGTTGCCGCGCTGGGCCTGGGCCTGGTGGCCGGCCCGGCCCTGGCACAGGGCTTTGCCCCGTCCAACCCCGAATGCATTGCCCCCGCCAACCCCGGCGGCGGCTGGGATTTCACCTGCCGCCAGGTCGGCCGCATGTTGCAGGAACTGGGCATGATCCAGGCCACGATGCAGGTGGCGAACCTGGCCGGCGGCGGCGGCGGCGTGGCGTATGCGCAGGTCGTGAACGAACGCGATTCCGACGACAACCTGATCGTCGCGGCCTCGTCGGCGACGGCGACCCGCTTGGCGCAGGGCGCATTCCCGGGCAACACGATGGACCAGGTGCGCTGGATCGCGTCCATCGGGGCCGATTACGGCGTGATCGCGGTGGCCGCCGACAGCCCGATCCAGACCCTGCCCGAACTGCTGACGCAGATGCGCGACCACCCCGAGACGATCGCCGTTGCGGGCGGTTCGGCGGTGGGTGGCTGGGACCACCTGAAGGTGCTGATCGCCGCCTCGGCCTTTGGCATCGATGACGTGCGCGCGGTCCGCTACATCGCCTTTGACGGCGGTGGCGAGGCGGTGACCCAGTTGCTGGCGGGATCGGTGCAGGCCTTCACCGGCGACCTCAGCGAAGCGCGCGGCTTCGTCGAATCGGGCGATATCCGGGTGATCGCGGTGCTGTCGCCGGAACGGCTGGACGGCGCGTTTGCCCAGTATCCCACCGCGCGCGAGCAGGGCGTGGACGCGATCGGCGCCAACTGGCGCGGGTTCTACGGTCCGGGCCACATGTCGGATGCCGCCTATGAGGGCTGGGTTCGGATGATCGGCGATCTCTATGCCTCGCCCGCGTGGCAAGAGGTCATGCTGGCGAACGGCCTGGCACCGCTGAACCTGCAAGGGGCCGAGTTCCAGGCGTTCGTGGCGGATTCGGTCGCGCAGATCCAGCGGATCTCGCGCGAGATCGGCATCATTCAGTAACGAGACACGATCCGGGCCGGGCGGCCCCACGCCGCCCGGTCCCGTCTTTCGAGGGGAGGGGATCATGAGCGACCGCATCTTCGGGGCCTTCGGCCTGGGGCTGGCCATCTTCTATGCCTGGGCGACCTTGCAGATACAGGAAAGCTTCCTGTCCGACACGGTCGGGCCAAAGGCGTTTCCGCTGATCGTCGCGGCGATCCTGGGGCTGGCGTCGCTGGTCATCCTGCTGCGCCCCGACAGCGCGCCGCAGTGGCCCGCGCCGGGCCGTCTGGCCGAGATCGCCGCCGCCGCCGTGGTGATGATCCTTTACGCCGAATTCCTGCCCAAGGTGGGGTTCGTCTTTGCGACGGCGCTGGCCGCCGCCTATCTCAGCTGGCGACTGGGCAGCACGGTCGTGCAGTCGGTGATCGCGGGGATCGGCATTTCGATCGGCATCTACGTCGTTTTCCACTTGTTGTTCGGTCTGTCGCTGGCGCGCGGCCCGTTCGGTTTCTGACGAGGCACCCGCCATGGACACCTTCAGTTCCCTTGCCGACGGGTTCGCCATCGCGCTGACCTGGCAGAACCTTCTCCTGGCCCTGCTGGGCTGTTTTCTGGGCACCATCATGGGCGCGCTTCCGGGCCTGGGCCCGTCGAACGGTGTCGCCATCCTGATCCCGCTGGCCTTCAGCCTGGGGCTGGGGCCGACCGCGTCCATGATCCTGCTGACCTCGGTCTACTATGGGGCGATGTATGGCGGGCGGATCAGTTCGATCCTGCTGAACATCCCCGGGGACGAACCGGCGATGATGACCTGCCTCGATGGGTATCCGATGGCGAAAAAGGGCCTGGCCGGCGAGGCCCTTTCGCTGTCGGGCGTGGCCTCGTTTGTCGGGGCCTTCATCGCCACCTGGGGCCTGATCCTGCTGGCGCCGCAACTGGTGCGCTTTGCGCTGCTGTTCGGCCCGGCCGAATACTTTGCCCTCTTTGCGCTGGCCTTTGCCACGCTGGGGGGCGTCGCCTCGACCAACCAGGCGAAATCGGCTTTCGCGGCGATGCTGGGCCTTGGGCTGTCGGTGATCGGCGTCGATACCCAGACCGGGGTGCCGCGCCTGACCTTCGGCGAGGTGCATCTCTACGACGGCATCGACTTTCTGGTGGCGATCGTCGGCCTGTTCGCGCTGTCCGAAGTGTTCATTTTCCTGGAGCACCGCCACGGCGCGGCCAGCGCGGACAACGCGAAGATCCGCATCGGTCGCATCACCCCGCCGGTGGCGATGCTCAAGCAGACCGCGCCGACCATGCTGCGCGCGTCGGTGGTCGGCTTTGTCGCGGGCGTGCTGCCGGGGGCGGGGGCCTCGTTGGGGTCGTTCCTGTCCTATGCGGTGGAAAAGAAGCTGGTCGATCGCAAGGGCACCTTTGGCACCGGCGATCCGCGCGGTGTCGCCGCGCCCGAGGCCGGCAACAACGCCGCCGCCGGCGGGGCGCTGGTGCCGATGCTGGCGCTGGGCGTGCCGGGATCGGGCACCACGGCTGTGCTGCTGGCTGTGCTGCTGTCGCTGAACATCACCCCCGGCCCGCTGCTGTTCGCGCAGAACCCCGATGTCGTCTGGGGCCTGATTGCGGCGCTGTTCATCGCCAACTTCGTGCTGCTGGCGCTGAACATCCCGATGGTCGGCCTGTTCACCCGGGTGCTGATGGTGCCGCCGCGCCTGCTGATGCCCTTTGTCGCGATGGTCAGCTTCGTCGGCATCTACGGCATTTCCGGGTCCAGCTTTGACCTGCTGCTGATGATCGGCTTCGGGCTGCTCGGCTGGGTGCTGCGCAAGCTCGACGTGCCGCTGGTGCCGATCATCCTGGGCACGCTGCTGGGCAACACGATGGAAAACAACCTGCGACGCGCGATCACCATTTCGAATGGCGACTGGGGAACGCTTCTCGGCTCGCCGCTGGCGATCGGGCTGTGGGCGGTGGCGGTGATCGGGTTCCTGCTGCCGATCGTCGTCGGCAAGGCGCTGCGTGCCAAAATGCGCCGCGATGCCGAGGGCGCGACCGTCGATTGAGGGCCCGGAACGGTCAGGCGGCGCGGCGGCGGTGGGTGGGTCCCGACCGCCGCGTCAATCGTCGAAGGGGGTCATCTGGGCGACGATGACCGCGTTCTCGTCCAGTGCGCGTTGCATCAGGGCGCGTTCCTCGGGGTCGATCTCGTCGCCCTGAGCCAGCCGTTCGTCCAGCGTGCCATACCCCGTGACATCCAGCGGCGCCAGATCGGCCTGCTTCAGGATCGCCACCGTCTCGCGCACCGCCTCGGCCTCGTCCACGCCCGAGGCATAGCACAACAGCCCCGCCCCGGTGCTGCCATCGGGCAGCCCGTCCCCCTCTTTTCGACCGACCTGGACCAGAAGGGTATAGACCTGTTGCCTACGCTTGGGTTTCTCGGTCATCGGGCACTCCTTGGGCGGTGATCGCGGCAGCCAGGTCCTGCGCCCAAAGGGTATAGAGCGGGGCGCCGGGATGAAAGCCATCGCCCGCCATCATCGCCGGGTCAAGCCGGGTTTCGTCAAACGGCAGGTGATGCAGCCCGGGACCCGAGGTCTGGGCAAGCACCCGGTCAAAGGCCCGCGCCTGCGCGCCCAGAACGTCGCGCAGCGGGCGCGGCAGCACGGGAAAGCGGTGCATCGGCGGCAGCCCCGCGCGCCAGTGCGCGCGCACCCCGAAGCGATCGCGCAACAGCGCGGCCAGTGCCGCCTGCCGGGCGCGGAACCGGCGCAGCGGCACCTGGTGGGTGACATCGTTCACCCCCAGCGCGGTGACGGCGATGTCGAAGCGTTCGGCGGGTCGCGCCCGCAGCCGGGACAGCGTGTCCGCGCTGGTGTCGCCGGTCTGAGCCTCGAGCCGCCAGGCCACGGTAAACCACGGCGCCAGCGCGGCGACCAATTGGCCCGACAGCGCCTGCTGCTGATGCGCCACGCCGACCCCGGCGGCGGAACTGTCCCCCGCGATCAGCAACCGCAGGACCGGCCCGCTGCCGGACAACCCGGCGCGCGGGCCCTCGGGCTCGGGCAGGACCAGCGCGCGCCGCCGCACCGCCACGGCCTGCGCCATCAGCGCCGGTGCAAGGATCAGTCGGACGGGCAGGCTGGCCAGCATCGCAGGGGGGCTTTCGGACGGGAAAAGGGGCCAGCCCGCCGGGCCGGCCCCCCAGATCGCGCGCGGCGCGGCAGGCGTCAGTCGCGCAGCAGTTCGTTGATCGAGGTCTTGGACCGGGTCTGCGCGTCCACCCGTTTCACGATCACCGCGCAATACAGGTTCACACCGTTCTTCGACGGCATCGAGCCTGCGACGACAACCGATCCCGCCGGGACCTCGCCATACATGACTTCGCCGGTCTCGCGATCGACGATCTTGGTCGATTTGCCGATGAACACGCCCATCCCCAGGACCGAGCCCTCGCGAATGATGCAGCCTTCGACCACTTCCGAGCGCGCCCCGATGAAACAGTTGTCCTCGATGATCGTGGGGCCGGCCTGCATCGGTTCCAGCACGCCGCCGATGCCGACGCCGCCCGACAGGTGCACGTTCTTGCCGATCTGCGCGCACGAACCGACGGTCGCCCAGGTATCGACCATGGTGCCCGAATCGACATAGGCGCCCAGGTTCACGAAGCTGGGCATCAGGACCACGCCGGGCGCGATATAGGCGGACTTGCGCACGATGCAGTTGGGCACGGCGCGAAAGCCGGCCTCTTGCCAGTCCTTCTTTTTCCAGTCGGCGAATTTCGAATCCACCTTGTCCCACCAGGTGCCGCCCTGCGGACCACCCTCGTGCTTTTCCATGTCCTTCAGGCGAAAGCCCAGCAGGACGGCCTTTTTCGCCCACTGGTTCACATGCCAGTCGCCGTTGTCCTGCCGTTCGGCCACGCGCAGCTTGCCGCTGTCCAGCGCATCGAGCGTTTCCTCGATCGCATGGCGGGCCTCGCCCCGGGTGTCGGGGGTGATCGTGTCGCGCTTGTCCCACGCGGCTTCGATGGCGGCTTCCAGCTTTGCTTTCGACATGGCGGTCTCTCCGATCGCAGAGGGGTGTTGCCCCGGGGCTATACTGCCTGTGTGACGGTCCGGCAACAGGTCAGGGGTCAGACCGGCTCGGGTGCGACATTCGCCCCGCACAACAGCACGGCCAGGGACTCGCCCGGCGCCGGGACATAGGCCCCGGCGATGAGCGCGGCCAGGGCGGTCGCCCCCGCCGGCTCCACCAGGACCCGGGCCTCGCGCCACAGGATGCGCTGTGCCTCGGCAATGGCGCTGTCAGGGACCAGAACGCTGGTCGTGCCGGTCTGCCGGGCCAGGTCCAGGCACAGGCCGCCGATCCGCCGGGCGCCCAGCGCGTTGGCGGCGATGCCCGAGACCTCGACATCGACGGGCCCGCCCGCCGCAAGCGCCGCATTCAACGCGCAGGAGGTTTCGGGTTCGACCGCGACGACGCGCCGGCGGCCGTTCAGCCAGGCCATCGACCCGCCCAGCAGGCCGCCGCCGCCGACCGCGATCAGCACCGTGTCCGCATCGAGGCCCTGGTCCTCCCATTCGCGCAGGCAGGTGCCCTGACCGGCCAGGGTGGCCACGGAATCATAGGCATGAACCTGCATTGCACCGGTTCGAGCCTCATGCGCGAGCGCGGCGTCGAGGGCGTCGGCATAGGCGCCGGGAACGACCGTCAGCGTGGCGCCCGTGCGTTCGATCAATGCGATCTTGGACGGGCCGGCGATTTCCGGGACGAAGATCTGCGCGGGGATGCCCAGCCGCGCTGCCGCATGGGCGACCGCCGCGCCGTGGTTCCCGCCCGAGGCCGCCACCACACCGCCCGCCGGCACCGGCCCCTGGATCAGCGCGTTGAAGGCACCGCGCGCCTTGAACGTGCCCGTGTGCTGCATGTGCTCGAGCTTGATCGCGACCGTGTGGCCCGCAAGCGTCAGTTCAGCGACCGGGGTGCGCCGGACATGCCCCGCGATCCGCTTTGCCGCCGCCTCGATCTCTGCCTGCCAGTTCATTCGTCCCCTCCTGTCGGCTGTGTGACTGGCCTCGCGCCCTCAGGAAGGATAGTCAAGGGGCCCGACCCTCGAAAGGAGCCGCCGCATGACCGACACCCGCACCCATGCCTTTCGCCACAGCCAGCAGGACATCGCCGCCGCGCGCAAGATCCCCGAGACGCCGCAGACCCTGTCGCCGACCTATCGGCTGGCCTTTGCGGACCCGGATTTCCTGTGTCAGGACGCTCTGCGCCCGGTGCGGCTGCAACTGGAATTGCTGAAGCCCGAAATGGCGATGAACGAGGCGGGCGTGACCTCGACCGTGGTGCTGTTCGGCGGCGCGCGCATTCCCGCGCCCGAACGCAAAGGGGCCGCGCGCACGCCGATGCTGGCCGACCTGTCGCGCTTTTATGACGAGGCCCGGCGGTTCGCGTGCCGCATCACCGAGATCTCGCTCGAGCGCGGCGGCAGCGAATGGGTGGTGACGACCGGCGGCGGCCCCGGCGTGATGGAGGCCGGCAACCGCGGCGCGGCCGAGGCCGGGGGCAAGTCGATCGGTCTGAACATCGTGTTGCCGCACGAACAGGCGCCGAACGCCTGGGTGACACCGGAACTCAGCTTCAACTTTCACTATTTTGCGCTGCGCAAGATGCATTTCCTGATGCGCGCCCGCGCCGTCGCGGTGTTTCCCGGCGGATTCGGCACCCTGGACGAGATGTTCGAAACGCTGACGTTGATTCAGACCGGGCGGATGCGGCGCATTCCGTTCATCCTGTTCGGCAAGGCGTTCTGGGAACGGGTGGTGGACTGGCAGATGCTGGCGGACGCGGGGACCATCTCGGACGAGGATCTGTCGCTGTTCCGCATCGTCGAAACGGCGGACGAGGCGCTGGAAGCCATTCTCAACTGGCCCGAGGGCTGATCCCCCCCTGGCGGCGCAATGGCAAGGACGGGGCCGCCGCGCCGCCGGGGGGCCGTGACGGGCGCGCCGTCGCCGCGCCATTCCCGGGCGTGCATCGGCCGGGCAAGGCGCGGGGCGCAGCCGCGTCGGCCGGGCGTGTAGGGGGACGACCGCGCGACGGCGGGCCGGGGGTGGGCCTCGACAATGGGCCGGCCGTGACCTCTGGGCACGGGCGCATCCCCGGCGACCGCCTGGGGCGCCGCCCCACCGCCCGGCAAGAGCGCGGTGGGCGCGGTTGTCGCCTCACCGCCCGGCAGGTGCGCGGTGGACGCGGATGACACCGCACCGCCCGGCGGGTGCGCGGTGGGCGAGGGTGCCGCCCAACCGCCCGGCAAGTGCGTGGCGGGCGCGGGTGCAGCCCAACCGCATGGCAGGAGCGCGGTGGGCGCGGTTGCCGCCTCACCGCACGGGCCGGTGCGCGGTGGGGCCTTGCCCAGCCGGATGGCCCCCCGCCTGGGCCACCAAATGCACCCCGGAAGCCGCCCCTCGGGCAGCCGCCCAGGCGGCCGTTCGGGGGCGATCCGCGCGATGGGCCACGCGACAGGTCACGGCCCGGGCGGTTGCCGCCCTGGCCACGGTTCCGGCGCATCGCGCGCGGGTCAGCCGAGGGTCGCGCGCAACGGAATGACCCCGCCCCGGGCGGGCTGGCTGCGACGGCCGCGTTCGGCGATCAGTTTCGACAGCGCGCCTTGCAGCCGGTCCAGTTGCAGGGGCTTGGTCAGGCAATCGTCGAACCCGGCCTGGAGATAGGCCTCGACCTGATGCGACATGGCGTTGGCGGTGAAGGCCAGAATCGGCAACGGCGGCACGGACGCCCTGGGCCCCGAGGCAGAGGCCCGGCGGGATTCGCGTTCGCGGATCTCGCGCAGCACGGTCACGCCGTCCACGTCGGGCATCGAGATGTCCAGGATCACCACATCGAACGCCTCGCGTTCATAGGCCGCCAGCGCCTCGGTCCCGTCCTGGGCGAGCACCGCGGCGATCCCCATCTGCCCCATCATGGCGCCCAGGATCATGCGGTTGGTGCGGTTGTCGTCGGCGGCCAGCACCCTCAGCCCGTGCAGATCCGCGGTGGACGCGCCCGGATCGGGCGGTGCGATGCGGATTTCCGGCAGATCCGTCCGGCCGACCGGCAGGTCGATCGTCACCCGGGTGCCCTGTCCCAGGCGGGTGTCCAGCGCGACGGTGCCGCCCATCATCTCGACCAGGCGGCGGACGATGGGCATTCCCAGCCCGGTGCCGCCGAAACGGCGCGCGATGGAACTGTCGGCCTGGCCGAATTCCTCGAACACCTGGGCAAGCTGGGCCTCGGTCATGCCGATGCCGGTGTCGCGGATCGACATGCCGATATGACCGGGGTCGCGGCAGTCGAGCTCGACCGTGACGGCGCCCGTTTCGGTGAATTTCAACGCGTTCGAGATGACGTTGTGCAGGATTTGCAGGATGCGGTGGGGATCGCCCAGCCGCGCGCCCTGGCCGTCGCCCTGCACGGTGACGGCAAAGGACAGCTGCTTTTCCGAGGCCTTGAGCGTGTGGACCGATTCCACGCGCTGGGCCAGATCGGCAGGGACAAAGGGCACGGCCTCGATCTCGAGCAGGTCGGCCTCGATCTTGGACATGTCCAGCAGGTCGTTGATGATGCTCAGCAACAAGGTGCCGGAATCGTGCATCACCTTGACCATGCGCCGTTGATCCGGATCGCTGACCAGACGTTCCAGCACCTCGGCCACGCCCAGAACGCCATTGAGCGGCGTGCGCATCTCGTGGCTCATCTTGGCCAGGAAGTTCGATTTCGCGGCGTTGGCGCGATGCGCTTCTTCCAGGGCTTCCTGCTTCTCGCGCTCGGCCGCGACCTGGTCGGTCACATCGAGCAGGGCATAGACAACCTGGGCCACGCCGCCGTCGCTGCCCAGCACGGGTGCGGCATGGACCGAACAATAGCGCAGGCCATCGGGGCAGGGCAGCGCGAAGCGTTCCTGCGGGGTCGGCTGGCCCGTGGCACGGGTGCGGTCGAAGGGCGTCTCGCCCGGGGCGTAGGGCGTGCCATCCTCGCGCGTATAGGCCCAGGTCGGGGAATCGTGGGCGGCGCCGATCATCTGTTCGCGCGTGGCGCCGATGATGGATTCCGCCGCGTCGTTGGCAAAGCGCACCACCCCGTCGGAATCCAGCACGATGATCCCCATCGCCGAGGTCGCCAGGATCGAGGCCAGGAAGGCGCGCTCCTCTGCCAGTTCGGCCTGCGCGGCGCGCACCGCGAGGTCCTTGTCGCGCCGGATCAGCACCGAACAGATGACGTCGGCGACGGATTGCAGCAGATAGACCTCGCCGGGCAGGAAGGCGTGCGTGTTGCGGACCCCGTCGAAGCCGACGAAGCCATAGGTCTGCCCCTCGGAGTGCATGGGAACCAGCAGGATCGAACGGATCGCCTGCGACTCCAGGATCTCGCGCGAGGGCGAGCCCTCCTCCAGTGCCGAGACGTCGGGCACATGGAACGGCTCGCACCGATCGAGCGCGTCGGCGATCGGGCCATAGAGCTCGATCGGAAGGCCCTGCAACTGGTCGATGGCCGGGTCGATCCCCTGGGCGCACCATTCATGCGTGTTGTTCGTCAGCAACCCGTCGTGGACAAAGACATACGAACGGTCGCGCACGCAGTATTCGCCCAGTCGCGAGATCGCGCGCTGCACCGACTGGTCGGTCTTGTCGATGGGCGCGCGCAGCAGATCGTTGAGGATATCGACCACCAGCGCCTGGATGCGTGTCAGGCGGGTCTCGTTGCTGATGTTGTCGTCGTTCATCCTGCCCACCCGTTCCGTCCGGCGCCGCGCGCGCCTTGCGGCGACCGCTTCGGTGTTCCTTACCCGTTTGCCCAAAACTCGTTAAGGAAGTGTTCCTGCCTGCAAGCCTGCGGTCGCATATCGGGTCTCAACCTGAACGTGCAGTTTGCCCCGCGTGCGGCGGCGCGTCAATTGCCGCCGTGCGGCCCCCGCGCTTGCCTGCGGGCCAGCGTTCCAGTAGCACCCTTGCAACCGCAGCCAAGGACCCCGCGATGCCCCTCGATCCCGCAGACCTGACCGCCCGCCTGATCCGCTGCCCGTCGGTGACGCCCGCCGAGGGCGGGGCCCTGACCCTGTTGCAGGCCGAGCTCGAAGCGGCGGGTTTCGACTGCACGCGCGTCGATCGCAACGGCACCGCCAACCTGTTCGCACGCTGGGGCGCAAAGGGGGCCAATCGCAGCTTCGGTTTCAACGGGCACACCGATGTCGTGCCGCCCGGCGATGCCGCCGACTGGCGCTTTGCGCCGTTCTCGGGCACGGTGGCCGAGGGGCGCATCTGGGGCCGGGGGGCCTGCGACATGAAATCGGGGGTCGCGGCCTTTGCCGCCGCCGCAGTGGATTTCGTGCGCGAAACGCCACCCGACGGCGCGGTGATCCTGGCCATCACCGGCGACGAGGAAGGCGACGCCACCGACGGCACGGTCGCATTGCTGGACTGGATGACCCGTCAGGGCGAGCGCATGACGCATTGTCTGGTGGGCGAGCCGACCTGCCCGTCGATCATGGGCGAGATGATGAAGAACGGGCGGCGCGGATCGATGACCGCGCGGATCACGGCGCAGGGGGTGCAGGGCCACAGCGCCTATCCGCACCGCGCGCGCAACCCCTTGCCGGCGCTGGTGACGCTGCTGGACCGCCTGGCGCGCCACGACCTGGACCAGGGAACGGCGCTGTTTGACCCGTCCACCCTGGCGCTGACGACGATCGACACGGGCAATACGGCCTCGAACGTGATCCCGGCCCAGGCGCGCGCGGCGCTGAACATCCGCTTCAACAACCTGCATAGCGGTGCCAGCCTGACCGCCTGGATCCATGCCGAAGCCGCCCGCGTGCAGGTCGAGACCGGGGTCGATATCGCCGTCTCGGTCAAGGTCTCGGGCGAGAGTTTCGTCACCGAGCCGGGCTGGTTCACCGACCTCGTCGCCGATGCGGTCGAGGCCGAATGCGACCACCGGCCGGTGCTGTCCACATCGGGGGGAACGTCGGATGCGCGCTTCATCAAGGATCACTGCCCGGTGGTGGAGTTCGGGCTGGTGGGCGCGACGATGCACAAGACCGACGAAATGGTCGAGGTCGCCCATGTGCACCAGCTCAAGGCCGTCTACCGGCGGATCCTGGAGCGCTATTTCGCCGCATGAGCCCGACCCGTCGGCGCGGCCTGCGGCGAGGAGGGGCGGCGGGCGTGGGCATCGAGCCCCCGCCCGCCGCCGCGCCTGCGCGCGAGTCCCCCCCTCTTGCGCTGGCGCGCGTGAGGGGGCCTTGCCCCCTCGGCCTGACGGCCTCACCCCCAGGATATTTTTGGCACAAAGAAGGGGCGGGCCGATTCAGACTTTGTCAACCTTGTTGGTGTCCAGTTGTGGAACGGAACAGGCTGGGAAGCCGATGGCCGTGCGCGAAGAAGGCGGCGTGTTCCTGATCGGGGCACGCCGTTTCGCCCTTCTTTGTGCCCCAAATATCCTGCGGGGGTGAATTCGCGCAGCGAAGAGGGGGCGCAAAGCCCCCTGCGCGCGGCGCGTCAGCGCCGCGCCCGGTCGCCCGAGGGCTGCGGCCTGGAAGGCTGCCGGCCGAGGGCGAAACCCCTCCCTCAGACCATCATTTCCTTGGTCGCGGTCAACCTGACGCCCGGGTGGTCGCGCTGGATGCGGTCGATGTCCCACTGCAAGCGGGTCAGATAGACCATGTCGCCATCGTGATCCGTCGCGATGTGGCCCTTGTTGGCGTTGACCACCGCCTCGACCGCGGCCTTGTCGCCGGCGATCCAGCGCGCCGAGGTGAATTGCGAGCCCTCGAAGCGCACCGGCAGGCCGTATTCCAGTTCGATCCGCGAGGCCAGCACCTCGAATTGCAAAGCGCCGACCACGCCGACGATGAAGCCCGAGCCGATCATCGGCTTGAACACCTTGGCCGCGCCTTCCTCGGCGAATTGCATGAGCGCCTTTTCCAGGTGCTTGGCTTTCATCGGGTCGCCGGCGCGCACAGATTGCAGCAGTTCCGGGGCGAAGCTGGGGATGCCCGTGAATTTCAGCATCTCGCCTTCGGTGAGCGTGTCGCCGATCCTGAGTTGTCCATGGTTCGGGATGCCGATGATATCGCCGGCCCAGGCCTCTTCCGTCAATTCGCGGTCGGCGGCCAGGAACAGCACCGGGTTCGTCACCGCCATCGGCTTTCCGGCCCGCACATGGGTGAGCTTCATGCCGCGCAGGAAATGCCCGCTGGCCAGTCGCACGAAGGCCACGCGGTCGCGGTGCTTGGGGTCCATGTTGGCCTGCACCTTGAACACGAAGCCCGTGACCTTGTCCTCGTCGGCCGAGACCTGGCGCCTGTCGGTCTTCAGGGGTTGCGGGGGCGGGCCGAATTCGGCCATGCCCCGCATCAGTTCGCGCACCCCGAACGAGTTGATCGCCGATCCGAACCAGATCGGCGTCATCGAGCCGTTCAGCACCTGCTCGCCGTCGAAGGCGGGCAGCAGCGCGCGCGCCATTTCCAGCTCTTCCTTGAGCGTGTCCAGCATGGCCGCCGGAATGTGCTGCGCCAGTTTCGGGTCGTCCAGCCCCTGGATCTCGATGCTTTCACCCACCTTGTTGCGATCGGCGCGGTCCATCAGTTCCAGCCGATCGTGCAAGATGTCGTAGCAGCCCAGGAAATCGCGGCCCTGGCCGATGGGCCAGCTTGCGGGGGTCACGTCGATCGCCAGGTTTTCCTGAATTTCGTCGATGATCTCGAACGTATCGCGGGCCTCGCGGTCCATCTTGTTGCAGAAGGTCAGGATCGGCAGGTCGCGCAGGCGGCAGACCTCGAACAGTTTCTGCGTCTGGCTTTCCACGCCCTTTGCGCCGTCGATCACCATGATGGCGGCGTCCACGGCGGTCAGCGTGCGATAGGTGTCTTCCGAGAAATCCGAGTGACCGGGCGTGTCCACCAGATTGAAGCGGAATCGGTCGAAATCGAAGGACATGGCCGAGGCCGAGACCGAGATGCCGCGGTCCTTTTCCATCTGCATGAAGTCCGAGCGCGTGCGCCGGGCCTCGCCCTTGGCACGGACTTGCCCGGCCATCTGGATCGCGCCCCCGAACAGCAGGAACTTTTCGGTCAACGTGGTCTTGCCCGCGTCGGGGTGCGAGATGATCGCAAAGGTCCGGCGACGGGCGATTTCGGGCGGAAGGGTGGGGCGGTTGTCCAGCATGGCGCGCGGATAGCCCAAAGCGCGCAGGCTGTCCACTGGCGCGCGCGGCTCAGACCCGCTCGCCCGGGTGCCGGCCCAGGTCCACCGGGCGCGGGGGCGGGGGCGACATCATGCGCAGCGGCATGACGCAGACGCTGGCCCGGTCGTGGCACGACGGGACCGAGGCCAGGGCCATCGACCCAGGCAGCGACAGGGCGAACAGAAGGGCGAGGGCAAGCAGGGCGCGGGTCATGGCGGGGTCCGATCGCAGTTTGTGCATCGCAGTGACCATGGGTCGCGTCCCGTGAAGAAAGGGTTCAATCCTGACCTCACGACTTAGTGTGCGGACCGGCGAACGCAAGGCGGGGGTGGGGAAATCCGCCCAAACATGCGAAACGGGCCGGGCGCCCGCAACCACGAGGCCCGGCCCGAAGACCCTGGGTATGGGGCGCCGCCGCGCCGGTCAGTTCAACGCGGCGACGCGGGGAAAGCTGGTTTCCTCGACGCAGACGCGGTTGCGGCCCGAATTCTTGGCGGCATAGAGCTGCGCGTCGGCCCGGTCGGTCCAGTCCTCGACATCCAGCATGGCATGGGTCGCTTCGACCACGCCGAAACTGGCGGTCACGGACAACTGGTCATAGCCGGGAATGGCGGCGCGTTCGATGGCACGGCGCACGCGCTCGGCGACATCCGTGGCGGTCGCGGCATCGGCGTTGGCCACCATGATCGCGAATTCCTCGCCGCCGATGCGGCCAAAGCTGTCCTCGACCCTGAGTTCGCGCAGCACGGTGCGCGCCACGGTCTTCAGCACCGCATCGCCGGCCGGGTGCCCCAGCGTGTCGTTGATGCGCTTGAAGTGGTCCAGATCGAAGAACACCAGCGACGCCTTGTTGCCGGCCCGGGCGCGGGCGGCAAAGGTCTTGCGCAGGGAATCGGTGAAGGCACGGCGCGTCATTGCGCCGGTCAGCACGTCGCGGCTGGCCTCGGACCACAGGTCCACCTGATCGACGACCAGTTTGGCGAAGCCTTCCAGCAACTGGCAGTCGTGGTCCGTGAACGTGCGGTCGCAGGTGTCTAGGATGCGCAGCGCGCCGATCACCGCGTCCTCCTTGATGAGGGGGATTTCCAGGAACGCGCGGTAGACGCCGCCTTCGGCGGTGGCGTGCGATCCATGCAGGGCGACCGCGACGGCGGGCACCTGAAAGACCGATTTGATCAGGTTCGTGACCGCGTCGAACTGGGCAGGCGCAGGCAGAACGGCCTGGATCGGGGTGTGGAACATATCGAGGGCCTCGGCCGCGGGCTGGACGATCAGGCTTTCACTCTGGAAGTCGGCGCGGGCATTCATGACAGGGTGTCCTGTGGATTGGATGATCCTGTTCTGGCGCCCGATTGCGGTCGGCTTTGGGACGCGGTGGGGCGAAATGAAGGTTAATTGCGGATTAACCAAGGCACCGCGGCGCCGCCGGTCACGGTTTCGCCCCAATTCGCGCGGAATCGCCCCGGGAAAGGGGCGAAACCCCCTATCCAGATTGACCGTTGTCGGGAAATGCGCTAGGGCGCCCCTACCAGCCTGTGCGAGTCGCACGGACAAGGCCGATCGCCGCGGGGCGCGAAAACAGGGCGTCCCATCATTTTATTGCGGCCCGACGCCGCAAATCACGGACGCGAATGACCACTTTTTCCGATTTGAAGCTGGACCCCAAGGTCCTGAAAGCCATCGCCGAAGCCGGCTATGAAACCCCCACACCGATCCAGGCCCAGGCCATACCCGAGGCCCTGACCGGCCGCGACGTTCTGGGCATTGCCCAGACGGGCACGGGCAAGACGGCCTCGTTCACGCTGCCGCTGATCACGCGCCTGTCGCGCGGACGGGCGCGGGCGCGGATGCCGCGGTCGCTGGTTCTGGCGCCGACGCGCGAACTGGCCGCGCAGGTCGCCGAGAATTTCGATGTCTACGCCAAGCACACCAAGCTGACCAAGGCGTTGCTGATCGGCGGTGTGTCCTTTGCCGAACAGGACAAGCTGATCGACCGCGGTGTCGATGTGCTGATCGCCACCCCGGGTCGCCTGCTCGACCATTTCGAGCGCGGCAAGCTTTTGCTGACCGGGGTCGAGGTGATGGTCGTGGACGAAGCCGACCGGATGCTCGACATGGGGTTCATCCCCGATATCGAGCGGATCTTCCAATTGACGCCCTTCACCCGGCAGACGTTGTTCTTTTCGGCCACCATGGCGCCCGAGATCGAGCGCATCACCAACATGTTCCTGTCGAACCCGGCCCGGGTCGAGGTCGCGCGCCAGGCGACCACCGCCGAGACGATCGAACAGCAACTGATCGAGCTGACGCCGACGCGCCGCGACCGCGCCTTCAGCGAGAAACGCGCCATGCTGCGCGCGCTCATCGCCTCTGAAGGTGACGCCTGCACCAACGCCATCATCTTCTGCA
Source organism: Rhodobacter sp. (assembly GCA_020637515.1). NCBI lineage: Bacteria > Pseudomonadati > Pseudomonadota > Alphaproteobacteria > Rhodobacterales > Rhodobacter > Rhodobacter sp. Next base: position 114,373 of record JACKKG010000001.1, on the reverse strand, counting down.
ACCGCAAGATTGATGTGGACGTGGTGGCCAAGTCGCTGAAAAAGCACGGGTTCGACGCATCGCCCATCCATGGCGACCTGGACCAGTCGGTGCGCACCCGCACGCTGGACGGGTTCCGTGACGGCACGGTCCGGCTGCTGGTCGCCTCGGATGTGGCGGCGCGCGGCCTGGACATTCCGGCCGTGAGCCACGTCTTCAACTTTGACGTGCCGTCCCATTCCGAGGACTATGTGCACCGCATCGGCCGCACCGGGCGCGCCGGGCGCAAGGGCAAGGCCTTCACCATCTCGACGCCCTCGGACGACAAGTATCTGGCCGCGATCGAGCACCTGCTGCAACGGCAACTGCCGCGCGGTGTGGCGCCCGAAGGCTTCGCCGAAGCCGCCGCCGAGGCCGCGTCGCGGCCCGAGCGAACCGAGAGACCGGCGCGCGGTGACCGCAAGCGCGGTGAGCGCAGCGAACGGGGCGAACGGGGGGACCGCGGCGAGCGTGGAAGCCGCCGGCGCGAGAAGCCCGTCGAAACCCCGGCGATCGAGGCGGCCGAAGTCGCCGTGGTCGCCGTGGTCGAGGCCGCCCCGGTCGAAGCCCCCGCGCCCCAGCGAGACGAGGCGCGCGACGACCGCCAGAACGACCGCCAGAACGACCGGCGCGACGACAAGCGCGACGACAAGCGCGGTCGGGGCCGCCGCGAACGCGGCCCGCGCGACGATCAGCCCGTGGTCGGCATGGGCGATCATGTCCCCGATTTCCTGATGCGGGAATTCCGCGCCAAGGCGGGCTGATCCGCCCCGGGCGCTGTTCCGCCACGCCATGGAAAAGGCCGCGACGGTTTCCCCCGTCGCGGCCTTTTTCGTTGCGCCGCAGTCGGGGGGCGTGACCCGGCGGGCGTGAAAATCCCGTTGCTATTTGGCCGCGTCAAAATACACTTGGCGCGGTTCGTTTGTTTTTTCCACCAAGGGACCTTTTGTCATGGACTTTCAAACCGCGGTTCAGACCTGCTTTCAGAAATACGCCACCTTTTCGGGGCGCGCGCAGCGCTCGGAGTTCTGGTGGTATGTGCTGGCCATCATCATCGCGAATCTGGTTCTGGGGCTGGTCGATTCCATGCTGTTCGGCGGGCACGGCAACATCGGCGTGCTGGGCGGGCTGTTTTCGCTGGCCACCTTCGTGCCGTCGCTGGCGGTCAGCGTGCGCCGGTTGCACGACATCGGCTATTCGGGGTGGTGGCTGTTGCTGATGCTGATCCCGTTGCTGGGATTTGTGGTGCTGCTGTTCTTCTACATCCGCGACAGCGAGCCGGGTGACAACATGTTCGGTCCGAACCCCAAGCGCATGTGACCCGTCAGGGTGCCGGGCGGCGCGGTCGCCGCCCGGACCCGGTTCAATAGGCAAATTGCTGGTAGATCCGGGTCAGATCGCTGTGCCAGTCATCGCGGTAATGCTGCAAAAGTTCGTCCGCCGGGGCCATGCCGGTCTCGACGCTTTCCTTCAACGCGTTCAGGAAGTGGGTCTCGTCGGGCAGCAGCCCGCCCGCACCCGGACGGGCCCGGGCCTTGAGCCCGGTTTCGGCGATTGCCACCGCCTCGCGCGCGAGGTCCAGCATCCGCACGCCGTGGGTTTCGGCCTGTAGCCCGTCCACACTGGCCGCGACGCGCAGGGCCTCGCGGGTTTCGGCGTCCCAGTGCTTGCACAGGTCCCAGGCCGCATCCAGCGCCGTCTGGTCATAGAGCATCCCGACCCACAGCGCCGGCAGCGCGCAGAGCCTGCGCCACTGGCCGGCGTCGGCGCCGCGCATTTCCAGGTATTTCTTCAGCCGTGCCTCGGGGAAGATGGTGGTCAGGTGATCGGCCCAGTCGCTGAGGGTCGGCACCTCGCCCGGCAACGCGGGCAGCCGACCGTTCAGGAAATCGCGGAACGACTGGCCGAGAGCGTTGATATACTTGCCGTCGCGATAGACGAAATACATCGGCACATCGAGCGCGTAATCCACATAGCGTTCGAACCCCATGCCGTCCTCGAAGGCGAAGGGCAGGGTGCCGGTGCGCGCCGGGTCCAGATCGCGCCAGATGCGCGAGCGCCAGGACTTGTGGCCGTTCGGCTTGCCCTCGAAAAACGGCGAATTGGCAAAGAGCGCCGTTGCCACCGGTTGCAGCGCCAGCGCCACGCGGAACTTCTGCACCATGTCGGCCTCGGACGCAAAGTCGAGGTTCACCTGAACCGTGCAGGTGCGCCGCATCATCTGCGTGCCATGGGTGCCGACGGTCTGCATGTAGTTGTCCATCAGCCGGTAGCGCCCCTTGGGCATGAGCGGCATGTCGTCATGCGTCCAGATCGGTGCCGCACCCAGGCCGATGAACCCGACACCGATCCCGTCGGCGATGGATTTCACCTCGCGCAGGTGTTCGTTCACCTCGTCGCAGGTCTGGTGGATCGATTCCAGAGGGGCGCCCGACAGCTCCAGTTGGCCGCCCGGCTCCAGGCTGACGTTGGCGCCGTTCAGCGTCAGGCCGATCAGCTTGTCGCCTTCCAGCACCGGCTGCCAGCCGTAGCGGTCGCGCAACCCCTCCAGCACGCTGAGGATCGAATGTTCGCCCGCGTAAGGCAGGGGTTTCAGGCTGTCCTTGCAGTAGCCGAACTTCTCGTGCTCGGTGCCGATGCGCCAGTCGCTGGCCGGTTTGCACCCCGAAGCAAGGTATTCGGCCAACTGGTCGCGATGCTCGATCGGCCCGCCGCCGGATTGGGGGATGGACATGGCAAGGGTGCTCCGGGATGACAAATTGGACCCCAGACCTGTCGCGCGGGGCGGGTCAAGTCAAGAGGTGCAATGCGCGCCGCTGCCAGATCGTTTGCGCCCGCTCGCCGGGGGGCTGGGCGGCGAGTCGCAGCAGGCGCTCCATGTCCAGGCCGGGAAGGGTGGAAAAGGCGTCGAACAGAACCTCGCTGCCCTGGGCGGTGCAGGGCACGGCGAGAATGCCACCATCGAGCGATTCCGCCAGCCAGAACCGGCGGTCGGCGCTGATCGACAACGAGGCCATCCGGTCCAGCGCCAGCACGCCGCCGCCGCGTGGACCGAGATAGCGCACCTCGCCCTCGTCCAGCTCGACCAGACCGGGCGCCTGGCCCGGCCGATGGAAGCGCGCGCGCTGCACGGCGCCAAAGGTCAGCGCGGCGCCGATCACGGCCAGCGCGATGGCGCCCCAGCGCAGCAGCCCCAGCCCGGTCCACGCCCACCAGGCGCCCAGCCCCGTCACCGCCAGCGCGATGCCGGTTTCGGCCCAGCGGGCAAGCGCGGCGCGGGCCTGGGGGCGCAGGAAGCCGGCCATCGGCGCTCAGCCCCAGTCGCCATGGCGCGCCTGCCACAGCGTCAGCGCCGCGACCGCGGCGGTGTCCGCGCGCAAGATGCGCGGCCCCAGCGACAGGCGGCGAATGAATGGCAGCGCGGTCAGGCGCGCGCGTTCGGCCGGCGAAAAGCCGCCCTCGGGCCCGATCAGGATCGCCGCGGGCGGCGGGGCCGGGTCGGCCAGCCCGGTTGCATCGGCCCCGGCCAGCCCTTCGTCCGCCCACCACAATGCGCGCCCTTCGGGCCAGCCGGACAGCAACCGCGACAGGGGTTGCAGCTCGCTCACCTCGGGGACGAAGGTTCCGGCCGACTGCTCGGCGGCCTCGATCGCGTGGGCTTGAAGCCGGTCGCGGCGGATGCGTTCGGAATTGGTGAAATCGGTCTGCACGGGCAGGATGCGGGCCGCGCCCAGCTCGACCGCCTTTTCGACGATGAAATCCGTCCGCGCCTTCTTGATCGGTGCGAAGATCAGCCACAGGTCCGGCGGGTCGCGCTGCGGTGCGACGGGATCGACGCAGACGACAGTCCCGCCCCGCTTGCCCAACTGGTCGATGCGCGCACGCCATTCGCCCTGGGTGCCGTTGAACACCGCGATCTCGGCCCCGTCGGTCAGGCGCAAGACGTTGCCCAGGTAATGCGCCTGGTCCTGCGTCAAGGGAACGTGTTGCCCTGCCCCCAGAGCTTGCTCTAGAAAAAGGCGCACCTTGGGGCGGGGATCGTTTCGGGGCAGACTCTCGGGCATGGACGAAACTGTATGACCGGCGACAACCAAAGACCAGAGGGTGACAGGCCCGCGTCCGACCGGCCGATCGCCGACCGGGTCGAAGGGAACTGGGTCGATACCCGGGCGCCGGACGAATTGCGCCCCTACCTGCGGCTCAGCCGCGCCGACCGGCCGATCGGCACCTGGCTGCTGCTGCTGCCCTGCTGGTGGGGGGCCTTGCTGGGGGCGCTGGCGCATCCCGAAACGGCGGGCGCGCATACGCTGTGGATCATGATCGCCTGCGCGCTGGGTGCCTTCCTGATGCGCGGCGCGGGCTGCACCTGGAACGACATCACCGACCGCGACATCGACCCGCTGGTCGAACGCACGCGCAACCGGCCGCTGGCGGCCGGGGCGGTCACCGTGCGCGAGGCGCTGATGTGGATGGGTATCCAGGCGCTGGCCGGGTTCCTGCTGCTGCTGACCTTCAACGCCGCCGCGATCTGGCTGGGGGTGCTGTCGCTGTTGCCGGTGGCGATCTATCCCTTTGCGAAACGCTTCACCTGGTGGCCGCAGGTCTTTCTGGGGCTGGCGTTCAACTGGGGCGCCCTGCTGGCCTGGACGGCGCAGACCGGCGCGCTGGACTGGCCGGCGGTGGTTCTCTACCTCGCCGGGATCGCCTGGACGCTGTTCTACGACACCATCTATGCCCACCAGGACCGCGAGGACGACGCGCTGATCGGCGTCAAGTCCACCGCGCGGCTGTTCGGCGACAACAGCGAGAACTGGCTCAGGGGGTTCCTGGTGGTGTCGGTCGTGCTGATGTCGCTGGCGATCATCTATGCGCTGGCGCCGCTTGCCGAACCGTTGCGCCTGTCGCTCACATTGGCGGGAGCATGGGCCTTTGGCGCGCATATGAACTGGCAGCTCGGGCGGCTGAACATCAACGATTCCGCCTTGTGTCTCAAACTGTTCCATTCGAATCGCGACGCCGGGTTGATCGTTGTGCTGATTTTCGCCGCCGCGCTTCTGGTCTGATTGCATCGCCGCCCGCATGGGGCTAGGTCAGATCCGTCCGGCAACCGCGCAGGAAGGCCCATGTTCAACAAACCCTTGCTCTATTCGGTGGCGGCCTTCGTCCTTGCGGCCCTGCTTGCGCTGGGCGCGGCCATGGCGATGACGACCCTGGTCGAGCATCGCAACACCAGCGCCTTGCGCGCCGCGATGACCGAGGCAGGGCTGACATGGGTGAGCGTCCAGCCGGACGGGTTGAACGTGACCTTGGGTGGCAGCGCGCCGGACGAAAGCGCGCGCATCCGCGCCTTGCAGGTGGCGGGCGCGGTGATGGACGCCTCGCGCATCAGCGAAACGATCGCCGTGGCGCGCCACGCCGCCGTCGTGGCGCCGGTGTTCCGCATCGAGGTGATGCGCAATCGCGACGAGATTTCCGTCATCGGCCTGGTGCCCGCCGACGAGGGCGACAATCCGATCACCGACCGGCTGTCCGCGGCGCTGCCCGGTGCCCGTGTCGAGGACATGCTGCAAACGTCGGATTACGCCGTGCCGGGGGGCTGGGTCGCGGCCGAGGCCTTTGCCGTCGAGGCGCTGCAACGGTTCCGCGTTGGCCGCATTTCCGTCTCGGCCGGCCGGATCGAGGTCGAGGCGCTGGTGGACAGCGCCGAGGCGCGCCGCACGCTCGAGGCCGCGCTGCGCGAGATCGCGCCCCGCGGGCAGGTCCTGGCGCTGGACCTGATCGCCCCGCGCCCGGTCGCCGCGCCGTTCCTGTTGCGCGTCGATGCCGAGGCCGGCGCGCTGCGTGTCACGGCCTGTTCCGCCGATACCGACGCGGCGCAGACCGCGATCGCCGACGCGCTGGTCGCGGCCGGTGGCACGCAGCGGCTGAATTGTCCGCTGGCGCTGGGCGCCCCCTCGCCACGCTGGGGCGAGGCCGCGGCGGTCTCGATCGCGGCGCTGGCCGCGCTGGGCGACGGCAGCCTGACGATTTCCGATGGAACGGTGGTCCTGGTCGCCGCCCACACCGTCGATGCGGCCGCCTATGACCGCGCCGTGGGGCGGCTGGAAACCTCGCTGCCCGATGCCTTCAGCCTGGACGCCTCGCACCAGGAAGCGCCCGCGACCGACGCCGCCGACACCGCCGCGCCCGAGGTGGTGCTGACGCTCGATGCCGAGGGCCGCGTCACCATCGCCGGGCGCCTGCCCGACGAACGCATCCGCGACGCGGTGCAGGCGATGGCCGGCGCGCGGTTCGGACGCGGCGCCGTGGACATGGCCGCCCGCCTGTCCGACGACCTGCCCCAAGGATGGGCGCTGCGCGTGCTCACCGGGGTCGAGGCCCTGTCGGAACTGCATGACGGCATCGTGCGCGTGCGCCCCGATACGATCAGTGTTTCCGGCAATTCGGGCAATCCCGATGTCCGCAACCAGGTCGCGCAGGCGGTGGTGCAGGGGCTGGGCGCGGACGCGGTGTTCCAGTCCACCGTCCAGTATGTCGAGGCCCTGGACCCCGTGGCCAATGCGCCGACCCCCGACAATTGCGAGGCGCGGATCCAGGCGATCCAGGCCGAAACCAAGATCAATTTCGACCCCGGTTCGGCGCGGATCGACACGGCCTCGGGCCGGGTCATCGACCAGATCGCGGACGTGTTGCACGAATGCGGCGAACTGCCGTTCGAGGTGGCGGGTTACACCGACAGCCAGGGCCGCGAGGAGACCAACCTCAACCTCAGCCAGGCCCGGGCCGAGGCGGTCATCAACGCCCTGCTGGCGCGCCGGGTCCTGGTCGCCTCGTTGGTGGCGCGCGGTTATGGCGCCGCCGATCCCATCGCTGACAACGGCACCGAGGCCGGGCGCGAGGCCAACCGCCGTATCGAATTCCATCTGATCCGCCCCGAGGCGCCGCCCGAGCCGCTGGATCCGGCGCTGGAAGCGCAGCTCACGTTCGAGATCCAGACCCCCGGCGCGGATACCGTGCGCCCCCGTCCTCGCCCGGGTGCGCCCGACGCGGCGGACGTCGCCCCCACCGTCGGCAGCGGGGACGAAGACCAGGCCGACGCCGCCCCCGCCGCAGCCGACGAGTAACCGGAGACCGTCATGAACCGCACCGAATTCGTCATCGTGACCGCCATCGTGCTGACGCTGGCCTTTGCGCTGGGTTGGTTCGCCAACTGGCTGGTCCACCGCTTTACCCGCGTCACGCAGGCCGATCTCGGCGAACTCGAACGCATGGCGCACGCCCTGCACGAGGCCGAGGAAACGCGCGATCAGGCCATCGCCTATATCCATCACCGCGACGACGAGACGACGCGCGAGATCGCCCAGCTTCAGGCCGAGCTGCGCGCCGCCATGGACGGTCTGCGCGATTCCCGGCACGAGGCCGAGACGCTGCGCCAGCAGCTTCATGGCCGCGCCTGACGGAACACATCGCCGCGAGCGGGCCTAGACGGATGCGGCCCGCGCGGGCAGAGTGTCCCTCTGACAACGATACCGTGAGACCGATGCGCCGGGTTTCCAAGATGACATTGCGGTCCCGATTGGGCCTTGTGGCCTTGCTGGCGGCCCTGCCGTTGCCGGCGGGCGCGCAGCAAGGTGCGTCGGGAATGGCCGCGGGCCTGTTGTATGGTGGTGTCGCGCCGATGCCGGTGCAGGCGTTGCCGGGCGAGGGGGCGCATCCGCTCCAGGACGCCGCGGCACGGATCGAGGCCCTGCTAGCCTCCGGTCAGCGGGCCGAGGCCTATGCCGCCGGTCGCGCCTTTCTGCGACAGGTCACGCAAGCCACCGGATTTGGCGTGACCAACGCCCATCTGACGCAGGGCCGGGCCGAGGGCTTCGGCATGTTCCAGCCGCGCGCCGACAACGTCTATCTGGCCGGCGAACCGGTCGAGGCCTATGTCGAGGTCTACGGCTTTTCCCTGACCCCGCGGCCTGGCAACGTGAACCAGTTGCTGTTCGATGTCGCCTTTACGCTGGAAACGCCGGACGGTCGGCAGATGACCGACAGCCTGGTGCCGATGGGCGCGATTCAACTGGACAGCCGCAGCAGTCCGCTGGACGGGTTCTTTCACCTCACCTATCGCGTGTCGGGGGCGGTCGGCGCCTATGCCCTGCGCACCGAGGTGGTGGACCGCGCCAGCGGCCAGCGCGCCGAATTCACCCTGCCCGTGGTCTTTGTCGATCCGGCCGGCCAGCCACAGGCCGGCAAATAGATCACCAGCGTCTGAGCGCGTCCTCGTCGGCGTCCCGGGCGGCGACCCAGTCGGTGCCATCCGCCGTAAATTCCTTTTTCCAGAACGGCGCGCGGGATTTCAGGTAATCCATCAGGAATTCGGCGGCGGCAAAGGCCTCGGCCCGGTGACGGGCGGCGGTCGCCACCATCATGATCATCTCGCCCGGCGCCATCGGTCCGTGGCGATGGATGATGAGCGCGGCATCCAGCGACCAGCGCGCGGTGGCCTCGGCCTCGATCCCGGCGAGGGCGCGTTCGGTCATGCCGGGGTAATGCTCGATCTCCATGCCGGTCAGCGCGCCGCCATTGTCGCGCACCAGCCCGGCAAAGGTGACCACCGCGCCCGCGCCGCGCGCCCCCGCAGCGAAGGCCGCGCTTTCGGCGCCATAGTCGAACGCCGTCGCCTGAACCCGCACCACCATCGCCTTAGCCCCCGGTCATCGGCGGGAAAAAGGCGACCTCGCGCACACCGGCCAGCGGCGCGTCGAAATCCGACAGGTCCTGGTCCAGCGCCACCCGCACCGCCTTGAGGTCCGAGAACGCCAGCGCATAGCGTGCCTCGCGCGCGCTGAGTTCGGCCACCAGGTCGGCCACGGTTGCGGCGCCGGTTTCGACCGTTTCGCGCGGCAGTCCGATGCGTTCGCGCAACCAGGCGAAATAGAGAACCGTCAGCGTCATTCCGCCCTATCCCCGAGATGCGGCAGGGCCTTTCGGAAATAGTCCCAGCCGGTGATGGCCGTCAGCGCCGCCGCGATCCAGATCAGCAACAGCCCCACGGTCCAGACTGTTTCCCCGCTGAGATTGGCCAGCGACAGCAGATTGCGCTGCGCGTCGATCCCGGTCGAGGCCATTTCCGAAATGACCTCGCGGTTGCGGGCCAGCGCCTGTTCGCGCACGTATTCCAGCCCCAGCGCGGCAAACAGCGTCGAGATCGCCACCATCTGCGCGGTGGTCTTCCATTTGGCCAGTTTCGTCACCGCCAGCAGGCGCGAGGTGTTGCCCAGGTATTCCCGCAGGCCCGACACGAACACCTCACGGAACAGAATCACCGTGGCGGGCAGGATCAGCCAGGGGTCCATGCCGGAATAGCCCGTCAGCACCAGCAGCGCGATGACCACCATCGCCTTGTCGGCGATCGGATCCAGCATCGCGCCCATGCGGCTTTCCTGCCGCCACAGGCGGGCCAGGTAGCCGTCGAAATAATCCGTGATCGCCGCGACCAGGAACAGCACCAGCGCGAACCAGTCCGCCCAGGGGCGCGCGAAATAGAGAAACATCACCGCCACGCCGGGGGCGGCCAGCAAACGCAGGACTGTCAGCGTGTTCGGGATCGTCCATTTCATGGGGTCTTTGTAACGGCAAAGCGGTGGCAGGGGAAAGGGGCCTCGATATTGGCTGGCGCGGAACCGTCAGCCAAAGATGCCGGCGGTGATGGCCGCCAGCGCCAGGTATCGCCCGGTCTTGGCCAGCGCGACCAGCAGCGTGAATTGCCAAAGCGGCGTCCGCATCGAGCCGGCCATCACGGTGGTCAGGTCCAACACCGGCATCCACGACAGCAGCAGCGTCCAGACGCCCCAGCGCCCCCACCACAGCCGCGCGCGGGCGAATTGCGAATCGGGCACCTTGAGCCAGCGATGCGCGCCGGCGCTTTCAAGCCGCCAGCCCAGCCAGTAGTTTACATAGGTGCCCAGCGTGTTGCCCAGCGAGGCCACGACGATCAGCGCCCAGACCGGCGCCAGGCCCGCAATCTGAAGACCGGCAAAGATCAGTTCGGATTGAAAGGGCAAGACCGTCGCAGCCGTGAACGCCGCGGCGAACAGGCCCGCCAGCGCCGTCAGCACGGTCAGGTTTCGGTGCTCTCGGCCCCGACATGCGCCTCGTCGCGTTGCAACCGCGGTTCGCGCGGCGGCCGGCCGATCACGTCGCGCAACTCGTCGAGCTCGATGAAATTGTCGGCCTGGCGGCGCAATTCGTCGGCGATCATGGGCGGTTGCGAGCGGATCGTGGACACGACCGAGACGCGCACCCCCTGGCGTTGCAGCGATTCGACCAGCGGCCGGAAATCGCCATCGCCCGAGAACAGCACCGCGTGGTCCAGACGATGGGCGATCTCCATCGCGTTCACCGTCAGTTCGATGTCCATGTTGCCCTTGACCTTCCGGCGACCCAGCGAGTCGGTGTATTCCTTGGCCGGTTTGGTCACCATCGTGTAGCCGTTATAGTTCAGCCAGTCGATCAGCGGACGGATCGGGGAATAGTCGTCATTCTCGAGCAGCGCCGTATAGTAGAACGCGCGCAGCAGCTTGCCCCGGCGCATGAACTCCTGGCGGAGCAGCTTGTAGTCGATGTCGAAGCCGAGCGATTTTCCCGCAGCGAAGAGGTTCGCGCCGTCGATGAACAGCGCAAGTCGCTCATCCTTGTAAAACATCCTTCGTCCTTTCAAATACGGCAACATCAGCCAGTATGTCTGAAGCCGCGCCCGTCACTAGCACTCGTTTGGGACACAAGATCGTCCGGGGGTCAGGCGGATCGCAGGAATGCACACGAACCTGTCAGGACCATAATTGTGACAAACGACGACCGCAACCGCTTCCTGTTGGCGCTCGGCAGCAACGCCTTCGATGACCTCGGGACCAACGTTGCATTAGTTAAGGATGCGGTGGAAAAGATCAAACGCGCGGGGTTCAAAAACCTGCGATTGGGACACCTTTATGCGACCCCTGCCTTTCCCGCCGGGGCGGGCCCCGACTTTGTCAACGCCTGCGCCACCGCCGAGTCGCCCCTTTCCCCCACCGAGGCGCTGGCCGCGCTGCACGCGATCGAGGCCGAGATGGGCCGCGTGCGCACGGTGCGCTGGGGACAGCGCGTCATCGATCTGGACCTGCTGGCGGCGGGCGACCGGGTGATGCCCGATGTGGCGACCTTCCGTCACTGGATGGGGCTGCCGCTGGCGGATCAGATGCGCCTGGCGCCCGGCGAGTTGATCGTGCCCCATCCGCGCCTGCACGAACGCGGATTCGTCCTGGTGCCCCTGGCCGATGTCGCGCCCGACTGGGTTCATCCGATCCTTGGTCGCAGCGTTCGGCAGATGCTGGCGGGGCTCGATCCGGCGGAAACGGCGGAAATCCGGCCGATTTGATCGCGGTCGGCGCAACTGCGCGGAAACGCGCGCTTGTCAATCCTGTCGAATGGCATTAGAGACCACAGGCTGATCCTCCCCATTCCCGCAAATGGAGTGCTTCATGGCCCGCGTGACGGTCGAAGATTGCGTTGACAAGGTTCCGAACCGCTTCGAGCTGGTGATCCTGGCTGCCCATCGTGCGCGCGAGGTTGCGGCCGGCGCGCCCATCACCGTGGACCGCGACAACGACAAGAACCCGGTCGTCGCCCTGCGCGAGATCGCCGACGAGACCCAGGGCGCCGACGACCTGCGGGAGCGTCTGATCGAATCGATGCGCACCCAGAACGAAGTGGACATGCCCGAGGACGACGACATGGCCCTGCGCATGGGCGCGCAGGCCGACCGCCCGGTGCTGGACGACATGAGCGAGGAGCAATTGCTGCGCCAGCTCGTCGCCGCCCAGCCCGAGCAGGACTGACCCGGCGTTTCGGGCAGGATCGACCGTGATCACGCCCGACGATCTGGTTGCGCTGATCCGCAACTACAATCCGACCTGCGACGAGGCCCTCATCCGCCGCGCCTGGGCCTATGGCGAGGCGATGCATGAGGGCCAGTTCCGTCACTCGGGCGAGCCCTACTTCACCCATCCCGTCGCCGTCGCCTCGATCCTGACCGAGATGCGGCTCGATGACGCGACGATCGTCACCGCGCTTCTGCACGACACGATCGAGGACACGCGCTCGACCTATGACGAGGTCCAGGGGCTGTTCGGCCATGACGTGGCGGAACTGGTCGATGGCGTGACCAAGCTGACCAACCTGCAACTGTCGTCCGAGGTCAAGAGCGGCGCGGCCAAGCAGGCCGAGAATTTCCGCAAGCTGCTGATGGCGATGTCGCGCGACATGCGCGTGATCCTGGTCAAGCTGGCCGACCGTCTGCACAACATGCGCACCATCCGGTCGATGCGCCCCGACAAGCAGGCCCAAAAGGCCCGCGAGACGATGGAGATCTTCGCGCCGCTGGCCGGGCGGATGGGGATGCAATGGATGCGCGAGGAGCTGGAGGATCTGGCCTTTCGCGTGCTCAACCCCGAGGCGCGCAATTCGATCCTGCGCCGCTTCATCACCTTGCAGCGCGAATCGGGCGACGTGATCGCCCGCATCACCGCCGACATCCGCTTCGAACTGGAAAAGGCCGGGCTGGACGGCACGGTCTATGGCCGGGCGAAGAAACCCTATTCCGTCTGGCGCAAGATGCAGGAAAAGGAGCTGTCCTTCAGCCGCCTGTCCGACATCTACGGCTTTCGCATCATCGTCGATGACGTGGCCCAGTGCTATCAGGTCCTGGGGCTGATCCATCAGCGGTGGCGCGCGGTGCCGGGCCGGTTCAAGGACTACATCAGCCAGCCCAAGTCGAACGGGTACCGGTCGATCCACACCACCGTCTCAGGGCGCGATGGCAAGCGGGTCGAGGTGCAGATCCGCACCCGCGAGATGCACGAGGTCGCCGAGGCCGGGGTCGCCGCGCATTGGGCCTACAAGGACGGCACCCGCACCGCCAACCCGTTCGCGGTGGACCCTGCGCGCTGGATCGCGGGCCTGACCGAACGTCTGGACAGCTCCGAGGATCACGACGAGTTCCTCGAACACGTCAAGATGGAGATGTATGCCGATCAGGTGTTCTGCTTCACCCCCAAGGGTGACGTGGTGCAACTGCCCAAGGGTGCGACGCCCCTGGATTTCGCCTATGCGATCCACACCCGCATCGGCAACGCGACCGTTTCGGCCAAGGTGGACGGGTTGCGCGTGCCGCTGTGGACGCGGCTCAGGAACGGTCAGTCGGTCGAGATCATCACCGCCGAGGGACAGCGCCCGCAGAACTCGTGGATCGAACTGGTGTACACGGGGCGGGCCAAGGCCTCGATCCGGCGGGCGCTGCGCGAGGAAGACCGCGAACGCTTCATTCGGCTGGGGCGCGAACTGTCCCGGGTCGCGTTCGAAAAGGTCGGCCGCAAGGTCACCGACAAGGCGCTGGACACCGCCGCCCGGGCGCAGGGGCTGAAAGGGCCGAACGATCTGCTGTCGCGGATCGGCGCGGCCGAGATCAGCGCGCGCTCGGTGGTCGAGCAGCTCTATCCCGAAACCGCCGCCCTGACCGGGCCCGAGGTCGATGTCTCGCGCCCCGTGTCGGGGCTGGACCCCGATATACCGTTCCGCCGCGCCGCCTGCTGCCAGCCGGTGCCGGGCGAACGGATCGTCGGCATCACCTATCGCGGCAAGGGGGTCGTCGCCCATGCGATCGATTGCGAGGCGCTGGCGGCCTTTGAAAGCCAGCCCGAACGCTGGATCGACCTGCAATGGCATGGCGGCAAGCATCCCGCCTGTCACACCGTCTCGCTGGAGCTGACGATCACCAACAGCGCCGGTGTGCTGGGCCGGGTGTGCAGCCTGATCGGCGAACAGGGCGCGAATATCTCGGATCTGCGCTTTCTGGACCGAAAACCCGATTATTTCCGCATTTTCGTCGAGATCGACGTATCGGATGCCGAGCATCTTCATCGTATCCTGACCATTCTTTCCGCCGAAACCGACGTCGCCCAGGTCATCCGCCAACGAGACCCGAACCGCCAACCCTGAATCCGGACCGCCGCGCGTGATCTTCAAGCGCCGAGACACCAGACCCCTGCTGCGGACGATTGCGGAATTCTTCTGGCCGCGCGGCGGGTGGCGTCGGGCGGCAACCTATATCCTGCACCGGATGCGCCGGCTTCCCGATTCGCCCGAGCGCATCTGCATCGGCATCGCCGCGGGGCTATATGTCTCTTTCCTGCCGCTCTACGGGTTGCATTTCGTCACCGCCGCGCTGGTCGCCTGGATCTTTCGCGGCAACATCCTGGCGGCGTTGCTGGCCACGTTCTACGGCAACCCGCTGACCTTTCCGCTGATGGCGGCGGGCGGGCTCGAACTGGGCGGGCGTCTGTTGGGAACCGAGGTGCGGATGTCCGTGTCGGGCGTCATCAGCGCCATCGGCCGCGCTGGCAGCGAACTGTCGCACAACCTGTTCACCGTCATCACGGGCGACCCCGTGCACTGGGGCCGGCTTGTCAGCTTCTGGCACGAGGTCTACCTGCCCTATATGGTGGGCGGCCTGCTTCTGGGCTTGCCCTTTGCCGTGGCCGCGTATTTCGTGCACCTGCCGCTGGTGCGCGCCTATCAGCGCAGCCGCCAGAAGCGCCTGAAACAACGATTCGAGGCCGCGCGCCACCGCCAGCGCGCCCTGGATACCGGAGACGAGACATGACCGCCGCCCCCCCGCTTGCGCCGCTTCGCCTGGGCGTGAACATCGACCACGTCGCCACGCTGCGCAACGCGCGGGGCGCTGCCTATCCCGATCCGGTGCGCGCCGCGCTGGTCGCACAAGAGGCCGGGGCCGACGGCATCACGGCCCATCTGCGCGAGGACCGCCGCCACATCATCGACAGCGATATCGACCGCCTGATGGCGGCGATCGCGATTCCGCTCAACTTTGAAATGGCGGCGACGACGGAAATGCAGGCCATCGCCCTGCGCCACCGCCCGCACGCCGTCTGCCTGGTCCCCGAGAAGCGCGAGGAACGCACCACCGAGGGCGGGCTCGACGTGGCGGGCGACATGAACCGACTGGCCGATTTCATCGCACCGCTGACCGAGGCCGGCAGCCGCGTGTCGCTGTTCATCGGCCACGATCCGCGCCAGATCGAAGCCGCCGCGCGCGTCCGCGCCCCGGTGGTGGAACTGCACACCGGCCGCTATTGCGACCTGGTGGCCGAGGGGGCGGTCGAAGCGGCGGCACTGGAACTGGCCGCCTTGCTGCGCGGCGCCCGCCTGGCACAGTCCGCCGGGATCGAGGTGCACGCCGGCCACGGGCTCAGCTTTGCCACGGTCTCGCCGTTTGCCGCGACCCGCGAGATCCGCGAGTTGAACATCGGTCATTTCCTGATTTCCGAGGCGGTGTTCCTGGGCCTCGACCCGGCGATCCGCGAGATGCGCCGCCTGATGGATGCGGCCCGCGGCTGACCCGGACATGCCGTTTCACGACCTGTTGCCGATCCTGCTGGGCTGGATGGTGGCCATTGTCTCGCCCGGGCCGGCGACGCTGGCGATCACCGGCTCGGCCATGGAGGGCGGACGCGCGCCGGGGCTTGCCCTGGCCTGGGGGGTGGTGACGGGCTCGGCCGTCTGGGGCCTGCTCGCCGGGCTGGGCCTGGGCGCCGCGATGCTCAGCCACGCCTGGATCTTCGCGCTGCTGCGCTATGCCGGGGCGGGCTATCTGGGGTGGCTGGCGTGGAAATCGGCCCGTGCCGCGCTGCGTCCCGGCGCCACCAGGATGGCCCGGCCGGTCGCCGACGGCTTGCGTCGGGTCTGGGCCCGGGGCGCGCTGATCCACCTGACCAACCCCAAGGCGGTGCTGTTCTGGGGCGCGGTCTTTGCGCTGGCTGTGCCGGCGGATGCGCCGGTGGCCGTGCTGTGGCAGGTCGGGCTGGCGTGCCTCGCGACCTCGGCCGTGACCTTGAGCGCGATGGCGCTGCTGTTTTCCGCCCCGCCGGTCGCGCGTGCCTATCTCAGGGCGCGGCGCGGGTTCGACGCGGTGTTCGCGCTGCTGTTCGCTCTGGCCGCGCTGAAGATCCTGACCGCGCCGTTGAGCGCATCGTGACCCACCCGCGGCTTGCCCGGCGGGCCCGCGCGGGCGATGATGCCCCGGCATTCGCCCCGGAGGAATTCATGAAAGCCCTTTCCCTTTGCGCCCTCGTTGCCCTTGTTGCCGCCGTGCCGCTGTCCGCCCCGGCGCAGGTCGTGGCCGATTGCGACTGGATCGCCAGTCCCGCGAATATCGCCGAACCCTGGGACCAGAACAGCCGCACTTATGCGAACGGCGCGATCCGCGTGGCGCTGCTGGACACCGGCGGCGAACCGGTCTGCTGCGCGGCGCATCTTCTGATCCTGATGCCATCGGGGGACCAGGACGGGCCGGTCTACCGGCAATGCCGGGTCGCCTCGGCCGCGCCGGGGACGGGGTTCTTCTCGATCGACGTGCCGGGGATCGCCGCCAGCTACGACCCGGGCAAGGGGCTGCTGCTGTCGGTCCCCGTCGGGCACTGGCACGCGGGGATGGAATCCGGTCAGCCGGCGATCGCCGAACGGATGGAGATCCGTCTCAACCAGGCCAGCGGCGAGGTCCGGTTCGAGTGATCCTGGGCATCGGCACCGATCTGGCGAACATCGACCGTATCGCCGCCACGCTGGACCGCTTCGGGGACCGGTTCCGAAAGCGCGTCTTCACCGACATCGAACTGGCCAAGGCCGCACGGCGCAAGGACGAGGTCGGCACGCTGGCCAAGCGATGGGCCGCGAAAGAGGCGTGCTCCAAGGCCCTGGGAACCGGGCTGGCGATGGGGATCTCCTGGAAGGACATGGGCGTCGCCAACCGCCGCGGCGGGCAGCCGGTGATGGTGCTGACGGGCTGGGCGGCCGAACGGCTGGCGGCGATGACGCCGCCGGGGCATGAGGCGGTGGTGCATGTCTCGCTGACCGACGACCACCCCTGGGCCCAGGCCTTCGTGGTGATCGAGGCCCGCCCCCTGGCTTGAAGCCCACCCCCCGCGCGGGTTGCGACCGCCGGGAGGGTTTTCCACCCTCCCGGACCCTCCCGGAGGATATTTGCAGCACAAAGAAGGGCGGGATTAAGAAACGGTAAACGGCCCTTCTTTGTGCCGGAAATATCCCGGGGGTGAGCCGCGCAAGCGGCGAGGGGGCTGGCCCCCTTTCCCGCTCACGTCCCGCTGAAGGCCGGGTTCTGGCGCTTGACAGCATCGCGCCCGGGCCGCATGACACCCGGGCATCGGAACAGGGAGCCCGTCATGGCCGCAGCCACCGAAAAGAAGGAAGGTCTCTGGGAGACCGTGAAGACCATCTTCTGGGCGCTGGTGATCGCCGGGTTGTTCCGGACGCTGTTCTTCCAGCCGTTCTGGATCCCCTCGGGGTCGATGAAGGAAACGCTGCTGATCGGCGATTTCCTGTTCGTGAACAAGATGGCCTATGGCTATTCGCGCTATTCCTGCCCCTTTGCGCTGTGCCCGATTTCGGGGCGGATCTTCGGCGCTTTGCCCGAGCGCGGCGATATCGTGGTGTTCCGCCACCCGGTCAGCGGCGACGATCTGATCAAGCGGGTGATCGGCCTGCCCGGCGACCGCATCCAGGTGCGCGCGGGGCTGCTCTATATCAACGACACGCCGGTGGGCCGCCGGCCTGATGGCGATTTCGTCGAACTCTATGAGCGTCAGGGCGCGGCCGGCCAGTATCCGCGCTGCGAGAATGCGCCGGTGGGGCAGGGCGGCGAGTGCCGGAAGGGCCGCGAGATCGAGACCCTTCCCAACGGTGTCAGCTACCCGGTCCTGAACATCGAGGACAACGGGTTCGCCGACAACACGCCGGTCTTCACCGTGCCCGAGGGGCACGTGTTCTTCATGGGCGACAACCGCGACAATTCGGTCGACTCGCGGTTTGCGCAGACCGCCGGCGGCGTCGGTTTCGTGCCGGTCGAAAACCTGATCGGCCGCGCCGACCGGGTCATGTTCTCGTCCGCGGGGACCTCGATGCTGGCGTTCTGGACCTGGCGGCCCGACCGGTTCTTCCACTCGCTGCACTTCGGCGAATGAGGGGCGGGCGGCTTGACACCGCCCCCCACCGCGCCCAAAGAGCCCTGAAACCAGAGGGACCAGGGCCGTGACCGATACCGCGACGCGCAAAGGCGAAGGCTGGCGCGAGACCGCCAGGACAGTCTTCTGGGCGCTGCTCCTCGCGGGCCTGTTCCGCACGGTCTTTTTCCAGCCGTTCTGGATCCCCTCGGGGTCGATGAAGGAAACGCTGCTGATCGGCGATTTCCTGTTCGTGAACAAGATGGCCTATGGTTGGTCGCGCTGGTCCTGCCCGATGGGTCTGTGCCCGATCGAGGGACGTCTGTTCGCCCGGATGCCCGAGCGCGGGGACATCGTCGTGTTTCGCCACCCGGTCAGCGGCGAGGACTATGTCAAGCGACTGATCGGCCTGCCCGGGGACCGCATCCAGATGCGCGCGGGGCTGCTCTACATCAACGGCGAACCCGTTCGGCGCGAGGCGGTGTCAGACTACATCGAACCCTATGCGCCCCAGGGGGCTGCCGCGCAGTTGCCGCGTTGCCGCAACCACCCGCAGCCCGGCGGCGATTGCCGCAAGCAGCGCGAGATCGAGACGTTGCCCAACGGCGTGCGCTATCGCGTGCTCAGCATCCGGGACGGGGGGCGCGCCGATGACACCGCCGAATTCACGGTGCCCGACGGGCAGTTTTTCTTCATGGGCGACAACCGCGACAATTCGCTGGATTCCCGCTTTCCGCAGTCGCAAGGTGGCGTGGGTTTCGTGCCCTTCGAAAACCTGATCGGTCGCGCCGACCGGGTGGTTTTTTCGTCGGCGGGATCGTCGATGCTGGCGTTCTGGACCTGGCGGTCCGACCGTTTTCTGCACGCGCTGGATTGAGCCATGGCCAAGGGACTCACATTGTCGTCCGACCTCGCTGCCTTTGCCCAGCGGCTGGGTCATGATTTCGCCCGGACCGAGCTGCTGATCCGGGCGCTGACCCACGCCTCGGCGGGGTCCGCCACGCGGCCGCACAACCAGCGGCTCGAGTTCCTGGGGGACCGGGTGCTGGGCCTGGTCATCGCCGAGACCCTGTTCGCCGCTGACCGCCAGGCGACCGAAGGCCAACTGGCGCCCCGGTTCAACGCCCTGGTGCGCAAGGAAACCTGCGCCGATGTCGCGCGCGCCATCGACCTGGGCGCGGTGCTGAAGCTGGGCCGCTCCGAGATGCTGTCAGGGGGACGCCGAAAAGAGGCGCTGCTGGGCGACGCGATGGAGGCCGTCCTTGCGGCGGTCTACCTGGACGGCGGGCTCGAGGCCGCGCGCGCGGTGATCCTGCGCCATTGGGCCGATCGCGTCGCGCGTGTCGAAGCCGACGCGCGCGACGCCAAGACCGCGTTGCAGGAATGGGCACAGGCGCGGGGCGAGGCGCCGCCCGTCTACGTCGAAATCAGCCGCGAGGGCCCGCCGCACGCGCCGGTCTTCACCATCGAGGTGCGCCTGGCCGACGGCAACGCGGCGCGGGCCAAGGCCGGGTCGAAACGGGCCGGCGAACAGGCTGCCGCCCAGTCGCTGCTGGCACGGGTCAGCGAAGCGTGAGCACCAATCGGCGGGGCGCAACCTTCATGGTGCTGGCGATGGCGGCCTTCGCCTGCGAGGACACGTTGGTCAAATCCGCGACGCAGCTGGTGCCGGCGGCGACGGTGATGACGGGCTTTGGCCTGCTGGGCATGGCGCTGTTCGCGGCGATGGCCTGGTTGCGCCGGGAACGCGTGCTGCCGGCGGGTGGGCTGTCGCGCGGTCTGTCGATCCGCTCGGCGATGGAACTCTGCGGGCGGTTGTTCTACTCGCTGGCGCTGGCCTTTGCCGATCTCGGTGCGACCTCTGCCATCTTGCAGGCCACGCCACTGGTGGTGGTGGGCGGCGCGGTCTGGGTCTTTGGCGAACGCGTGGGCTGGCGCCGCTGGACGGCGATCGGCATCGGGTTCCTGGGCGTTCTTCTGGTCTTGCGCCCCTCGGGGCAGGGCGTGGACATGGCGGCGCTGTTCGCGGTGCTGGGGATGCTGGGCTTTGCCGGGCGCGATCTGGCCACGCGCGCGGCGCCGCTGACCGTGACGAATGCGCAACTGGGGGTCCTGGGCATGGGGGTCCTGGCGCTGGCGGGTTTGGTGGTGCAGGGCGCCAGCGGGGCGGTGCCGGTCCTTCCCGGGCCCGGGGCGGCGCTGCGTATCCTCGGCGCGGCGCTGTTCGGGGTCGGTGCCTACAGCGCGCTGACCGTGGCGATGCGCTCGGGCGAAGTGTCGGTGGTGACGCCGTTTCGCTACACGCGCCTCGTTTTCGCGCTGATCCTCGCCGTGCTGGTGTTCGGCGAGCGGCCCGACCCGTCGATGCTGCTGGGGTCGGCGCTGATTGTCGGATCGGGCCTGTTCACCCTGGCGCGCAGTCGGCGCTGAGCGGCGCGCGCCGGTTCAGCGGGCCTGGGGCATCCGGCCCTTTTGCCGGGCGTCCGCGCGCCACAGCTTGCGCCGGATTCCCGCAGGCTCCAGATGGCCGTAACGGCCGCCCGAGAATTTGGGCCAGTCCAGCGCCAGCCCCATCCGGACCAGTTCGGCGCCAATGTCGCGCCCGTCGGGCAGGACGCAACGCGCGACTTTGCGGTCGTACGAGACACTCTCATGCAGTTCGGCGGTGACCACCTGGTCCTGGCACATCCGGATCACCGCCCATTTCGATTTCTGCCCATAGGGGTGGTCCAGTTCGGGCGCGTCGATCCCGAACAGGCGCAGCCTTGTGCCTTGAATGATGACCGTGTCGCCGTCGATCACGGTGCAGCGGCCCTGGATCGTCCGGGTGATCTTTGGGGGCGAATTCGACGCCCCGGCGCGGCGCGGACGGCCACGAGGGCCGCGGCGGGGCCGGGCAAACAGGGCCCGGATCAAAAGGCGCAACAGGGACAAGACCGGCCTATTCCGTTCGGGCTGCCATTGCCGGACCTGTGCCGCAGGTCCGGGCGGCGGTCAAGACCCGGGCGGTATGGCGCTTGCACCGGGCGTGGTATAAGGCGCAAGGCATAGCCAGAGGATTCAGCATGACCACACGCGCGGGCTTCGTCGCCCTGATCGGAGAACCCAACGCGGGCAAATCGACCCTCCTGAACCGGATGGTCGGGGCCAAGGTGTCCATCGTCACCCACAAGGTGCAGACCACGCGGGCCCGGATCCGCGGCATCGCCATGGACGGCCAGGCGCAGATCGTCTTCGTCGATACGCCCGGCCTGTTCCGCCCGCGGCGCCGGCTGGACCGGGCGATGGTCGCGGCCGCCTGGGGTGGGGCGGCGGATGCCGATATCGTCGTGCTGCTGATCGAGGCCCACCGCGGCCTGACCGATGGCGCGCGGGCGATCATCGACGCGCTCAAGGACCGCGCGACACCCGGGCAGGTGGTGGCGCTGGCGATCAACAAGATCGACAAGGTGAAATCCGAAACCCTGCTGGCGCTGTCGCAGGAGCTGAACGCGGCCTATCCCTTCGCGCGGACGTTCATGATCTCGGCGGAACGGGGATACGGCACCGACGCGCTGCGCAGCTGGCTGGGCGAGTCGCTGCCCGAAGGCCCCTGGCTCTATCCCGAAGACCAGATCGCCGACCTGCCGCTGCGGATGATTGCGGCCGAAATGACGCGCGAGAAATGCACCCTCAGGCTGCACCAGGAATTGCCCTACGAGCTGACCGTCGAAACCGAGGCCTGGGAAGACCGTGAGGACGGGTCGGTGCGGATCGACCAGGTGATCTTCGTCGCTCGCGACGGGCACAAGGGGATCGTCCTGGGCCACAAGGGCGAAACGGTAAAGGCGATCGGACAGCAGGCGCGCGCCGAGATCGCGACCTTCCTCGACCGCAAGGTGCACCTTTTCCTGACCGTCCGCGTGCGCGAGAACTGGCTGAACGAAAGCGAACGCTACAGCGAGATGGGGCTCGATTTCCGCGACGGCGATGCCTGAGGCGTCCATCATCTTGTCGGAAATACGCACCGGGGTTTCCAAAGGGGGGGCGTGCCCCCCCTTTGGCGAGGGAGCGCGAGGGGCGAGCAGCCCCTCGCCCCGCCCATGACCCCGCGCCTGACCGCCGGTTTCTGGGTGCAGGCCTACCTGACACGCCTCAGGCTGGCCGATATCCCCGCCTTTGTCGTGCGAAGGGGCGACGAGACGGCGGGTGCGGTGCTGGTCAAGCAAAGCCCTCTCGACGGCACGGCGACGCTGTATCAGCGCGAGTTCGACTTGCTGACGGAGGCCCGCCGCTGGGTTCGGGTCGCCCAGGGGCCCGAGCGCGAGATGGACGAACGGCTGGCGCGCGAGCGGGCGCGGGACCCCGATCTGTGGGTGATCGAGGTCGAGGATCGGGCTGGCAGGTCGCTGCTGGACGAGCCGGGGCTGGACGGGTAACGCGTGCTGCGAGGTGACGGGGCGGCGGGGGCTGCCGCCCCCGCACCCCCGCTTCAAGGGGGGCATGCCCCCCTTGAAAATCCCCATGCGCCTGTCAGGCAAGGGCGCGCTCGGGGTCAGTTCTCTTGCCTTGGGGCGCGCGACGGGATAGGCCCGCGGAAACCCCGGAGTCCCCATGCCCACCTATACCGCCCTGACCACCCTGCCCGACGAAACCCGCGCCCAGGCCCTGGGCGAGGCGCTGGAAGATCTCGACCCTGAGCCCGTCGGTGTCGGGGTGTTCGAGCTCGAGGATGGGTCGGGGCTGTGGGAGGTCGGTGCCTATTTCACCGAGGCGCCCGACGAGATTGCCCTGACGCTGATGGCCGCCGCGTTCGGTGCGGCGGAATTCGCGGTCTCGGAACTGCCCGAGATCGACTGGGTCGCCCATGTCCGGCGCGAGTTGTCGCCGGTCGAGGCCGGTCGCTTCTTTGTCTATGGCAGCCATGACGCCGACAAGCTTCCGGCCGGGCGCATCGGTCTGCTGATCGAGGCCGCAATGGCCTTTGGCACCGGGCATCACGGCACCACGCTGGGCTGTCTGCGCGCCCTGGACCGGCTGGCAGAGGGTGGCTTTCACGGCCGCAACGTGATCGACGTGGGTTGCGGCACCGCGGTTCTGGCGATGGGCGCGGCAAAGCTCTGGCCCGAAACAGTCCTGGCCACCGACATCGACGCGGTCGCCGTCGAGGTCGCCGAGGCGAATGTCGATGCGAACGGCCTGGCGGGCCGGATCGACTGCCTCGAGGCGGTCGGCTTCGATCATCCCGCGATTCACGCGCGTGCGCCGTTCGATCTGGTCTTTGCCAACATCCTCAAAGGGCCCCTGATCCAGATCGCGCCCGACATGGGTCGGCACACCGCGCCCGGCAGTCTGGCGATCCTGTCGGGACTGCTGGTCACGCAGGCGCGCGATGTTCTGGCCGCGTATGTCGCGGCCGGCTTTGTCGAGGTCTCGCGCGAGGAAATCGGGGACTGGGCCACCTTGGTCCTGCGTCGCGCCTGATTTTTGCCGCGATTCGCCTCTAGATTCGGTGCTCAGCCCGTTTCAAAGCCGAGCAAGCCGATGCAGAGTGCCGATTTTCTTCGCCGCATGGACACCGTCCTGACCAGCCGCGTGGACGACCTGAAGACCCGTGAAAACCCCTGGCGACGGCGCCTTGCCCGGGCCGGCGGGGTTCTGGCCGGGGCGCTGGTGTGCTTCTTCCTGCTGAAGGGCGCGGCCATGGCCAGCCGTGACACGGGCTTTGACGCGCCACTTCCGCCCGACGCGGGCTTTGGCGCGCAGGTCCGGTTCTGGATCGCCGGGCCGGATCCGGTCAGCCGCGCCCTGGCGGCCACCTTTCGCGGCCCGGCGCACTGACTTCTGACACCTGAAATGGAGAACGCCGCCACGGTTTCCCGGGGCGGCGTTGTTCTGGGCTCGGTCAGCGAGGATCAGCGCAGGGCGTTGATCACGCCGTCGATGTCACCACGGCACAGGCCGATATCGTCCAGTTCACGGTCGGTCAGTTTCCCAAGCTCGCGGCGGGTGACACGCAGGTCGTTCCACGCGGCAAAGCGGGCAAAGAAATCGGCGACCGAGAACCCGAGCGAACGGCCGAACACGCCATCGGCAACGGGGCGGGCAGAGGCAAAAAAGGCCATCGGAGGCTCCTGTCGTTTCAAGTCTGCTGAAGCATTGTGCTTCTGACGATCAGATAGCCGAGGCCACGGGCAGGGAGTAGACGGAATTGCTGCATTGCAGCTATGCGCAAGTGGCATGACTGTGAGGGCGCGCGAAACAGCCCTTCTCGCGGGGGTGCGGATGGAATGCGACCACATTAACGCCGTTCGCGTCGGATGCAATGGCTGAATGGCCCCTCGGGCGCCGATTTCCGCTTTCTTCTGGCCAATGTTCCCTTTTCGTGCTAGTCCGGACCAAAGCCCGGGACAAACCGGGCGGGGGAATCAAAGGGCAGGGCGACGCATGCGTGTGATGGGAATCGATCCCGGTTTGCGCAATCTCGGTTGGGGCGTGATCGACGTTCAGGGCACGCGCCTGCGCCACGTCGGAAATGGCGTGCTGCATTCCGAGGGGGCGGATCTGGCCAGCCGGCTCCTGAGCCTGCACATCCAGCTCGAAGCGGTCCTGCGCCAGCAGGTCCCGGATTGCGCGGCGGTCGAACAGACCTTTGTCAACAAGGACGCGGTGGCGACTCTGAAACTGGGCCATGCCCGGGCCATCGCGCTGCTGGTGCCCGCTCAGGCCGGCCTGACCGTCGGCGAATACGCGCCCAACGCGGTCAAGAAGGCCGTGGTCGGCGTGGGCAAGGCGGCCAAGGTGCAGGTCGATCACATGGTGCGGATGCAATTGCCGGGGGTGACGATCGCCGGTCCGGACGCGGCCGACGCGCTGGCGGTTGCCATCTGCCACGCGTTTCACATGCAAAGCGCGGGCCGCCTGCAAGCCGCGTTGAGGGCCGCGGAATGATTGGCAAGCTGTCGGGTCGGATCGACTATCGCGCCACGGATCACGTGCTGCTGGACGTGAAGGGCGTCGGCTACATCGTCCATGTGTCCGAACGCACGCTGATGGCTCTGCCCGGGCCGGGGGGCATGGCCGCGCTCTATACCGAACTTCTGGTGCGCGAGGATCTGTTGCAGCTTTTCGGCTTTCTGACCCTGGCCGAAAAGGAATGGCACCGGCTGCTGATGTCGGTGCAGGGCGTCGGGGCCAAGGCGGCGATGGCCATTCTGGGCACGCTGGGGCCCGAGGGCGTCTCGCGCGCCATCGCGATCGGCGATGCGGGCGCGGTGCGCAAGGCGCCGGGCGTGGGTCCGAAGCTGGCGCAGCGCGTCGTGCTGGAACTGAAGGACAAGGCCCCCACCGTGATGGCGATGGGCGCCGCGGCCGCCGATCTCACGCCCGAGGGCGCGGTGATCGAAACCGTGCCTTCCGGCGCGGGCGCGGCGCCGATTGCGGCCGTGGCCGACGCGGGCGCCGCGCCCTCCGGACCCCGGGCCGAGGCGCGCCGCCAAGCCCAGCAGGCCCAGGCGGACGCGCTGTCGGCGCTGACCAATCTGGGCTATGGCCCGTCCGAGGCGGCACAGGCCGTCGCCACCGCCGCCGAAGACCACGGCGAAACCCCCGCTCTGATCCGGGCGGCCCTGAAACTGCTGGCGCCAAAGTCGTGACCCCGTTGCCCGCGCAATCCCGACGTGATCCCGTGAACCAGACGTTGACGCCTGCCGGCCTTTCCGATCAACCTGCCGCATGACATCGCCAGACCAGACGCTTCGCCCAGATCGCCAGCCCGAGGACGCCGACCGCGCCCTCAGGCCGCAGATGCTGGACGAATTCATCGGCCAGCACGAGGCTCGGGCCAATCTCAAGGTGTTCATCCAGTCGGCCCGACTGCGCGGCGAGGCGATGGACCACACGCTGTTCTACGGCCCGCCCGGGCTGGGCAAGACCACGCTGGCACAGATCATGGCGCGCGAACTGGGCGTCGGGTTCCGCATGACCTCGGGTCCGGTGCTGGCCAAGGCGGGCGATCTGGCGGCGATCCTGACCAACCTCGAAGCCCGCGACGTGCTCTTCATCGACGAGATCCACCGCCTCAATCCCGCCGTTGAAGAGGTCCTCTACCCCGCGATGGAGGATTTCCAGCTCGACCTGGTGATTGGCGAAGGGCCGGCGGCGCGCACCGTGCGGATCGAACTGCAACCCTTCACCCTGGTCGGCGCCACCACGCGGCTGGGCCTGCTGACCACGCCGCTCAGGGACCGGTTCGGCATCCCGACGCGGCTGCAATTCTATACCGAACCCGAACTGTGCGAGATCGTCGCGCGCGGGGCACGGCTGCTCAACATCGCGGCCGAGGACGCGGGCGTGCGCGAAATCGCGCGCCGCGCCCGCGGCACCCCGCGGATCGCCAACCGCCTGTTGCGCCGCGTCGTGGATTTCGCCCTGGTCGAAGGCGACGGCCGCCTGACCTGTGCGCTGGCCGACAACGCGCTGAATCGGCTGGGCGTGGATCATCTCGGCCTCGACGGCGCGGATCGGCGCTACCTGCGGCTCATCGCGGAAAGCTACGGCGGCGGGCCGGTGGGGGTGGAAACCATCGCCGCCGCGCTCAGCGAAAGCCGCGATGCGATCGAAGAGGTGATCGAACCCTTTCTGTTGCAGCAGGGCCTGGCCGCGCGCACGCCGCGCGGTCGGATGCTGACCCAGGCCAGTTGGGGGCACCTTGGCCTGACCCCGCCCAGACCGGCCAACCAGCAGGACCTGTTCGAAACCGGCCCCCCCTCCGGCAAATGAGCAAGGGCGCCGCAATCGGGCGCCCCATCATCTTGTCCGAAATACGCACAGGGATTTTCAAGGGGGGCGTGCCCCCCTTGAAGCGGGGGTGCGGGGGCGGCAGCCCCCGCCGCCGCGTCAACCTGCGTCAAACCGCGCCGCAGCCGACGCTCTCAGCCGACGATCGTCGCCTCGGTCGCGGCACGCAGGTCGGCTTCGCTCACGCCCTCGGCGCATTCGACGATCCTCAACCCGCCTTCGACAACGTCCAGAACACCCAGGTTCGTGATGATCCGGTTGACCACCGCCTTGCCCGTCAGGGGCAGGGTGCAGGATTTCAGCACCTTGGATTCCCCGTGCTTCGAAGTGTGGTCCATCACCACGATGACTCGCTTGACACCGGCCACCAGGTCCATCGCGCCGCCCATGCCCTTGACCAGCTTGCCGGGGATCATCCAGTTCGCCAGGTCGCCGTTCTCGGCCACTTCCATCGCGCCCAGGATCGCCATGGCGATCTTTCCGCCCCGGATCATCGCGAACGAGGTCGCGCTGTCGAAATAGGCGGTGTGGGGCAGCGCCGTCACGGTCTGCTTGCCGGCGTTGATGAGGTCGGCGTCCACGGCGTCGTCGGTCGGGAAGGGGCCGATGCCCAGCATGCCGTTTTCCGACTGCAAGGTCACGGTCATCCCCTCGGGGATATAGTTCGCCACCAGGGTCGGAATGCCGATCCCCAGGTTCACATACATCCCGTCCTGCAATTCCTGCGCCGCCCGGGCGGCCATCTGGTTGCGATCCCAAGCCATGATGTCAGCCCTCCTTATGCCTTGCGCGTGGTGCGCTGTTCGATGCGCTTCTCGTGCTCGCCCTGGATCAGGCGGTGCACGTAGATCCCGGGCAGATGAATGTGATCGGGGTCCAGCGAGCCGGCGGGCACGATTTCCTCGACCTCCATGATGCAGACCTTGCCGCAGGTCGCCGCCGGAGGATTGAAGTTGCGCGCGGTCTTGCGGAACACGGCGTTGCCGGTGGTGTCCGCCTTCCACGCCTTGACGATCGCGATATCCATCACCAGCCCGGTTTCCAGGATATAGGTCTCGCCGTTGAAATCCTTGTGTTCCTTGCCATCGGCAATGACCGTGCCGACGCCGGTCTTGGTGTAGAACCCGGGGATGCCCGCGCCGCCGGCGCGCATGCGTTCGGCCAGCGTGCCCTGGGGGTTGAACTCCAGCTCCAGCTCGCCGGACAGATACTGTCGCATGAACTCGGCGTTTTCGCCGACATAGGACGAGATCATCTTCTTCACCTGCCGCGATTGCAGCAGAACGCCCAGGCCGAATTCGTCCACGCCAGCGTTGTTCGAGGCCACCGTCAGCCCCTTGACGCCCGAGTCCCGGATCGCGGCGATCAGCAGTTCCGGAATGCCGCACAGGCCGAAGCCGCCCGACGCGATGGTCATTCCGTCGAACAGAAGCCCGTCCAGGGCTTCGGCGGCGGAACCGTAGATCTTCTGCATGATACCCCCCGAAAGCTGGTTGTCCCGTTTTTGACGCGGCAGTGCGGCGAAGTCAATCGGCGTGGCCGCCTGGCGGCGCGCGCCTCTTGCGCCCCGGTCTCGCCGGGGTATTGTGCGCGCCATGTTGACTGGATTTCGTTCCCTGCTCGTGCTTGCGGTCCTGGCGCTGGCGGCCTGTTCGCCCGTGCGGCCCCAGCCTGCGCAGCCGGTTCCGGCGCCCGAGGGTGGCAATCATCAGGTCAGCTACCTGGTGCTGTCGCCAGACGGCCCCGCCGCGGGGCAGGGGCGCGCCTATTTCACGGGCGCCGGCGCGCGCCTGTCCTCGTTGACCTTTCTGGCGCAGGGGCGCGGCGCCTACACCGTCGAGGCCCGCTGCGACGCGCCCGCGCGGCACCGGTTCGAGGGCGCCGATCACGGCCAGACGGATGCCTGGACCGCCGCCGGCCAGCCGGTGCGCTTTCGTGTCGGCCCGGCCGAGCGCGCGCGCAGCTGGCTGGACCTCGACCCCGCGACCGGGGCCTGCGACCTGAGCGTGACGCCAGGCGGGCGCCCGGCCTGGACGCTGCATGTCCAGCGCGAGGAAACCGCGCTGCCCGCCGTCGCGCGTCTGGATGCGATCGTGCCGGGCTGCGCGCGCAGCGCCGGGGGGGATGCGTTGGACCGGGCCTTCATGGCGTCGGGCGGGTTGTCGGCCACCTGTCCCGCGCCGGTCGGCGCCAGCCGGATGTTGCCTGACGGGCTGGATGCGCTGAACGCCAAGATCGAGGCCCTGACCGGCGCCCGCGTCAGCCGCGCGGCGCTCGAGGTGGGCGATCCGGACATGGCGCTGGATTGGCGTGACGCGCCGCATCTCGATCTGATTTACGTCAACTATCTGAACCTGAACGCGGATTTCGCGGGCTACCTGATTGCCCGGATGCTGGCCTGGCACGCGGCGCGGGGCACGGTGGTGCGGATCCTGGTGTCCGATATCATGCTGACCGACACCGACCGCGCCCTGTTCGAGGGGTTGGCCGCCCGCTATCCGACCGTGCAGGTGCAGCCCTATCGCCTGCCCGCCAGCGCCGCGCGCGGGCTTGAGGGGCAGTTGGGGCGGTTGCACCGCATCACGCATGTCAAGCTGTTCGCCACCCTTGCGCGCGAACCGGGGCGATCGCGCGCCATGATCGGCGGGCGCAACATTCACGAGGGGTATTTCTTTGAAAGCCCCCGGGATCTGAGCGCCTGGCCCTTTCTGCATCAGTATGACCCCAGCCACAATCGGCTGACCGGGGGCTTCACCGCCTACGACGACTTTGAAATCGAACTGAGCCGCGACGCCACCGTGCGACTGATCGCCGCGCATATGGGGGCGCTGTGGCATCGCGATTACGACAGCCAGGCGTTGCGGCCGCTTGCAGCCCCGGGGGGGGCGGCGACGGTGCGGGACGGCGTGGTGCGGCACTACATCTCGATCCCGTTCACCGATGGCGAGGCGATGGCGCGCTATTATGCGGGGCTGATCGATGCCGCGCAGCGGTCGATCCACATCGCCATTCCCTATCTGAACCTGCCCGACAACATCGACGCCGCCCTGCACCGTGCCCGCGATCGTGGGGTCGAGGTCACGGTCGTGACCACGGTGCGCGTGCGCGAGGCGACGGATTTCATGGTGTCGGGGCTGAACCGGGCCTTTGCCAACGCCTTTGGCGGCTGGGTGCGGTTTTTCGATTACGATCCCTTCCCGCGCCTGCTGCACGCAAAGCTCATCACCATCGACGGGCGGCTGGCGATCATCGCCTCGACCAACCTGAACCGCCGCAGCTTTGCCCATGACTTCGAAAACGGGCTGGTGTTCATGGATCGGGGCATCGCCCGGGGGGTGGATGGGGTCATCCAGTCCTATGTCGCGCGCGCAAACCGGGTTCGCCCGCCGCAGCCGGTCTCAGGGCTGGTGCACTGGCTGGACAGCCTCAGACTGATTTCCCGCGCCTTCTAGCCGGTGCGTC
Organism: Rhodobacter sp.; assembly: GCA_020637515.1. NCBI lineage: Bacteria > Pseudomonadati > Pseudomonadota > Alphaproteobacteria > Rhodobacterales > Rhodobacter > Rhodobacter sp. The sequence goes on along the minus strand of JACKKG010000001.1, from coordinate 84,053 downwards.
AGCCGCCGGACGTCTTTGCCTTGGGCTTGGCCTTGGGCGTGGCTTTGGGCTTTGCGGGGGCCTTGGCCGGGCTTTTGGCGGCCTTGCCCTTGCCCTTGGTCGCAGCCTTGGCCGCGATCAGTTCCAGCGCCTGCTCCAGGGTGACGGCGTCGGGCGCGACGTCCTTGGGCAGGGTCGCGTTGACCTTGTCCCATTTGACATAGGGCCCGTAGCGGCCCGGCATCACCTGCACGGACCCGCCATCGGGATGATCGCCCAGCACCTTCAGGGGTTGCGCCGTGGCGCCGCGCCCCGGGCCGCGCGCAAGCTTGGCGGCCAGGACCTCGACCGCGCGGTTCATGCCAATGGTGAACACTTCGTCCACCTCGGGAAGGTTCGCGTAGGTGGCGTTGTGCTTCACATAGGGGCCAAAGCGCCCGATCCCGGCCTCGACCAGGGCGCCGTCCTCAGGGTGCGGGCCGATGGGGCGCGGCAGCGAGAGCAGGCTCACGGCCTTGTCCAGGTCCATCGCATCGGGCGCCCAGCCCTTGGGCAGGCTGGCGCGGGGCGGCTTGGGCACCTCGGCCGAGACCTCGCCGCGCTGGACATAGGGGCCAAAGCGCCCGGCCCGCAGAAAGATCGGATCGCCCTGATCGTGGCCCAGAAGCTTTCCGTCGCCGGAAAGCTCGGCGTCCCCCTCGTCGCCCGACAGCGGCCGGGTATAGCGGCACTCGGGATAATTGTTGCAGCCGATGAAGGCCCCGCCCGAACGCGCGGTCTTCAGATTGAGCCGCCCCTTTCCGCAGGTCGGACACAGGCGGGGATCGCCGCCATCCTCGCGCGGGGGATAGAGATGCGGCGCCAGGACCTCGTCGATCTTTTCCAGCACATCGGTGATGCGCAGTTCGGTCGTTTCCTCGATCGCGGCGTGAAAGTCGCGCCAGAAGCCGGACAGAACCTCCTTGTAGTTCCGCGACCCGGCCGAGACATCGTCGAGTTGCTCTTCCAGATCGGCGGTGAAATCGTATTCCAGATATTTGCGGAAATAGTTGACCAGGAAGATCGTCACCAGCCGGCCCTTGTCTTCGGGGATCAGTCGGTTCTTGTCCTTGCGGACATAGCCGCGTTCCTGGATCGTGGTGACGATGCTGGCATAGGTCGAGGGGCGCCCGATGCCCAGCTCTTCCATCCGCTTGACCAGCGTCGCTTCCGTGTAGCGCGGCGGCGGTTGGGTGAAGTGCTGCTCGGGCACGATCGCCTTCTTGCCGGTGGCTTCGCCCTGCGACAGTTGCGGCAGGCGCCCTTCGTCGCCGTCTTCATCGTCGCGGCCTTCCTCGTAGACCTTGAGGAAACCGTCGAACAGAACCACCTGACCCGTCGCGCGCAAGCCGACCTGCCCGTCCTTTGAGCCGATCTCGGCGGTGGTGCGCTCCAGGCGCGCGGCCTCCATCTGGCAAGCGATGGTGCGCTTCCAGATCAGATCGTAGAGCTTGCGCTGGTCGCTCTCGGCCAGGCGCAGGCTGTCGGGGTCCGCGGCCATGTCGGTCGGGCGGATGCACTCGTGCGCTTCCTGCGCGTTCTTGGCCTTGTTCTTGTAGATCCGCGGGCTGGCGGGGACATAATCCTTGCCGAACCGGCGGGCAATTTCGTCCCGGGCCTGGGCCACGGCCTCGGGCGCCATGTCGATGCCGTCGGTCCGCATGTAGGTGATATGCCCGGCCTCGTAGAGACGCTGCGCGGCGGCCATGGTCTGCTTGGCGCCCATGCCGAACTTGCGGCTGGCCTCCTGTTGCAGGGTCGAGGTCATGAAGGGCGCCGTCGGGTGGCGCTGCGCGGGCTTGGCCTCGACCGACTGCACGAAGAGATCGCGCGAGGTCAGCGCCTGCACGGCGATCTCGGCAGCCTGCTGGGTCGCCAGGTCGAACTTGTCCAGCTTCTTGCCACCCAGGTTGACCATCCGTGCGGTGAACTCGGCGCCCCGGGCATTGGCCAGCGTGGCGGTCACACTCCAGTATTCGCGGGCGCGGAAGGCCTCGATCTCCATCTCGCGCTCGACGATCAGGCGCAGGCAGACCGACTGGACCCGCCCGGCCGAACGCGCGCCCGGCAATTTGCGCCACAGCACGGGCGACAGGTTGAACCCCACCAGATAGTCCAGCGCGCGCCGCGCGAGATAGGCCTCGACCAGCGGCGCGTCCACCTGCCGGGGGTGCTTCATCGCCTCGAGGATCGCGGTTTTCGTGATCGCGTTGAAGGTGACGCGGCTCACGGTCTTGCCCTTCAGCTTCTTTTCCAGCGCCTGTTCCAGGTGCCACGAGATCGCCTCGCCCTCGCGGTCGGGGTCGGTGGCCAGGATCAGCGTGTCGTCGTCCTTCAGGGCGTCGGTGATCGCCTTGATGTGCTTTTTCGAATCCGCCGCGACCTCCCATTTCATGTCGAAATCGTGGTCGGGATCGACCGAGCCGTCCTTGGCCGGCAGGTCGCGCACATGGCCGAATGACGCCAGAACGGTATAGTCCTTGCCCAGGTATTTGTTGATGGTCTTGGCCTTGGCGGGGGACTCGACGACGACAACTGCCATGCAAACCTCTGACGATGAACGCCTTTCATCCGGTCAATCCGGGGCGCGCGGGTTCAACCGCGCCGCATAGATGGGTCGAACGCGGGTGGATGTCAATCGCGAGGCCGGTGCGCCGCTGCTTTGGCACGGGGTCTTTCCGGCCCCACCCAGGGGCCGCGCGCCCCGGTTTGCACGCCGGTTCGGGTGGTATGTTCCGGGCGCAAATCTTGGGGCATTCGGGGGGGCATTCCGGGGGGCGACAGGCCTGGCGCGGGGCAGTTTCCGGCACCCGGGCCAGGGGCCTGGCGGGGCGCGCCGTCACCGCCGGGCCGTCCGCGTCGCGCGCGCTGAGGGGGGGGGGGCGCGGCGAGGGGTCAGGCCCGGGCCAACATTCCGCCGGGTTGGCGCTGCACCCGACCGTCGAGTTCCAGAAACAGCAGCGCCGGCGCGAGCGTGGCGGCCGGCAGGCCAAGATCGCGCACGAGTTGATCCTCGGCCACCGGGGCCGAGCCGAGCCTGTCCAGGATTTGGCGGTGCAAGGTCAGCGTGTCCACGGCATTCGGGCGCGTGACGGTCGCCGCCGGCGCCGGCGCCGGATCGGCGGCGCGCCGCGCGGCCGCGACGGGCGGGTGCGCGGCCAGACTGTCCTCGAGCGCGGCGATCACGTCCTCGACCCCCGCGACCAGCCGCGCGCCGTCGCGGATCAGCCGGTTGCACCCGGCGGCGCGGGCGTCCATCGGGTGGCCGGGCACCGCCATCACCTCGCGCCCCTGGTCCAGCGCATCGCGGGCGGTGATCAGACTGCCCGAGCCATCGGCGGCCTCGACCACCACCACGGCATGGGCCAGCCCCGCGATCAGCCGGTTACGGCGCGGGAAATGGCGCGCCTGCGGTTGCAGGCCGATCGGCTGTTCGGACACCAGCGCGCCCTGGTCGGCGATGGCGGCGGCCAGGGGCGCGTTCTCGGCGGGATAGATCACATCGACACCGCCCGCCATGACGGCGACGGTGCCGGTCTTCAGGGCCGCCTGATGCGCCACGGTATCGATGCCCCGGGCCAGGCCGGACACCACGGTCAACCCGTGGAACCCCAGCCCCTCGGCAAGCTTGCGCGCCATGCGGCCGCCCAGGCTCGAGGCGTTGCGCGATCCGACCAGCGCCACGGCGGGACGGTCCAGAACCGCCTGGCATCCGCGCGCCCACAACACCGGCGGCGGATCCGACAGCGCGGCCAGCGCCGCCGGATAGCCGGGCGCACCCAGGAAAAGCAGACGGGCGCCCCGACGGGTGCCGCTGTCGATCTCGCGCCAGGCGGCCTCGGTGGGAAAGGGGGCATAATCCGATTCGCCCGCGGCAGCCGCCAGCGCGGGCAGGGCTGCCAACGCCGCCTGCGCGCTGCCGTGTTCGGCCATCAGCCGCTGAAATGTCGATGCGCCAACCCGGCGCGAGCGAATGAGGCGAAGCCACGACAAGCGGTCTTCTTCCGTGGTGGGTGGGGTGAAGGGTGTGGGAGAAGAAAGTGTAGTCCCGTCCATCGCAACCTCGCCTCATTCGATTCGCAGGTTGCCGGCAGAAGGTTAACAGGTGGTGAAGAAATTCCGCGCATCACCGAATAAATGCGCGACACCCCGCATCATCTTGTCCGAAATACGCACGGGGATTTTCAAGGGGGGCGTGCCCCCCTTGAAGCGGGGGTGTGGGGGCGGCAGCCCCCACCGCCCTGGGTCGCCGCGCCCCTAGGCCACGCCGCCGACGGTCAGCCCGCCGATCAGCAGCGACGGCTGGCCAACCCCCACCGGCACCCATTGCCCCGCCTTGCCGCAATTGCCGATGCCCGGGTCCAGCGCCAGATCGTTGCCGATGCCGCGCACGTTCTTCAACACCGAAGGCCCGTCGCCGATCAGGGTCGCGCCCTTGACCGGTGCGCCGACCTTGCCGTTCGTCACCCGGTAGGCCTCGGTGCAGGAAAACACGAACTTGCCCGAGGTGATGTCCACCTGCCCGCCGCCAAAGCCGACCGCCCAGATGCCGTCCTTCATGCCCGCAACCAGCGAATCGGGGGCATCGCGGCCAGCCAACATCACGGTGTTCGTCATGCGTGGCATCGGCGCATGGGCGTAGCTTTCGCGCCGGCCGTTGCCGGTGGGCTCCACGCCCATCAGCCGGGCGTTCTGGCGATCCTGCATGTAGCCCACCAGCACGCCGTCCTCGATCAGGACGGTGCGCGCGCCGGGCGTGCCCTCGTCATCGACGCTGACCGAACCGCGCCGGTCGGGGATCGTGCCATCGTCCAGCACCGTCACCCCCCGGGCGGCGACCTGCTGGCCCATCAGCCCGGCAAAGGCCGAAGTCTTCTTGCGGTTGAAATCGCCCTCCAGCCCGTGGCCCACGGCCTCGTGCAGCAAGATGCCGGGCCAGCCCGGGCCCAGAACCACCTCCAGCGATCCGGCGGGTGCCGGCACGGCATCCAGGTTCACAAGCGCCACGCGCAGCGCCTCGCGCGCCACGGGCTGCCAGTGCGAGGGGTCCATCAGCCCCGACAGGCCGATCCGTCCACCGCCACCGTGATGACCCGATTCGCGCCGCCCCTCGCGTTCCACGATCACCGCAATGGAAATCCGCGCCATCGGCCGGACATCGGTGATCAGATTGCCCTCAGGCCGCAGGATCGCCACCTCCTGCAGGCTGGCGGCCAGGGTCGCGGTGACCTGCACCACGCGCTTGTCCAGCGCGCGCAGATACTCGTCGATGGCGCGCAGCGTGTCGATCTTGGCGGCAAAGCCGGCATCAGAGATCGGGTCGAAATCGCCATAGAGACGCCGGTTGGTTCCGGCCGGCGCGGCGGCCAGCGTGCCGCCGCCCGATCCCACCGCCAGACGGGCCATGCCGACCGCGCGTTTCAGGGCGCTTTCGCTCAGTTCCGAGGCGTGGGCGTAGCCTGCGACATCGCCCCGCACCGCCCTGAGGCCGAAACCCTCGGCCGCGTCATAGCCCGCGCTGCGGATTCGCCCGTCGTCCAGCACGAGTGATTCGGACCGGCGCCGCTCGAGGAACAGCTCGCCGTCATCCGCGCCCTCGGTCGCGCCGCGCAGCAACGACAGGCTGTTGTCGCGGTCCAGCGCGGTTTCGAAGGGACGGAACGGGGCCTCGGGGGTCTGCGTGGCGGCGGTGGCGGTCATCTGCGTCCTTTCGCGTCGGTGTGGCGCGTCCTTGATACAGATCAAGAGGCGGCAACCTGACGCATTGGTTTGGCTTGTTCTGGCGATGCTAATATGATTTTAGGAGAGAGGGAAACCGCCCGTGTCGGCGGGCGCCCCGTTCCGTGCAATGCCCGCACGAACCGGCGCCCTGATCGTCCGGCGGAGGAGAATGACGGTCGAAGAGCCGCGTAAAACGGGAACATAAGATGCATCTTTTCAAGGACCTCACCCGTCTGTCCGCCAAGATGGCCACCGGTCTGGGCGCCGTGGCACTGACGCTGGCCCTGTCCGGTCAGGCCATGGCGCAGACCGTCATCGACGGCCTGCCAGTCCGGGGCGCGCCGCATCCCGAGGGGATCGCGCTGCAAATCGCCTCGACCTCGCTGGCGGACGAGGCGCACTGGATCGACCATATGGTGCTGATCATCATCGGGATCATCACCGCCTTTGTCTGCCTGCTGCTGCTGTGGGTGATCGTGCGCTACAACCGCCGCGCCAACCAGACGCCGGCCCGGTTCACGCACAACTCGCCGCTGGAAGTCGCCTGGACGATCCTGCCGATCTTCATCCTGATCTTCATCGGCTCGTTCACCGTGCCGGCGTTGTTCCGCCAGCAGATCATGCCGCAGGCGGATGTGACCATCAAGATCACCGGCTACCAGTGGTATTGGGGTTACGAGTATCCCGACCACGGCGTCGAATTCTCCAGCTACCTGCTGCAACCCGACGAGTTGGAGGCGCATGGCTACGACCAGAGCTTCAACCTGCTCGCGGTCGATGAGCCGATGGTCGTGCCCGTGGGTCGAAACGTCGTGGTGCAGGTCACCGGTGCCGACGTGATCCACTCGTGGACGATCCCGGCCTTCGCGGTCAAGCAGGACGCCGTTCCCGGCCGTCTGGCCCAGGCCTGGTTCAACGTCGATGAACCGGGGATCTATTTCGGCCAGTGCTCGGAACTCTGCGGTCAGGGGCACGCCTACATGCCGATCGAGATCCGCGCCGTGCCGGAAGCGGATTACATCGCCTGGCTGCAATCGCATGGCGCGACCAACCTCGCCGCCGCGCCGGGCTACACCGAAGCGGCGACGCAACTCGCCTCGGCTTCGAACTGACGTTGACCCCGGGCGCCGCGCGCGGAGCCAGTCCGCCGCGCGGCGCCCGATCTTTCCGGGGGTAAGATGAGCGACATCCAGGCAGATATCGCGGTGCAGGGCGGCGGAACCGGCGAGGCCGGTTTCGGCGACTATGTGCAGCTTCTGAAGCCGCGCGTCATGTCGCTGGTGGTGTTCACCGCCATGGTGGGCCTGCTGGTTGCCCCCGTGCACCTGCACCCGGTCGAATCGCTGGCCGCGATCATCTTCATCGCGCTGGGCGGCGGGGCCTCGGGCGCGCTGAACATGTGGTGGGATGCGGACATCGACCGCGTCATGCGTCGCACCGCCAAGCGTCCCTTGCCCGCGGGCACCATCCAGCCCGGCGAAGCCCTGGGCCTGGGGCTGGCGCTGTCGGGGCTCAGCGTGGTGATGCTGTCGCTGGCCACGAACCTGCTGGCCGGCGGGCTTCTGGCCTTCACCATCTTCTTCTACGCGGTGGTCTACACCATGTGGCTGAAGCGCTCGACGCCGCAGAACATCGTCATCGGCGGCGCGGCGGGGGCTTTTCCGCCCATGATCGGCTGGGCCGCCGCGACGGGCCATATCGGCATCGAATCGGTGCTGATGTTTCTGGTGATCTTCATGTGGACGCCGCCCCATTTCTGGGCGCTGGCGTTGTTCATGAACGACGATTACGACAAGGCGCGCGTGCCGATGCTGACCGTGACCCACGGCCGCCGGGCCACGCGGGCGCACATCCTGGTCTATACCGTGGCGCTGATGCCGGTGGCGCTGGCGGCGGCGTTCACCACCATCGGGGGGCCGATCTATTTCGCGGTCTCGCTGGTGTTGAACGTGCTGTTCCTGATCGGGGCGATCCGCATCTGGCGCCGCCCCGAGGAAACCGCGCAGGCCGACAATTACGCCGTTGAAAAGCGTTTCTTCGCGCTGTCCCTGGCCTATCTGTTCCTGCATTTCATGGCCTTCCTGGTCGAGGCGACGCCCTGGGCCGACCGGCTGGCCGAACTGGCGCATTGGGGGACGGTGACATGGGGCTGACACAGGAACACGAACTGCACCGCCGCCGCCGCAGCCGCAATGTCGGGCTGGGGCTGGTGCTGGCGGCCTTCATCTTGCTGACCTTCGGGTTGACGATGGTGAAGATCAGCCAGGGCAGCGACATGCAGGGCTATGACCACACCTATCAGCTCAGCCCGCGTCACAGCACCCACCCGACCGGGGCGGAGGCGGGCCAATGATGCGGTGGTGGCGCAGCCTTGACGGCATTGGCCGGACGGCGGCGACGACCGTTGCCGTGGTGGTGCTGATGGGTGCGCTGGCCTGGGCCGCGATTCCCGCCTACAACCTGTTCTGCCGTGTCACCGGCTACGGCGGCACCACGGCACGAGCCGAGCGCCCCTCGGATGTGGTGCTGGACCAGGAGGTTGAGGTCCGCTTCGACGCCAGCGTCGAGCGTGGCTTCCCGTGGGAGTTCCACCCGGTCGAACGGACCATGCGCCTGCGGCTGGGCGAGACCGGGATGGCGTTCTACGAGGCCTATAACCCCACCGACCATGTGATCGCGGGGTCGGCCAGCTACAACGTGACGCCCTATTCGGCGGGCGGGTATTTCATCAAGATCGCCTGCTTCTGCTTCACCATGCAGGTTCTGCAACCCGGTGAACGGGTGCAGATGCCGGTCACCTTCTATGTCGATCCGGACATCCTCGACGATCCCGATGTCCAGGCCGAGGGGCTGACCACGATCACCTTGTCCTATACCTTCCACCCGGCAGAGCTGCCCGACGACAGCCAGGCAGCCACGGTCGAGACGAACTGAGGAATTCGGCACCCGCAAACCGGGGCCGGGAACGAAAGGACCGCGCAAGCGGCAAGAAACGGGAAAGTCTGAGGGAACCCATATGGCCCACGCAAAGAACCACGATTACCACGTCCTGCCACCGTCGATCTGGCCGTTCGTCGGCGCGGTCTCGGCCTTTACCATGTTGACCGGCGGCATTCTGTGGATGCACGACATGGGGCCGTGGATCTTCCTGATCGGCTTCGTCGGCGTGCTTTACACCATGTATGCCTGGTGGGCGGACGTCATCGTCGAAAGCCAGTCGGGCGACCACACGCCGGTCGTGGTGATCGGCCTGCGCTATGGTTTCATCCTGTTCATCATCTCCGAGGTGATGTTCTTCTCGGCGTGGTTCTGGACCTTCTTCAAGCACGCGCTCTATCCGATGGGGCCCGATTACCCCGCCGTGGACGGCCCCTGGCCGCCCGCCGGGATCGAGACCTTCAACCCCTGGCACCTGCCGCTCATCAACACGCTGATCCTGCTGCTGTCGGGGTGCGCCGCGACCTGGGCGCACCACGCGCTGGTGCATGACAACAACCGCAAGGACATGGCCAACGGTCTGATCCTGGCCGTGGTGCTGGGCCTGTGCTTCACCGTGCTGCAAGGCTACGAATACAGCCACGCCGCCTTTGGCTTTGCCGGCAACATCTATGGCGCCTCGTTCTTCATGGCGACCGGCTTCCACGGCGCGCATGTGATCATCGGCACGATTTTCCTGTTCATCTGCTACCTGCGGGTGCGTGCCGGCCACTTCACCCCGGAACGCCACGTCGGCTTCGAGGCGGCGGCCTGGTATTGGCACTTTGTCGATGTCGTGTGGCTGTTCCTGTTCGCCTCGATCTATGTCTGGGGCCAATAAGGCCGCGACGCGACTTGCTGATCGACACGCGGGGGGCTATGTGCCCCCCGTTCTCTTTGCAGGAAAGGCGCTGGCATGGGCCGGTTGATCGGGGCGGGGATATTCGGGATTGTCGGTGTTGCGATCCTGATGTCGCTGGGGTTCTGGCAGGTGCGCCGGCTGGAGTGGAAGCTGGACCTCATCGCCCATGTCGAGGCCCGTGTGCACGAAGACCCGGTCGCGTTGCCCGCCGAACCGGCGCCCGAACGCGACCGCTTCCTGCCCGTGACCGTGAGCGGGCGCTTCACCGGCGAGGCGGTGCATGTGCTGTCCAGCATCGAGGGGATCGGCCCGGGCAGCCGCGTGATCGCGGTGCTGGAAACCGCCGGGGGACGCCGGGTTCTGGTGGACCGGGGCTTTCTGCCCGAGAGCGCGCGCGCAGCCTTCGCCGGTGCCGCGGACAACGTCGCCGTGACCGGCAATCTGGACTGGCCCGCCGATACCGACGCCTACACGCCCGCGCCGGACCTGGCGCACGGCCTGTGGTTCTCGCGCGAGGCGGAGCCGATCGCCCGGGCGCTGAACGCCGAGCCGTTCCTGATCGTCGCCAGCCACGACAGCGCCGCCGCGCCGCCGCTGGTCACCGTGCCGATCAGCACGGCGATCTTCCGCAACGATCATCTGGAATATGCGATCACCTGGTTTCTGCTGGCGGCGGTCTGGGCGGTGATGACATTCGCCCTGCTGTGGCGTATCCAGCGCAGCAAGGCTTGAGGAACTCTGATGCACTATATCTCGACCCGGGGCAGCGCGCCCGTTCTGACCTTCGAGCAGGCGATGCTGACAGGGCTGGCCCGAGACGGCGGCCTGTATGTGCCGCAAACCGTGCCGCAGTTTTCGCATGACGCGATCGTGGCGCTGGCCGGCCTGCGCTACGAGGAAATCGCCTTTCGGGTCATCAAGCCCTTTGTCGGCGACACGTTCGACGACAGCCACCTGGAAAAGCTGATCGAGCGCGCCTACCAGGGCTTTGGCCACGCCGCGCGCGCGCCGTTGAAGCAACTGGCGCCCGATCATTTCCTGCTGGAACTGTTCCACGGCCCGACGCTGGCCTTCAAGGACTTTGCCATGCAGCTGATCGGGCAGCTGTTCCAGGCCTCGCTCGATCGTTCAGGCGACCGGATCACCATCGTCGGCGCGACGTCGGGCGATACCGGTTCGGCCGCGATCGAGGCGTTTCGCGGGCTTTCGAACGTGGATGTGTTCATCCTGTTCCCGCATGGCCGCGTCAGCGAGGTGCAGCGCCGCCAGATGACGACGCCCCAGGACGCGAATGTCCACGCCATCGCCGTCGATGGCGATTTCGACACATGCCAGGGCCTGCTCAAGGACATGTTCAACGACTTTGCCTTTCGCGACCGGGTGCGGCTGGCGGGTGTGAACAGCATCAACTGGGCCCGGGTTCTGGCGCAGGTCGTCTATTACTTCAGCGCGGCGACCAGCCTGGGCGCACCGCACCGGCCCGTGGATTTCACCGTGCCCACGGGCAATTTCGGCGACATCTTCGCCGGCTACATCGCCCGCAAGATGGGGCTGCCGATCGGCAAGCTGGTGATCGCGACCAACCAGAACGACATTCTGCACCGCTGCCTGACGACCGGCATCTACCAGACCGAAGGGGTGCGGCCGTCGATTTCGCCGTCGATGGATATTCAGGTCAGCTCGAACTTCGAGCGCGCTTTGTTCGATGCCTATGGCCGTGACGGCAATGCGGTCGCGCAGGTGATGGACGAATTGAAATCGCGCGGCACCTTCACCGTCAGCCAGGGGGCATTGCAGGCCCTGCGCGCCGAATTCGAATCCGGCCGGGTCAGCGAAAAGGAAACCTCGGCCACGATTTCCGCCACGCTGGCGGCCTCGGCCGAGCTGATCTGCCCGCATACCGCCGTCGGTGTCGCCGTGGCCGAGGATCACCAGGGCCGCAACCCGATGGTGACGCTGGCCACCGCCCACCCGGCCAAGTTTCCCGATGCCGTCGAGGGCGCCACCGGGCTGCGCCCGCCGCTGCCCCCGCGCATGGCCGACCTGTTCGATCGGCCCGAGCGGGTGACGCGCATGACCAGTGACCGCGCGGCGCTCCAGGCGCTGATTCTCGACCGGATCGGCATGGGGGCGGGCGCCTGATGCACCGCGTCACCACGCTGCCGAACGGCTTTCGCATCGTCACCGAACCCATGCCGGGGCTGGCCTCGGCGGCGGTTGGGATCTGGGTGACGGCTGGCGCCCGCCACGAACAGGCCGAACAGAACGGCATCGCGCATTTCCTGGAACACATGGCGTTCAAGGGCACCGCGCGCCGCACCGCCTTGCAGATCGCCGAGGAAATCGAGGACGTCGGCGGTTACATCAACGCCTATACCTCGCGCGAGATGACGGCCTATTACGCGCGCGTGCTTCAGGCCGACGTGCCCCTGGCGCTGGACGTGATCGCCGATATCGTCCTGAACCCCGCGTTCGAGGCCCGCGAGATCGAGGTCGAGCGCCATGTCATCTTGCAAGAGATCGGCCAGGCCGCCGATACGCCCGACGACGTGATCTTTGACTGGCTGCAAGAGGCCAGCTATCCCGACCAGCCCCTGGGCCGGCCGATTCTGGGCCCCGCCGACCGGATCGCACGCTACGACGCGGCCGATCTGCGGCGCTTCGTGACCGGACATTACGGGCCGGGGCAGATGATTCTCGCGGCCTCGGGCGCGGTGCAGCACGACATGCTGGTCACACTGGCCGAGGGGCTGTTCGGCCATCTGCCGGCGCTGGTCATGCCGCAGGCTGCCCCCGCGCGGTTCCACGTCAACGAACGGCGCGAGGTCAAGGACCTGGAGCAGGCGCATATCGCGCTGGCGTTCGAGGGCCCGGCGTTTCGCGACCCCGACCTGTTCACCGCGCAGATCTATGCTGCGGCCATGGGCGGCGGCATGTCCTCGCGATTGTTCCAGAAACTGCGCGAGGAACGCGGCCTGTGCTACACGACCTTTGCGCAGGCCGGCGCGCATGACGACACCGGCGCGATCACGATCTACGCCGGCACCGGCGAAGAGGACCTTGCCGAACTGGCGACGCTGACGGTGGACGAGATGAAGCGCGCGGCCGAGGATCTGAGCGAAACCGAAGTCGCCCGCGCCCGCACCCAGATGAAGGCGGGTCTGTTGATGGGGCTGGAAAGCCCGTCGAGCCGCGCCGAGCGTCTGGCGCGGCTGATGGCGATCTGGGACCGCGTGCCGGACCTGGAGGAAACGATCCAGAAGATCGACGCCGTGGACCTGCCCGCGATCCGCACCTATGCCGAACGGCTGGTGTCCGAGGCGCGCGTCAGCATGGCGCTGTATGGCCCGGTGGCGGGCGCCCCCTCGCTGGAGGCGCTGCGCGAAAGGCTGGTGGCGTGATGGGCGGTTTCCTGCTGGCCCCCAAGCGGAAGTTCCGGCTGGAAACCGAACGCATGATCCTGCGCCTGCCCGAGCACGCGGACTATCGCGGCTGGTCGGCCCTGCGTGTGGCCTCGGCCGGGTTCCTGACGCCGTGGGAGCCGACCTGGGCCGAGGATCACCTCTCGCGCCGGGCGTTCACCGGGCGGGTGCAATGGGCCGCGCGGATGCGCACGCAAGGCACCGGGCTGCCGTTGTTCCTGTTCCGGCGCAGCGACAGCCAGATCCTGGGGGCGATCACGCTGGACAACATCCGCCGGGGGCCCGCGCAATCGGGCACCGTCGGCTACTGGATCGGCCAGCCCTTTGCCCGCAACGGCTACATGCGCGAGGCGCTGCGGGCGCTGGTGCACCACGCGTTCACCGAACTCGACCTCTCGCGGATCGAGGCTGCCTGCCTGCCCGAAAACGCCGCCTCGCGCGCGGTGCTGGAAAAGTCCGGCTTCAAATACGAAGGCGTCGCGCAAAGCTATCTTCAGATCAACGGCCGCTGGCGCAATCATGTGCTCTATTCCAACCTGCGCGGCGACCGGCGGGGGCGCACCGATGTCGGTTGAGCCGGCCCTCCTGCGGCGGCTTCGGGGCGGCCCCGCCGGGTGGTCGGTGGTCGGCCCGCGGGTGGCGCCGGGTCACGCGGCGGATGACGGCGCACGGGGTCTGCCATGCTGAACCCTTGCGACGGCGCCTTTCTGGACGGTCTTTCGGGCATGCTTCCTCCGGGCACGCTGATCGCGCCCGAGGCGCGCTACCTGGTCGAATTGCGCGGGCGGATGCATGGCTGCGCGGGGGCGGTGGCGCGGCCGGCCTCGACCGCCGAGGTGTCGGTCATCCTGCGCGCGGCCCAGGCCGCGCGGGTCGGGGTCGTGCCCTACGCGGGCGGCACCGGGCTGGTCGGGGGGCAGGTCATGCCGGACGGGCCGCTGCCCCTGATCCTGTCGGTCGAACGCATGACCCGCCTGCACGACATCGACGTCGCCGGGAACGTGCTGGTGACCGACGCGGGCGCGGTGCTGGCCGATGTCCAGGCGCGGGCCGAACAGGCGGACCGGCTGTTCCCCATGGCGCTGGGTAGCCAGGGCTCGGCGCGAATCGGGGGGCTGCTGGCCACCAACGCGGGCGGCGCAAATGTTCTGCGCTGGGGGACCATGCGCGAGCTGTGCCTGGGCGTCGAGGCGGTGCTGGCCGATGGCTCGGTGGTTGGCGGTCTGAAGCGGCTGCGCAAGAACAACATGGGCTACGACCTGCGGCATCTGCTGATCGGTTCCGAGGGGACGCTGGGGGTCATCACGGCGGCCGCGCTGCGCCTGTTCCCGCGCCCGGCGCGCACCGGCGCGGCGATGCTGGCCGTGCCCTCGCCCGAGGCCGCGCTGGCCCTTCTGGCGCTGGCGCAAGAGCGGCTGGGCGAGGGGGTCTCGGCCTTTGAGCTGATCGGCGGGCAGGGTCCCAGGTTCGTCGCCCGGCATCTGCCCGGTCAACGCCAGCCCTTTGCCGATCCGCCCGACTGGTCGGTGCTGATTGACCTGGGGCTGGTGGCCGCACTGGACCCGGAGCAGGCGCTGAGCGCGCTGTTCGAAGTGGCGCTGGCGAAGGGGCTGGTCCAGGACGGCGTGATCGCCACCAGTGCCGCGCATCGGGCGCAGTTCTGGTCCCTGCGCGAGGCCATCCCCGAGGCGAATCGCCTGGTCGGCGCGATCGCCAGCCACGACGTCGCCCTGCCGCTGGCCGCGTTGCCCGCGTTCATCGCCCGCGCCGACGCGGCGCTGCGGGCCCTGGGCGACATGCGGGTCAATTGTTTCGGCCATGTCGGCGACGGCAACCTGCATTACAACGTCTTTCCGGCCGAGGGGCGGCATCGCGACGCCTATGACGCGCTGCGTCCGGCCATCACCGAGACCGTTCATGGATTGGTGAACGCGATGGGCGGTTCGATCAGCGCGGAACACGGAATCGGGCGCCTGAAGACGCGGGATCTGGTGCGCTACGGCGATGCGGCCGGATTGGCGGCGATGCGGGCCATCAAGGGCGCGCTCGATCCGGCGGGCATTCTCAATCCCGGCGCGGTTCTGGGATAAGCGCGCGCAGTCGCTCCCACCCACCCACCCGCCGCTCCTGCGCGCGCCAGCGCGACTTTGCCGCGTGATGCGGGCCCCTGGCCTTGTCGCGTCTTTTCAGGGTCCTGCCGGGGACCGCGCGTTCGGGTCCGGCCCGGCATTTGAAATTGATCCTTGAGCATGTTAGGGGCGATTCCAACGGTCGGCACCGGGAGGATGGGGTGGATCTCAGTCAGGAAGAGCCCGCCGACTGGTGGGAGGTCGAGGCCCTTTACGACCTGTGCTTTGCCCCCGGGCGGACGGCGTTGTCGTCCTATCGTCTGCGTGACGATGTGCCGCCGGTGGCGCAATTGTGCCTGTGCCTGTGGGATGAATCGGGCGCCCTGGCCGGGGTCATCCGCTATTGGCCGGTGCGGGTCGGCGGTCAGCCCGCGCTGTTGCTGGGGCCGGTGGCGGTTCACCCCACGCGGCAAGGCGAAGGCCTGGCGGGCCTGCTGATCCGCGAATCGCTGAAGCGCGCGCGCGCAGCCGGCTGGACGCGGGTGATGCTGGTGGGCGACTATCCGTATTACCGGCGCTTTGGCTTCGAAAAGATGGACGGCGTTCTCATGCCGCCGCCGACCAACCCCGACCGGGTTCTGGCCCTGGCGCTGGCGCCTGGTGCCTGGCAGGGCGTCACCGGCGCCGTCACGCGGGC
The DNA here is from genome assembly GCA_020637515.1 of Rhodobacter sp. NCBI lineage: Bacteria > Pseudomonadati > Pseudomonadota > Alphaproteobacteria > Rhodobacterales > Rhodobacter > Rhodobacter sp. Next base: position 68,288 of record JACKKG010000001.1, on the reverse strand, counting down.
CGTGCCCGATCCGGCGCCCGACAGCGCCACGCCCGCGGCCTAGGGGGCGCGGGCGGTGTCCGGGGGCGGCAGGCTGCGGACATAGTCCACGATCGCCGGGCGCAGCCGATCCTCGCCCCGGCGTTTGGCGTCGGCGATGATCTCGGCCACGGCGTTCAGATCGGCGCGCAGGATCAGGTCCTTGACCGGGCCGATCGCGGCGGGGCGCATGGACAGGGTGCGCAGCCCGGCACCGGCAAGGGCCAGCGCCTCGATCGGGCGGCCGGCGTCCTCGCCGCAGAAGGAAAGATGCGTGCCCGTCGCGGCGCAGCGCGTCACGATCTTCTGGATGAAGGTGAAAAAGCTCAGCGACAGCGTGTCATAGCGCCGCCGCACCAGCTCGTTCTCGCGGTCGGCGGCGAAGAAGAACTGCTTCAGGTCGTTCCCGCCGATCGAGATGAAGTCGGCCATGCGGAAAAAGGCCTCGGGGGCGAAGGCCAGGCTGGGCGTTTCCAGCATGGCGCCGACCTCGAGCCGTTCGGGCAAGGGGTGGCCCAGATGGGCCTCGCGTTCGATTTCGCGCAGCAGGATTTCGCGCGCGGCGGCGAATTCGGACATTTCGCTGACCAGCGGGAACATGACGGTCAGCGGCCGTCCGGCATGGGCGCGGATCAGGGCCTGCAACTGCATCCGCATCACGCCCTTCTTGTCCAGCCCGACCCGCACCGCGCGCCAGCCCATGGCGGGGTTCGGTTCCTCAGGGCGGTTCATGTAGGGCATGACCTTGTCCGAGCCGATGTCCAGCGTGCGGAACGCCACGCGGCGCCCGTCGGCGGCCTTCAGCACGCGCGCATAAAGCGCCGCCAGGTCCGAGCGCCGGGGCATCGAGTTGCGCAGCAGGAATTGGAGTTCGGTGCGGAACAGGCCCACCCCCTCGGCCCCCGAACCGAGGAGCGAGGGCAGGTCGGCCATGATGCCGGCGTTCATGTGAAGCGCGACGCGGGCACCGCATCGCGCCACGGCCGGCCGGTCGCGCAGCGCGGCAAAACGCGCGGCCGCCTGGGTCTGCATGACGATCTTGTCGCGAAACGCCGAGGCGACGCTTTCGTCGGGGCGCAGGTGCACCACGCCCTCGTCGGCATCAACGATGATCGCGTCGCCGTTCAGGGCCTCGGTCGTGATGCCCTCGGCGTGGACGACCAGCGGAATCGCCAGCGCCCGCGCCACAACGGCGGCGTGCGAACCGACCGAGCCCTCCTCCAGCACCACGCCGCGCAACTGCTTGCCGTATTCCAGCAATTCGCCCGGGCCGATGTTGCGCGCCACCAGGATCGGCCGGTCGGGCAGCGTGGCGCCGGTGTCGTTGCCCTGGCCGGTCAGGATGCGCAGCAGTCGGTTCGACAGGTCGTCCAGGTCGTGCAGGCGGTCGCGCAGGTAGGGGTCGGGCGCCTGTTGCAGACGCGCGCGGGCCTCGGACTGTTCCTTTTCGACGGCGGCCTCGGCCGAGAGGCCGTTTTCGATGGACTGCTCCATCCGCCTGAGCCAGCCGCGCGAATTCGCGAACATGCGATAGGCTTCCAGAATGTCGCGCTGTTCCTTGTCCACGTCGCCGGTGGCTTCCAGCAGATCGTCCACCGACCCCCTGAGTCGCGTGACCGCGTCGCGCAGGCGTTCGGCTTCGGCGGTGGGGTCGTCGTTGACCAGGTTGGTCACCACGACGCGCGGCTCGTGCAGCCAGACCTGCCCTTCGGCGGTGCCCTCTTGCCCCGATCCGGCGCGGATCATCACCGGATGCTTGTGCAACGAGGCGATCGCCGTGTCGTCGCTGACAAAGGCGCCGAGTTCGGTCATTTCGGCCAGGACCATCGCCACCACGTCGAGGCCATAGACCTCGTCGTCGGAATAGGCGCGGGCCTCGCGCGATTGCACGACCAGCACGCCCAGTTTCTCGCCCAGGCGCTGGATCGGCACCCCGAGAAAGCTGGAATAGATTTCCTCGCCGGTTTCGGGCATGTATCGAAACCCGCGTTCGCCGGGCGCATTGGCGGTGTTCACAGCCGCCGCGGTGCGGGCCACGCGGCCGACCAGACCCTCGCCCAGCCGCATCCGGGTGCGGTGCACGGATTCGGGTTTCAAGCCGCGGGTTGCGCACAGTTCCAGCGTCTCGCGGTCGCGGAACAGGTAGATCGAGCACACATCCGTATGCATCGAGTCGGCGATCAGCCCGGTGATGCGGTCCAGCCGTTCCTGCCCCTGGCCCGGTTCGGCCAACGTGTCGCGCAAGCGGCGCAGCAGGCGGCGGCTTTCGCTTTCGCTACGATCCTGCATTCGGAAGGGGTTCCTGACCTGACGGTTTCGGGCGCGCGGCGGGCGGGGTTGAAGGGGTTGAGACGTGCCGACTCTAGATCAACTTGCAGCGGAAGGGAAACAGCTTTGCGACGGCCGCGGGGGCCGCACCGGGGCAAAACCGGCAGTGCTGCAAAAGCGGGCACCCGGTTGGCGGGTGCCCCGGGGCACGGTCAGACCGCCGATTCCAGCGCAAAGGCGTCGTGCAGGGTCTGCACCGCCAGTTCCATGTATTTGCGGTCGATCAGCACCGAGATCTTGATCTCCGAGGTGGCGATGACCTTGATGTTGATGTTCTCGGCCGACAGCGCCTGGAACATGCGCGCGGCGACGCCCGCGTGGCTGCGCATCCCGATGCCCACGACCGACACCTTGCTGACATCGGTGTCGATGATGAGTTCATCATACTTGATCTTGCCGGCGGCCCGGGCCTCTTCCATGGATTTCTTGGCCAGCTTCACCTGATCCACGGGGCACGAAAAGGTCATGTCGGTGACGGCGCCCGAATGGGCCGCGTCATAGTCCTTTTCGCTGATGTTCTGGACGATCATGTCCACGTTGACCCCGGCCTCGGCCAGCGGGCCGAAGATCGCCGCCGCGATGCCGGGGCGGTCGTCGATGGTGAAAAGGGTGATCTTGGCCTCGTCGCGCGAATGGGCGACGCCAGAGACGACTTTCGATTCCATGATTTCCTCCTCGTCGCAGACCAGGGTGCCGGACGTTTCATCGGTTTCGTCGAACGAAGACAGCACCCGCAGGCGCACCTTGTAGCGCATCGCCAGTTCGACCGAACGGGTTTGCAGGACCTTTGCGCCCAGTGACGCAAGTTCCAGCATTTCCTCGTAGCTGATCTTGTCCAGCTTGCGCGCCTTCGAGGTGATGCGCGGATCGGTCGTGTAGACCCCGTCCACATCGGTGTAGATGTCGCAGCGATCGGCGTCAAAGGCGGCGGCAAAGGCGACGGCGGTGGTGTCGCTGCCGCCCCGGCCCAGCGTGGTGATCCGGCCCTCGGGGCTGACGCCCTGGAACCCCGCGACCACGGCGACCTTGAAGCCCTCGGCGAATTTCGAATCGATGTTCTCGCGCGGGATCGACACGAACCGCGCCGAGCCATGCGCCGAGGTGGTGTTGATCGGCACCTGCCAGCCCTGCCAGCTACGCGCCGGCACGCCCATTTCCTGAAGTCGCAGCGCCATCAGCCCGGCGGTGACATTCTCGCCCGACGACACGACCGCGTCGTATTCGCGCGCGTCATAGAACCCTGAGGTGTCGTTGACCCATTTGACCAGTTCGTTGGTCTTGCCGGCCATCGCCGAAACGATGACGATCACGTCATAGCCGCGCTCGACCTCGCGCTTGACCTTCGCTGCCGCGTTTTCGATGCGGGCCAGGTCGGCCACCGAGGTGCCGCCGAATTTCATCACCAGAACAGGCATCCAGGCCCCCGTCCGAACGCGCGCCGGACCCCATGCGCGGCGCGCGCCTCTCATAGACTTGGGGGCAGGGGCGCGCAAGAGGCGCCGCACGCGGCCGGGCGGGGCAGGGGTGGGCTGGGGGCGCGACCCCGTCGTCCGGTCAAGCCGGACAGCCGGGCCGGGCGGCGATCAGACGTCGATGCGCGGCGCGTCGTTGACCAGGTGGCCGTCCTGATCCCACCAGGTGACGTAGGGCTCGCTGTCGGGCAGGTCGTTGACGTCGCTGCGCCGCGTCCAGGTGCTGCCGTCGGCCATCTGGAAGCTGGTGAACGTGGTCGTGGTGGTGAAGCACACGCCCGAACCGCGCGGACAGGCATACGACGTCTCGACCGTGCTGCGGCCCTCGCCGATCGCCCGGGGGCCGGTATAGCCATCGCTGCCCAGTTCGCCCAGCACGGCTACGGTGGCGCCCGAAAGCGCGCTGGCGATGTCGCTGCCCAGGGCGCCCGTGCCCTCGCGGACCGAGGCGACCGAGGCCAGGCCCAACCCGCTGACGGCGGCGGCCAGAACCACCCAGTCAACCGTGATGGCGCCGCGGTCGTCGCGGATGAACCGGACGAGGGAAGGAAGGATCTGAGACATGAGGAAACGACTCCTGAAATGAAGAACCATGAAACTGTGCCCGGGGCCGGTGTCCGCTTGGCCGGGACTTGAGGGACCAGACGGCGTTAAAGCGCCGCCGATTGGGAATAGACGGACGGGTCCTGCGGCGCGTCGCCACCGCCAACCCCGGCGGCCATCGAAATGCCGATCGCCAGCGCCACGCTGCCCGCGGCGGCGGCAACGGTGACCCAGTCCAGGCCGGAATCGCCGGGTCGGATGAGGGGCCCGCGGGCCGGTGAGGGAACGGACTTTTGCATGACAACCTCCAACGCGAACAGAGCCACTGGCTACCCGGTATCCAGGGCCCCGAATTCGGCGCATTCGCGAAAGAATTGTGGCTTTGTCGAGAAATCAGTTCGCGCGGGCCTTGCCCATGAAGGGCAGGGGGGCCACGGGAACCCCCTCCTCGACCAGCGCGCGGGCTTCGTCCGGGCGGGCCTCGCCCCAGATCGGGCGCTCGGGCGCCTCGCCCAGATGGATCGCGCGCGCCTCGGTCGCGAAATCCGTGCCGACGTAATCCGAGGTTTCCTCGACATGCCGGCGCAGCGCCGCCAGCTTTTCCTCCAGCGCCGAGGCGGGTGCGGCCAACGGGCGGGTCTCGGCCTCGACGGTCGCGACCGAGGGCGCCATCAGCGCCTTTTCGACCCGCGCGCTGCCGCATGTCGCGCAGGCCAGGTGCCCGGCCTTGTGCAGGCCGTCAAAGGCCGCGGTCGAGGCGAACCAGCTCTCGAACTCGTGTCCCTGGTCGCATTTCAGGCGGTAACGGATCATGGGCGGGGCCGGGCTTTCATCGGACTGTCCCCTCCAATCTAGTGCCTGCCGCGGCCGCCGCAAGCCCGCGACCATTGCCGACAATTTGACTCAAATGCCCCTTCTTTGTGCGTCAAATATCCCGGGGGTCCGGGGGCTGGCCCCCGGCGGCCGCCACCCGCACCGCGCGATTCCGGTTGCATCCCCCAGGGCGCCGCGTCAGCCTGCGGTCCTCGAACAGGAGCCTTGCCATGACCATTCCCCAGCGACTTCAGGACTATGCGTCCGATCTGACGGCGATCCGCCGCGACCTGCACCAGCACCCCGAACTGGGCTTTCAGGAGGTCCGCACCGCGGCCATCGTCGCCGCCGAGCTGCAACGGCTGGGACTCGCGGTGACGACGGGCCTGGGCAAGACCGGCGTGGTCGGCGTGCTCAAGGGCAACCGACCGGGGCGCACCATCGGGCTGCGCGCCGACATGGACGCGCTGCCGATCCACGAACAGACCAACCTGCCCTATGCCTCGAAGACGCCCGGCGTGATGCACGCCTGTGGCCATGACGCGCACACCACGATGCTGCTGGGCGCCGCGCGCTACCTGGCCGAGGATCCCGATTTCGCCGGCACCGCGGTGTTCATCTTCCAGCCGGCCGAGGAAGGCCTCGGTGGCGCCCGCGCGATGATCGCCGACGGGCTGTTCGACCGGTTTCCCTGCGACGAGGTCTATACGCTGCACAACTCGCCCTATCAGGCGCCCGGCGTGATCGGCGTGACCCCCGGGCCGGCGCTGGCGGGGGCGAATTTCTTCGACATCACCATCACCGCAAAGGGCTGCCACGCGGCCTCGCCGGAAACCGGCATCGACAGCCTGGTGATCGCCGCCTCGCTGGTCGGGCAGATCCAGACCATCGTCTCGCGCAACATCAAGCCGACCGATCCGGTGGTGGTCTCGGTCACGCAGTTCCACGCCGGCGCGGCCTATAACGTCATCCCCGAGGTGGCGACGCTGGCCGGCACCGTGCGCTATTTCAACCGGGACGCGGCGGCCCGGGTGACCGAGCGGATGCAGGCGCTGTGCGACGGCACCGCCGCCGCGCACGGGATCGAGGTCAAGCTCGACATGCGCAATGTCTTCGACGTGCTGGAAAACGACCCCACCCTGTCGCAGCACGTCTATGCGGTCGCCCGGGACCTGGTCGGCGACAAGGCCGAGTTGCGCACCGAACGCGTCATGGGCTCCGAGGATTTCGCGGACATGGCGCAGATCGTGCCGGGGGTGCAATGCACCATCGGCCACGGGATCGGCCCCGCGTTGCACAACCCCGGTTTCAACTTTGACGACGCCTTTCTGACGCTGGGGTCGGCCTATTACATCCGCATGGTCGAGACCCGGGGCGCCGCGTGATGGGCGTGCAGCATATCCGCGCGAACGGCATCTCATTGGCGATCGAGGATCACGGTCCGCACAACGGCGTGCCGCTGATCCTGATCCGCGGGCAGGGCAGCCAGATGGCGCATTGGCCTGCCGCGCTGATCGACGGCTTCGCCGCGCGCGGCTTTCGCACCGTGATCTTCGACAACCGCGATGTCGGCCTGTCGCAACGCTGCCCGGTGCCCGGGCAGCCGGCCGACGCCGATTCGATCCTGGACCGGTTGCGGCGGGGCGAGGCCCTGCCCGCGCCCTATGGCATCGGCGATCTCGCGGCGGATGTGACCGGGCTCATGGATGCGCTGGCGATCGAGCGGGCGCATGTCTTCGGGATTTCCATGGGCGGCATGGTCGTGCAGCAACTGATGCTGGACGCGCCGGATCGGCTGTTGTCTGCGGTGATCGTGATGTCGGCCTGCCGACCCCTGGGCGCCGAGGCCGGCGCCGACGCGGTTGCCGCGCTGGCCCGGGCCGAGGCCCTGCTGGTTCGCCCGCGCACCCGCGCGCAGTATCTGGACGCCCAGGTCGAGGAACACGGCAAATGGGGCAGCCCCGGCTACCCCATGCCCGAGGACGCAATTCGCGCCATGGCAGAGGTCGCCTTTGACCGCGGCGTCGATCCCGAGGGGATGAACCGGCAGGTCATGGCGCTGTCCGGTGCGCCCGACCGCCGTCCCGGGCTGGCGCGCACGCGGTTGCCCACGCTGGTCCTTCACGGCGAGGACGACACGCTGATCCCCCTGGATCTGGGCCGCGAGATCGCCGCGACGATCCCCGGCGCCGCGTTTCGCGCCCTGCCGGGCATGGGGCACATCATCACGCCTGCGCTGGCGCCCCTGATCGTGGCGATGGTCGCGGACTTCGTTGCGGCGCTGCGCTAGGCGGCCAGCTGCACGATCACCGCCCCGGCCGCGATCATCGCCATCAGCGCGACGCGGCGCGGGCCGGTGTGTTCGCCCAGCATCAGCCAGCCGATCAGCGCCGAGAACACGGTCGAGGTCTCGCGCAAAACCGCCGCCTGGCCGACCGGTCCCAACCGCGTCGCCAGCATGATGCCGCCGAAACTGGCGAAGGCGACGATCGCGCCGACAAAGCCGCGCTTGAGCAGGGCCACCAGCTCGGCGCGCGGCAGCGCGACCAGCCGGCGGGCGCCGACCACGGGCATGAACAGGCTGTCCAGGACAAAGAACCACGCCAGGAAGGTGAACGGGTTCTCGGTCGCGCGAATGCCATAGGCGTCATAGGTGGTATAGAGCGCGACCATGGCCCCGGTCGCCACGGCAAAGCCCAGCGCCGGCACCAGTCTGTCGCGCCCCACGGTCAACTTGCGCAGGTTGTAAAGCGCAAGGCCATAGATCCCCGACAGCAGCACCGCCACGCCGAACCACTGCCAGCCGTTGAAATGCTCGCCAAAGATCAGACCGGCGCCCAGCACCGCGAACAGCGGTCCGGTGCCGCGCACCACGGGATAGACCACGGTATAGGCCCCGCGCGTGTAGGTCATCGCCTGCAGGATCTTGTAGACGGTATGAATGACCCAGGCCCCGGCAAAGATCAGCCACAGATGGGGGGCCGGCCAGGGCACCAGCGTCAGCGCGACCGGCGTCGCCAGCACGAAGATCACCGTGTCGATCGCCGCGCGAGACAGCCAGGGATCGTGCCGGCCCTTTTGCAAGGCGCCGAAGATCGCGTGCAGCACCGCCGCCGCCAGGGCAAAGCCCATCGACAGGTAGAGCCCGGTCTGCGTGCCTTCCTGCGAAATCAGCCAGTCGCTCATGGCGTGGAACCTGTGCTGGGGTGGGCGGCGTCAGTCGGCGCCGGTGAGGGCCCTGGCGAACTCCTGCGGGTCGAAGGGCGACATATCGTCGATCTGTTCGCCCACGCCGATCGCGTGGATCGGCAGCCCGAACCGGTCCGCCAGCGCCACCAGCACGCCACCGCGCGCCGTGCCGTCCAGCTTGGTCATGATCAGGCCGGTGACATCGGCCATCTGGCGGAACACCTCGACCTGGTTCAGCGCGTTCTGCCCGGTGGTCGCGTCCAGCACCAGCAGCGTGTTGTGCGGCGCGCTGGGGTCCTTCTTGCGGATCACGCGGACGATCTTGGCCAGTTCCTCCATCAGGTCGGCGCGGTTCTGAAGCCGCCCGGCGGTGTCGATCATCAACAGGTCGGCGCCCTCGGTCTGGGCGCGGGTCAGCGCGTCAAAGGCCAGCGAGGCCGGGTCCGACCCTTCGGGCGCGGTCATCACCGGAACGCCGGCGCGCTGGCCCCAGACCTGAAGCTGTTCGACGGCCGCCGCGCGGAACGTGTCGCCGGCGGCGATGATGACCGACTTGCCGGCGGCGCGAAATTGCGAGGCCAGCTTGCCGATGGTCGTGGTCTTGCCGGCGCCGTTGACGCCCACCACCAGCACCACCTGCGGGCGCTTTGGATAGATCGGCATGGGCCGCGCAACGGGGTCCATGATGCGCGCCACCTCGGCCGCGAGGGCGGTCTTGATCTCGTCGGTGGTGACCTTCTTGCCAAAGCGAGTCGCGGCAATGTTCGCGGTGACCTTGAGCGCGGTGTCCACACCCAGGTCAGCCTGCACCAGCAGATCCTCGAGGTCCTCGATCATCGCGTCGTCCAGGATGCGGCGCGGCGCGTCCGTGCGCCCGGTCAGGCGCGACAGCAGCCCCGGTTTCGCCGTTTCGGGGGCTGTGGCCGGCGGGGACTGCGGTTGGGGATCGGGATCGGCCGCGACCAGCGCGTCCAGCCCTTCGTCCAGCTTCGAGGACGAGCGGAACATCCGTTCCTTGAGTTTACCGAAAAAGGACATGGGGCCTCCGCGCCGGTTGGGCCTTTGTTTACTCCTTGCACCTAGCCTGTGCGGGCCGGGGATGGAAGGGGCGGCAGCCTCTTCTGTGTTGCCCGGGCTTGGGGTATCGTCACGCCATGCGCCTTTATGCCTTTGCCATCGCCACGCTTTTGCCCGCCGCCCTGCTGGTCGCGGGGGTGGTCTGGGGCGGCGTCTGGATCTGGCTGGCGCCGCTGTCGGTCGGGGCGTTCTGGCTGGCCATGGACCCGCTGACCGCGCTGGCACCGCGCGAGGGCGCCTTTCCCGCCGGCGACGGCCTGCTGGCGCTGACGGGGACGCTGCAACTGGTGCTGATGCCGGTTGCGCTGTGGGCGCTGACGGGGCGGCTGCACGGCGCCGACTGGCTGGCGGGGGTGATCGGTTTCGGGCTCTATTTCGGTCAGGTCGGCAACCCGGCGGCGCATGAGCTGATCCACCGCGCCGACCGCTGGCTGATGCGGCTGGGCGTGGCGGTTTATGTGACCTTTCTGTTCGGGCACCACGTGTCCGCGCACCGGCTGGTGCACCACGTCCATGTGGCGACGCCCGACGACCCCAATTCGGCGCGGCGCGGGCAGGGCTACTGGCGGTTTCTGCCGCGCGCCTGGATCGGCAGTTTCCGGGCCGGGCTGGCGGCCGAGCGGGCGCTTTCGGCGCGCGCCCAGGGGCGACGGCGCAACCCCTACGCGCTGTATCTGGGGGGTGCGCTGGGCCTGATCGCGCTGGCCCTGGCGCTGTTCGGGCCAAAGGGGTTGGCGGTCTACCTGCTTCTGGCCTCGCATGTGCAGGCGCAGCTGCTGCTGTCGGATTACGTCCAGCACTACGGGCTCAGGCGATCCCGCACGTCCGAGGGGCGCTATGAGCCGGTCGGCGCGGGCCATTCGTGGAACGCGGCCGGGTGGTATTCCTCGGCCGTGACGCTGAACGCGCCGCGCCATTCGGATCACCACGCCCATCCCGCGCGCCCCTATCCGCAGCTGATCCTTCCCGACGGCGCGCCGATGCTGCCCGCGCCGCTGCCCGCCATGGCGGTGCTGGCGCTGGTGCCACCCCTTTGGCGGCGGGTGATGGACCCGCGACTGGTGCGGCTCGCCGCCGGGCGCGCGGCAGGCGGACTCGCGGCAACGTGACGGCCCGCGGCTGGTCGCGCGAGCCTGGCTCTGGCACAGTGAGGCGGTTCTCCGTTCGCCCGCACCCCGCCGGCGGCCGGGGTCCCGAACGCTTTGTGGAGGTGTCGATGCGATCCATCCCCCTCGCCGCGCTGGCGCTGGCCCTTGCGCTGCCGGCCCTGTCGCCGCCCGCCTTGGCGCAAGTCCCGTCCAAACCGGACGCGGCGCCGCAGGTCGCGCCTGATGGTCCCGCCCTGTCGGCCGAGGCGTTCGACGCCTATACCCTGGGCCGGACCCTGAGCTATGCGTTCCAGGGCACGCCCTACGGGGTCGAACAATACTTGCCAGACCGTCAGGTGCGCTGGGCCTTCAATGGCGACGATTGCCAGGACGGGCACTGGTACGAACGCGGCGGCAACATCTGCTTCGTCTACGACAACGCGCCGGACAACGAACAATGCTGGCGGTTCTATCAGAACGGCGACGGGCTGCGCGGGGTGTTCCAGGGCCCCGACGGGCCCGGGACCGAGTTGTATGAGGTGCAGCAGAACGACCGGCCGATGGCCTGCCTGGGCCCGGGCGTGGGGGTCTGATCCCTTCCACGTTCTGCGGCGGTCGGCCGTCAGGCCTGAACGGCGACCACCGCCAGGCAATCGCCCAACTGGATCAGCCCCGGGAAATGCCGTGCCGCCAGCACGCCGTCGCGCTGCGCGTGGATCACGGCCGGCGCCTCGCCGGACCGGTCGGCCGGCCAGATCCGCGCCAGCGGCGCGCCGTCCGACACGCGCTCGCCCAGATCGACCAGCGGCTCAAGGAGCCCGGCGGCGGGGGCGATATGGTAACAATCGTCGTCAGGCATATCCAGCAGGACGCTGTCGGCGTGCTCGGCTGTGCCCGTCAGGATGCCGGCGTGGATCAGCACGTTGCGCAACCCCCGCCGCGCGATCCTGGCCGAGCGCGCGCTGAGACTGCCGCCGCCGCCCAGTTCGGTCGTGACGAAAACCTTGCCCTGGCTCTCGACCGCGGTGTCATACATGCCGACCGCGTCGATCTCGCGCAGCATCAGCGTGTAGGGGGCGTTGAAGGCCGTGACCGCGGCGACGCAGGCGGCCTGCTGCCGGGCGTCGTCCAGGTAATGCGCGCAGGCGAAGGGCAGGAAATCCAGGGTCTTTCCGCCCGAGTGGAAATCCACCACCAGATCCGCCATCGGCACCAGCACGTCATTGAAATAATGCGCGATCTTCTGCGTGACACTGCCGTCGGGCGCGCCCGGAAAGGCCCGGTTCAGGTTGCCCCCGTCGATCGGCGACACGCGCGCGCCGGCGCGAAACGCCGGCAAGTTCATGTAGGGCACGATGATCACGCGGCCGTTCACCCTGGCAGGGTCCAGCTCGTGCGCGAGGGCTTGCAGGGCGACCGGCCCCTCGTATTCGTCGCCATGGTTCGCGCCGGTCAACAACGCCGTCGGCCCGGTGCCATTGACCACCACCGTCAAGGGGATCATCACCGCGCCCCAGGCGCTGTCATTGCGCGACCAGGGCAGCTTGAGAAAACCGTGGTGTTTGCCGGGGGCATCCAGAGGGATGGTCGGGCGGATCGGATTGGCGGGTGCGGTGGCGTTCATGGGGACCTCTCGTTCGGCCCACTCTAGCCCCGGAAATTTGGCCGAGGCCAGAGGGTTTCCCCCGCCGGCCGCCTGCGTTAGCGTTCGCCCGCAAACGGAGGGCATCATGCTGACCAATGACCAACTCGCGCAATGGGACCGCGAGAGCTTCTTTCACCCCTCGACCCATCTGGCGCAATTCGCGCGGGGCGAGGCGCCGCAACGGATCATCACCGGCGGCGAGGGGGTTCATATCACAGACCGCGAGGGAAACCGCCTGCTCGACGCCTTTGCCGGGCTCTATTGCGTGAACGTGGGTTATGGGCGCACCGAGATTTCGGACGCGATCGCCAGGCAGGCGCGCGAGCTGGCCTATTACCACGCCTATGTCGGCCATGGGACCGAGGCCTCGATCACCCTGTCGAAGATGATCATGGACCGCGCCCCAAAGGGCATGGCGCGGGTCTATTTCGGCCTGGGCGGGTCCGACGCGAACGAGACCAACATCAAGCTGGTCTGGTATTACAACAACATCCGCGGCTTGCCGAAAAAGAAGAAGATCATCTCGCGCTGGCGCGGGTATCACGGGTCGGGGCTGATGTCGGGCTCGTTGACCGGGCTCGAGCTGTTCCACAAGAAATTCGACCTGCCGCTGGACCATGTCCTGCACACCGAGGCGCCCTATTTCTACCGCCGCCCCGACCCCGCCATGACCGAGGCCGATTTCACCGCGTTCCTGCTGCGCGAGCTGGAGACGCTGATCGAACGCGAGGGCCCCGAGACGATCGCCGCCTTTATCGGTGAGCCGGTGCTGGGCACGGGTGGCATCGTGCCGCCGCCGGCCGGCTACTGGGAGGGGGTGCAGGCGATCCTGAATCGTCACGACATCTTGCTGATCGTGGACGAGGTGATCACCGGTTTCGGTCGGCTGGGCAGCATGTTCGGCTCGGCGCATTACGGGTTGAAGCCCGATCTGATCACCATCGCCAAGGGCTTGACCTCGGCCTATGCGCCGCTGTCGGGTTCGATCGTCGGGCAACGGATGTGGGACGTGCTGTGCCAGGGCACGGACGAGAACGGGCCCATCGGTCACGGCTGGACCTATTCCGCGCATCCCATCGGCGCGGCGGCCGGGGTGGCGAACCTGCACCTGATCGATTCGCTGGGCCTCGTCGCGAATGCCGGCGCGACGGGGGCCTATCTGCGCGACGCGATGGCGGCGGCGGTGGGCGGGCATCCCCATGTCGGCGAGGTGCGCGGCGAAGGGATGATGGTGGCGGTCGAGCTGACCTCGGACAAGGGCACGCGCGGGGCGTTCGCGCCCGTGGGTTCGGTCGCGCCGCGCGTCGTGGGCGAGATGTTGAAGCGCGGCGTGATCGCCCGGGCGATGCCGCAGGCCGATCTGATCGGCTTTGCGCCGCCGCTGTGCCTGACGCGGGACGAGGCGGACCGGATCGTCGAGGTCACGCGCGAGGCGGTGACGGCGGTTCTGGGGTGACCGCGGTTCCGGCGTGACGGTGGTTCCGGCGTGACAGAGGCGGGGGGCTGCCGCCCCCCGCACCCCCCGCCCAAAGGGGGGCACGCCCCCCTTTGGAAACCCCGTGCGTATTTCCGACAAGATGATGGGGCTCAGCGGTCGAGGCGCAGGAGGCGGTCCAGCGACACGCGGCCCGGGCCCCGGGCAAGGACGGCGAGCAGGCTGGCGGCCCAGAGCCCGTGCATGACCCAGGCCTCGGGGAAGACGAAGATTTCGATCACCGCGGTCATGACCAGAAGCCCGGCGGCGGCAAAGCGGCTGGCGAGGCCGAGGATCAACAGCGCCGACAGCAGGTGTTCCGCCGTGGTGGCCAGCACCGCCGCGATCTGAGGGGGGATCAGCGGCAGGGCGTAGACCTCGCGGAACAGATACCAGGTCGAGTCCTTGATGGTGAAGAGCCCCTCGACCTTGGTGCGGGCGGATTGCCAGAAGACCATCGCGACGAAGACCCGTGCGGCCAGTTGCGCGAGGTCGGCCGGCACGCAGCGCCCGGCGGCGGCGTTGAGCGCGCCCAGGCGCGCCCTGAGGCCGCTTGGGGTGGCGGGGGTCTGGGTCATGTCAGTCTCCGATCGCGGTGATGAGGCCGTGGCGCAGCAGCAGCGTCAGCAGCGGGGTTGGGTCGGTGCCCATCGTGGCCTGACCCAGCGGGTGGCCGGCGAGAAGGGCGGCGAGGGTGGCGTGCCCGTCCGGGGTGAGCGGCTCGACGATCACCGAAAACGCCGGGGTGCGCGCGACCAGCGCCTGTTCGGGGGCCTGGCCGAGCGGGGCGGCGACGGCGCCGGGCTGGTTCTGCCGCCAGATCGACAGGGCGGGCCAGCGGCTGGCCCAGGCCCGGACCGAGGGCGCGAGGGTCAGGCGCAGCCGCGCCGGGTCGCCGTGGCCAAGCCGGGCGGGATCGGCCACGGGGGCGTCGGCGGCGTGATAGGCGCGCCCGCGCGCCCATTCCAGCCGCGCGACATCGGGCAGATAGGGCAGACCGGCGAGCGGCGGAAAGGTTTCCAGGAAGGCCGCGAAGTCCTTGCCCCAGGCCAGCAGAACCGGGGTCGCGGGAGGATGGGCGGCGGCAAAGACGCGGGCCATCCGGGCGAAGAATTCGGCGCCCACCAGGCGTTCGATCACCGGGAATCGGGTGGCGAGCGCGCGGGAGAGGCCGTGCTGGACATTGTTGCGGTAGACGGCGAAGCGGCGCGGATCCAGGCCCTCGGGCGGTTCGGTTTGCCAAAGCGCGGCATGAAAGCGTGCCTGAAGGGTGGCGTGATCAAAGGGCCCGGTCATGAGAGACCCCGTGCAAGATGGTTTCGGCGCGCCCGGCCTCGGCGCGCAGGACGGGCCAGTCGGGCAGGTCGTTGTCCCATTCGATCAGCGTGGGCAGGGGGCCGGTGCGCGACAACGCCCAGGCATAGAGCGACCAGACCGGATCGGCTACCGGGCGCGAATGGCTGTCGATCAGCAGCGGGCCTTCGGGCAGGGCCTCGACCTCGTGGCCGGCGAGATGGATCTCGGCCACCTGGTCGAGAGGAAACGCGCTCAGATACGCCCGCGCATCGAAGCCGTGGTTCGTGGCGCTGACGAAGACGTTGTTCACATCGAGCAGTAGCCCGCAGCCGGTGCGCCGGGCGATCTGACGCAGAAAATCGGTCTCGCTCCAGGTGCTTTCGGGAAAGGTGAGGTAGGTCGCGGGGTTTTCCAGCAGCATCCGCGTGCCAAGCGCGGTCTGAACCTGATCGACATGGGTGCAGATCGTTTCCAGCGTCTGGTCGGTATAGGGCAGGGGCAGCAGGTCGTTCAGCCAGGCCGCCCCATGCGAGGACCAGGCGAGGTGTTCCGAGAAACTCTCGGGCCGGTGACGGGCGAGCAGGGTCTTCAGCCGCGCCAGGTGGTCACGGTCCAGGGGGCCCGCCCCGCCGATCGACAGGCCGACCCCATGCACCGACAGCGCGTGATCGGCGTGCAGCCGGTCCAGCATGGCATGGGGCGCGCCGCCGGCGCCCATGTAATTCTCGGCGTGCACCTCGATGAACCGGACAGCGCCGGGGGCGCGCAGGATCTGCGCGTAGTGGTCGGGTTTGAAGCCGACGCCGGGATGAGGGGGCAGGGGCATGGCGGGTCCTCGGGGCAAAGGCGGGCGGGCCGGTCGGGGTGGCCCGCCCGTTGCCGGGTCACATCGGCAGGTCGCGGTCCAGGGGCTCCAGCGCGCCCATGCGAACATGGCCCATCGAATCGGCGGGCAGTTCGATCGAGGCGCAGGTGCCCGCGGGAACCGCTTTCCACGCGTTGCCCTGGTAGTCGATGGTCGAGGTGCCGGCGCAGGTCGTGCCCGGCCCGGCCGCGCAATCGTTCTGGCCGGCCATCGACACGCCGTAGCAATGCTCCATCGCCATGTCGTCGGCCTGCGCGGCGCCGGCGGCCAGGGTCAGCGCAGCGGCGATCGACGCGGCGAGAAACGGGGTGGTCTTGGTCATCGGAAAGTCTCCTGTTGAAGGCCGCCTTGCTGCGGACCTGCCGGGCAAGACGGCGACGCGGCAGGGTTCGTTACGCCCTTCACGCAGCCGTGACATCGCCCCGATTTTCGGTGATTTTGGCAAAGTCCGGTGTAACAAGGGCCGCGCTGCACCCGTATCGGAGGCCAGGTGACAAACCGTGAGCAAAGCTGGGAATCGCTGATGCGCGCCGCGAACCGCGGCGACCAGCGGGCCTATGCCAGCCTTCTCGGGGCGATCGCCCCGGTGGTGCGTGGCATCGTGCGGGCGCGCGGTGCGGCGCTGGGTTTTGAGCAATGTGAAGACATCGTGCAGGACGTTTTGCTGACGATCCACCTGAAGCGGCAAACCTGGCGCGAGGATCAGCCGCTCAGGCCCTGGCTCTATGCGGTCACGCGCCACAAGGTGATCGACGCCTTTCGCGCAAGGGGCAACCGGGTGGACCTGCCGGTCGAGGATTTCGCCGAAGTCCTGCCAGCACCCACCGCCGACGACCCGCTCGAGGCGCGGGACATGGAGCGGGTGATCGGCCAGCTCGATCCTCGCGCGGCTGCGATCGTGCGGGCGATCGGGATCGATGGCGACAGCGTGGCGCAGACCGGCGACAGGTTGGGCATGACCGAGGGGGCGGTGCGGGTCGCGTTGCACAGGGCGTTCAAGCGGCTGGCCCAATTGCGCGAAAGGATGATCGAATGAACACCGACGAGCTGATCGCCGCGCTGTCCGCCGACGGGGCCCCCCGGATCACCCCCGAGGGCCGGATGTGGCGTGCCTTGCCCGGCGCATCGCTGCTGGCGCTGGGGGCGTTGCTGCTGTTTTGGCACACGCGCCCCGATCTGGCGCAGGCGCTGGGGTCGTTTGCCGTCTACAAGACGGCCGTGCCGTTGGTGCTGGCGGCGCTGGCGCTGGGTCTGGCGCGCGGTATCGGCCATCCCGAGGCGCGCCTCAGGGTCGGGACCGGGCTTTTGGGTCTGGTGCTGGCCGGGTTGGCGTTGGCGCTGGGCCGGACGTTGGCCACGCAGTCGGCCGGGCAGATGATCGCCGATCTTTCGACCCCCGATCTGGTCAATTGCCTGATCTCGGTCCCGGCGTTGTCGGTGCCGGTGCTGGCGGCCGGGTTCTGGGCCATGCGGTCCGGCGCGCCGGCGAATCCGGCCGCCGCCGGCGCGGTCCTGGGCCTGCTGGCCGCCGGTATCGCCGCGGCGATCTATTCGCTGCACTGCCCGCATGACCCGGTGATCTATTTCTTTACCGGCTACGGCATCGCGATCGGGGCGGTCACGCTGGCCGGGGCGGCGCTGGGCGCGCGGTTCTTGCGCTGGTGATCAGCGCCCGCCTTCCTTCACCGATTCCATCGCCACATGGGTCGAGGTCGAGGCGACATGCGGCAGTCTTGAGATCTTCTCGGCCAGCGTGTGGCGATAATCGACGATATCGGCGCTGCGCACCTTGAGCAGATAGTCGAAGGCCCCGGCGATCATGTGGCATTCCTCGATCTCGGGGGTGGCGATCACCGCCGTGTTGAAGGATTTCAGCGCCGACTCGCGGGTGTCGGACAGCCGGACCTCGACAAAGACGATATGTCCCATGCCCAGCCGCTGATGGTCCAGCAGGGCCTGATAGCCGGTAATGAACCCGGCGTTTTCCAGCCGCTTGAGCCGCGCCTGGGTCGGCGATTTCGACAGGCTGATGCGGTTGGCCAGTTCGGTGACGCTGATGCGCCCTTCGTGGCGCAGGACCCGCAGGATCGCCAGGTCGAAACTGTCCAGATCGTCGCGGGTCATTTGGCTGGTTCCTTTATAGAAATCGGGAATTTCGCCTTGGTTGGCGGGGTAATCGGGAAGAAGGCGGGCTCTGTTCGCGGTATTCAGGGGAACATATGTAACCCCTTGGGTGCCTCCATGCAAACCGATCCCCTGCTGATTGCCCTGCCGCGTGACGAAGAGGCGCTGGTCGCCGCGCTGGCCGATGCCGCCGCTCTGGACGCCGCCGCGCGCGCGCGCATCACCGGCCGCGCCGCGGCGCTGGTGCGCGACATTCGCACGGGCGCGCGCCCCGGCCTGATGGAGGTGTTTCTGGCCGAATACGGTCTGTCCACCGACGAGGGGATTGCCCTGATGTGCCTGGCCGAGGCGCTGCTCAGGGTCCCCGACGCAGGCACCATGGATGCCCTGATCGAGGACAAGATCGCGCCGTCGGACTGGGGCCGGCACCTGGGGCACTCGGCCTCGTCGCTGGTCAATGCCTCGACCTGGGCCCTGATGCTGACGGGCCGTGTGCTGGACGACGCGCGCGAGCCCGGCGTCGCCGGCCATTTGCGCGCCGCGGTCAAGCGTCTGGGCGAACCGATGATCCGCACCGCGGTGGGCCGCGCGATGAAGGAAATGGGCCGCCAGTTCGTGCTGGGCGAAACCATCGACGCGGCGATGAAACGCGGCGCCGCGATGGAGGCCCGCGGCTACGCCTATTCCTATGACATGCTAGGCGAGGCGGCGCGCACCGACGAGGATGCGCTCCGCTATCAGGCCGCCTATGCCGCCGCGATCGAGGCCATCGGCAAGGGCTGCAAGGGGCAGGACATCAAGGCCAACCCGGGAATCTCGGTCAAGCTGTCGGCGCTGCACCCCCGCTACGAGGAAAGCCAGCGCGCCCGCGTCATGGCGGACCTTGTGCCGCGGGTTACCCGGCTGGCGCGGATGGCGGCAAAGCGCGGTATGGGCTTCAACATCGACGCCGAGGAACAGGACCGGCTGGCCCTGTCGCGCGACGTGATCGCCGCCGTTCTGGCCGACCCCGCGCTGGATGGCTGGGACGGTTTCGGCGTGGTCGTGCAGGCCTATGGGGCGCGCGCCGGTGCGATGATCGACTGGCTGCACGCCGAGGCCGCGCGCCTGGACCGCAAGCTGATGGTGCGGCTGGTCAAGGGCGCCTACTGGGACGCCGAGATCAAGCGCGCGCAGGTGCTGGGGCTGCCCGGATTTCCCGTGTTCACCGCGAAAACCGCAACCGACATCTCGTATATCGCCAACGCGCGCAAGCTGCTGGGCCTGACCGACCGGCTCTATCCGCAATTCGCCACGCACAACGCCCATACCGTTGGCGCCGTGCTGGAGATGGCGCAGGGCCTGCCGCGCGATGCGTTCGAATTCCAGCGCCTGCACGGCATGGGCGAGCGGCTGCATGACCTCGTGCTCGAGGCGGAAAGGACCCGCTGCCGCATCTATGCCCCGGTCGGCGCGCACCGCGATCTTCTGGCCTATCTGGTGCGGCGCCTGCTCGAAAACGGCGCGAATTCGTCCTTTGTGAACCAGATCGTCGATGACAGGGTCCCGCCCGAGGTCGTCGCCGCCGATCCCCAAAGCCGTCACCGCCCGCACGCGCTGACCACCGGGCCCGCGCTGTTCGCGCCTGAGCGTGCGAATTCACAGGGCTGGGATCTGACCGCCGCGCCGGATCTGGCCATGATCGAGGCCGCGCGCGCCCCCCATGCGCAGGCGACCTTCACGGGCGGCCCGCGTCTGGCGGTGGCGGCCCGGGGCGGGGCGGTGGTCGCGGTCGGCAACCCGGCCCGCGCGGGCGAAACCGTCGGCCATGTCACGCAGGCCAGCCGCGCCGACGTGGATGCGGCGCTGGACGCCGCCCGCGTCTGGGACGCCCCGCCCACCGAGCGCGCCCGCATCCTGAACGCCGCCGCCGATCTTTACGAGGCCGAATTCGGCCCCATCTTTGCGCTGCTGGCGCGCGAGGCCGGAAAGGGCCTGCCCGATTGCGTGGGCGAATTGCGCGAGGCGGTGGATTTCCTGCGCTACTACGCCGCGCGGATCACCCCCGAGACGGCGCCGCGCGGGCGGATCGTCTGCATCAGCCCGTGGAATTTTCCGCTGGCGATCTTCACGGGCCAGATCGCCGGCGCGCTGGCGGCGGGCAACGCCGTTCTGGCCAAACCCGCCGAACAGACCCCCCTCATCGCCAGTCTGGCGGTGGATCTTCTGCGGAAGGCCGGCGTGCCGGCCAGCGCGCTGCAACTGCTGCCCGGCGACGGGGCCGAGGTGGGCGCCGCGCTGACGGCGGATGTGCGGGTGGATGGCGTGGTCTTCACCGGTTCGACCGAAACCGCGCAGGTGATCCGCCGCGCGATGGCCGCGCATCTGGACCCGGGCGCGCCGCTGATCGCGGAAACCGGCGGGTTGAACGCGATGGTGGTCGATTCCACCGCCCTGCCCGAGCAGGCGGTGCGCGACGTGATCGCCAGCGCCTTTCAGTCGGCGGGTCAGCGGTGTTCGGCGCTGCGGTGTCTCTACGTCCAGGACGACGTCGCCCCCGGCGTCCTGGCGATGCTCACCGGCGCGATGGACGCACTGACGCTGGGCGATCCCTGGGCGCTGGCCACCGACGTGGGGCCGGTGATCGACGCCGACGCCGCGCGCGAGATCCGCGCCTATGTGGCCGATGCGCGCCGTGCCGGCCGCGTGCTGCACGAATTGCGCGCCCCCACCCAGGGGTATTTCGTCGCCCCCGTGGTGATCGAGGTCGGCGGGATCGAGGATCTTCCGCGCGAGATCTTCGGCCCGGTGCTGCACGTCGCCCGCTTCAAGGGCCGCGATCTGCCAAAAGTGCTGTCAGCGGTGAACGCGCGCGGCTACGGGCTGACCTTTGGCCTGCACACCCGCATCGACAATCGCGTGCAAGAGGTGGTCGAGGCGCTGCGCGTCGGCAACCTCTATGTCAACCGCAACCAGATCGGCGCGGTCGTCGGCTCGCAGCCCTTTGGCGGCGAGGGGCTTTCGGGCACCGGGCCAAAGGCGGGCGGGCCGCAGTATGTCGCACGGCTGGCCCGGCCCGCGCCCATCCTCGCCACGATCCCGGCCGAACCCGGCGACCGGGCGCCGGCCGATCTGACCGCGCTGGCGCGGACCCTGCGCGACCCCGTGCCCGAGGCGGCGACGGCGACCCACGACCTGCCCGGTCCGACCGGGGAATCGAACCGCTTGAGCCTGCATCCGCGCGGCCCGGTGCTGTGCCTGGGGCCGGGACCCGGGGCCGAGGCCGCCCAGGCCGCTGCCATCCGTGCCGCCGGTGGCGTGGCGGTTCTTGCGGGTGGCGCGGTGCCGGACGACTGGCTGGAAACCGCGCCGGGCCTGTCCGGGGCGCTGTGGTGGGGCGACAAGGTCACCGGGCGCCGCCTGGTGACGGCCCTGGCGCGGCGGGCGGGGCCCATCGTGCCCCTGATAACCGCCATGCCCGACGCCGCCCACGCCGTGACCGAGCGCCACCTGTGCATCGACACCACGGCATCGGGAGGGAACGCGCAACTGCTTGTTGCCGCAACGAGTGCTTGACGGACCGCCGCGGATCGCGGAAGGGTCCTGCCATGCTACCTATACGCGACCGCAACCCCTCTGGCCTGACGCCCTATGTGACATGGGGGTTGATTGTCATCAACGTCGCGGTGTTCCTGTCCTATTGGCCACTGGGCACCGACGAGTCGGTGAACGCGGTCTTTCGGCAGTGGGGCATGGTTCCCAGCCGGCTAAGCGCGGGGCAGGGGCTGGTCACGATCTTCACCGCGATGTTCGTGCATGGCGGCTGGTTGCACCTGGCGTTGAACATGCTGTTCCTGCGCATCTTTGGCGACAACCTCGAGGCCGAGATGGGGCACCTGCGCTTTCTGGGGTTCTACCTGGTGACGGGGCTGGTCGCGTTTTTCCTGCAATTCGTGTCGGCGCCGTTCAGCCCGGTGCCGGTGGCCGGGGCCTCGGGTGCGGTGGCGGGGGTCATGGGGGGCTATGTGCTGATGTTCCCCCGCGCCAAGGTGGACTTGCTGTTCTATTACGTCGTCGGCCTCAGGGCCGTGCCGGTGCCGGCCTGGGGTTTGCTGGGGTTGTGGTTCCTGTTGCAGGTGCTGGGCGGGCTGTCGGCGCCCGCGGGCGGGGCGGTGGCCTTTTGGGCCCATGTCGGCGGGTTTCTGGCCGGCATCGCGTTCAGCGTCCGCCTGTGGCGGATGCGGGGTGCGCGCACCTTCTGGCGACGCTATGGCGGGCGTCCGCCGCACCCGACGGCAAAGGTCGAGATCCCGGTCGTGCGTCGGCGCGGCTCGAGCTTGCCGCCGCCGCAACCCAGCGGGCTGTTCCGCCGCGACGGCGCCTCGCGGCGCTAGGGCGCTGCGCGCGGGTCAGTCGCGGGGCTTGACCGGCACGCCCGCGGCATAGGTTTCGACCACCGCGCGGTCGTCGCCCAGAATGAGCAGCGCGAAAAGCTCGTCCTTGAGATCGCGCGCGGCCTCCATCCGCAACGCCAGGTCGGGCGTGGCCCGACTGTCGAGCACGACCAGGTCGGCCTCGGTCCCCGGGTCCAGCGTGCCGATCCGGTCAACCAGGCCCAGAACCTCGGCGTTGCCGCGGGTGATCCACCAGAAGGCCCGCAGCGGGTCCAGCGCGCGGCCCTGCAACTGCGCGATCGCATAGGCCGCGCCGCCGGTGCGCAGCATGGACCAGCTCATTCCGGCGCCAATGTCCGTCGCGATGCCGCTGGTCGCCCCGGCGGTCTTCAACGCCGCCTCGTCGAACAGCCCCGATCCAAGGAACAGGTTCGAGGTGGGGCAATGCACCGGATGCGCGCCGGTTTCCGCGATCACCGCGCGTTCGCGGTCGCTGAGGTGAATGGCATGGCCCAGCAGCGCCTTTGGCCCCAGCATCCCGTAGCGGGCATAAATGTCCAGATAGCCGTCGGCCTCGGGGAACAGGGAACAGGCCAGGGCGATCTCGGCGCGGTTCTCGCTGAGATGGGTCTGCACGTGACAGTCGGGATGCGCGGCGATCAGCGCCTGCGCGGCCGCCATCTGCGCCGGGGTCGAGGTGATGGCAAAGCGCGGCGAGATTGCATAGAGCGCGCGCCCGCGCCCGTGCCAGCGCGCGATCAGCCCGGCGCTGTCGTCATAGGCGGTCTGGGGCGTATCGCGCAGGTCCTCGGGGGCGTTGCGATCCATCAGCACCTTGCCGCCCAGCATCCTGAGGCCGCGGCGCTCGGCCTCGGTGAAATAGGCGTTGACCGACGCGGGGTGCACCGAACAGAAGGCCGAGGCCGTCGTCGTGCCATTGCGCAAGAGCAGGTCGAAAAAGGCCCCGGCCATCCGCGCGGCGTGGTCGGGATCGGCAAAGCGGGTCTCGGCGGGAAAGGTGTAGTCGTTCAGCCAGTCCAGCAATTGCGCCCCCCACGAGGCGACGATCTGGCCCTGGGGAAAGTGCAGATGCGCGTCGATGAAGCCGGCCGTGATCAGATGCGGGCGGTGGTCGGTGACGGGCACGGTCGGGGCCGCGGCCGCCAGCGTGTCAAAATCGCCCATCGCCACGATGTGCCCGTCGCGCAGATGCACCGCGCCATCCTCGTGCCAGTGCAGGGCTTGCAGGTCGCCCGGCCCGGCAGGTTCGCGCCGGAAGCTCAACACGCGCCCACGCAGCAATCGTTCGGTCATGATTTCGGCCCTCAACCCGGTTGGCGCGGCAGGTTAGCCGCCCCGCCGGATCGCGCAACCGGTGAATTCGTTTGACTGTTTTAAGAAGGCGTTGAAAATCGGGCCCAAAACCTGTTGTATTGTCAACGGATCGTTGGAGGTCCGATGCCCTACCTGGAAAGTATCAAGGTCTTCGTGCGCGTGGTCGAACTGGGGTCGATCACCTCGGGCGGGCGCGACCAGCGCCTGACGCCGGCGGTGGCCTCGAAGCGGATCAAGGAACTGGAGACCAAGCTGGGCACGCGGTTGTTGAACCGCACCACGCGCAAACTGGTCCCGACCGAGGCCGGGCGCGTGTTCTACGAACACGCCCGCAGCGTTGTCGCCGCGCTCGAGGATGCCGAAGCCTCGCTCGCCGGGTTCGAGGGCCGTCCGCGCGGCACCATCCGGGTGACCGCGCCACTGGGTGCGGGGCAGCGGATCATAGCCCCCCTGGTACCGCGTTTTTGCGATCTGTTCCCCGAGGTGGACATTCGCCTGCGGCTGTCCGATCGCCGCGTGGATCTGTTCGAGGACGAGCAGGACGTGGCCTTTTTCCTGGGCATGCCCGGCGATTCCACGCTGAAGATGCGCAAGATCGCCGATTGTCCCCGGCTGCTGTGCGCCGCGCCCGATTACCTGGCCCGCCACGGCGTGCCCCGGCAGCCGCAGGACCTGCTGGATCAGGGGCACAACTGCCTGTTGCTGCGCTTTCCGCGCTCGCCCGAATATTTCTGGGTCCTGGATACCCCCGACGGTCCCCAGAAGCTGGAGGTTGCCGGCCGGTTCGACGCCGATACCCACGATGTCCTGCTGGACTGGGCGCTGGACGGGCGGGGCATCGCGATGAAGCCCCGGTTCGAGATCGCGCGCCACCTCGAATCGGGCGCGCTGATCGAGGTCCTGCCCGCCACCCCGCCCCAGCCGGCCGTTTTCGGCTGTCTCTATCCGCATCGCAAATTGCAAGACCCCAAGATCCAGCGCTTCCTGGATTTCATGGTGCGCCATTGCCGCGGGGCGATGGAGCGCGCCTGAGCCCCTGACCCCGGGTCGCCCATACGAATTTCGAAACAATCGGTTTCGAAATCCCAAATGTTTCCCCTTCTTGCCGCAATTGCGCCCGAAACCGGCTGTCTAACAGCACTCATAACCCCGATCCGTGGGCTTAACAGGTGTTGGAGTGTAGAAATGGCAACGATTTTTGGTTGGTTTGTCGATACCGTCATCGTCGCGGACCCCTCCGCGAGCCAGGAGGATTCCGCCTCGACGGCGCTGAACGCGCTCGAGGGGTCGTCCGTTGACGGAACGAATTTCATCAGCAGCATTTCCGCCACGACCAACGTCAACGGCTGGATGGAAGACGCCGACACCGATGAATCCACGTTCGGAGGCGCCATCGGGAACTCGAACACCGGTTCGGAATTCACGTTTGGCGGCATGACGAAAACCGTCGATGAATTCGTCAACTTTGGCGACAGCGAAGGCGGGGCGCCCAACACGATCACCTATGACGGCGTCCAATATCCCGTGGATACCATGGCCAACGTGCAGGTCGCGCTGTTCACCGACGGCACCTATATGGTGCTGTTCGATGACGCCGCGCTGAGCAACCTGGCCTCGACGCTGGGCGTGACCGAACTCGACCCGAACAAGCTGTCGATCAAGCTGGGCCAGAACGAGGACGGCGCGGGCACCACGCGAACCTACGCGACCAGCCCCTCCAACTATGACAACGTGGATATCTTTGCGGCGTCCGCGGCCACGCCTGTGCCCGATGGCGTCGTCAACGGCACCGAAACGAACGACACGATGGGCGTCGGCTATACCGACACCAACGGCGATCAGATCACCAGCGGCGACGACGTCATCGACGCCGGGGGCGGCAATGACATGATCGACGCGGGCGCCGGGAACGACGTTATCTACAGCGGCGCCGGATCGGACACGATCACCGGCGGCCTGGGCGACGACGTGGTCAACCTGGCGGCGGGTGGCCAGGACAGCTATATCATGGACAACGGGGGCGGCAACGACTCCATCGGGGGGTTCGAACTGCCCCTCGTTGACAGCTTTGGCAATGCCATCGCCTCGGTGGACGTGATCGATGCGCGCGGCATGGTCAATTCGTCGGGGATGCCGGTCCAGATTTCCGACCTGACGGTGACGGCCGATGTCGGTGGCAACGCGGTCATCAATTTTCCGAATGGCGAAACGATCACCTTGAAGTCGATCACGCCGGCGCAGCTGACCCCCTCGGTTCTGGAAAGGGCGGTTCTGGTTCAAGGGGGCGCAGCCGGAAACGGTCTGGTCGATGGCGCCGATGCGGGCCAGATCATGGGCGTCGGCTTTACCGACGGCGACGGCGACCAGATCACCGATGGCAACGACACCATCTACGGCAACGGTGGTGACGACACCATCGACGGCGGCGACGGTGTCAACAACATCGACGGCGGTCTCGGGAACGACACGTTCATCCTGGACGACGGCACCTATCAGGACA
Organism: Rhodobacter sp.; assembly: GCA_020637515.1. Lineage (NCBI taxonomy): Bacteria > Pseudomonadati > Pseudomonadota > Alphaproteobacteria > Rhodobacterales > Rhodobacter > Rhodobacter sp. Next base: position 42,148 of record JACKKG010000001.1, on the reverse strand, counting down.
AGATCATCGGTGGCGACGAAGGCGGCGACACCGACAGCCTGGATGCCGGAACCGCCACCGGCAACATCTCGATGACCTTTACCGGCGACGAGACAGGCACCGCCAACATCGGCGCGACCGGGTATACCGAATTCTACGAGATCGAACGGGTCAACCTGGGATCGGGCAACGACACCGTCGATGCCTCGGCCACCACCACCGGCATCCAGTTGTCGAGCGGCGCCGGCGACGATTCGATCCTCGGGGGCTCGGGCGACGACGCGATCGACGCCGGCACCGGCAGCGATACCGTGCAGGGCGGGGCCGGCAACGACTCCATCACCCTGGGTCCGCTGGGCGACGGCAACGACGTGCTGGTGATGGGCGACGGCGACGGGAATGATACCGTGACCGGCTTCGACATGCCCATCGACAACGGCGACGGCACCTATACGCCGGTCGATCTGCTGGACCTGTCGGGCCTGACCGACGCCGGCGGCGCGCCGGTGGATGCCAGCGACGTCAGCGTGAGCGGCGACGGCCTGGGCAACACGCTGCTGTCCTTCCCCAACGGCGAATCGATCCTGCTGATGGGGGTCGATCCCGTCGGCGTGACCCCGGCAGTGCTGACCGCCATGGGGGTGCCCGCCCCGGCCGCGACGCCTGACGGCGTCGTCGATGGCACCGATACCGGCGAGACGATGAACGGCGGCTATGTCGATGCCGATGGCGACCAGATCGACAACAGCGGCAACGTCATCATGGCCAACGGCGGCGACGACACCGTTTATGGCGGCACGGGCGACGACACGATCGACGGCGGCGCCGGTCAGGACTGGATCTTTGCCGGCGACGGCAACGATCTGGCCTCGGGCGGGGCGGACAACGATTCGATCTGGGGCGACCTGGGCAACGACACGCTCTACGGCAACGACGGCGACGACAAGCTGATCGGCGGCGGCGGCGACGACCTGCTGACAGGCGGCACCGGCAACGACCTGCTCTATGGCGACGACGTCTTTGGCGATACCGGTGGCTGGGCCTCGACCGACACGCCCGAACCCAACTTCGGCAACGACACGCTGGTGCTGGATGGCGGCGATGATACCGCCTATGGCGGGTCCGGCGACGACACCTTCCAGATCTTTGACGGCTTCGGCAACGACCAGATCATCGGCGGCGAAGCGGGCGAAGTGGTCGGCGACACCATCGACGGGACCTCGCTGAACACCGGCGTCAACGTGACCTATTCCGGCGACGAGACGGGCACGATCAGCGATGGCAGCGCGACCATCGACTTCGTCGAGATCGAGAACCTGGACCTCGGCTCGGGCGACGACACGGTGCAGGTTCTGACCTCGACCACGGGGACGGTGAACGGTTCGGACGGGTTCGACACGCTGGACCTGCCGGTGGGCGCGCCAGGCGATCCCGCGCCGGTGGTCACGGTGACCTCGGAAACGCCCTATACCGGCACCGGTTTCCCGGGTGCGACGACCAAGTCGGGCTATGTCGATTTCCCCGACGGCAGCCGGATGTATTTTGAGAATTTCGAGGAAATCCTGTGCTTTACGCCGGGAATGCGGATCGACACGATGCGCGGCCTCGTGGCGGTCGAGGACCTGCAACCGGGTGACCGGGTGCTGACCCGCGACAACGGCTACCAGCCGCTGGCCTGGACCGGACGGCGCGATCTCAGCGCGGCCGAGGTCGCCCGCTGCCCGGCGGTGGCGCCGGTGCGGATCGCCGCCGGGGCGCTGGGCCGCGGCCTGCCCGAGCGCGACCTCGTCGTCTCGCCGCGCCACCGGATGCTGATCACCGGCGCCCGCGCCGAGCTGATGTTCGGCGAGCGCGAGGTGCTGGTGGCGGCCGCCGATCTGCTGGGCCTGCCGGGCGTGCAGCAGGACGCGGTCGGGCCGGTCAGCTACATCCACGTGATGTGCGACTCGCACGAGATCATCCGCGCCGAGGGCGCCTGGAGCGAAAGCTTCCAGCCGGCCGAGGCGGTGCTGAACGCGCTGGACGCGGCGACCCGCGAGGAGTTGCTGGGCCTGTTCCCGGCGCTGGGCACCGAGGCCGGCCGCCAGGGCTTTGCCGCGGCGCGCCCGGTGCTGTCGGGGGCCGAGGCGAAGGTGCTGTTCGCGGCCTGATCGCGTCCCGGTCGCCGCAACGAGGGGCCGTCCCGTCAGGGGCGGCCCATGGCGTTGGCGCCGCGCGGTTCCGGGACCGCCCGCCCGTGTCGGCTGCGGGCCAAGGGGGTTTTCCACCCCCTTGGAACCCCCGAGGATATTTCCGGCACAAAGAAGGGGCGCGGTGTGGGCTCTTTTCGCGGCGGCGCGGGCGGCGTATAGGCAGCGCATGAGCCAGAACCCGCCCAATCTCCGCCCCGACCTGGCGCCGCGTGCGCTGATCCAGGATGCGCCCCGCCCCGCGGGACGCGACCGCCAGCCGACGGTGGGCATGGTCAGTCTGGGCTGTCCCAAGGCGCTGGTGGACAGCGAGCGGATCCTGACGCGCCTCAGGGCCGAGGGCTATGCGATCAGCCCCGACTATCGCGGCGCCGATGCGGTGATCGTCAACACCTGCGGCTTTCTGGACAGTGCCAAGGCCGAGAGCCTGGAGGCGATCGGCGAGGCGCTGCGCGAGAACGGGCGGGTGATCGTCACCGGCTGCCTGGGCGCCGAGCCGGCGTATATCACCGGCGCGCATCCCAAGGTTCTGGCGGTGACGGGCCCGCATCAATACGAGCAGGTGCTGGACGCCGTGCATGACGCGGTGCCGCCCGCACCGGACCCGTTCATCGACCTGCTGCCGCCCGCTGGCGTCAAGCTGACGCCCCGGCATTTCAGCTATCTGAAGATCTCGGAGGGCTGCAACCACCACTGCAAATTCTGCATCATCCCCGACATGCGCGGCCGCCTGGTCAGCCGCCCGGCCCACGCCGTGCTGCGAGAGGCCGAGAAGCTGGTCGAGGCCGGGGTGCGCGAGCTTCTGGTGATCTCGCAGGACACCTCGGCCTATGGCGTCGATCTGAAACACGCCGAGGAGCGCGGGCACCGGGCCCATATCACCGATCTGGCGCGTGATCTTGGCAGCCTGGGCGCCTGGGTTCGGTTGCATTATGTCTATCCCTATCCGCATGTGCGCGACCTGATTCCGCTGATGGCAGAGGGGTTGGTGCTGCCGTATCTGGACATCCCCTTCCAGCACGCGCATCCCGACACGCTGAAACGCATGGCACGCCCGGCGGCGGCGGCGAAGACGCTGGACGAGATCGCCCGCTGGCGCGCCGATTGCCCCGAGATCACACTGCGCTCGACCTTCATTGTCGGCTATCCGGGCGAGACCGAGGCCGAGTTCCAGACCCTGCTGGACTGGCTGGACGAGGCGCAGCTCGACCGGGTGGGGTGCTTCCAGTACGAGAATGTGAAGGGCGCGCGTTCGAACGATCTGCCCGACCATGTGCCCGACGACGTGAAGCAGGACCGCTGGGACCGGTTCATGGCGAAAGCCCAGGCGATCAGCGAGGCGAAGCTGGCGGCCAAGGTGGGGCGCGTCTTGCCGGTGATCGTGGACACGGTCGATGACGAGGGCGCGACCTGCCGCACCCAGGCCGATGCCCCCGAGATCGACGGCAACCTGTTCATCGACGAGGGGTTCGCGGCGTTGAACCCGGGCGACATCGTAAAGGTCCTGGTGGACGAGGCCTCGGACTATGATCTCTGGGGGCGGATCGTCGAATAAGTGACAGGGCTCAGAGCCCGCGAAATGTCAGATATTCGGTGATGAGCGCCGCCACATCGGCCGGTTTCTGGTGACAGATCCAGTGATCGGCGCCGGCCAGGCGGCGGATCGTCAGGTCGGTGCACCAGGTGTCCAGCCCATCCAGAGAGACCGGCAGCAGCGCCGCGTCATCCTCGCCCCAGATCACCAGATGCGGCATCGCGATGCGTCCGGCGGCGGCGGGCAGCAGGGGCAGGTCCAGCGGCTGGTCAGGCCTGGCCACCCGCAGGGGCGTCGCGCGATACCAGTTCAGCATGCCCGTCAGCCGCCCCGGACGGGACCATTCGGCGCGATAGCGATCCAGCACCGCGCCGGACAGCCAGCGCATGTCCATCTTGGCCGCGAACAGCCGTTGCAGCCCGGCGAAACCGTCGGCCGACAGGCGATCCTCGGCGCCGGGGTCGCGCAGATAGTCGATATAGGCCGACGCCCGGGATTGCGCGCCGCCGCGCGCCAGCTCGCGCTGGAAGGGCCCGGGATGCACCCCGTTCACCACGATCAGCGCCGAGATCAGTTCGGGCCGCCGGATCGCCAGCGCATAGGCCACCGCCGCGCCCCAGTCGTGCGCCACCACGGGCACCGGGGCACCCAGGCCCTCGATCAGCGTGGCGATGTCGCCGGTCAGCGCGCCGATGCGATAGGCATCGACCGCGGGCGGGGCGGGGCTTTGCCCGTAGCCGCGCTGGTCGGGGGCGATGCAGCGATAGCCGGGCAGCTGCGCCGCGACCTCGGCCCAGGCGCCCCCGTATTCGGGAAAGCCGTGCAGCATCAGAAGCGGCGGGGCATCGGGCGGCCCCCAGGTGTGCAGATGGAGCGCGGACATGGTCCTGACCCTCGCGCCGATCCCCCGGGCTTGTCAACGTGGGACGCGGTGGCCCCCGGCCGCGGGCCGCAGTTCAGGCTTGCACCCGACGATGGCCGCGTCCACCTTGGCCAAAACGGAGGAACGCGGATGCCGAAAGCCTATTGGGTCGCCCATGTCGATGTCGAGGACGCCGAAATCTATGGCCGCTACCGCGAGGCCAACGCGGTCGCCTTTGAAAAATACGGCGCCCGGTTCCTGATCCGGGGCGCGCCGCAGCAACTGATGGAGGGCGACTGCCGCGCCCGCACCGTGGTGATCGAGTTCAAGGACATGGAAACCGCGCTGGCCTGCTTCCACTCGCCCGAATATCAGGCGGCCAAGGCGATCCGCGAGCCGATCTCGAGCGCGGACATGGTCATCGTCGAAGGGTATGAGGGCTAGTCAAGCGCGCCGCCCCGGCCTATACCGGCGCCGTTCCAGCGACGGATAAGCCCATGCGCAGCGCCACCATCACCCGCAAGACCAGCGAGACCGAGATATCCGTCACGCTCGATGTCGACGGCTCGGGCCGCTATGACAACCAGACCGGGGTCGGTTTCTTTGACCACATGCTGGACCAGCTGGCCCGGCACGCGCTGTTCGACCTGACTGTGCGCGCCGACGGCGACCTGCATATCGACGACCACCACACGGTCGAGGATACGGGCATCGCCCTGGGCCAGGCGCTGGCCCAGGCGCTGGGCGACAAGCGCGGCATCCGCCGGTATGGCGAATGCGCGCTGCCGATGGACGATGCGCAGGTGCGCTGCGCCCTGGACCTGTCGGGCCGGCCGTTCCTGGTGTGGAACGTCAGCCTGCCGACGCAGAAGATCGGCACCTTCGACAGCGAGCTGGTGCGCGAGTTCTTCCAGGCCTTCAGCACGCATGGCGGCATCACGCTGCACCTGGACCAGGTGCACGGCGTGAACAGCCACCACATCGCCGAGGCCGCGTTCAAGGCCGCCGCGCGCGCCTTGCGCGACGCCTGCGCGATCGACCCGCGCAAGGCCGACGCCGTGCCCTCGACCAAGGGCACGCTGTAAATCATGTTGACGGTTCTGGTGGATTACGAAAGCGGCAATCTGCATTCGGCGCAGAAGGCCTTTGAACGCATGGCCAGCGAAACCGGCGGCGGCCGCGTGCTGGTCACCAACCGGCCCGAGGACGTCCTGAGGGCCGACCGAATCGTGCTGCCCGGGGATGGCGCGTTTCCGGCCTGCCGGCGCGAACTCGATGCGGTGCCCGGCATGACCCAGGCCCTGACCGAGGCCGTGATCGACCGCGGCCGGCCCTTCCTGGGCATCTGCGTCGGGATGCAGTTGCTGGCGACCGCCGGTCACGAATACACCGATACCCCGGGCCTGGACTGGATCGGCGGTGACGTGGTGCGCATCACCCCCGCCGACCCGGCGTTGAAGGTGCCGCACATGGGCTGGAACGACATGGTGCTGGACCGCCCGCATCCGGTTCTGGCCGGGCTGGCGACGGGCGATCACGCCTATTTCGTGCATTCCTACCGCTTTCAGGTGTCGGACCCGGCGCATCTGCTGGCGCATGTCGATTACGGCGGGCCGGTTACGGCCATCGTCGGGCGGGACAACATTCTGGGGACCCAGTTCCACCCGGAAAAGAGCCAGGCGGCGGGACTCCGCCTGATCGCGAATTTCCTGGCGTGGCGGCCCTGAACGCACGGGATTGTCGGTTTTCGTGAGGGCAGAGTTTTGCTAGCTCTCGCTCAATGGGCAGAGGGACAACGCATGGCGCAGGCGCAACCGCACGAACGCATCCAGTATATCGTCGAGGGCGGGCATCGGCTTTCGGGCACGATCGAACCGTCGGGCAACAAGAACGCGGCGCTGCCCATTGTCGCGGCGGCGCTGCTGACTGACCAGACGGTCACGCTGACCAATGTGCCGCGGATCCGCGACATCGAGGTCCTGGTCGAACTGATCCAGTCCGTCGGCGCCGAGGCCCGCTGGCTGGACCGCAACGCGCTGGAAATCCGCGCCGCCCGGTTGCGCCCCGCCGATCTGGACCCCGATCTTTGCGCGCGCGTGCGGGCGTCGATCCTGTTGGCCGGGCCGATGCTGGCGCGCTGTGGCGAAGTGGTGCTGCCCCCTCCGGGCGGCGATGTCATCGGCCGGCGCCGGGTCGATACGCATTTCCTGGCGCTCGAACAACTCGGCGCCGAGATCAGCGTGAACGGGCATTACCGGTTCAAGGCCGCGCGCCTGCGCGGCGCCGACGTGTTCCTGGATGAACCCTCGGTCACCGCGACCGAGAACGCCTTGTGCGCCGCCGTCTGCGCCGAGGGGGTGACGATCCTGCGCAACTGCGCCTCGGAGCCGCATGTGCAGGATCTGGCGCGCTTCCTGATGGCGATGGGCGCCACGATCGAGGGCATCGGCACCAACACGATGACGATTCGCGGCGGCGCGCCGCTCAGCGGCTGCACGCACCGCATCGGCCCCGATCACATCGAGGTCGGCTCGCTGATAGGCCTGGCGGCGGTTACAAAATCCGAGATCACGATCCGCAACGCGGGCGTCGAGCATCTGCGATCGACCCTGATGGGGTTCGGCCGGCTGGGCATCCGCTGCGAGGTGCGGGGCGACGACCTGTTCATCCCGGCGGGACAGGAAATGCGCGTGCAGGCCGATTTCGGCGGCCATATCCCGACGATCTCGGACCAGCCCTGGCCCGCGTTCCCCGCCGACACGATGTCGATTGCCATCGTCACCGCGACGCAATGCGAAGGCGTGGTGATGATGTTCGAAAAGATGTTCGAAAGCCGGATGTTCTTTGTCGACAAGCTGATCGCGATGGGGGCGCGGATCGTGCTGTGCGACCCGCACCGCGCGATCGTCGCGGGCCCGTCGTCGATGCGCGGGGCGCGGCTGGAAAGCCCCGATATCCGCGCCGGCATGGCGATGCTGATCGCCGCGATGTGCGCCGAGGGGACCTCGACCATCAACAACGCGCAGCAGATCGAGCGCGGCTATGAACGCATCGACGAGCGGCTGAACGCGATGGGCGCGAAGATCACCCGCGTGCCGCCCCGCGCCTGATACCGGCCGATACCAGTCGGCAGCCGCGCGACGCTTGCCACCCGCGCCAGGCCGCCGTCGCGCGACACCCCGGCGGCGCGGGCGGGGTTTGCGGGACGGGGCAGGGGGGCCTTGCCCCCCTCGGCCTGACGGCCTCACCCCCCAGGATATTTGTGGCACAAAGAAGGGCGGGCGCGGCGCATCAGGGCCTGGGTCGGGGGGCCACCGGTGGTCGTGCCCCATAGGCATCCCCTCGACGGCGGCGTGGGCCAGCCGAGGGGAACGGAGGGCTCAGACGCCTTCGTCGAAGGGTTCGAAACTGTCCGCGCTGGCACGGCGCCAGCGCTTCATGTAGCCGAACCGCTCGTCGTCCTCGCGCAGCAGGAAACCGTCGGGCATGTAGGGATAGACATCCTCGCCGGTGACCATCTCGCGCTCGTTCTCGCGCATCATCAGGTGCCAGGGCAGGAACCCCGACGGGTGGGTCAGCCCCGCCGCCCCCGTCATGTCGCCCAGCGCCTTCAGCGTGTTGCGGTGGAAATTGGCGACGCGCTGGGCCTTGTCGGGGACCACCAGTGCGCGCTGGCGGCTTTTGTCCTGGGTGGCGACGCCGGTCGGGCAGTGGTTGGTGTGGCACGATTGCGCCTGGATGCAGCCGATCGAGAACATGAAGCCGCGCGCCGAGTTGGCCCAGTCGGCCCCCAGGGCCAGCGCCTTGGCGATGTCGAAGGCGGTGACCAGCTTGCCCGAGGCGCCGATCTTCACCCGGTCGCGCAGACTGGCGCCGCGCAGTGCGTTATGGGCAAACGTCAATCCATCGACCAGCGGCATTCCCATGTGGTTGGCGAATTCCAGCGGCGCGGCGCCGGTGCCGCCTTCCTTGCCATCGACGACGATGAAATCGGGGGTGATGCCGGTTTTCAGCATCGCCTTGACCATGCACATGAATTCGCGCCTGTGGCCGATGCACAGTTTGAAGCCCACGGGCTTGCCATCCGACAATTCGCGCAGCCGTGCGATGAATTGCATCAGTTCGACCGGGGTGGAAAAGGCCGAATGCCCGTCGGGCGAATGGCAATCGACCCCCATGGGCACGCCGCGCGCCTCGGCGATTTCGGGGGTGATCTTGGCGGCGGGCAGGATGCCGCCCTGTCCCGGTTTCGCGCCCTGGCTCAGCTTGATCTCGATCATCTTGACCTGGGGGTCGGCCGCGACCTGGCGGAACAGGTCGGGGTCGAACTGTCCGTCGGGGGTGCGGCAGCCGAAATACCCGGTGCCGATCTCGTAGATCAGGTCGCCGCCGCCCGCGCGGTGATAGCGCGAGATCCCCCCCTCGCCCGTGTCATGGGCGAATCCGCCGATCCTGGCGCCGCGATTGAGCGCCGAGATCGCGTTGGCGGACAGCGCGCCAAAGGACATGGCCGAGATGTTGTAAAGCGACAGATCGTAGGGGTGTTTGCAGTCGGGCCCGCCGATCCGCACGCGGAAATCCGAATTCTCGATCTTGCGCGGGCGGATCGAGTGGGTGAGCCATTGATAGCCGCCGTCGTAGACGCTGACCTTGGTGCCGAAGGGGCGCTTGTCCTCGACATTCTTGGACCGCTGGTAGACGATGTTGCGCGCTTCGCGCGAGAAGGGTTCCTCGTCGAAATCGCTTTCGAGGAGATACTGGCGGATCTCGGGCCGGATCATTTCGAAGAAATAGCGCAGGTGGCCCAGGATCGGATAGTTGCGCAAGATCGCGTGCCGGGTTTGCAGCATGTCGTAGATCCCCAGCGCCGCCAGGGCGCCGAAAATCGCCAGAGGCAACCAGAAGGCGCCGGACCAGGTCAGCGCCACGGCCGAGGCCAGCGCCAGCACGACGCAGGCGATCAAGGTGGAAAAGCGCAGCAGGCGCGAAAACATGACAACTCCCCGTTCGGCGCCCCGTTTGTGGTGCGTCGCCGGCAGTCTGTTCCGCGGGTATTGCGAAACGGTGAAGACCGCCGGGCGCGTCGGGGCACTGCCGGAACCCTAGCCAGAGCGCGCCGGTGTGGCCACCCTGAATTCCGGGTCAGCGGAATTGCGGCGGACGTTTCTGCATCCCGGCCATCACCGCCTCGATCTGGTTGGGCGAACCGATGATCGCGGCCTGGAGGCGCGCCTCGAGCGCGAGCGCGGAATCATCGCCGGGCCAGGCGGCGCGCACCAGCGCCTTGGCGCCGCGCGCGGCCTCGGGCGAGCGGGCGGCGATGTCGCGGGCGAGGGCGCGCGCGGCCTCGAGCGGATGTTCGGCCAGGCGGGTCACCAGACCCAGCGCCTGGGCCTCGGGCGCGGCCACCACGCGGGCCGAAAGGATCAGCTCCAGCGCCTGGTCGGCGCGCATCAGCCCCGGCAGCAGTTTCGTCAGCCCCATGTCGGGGATCAGGCCCCAGCGCATTTCCATGATGGAAAGCTGCGTGTCCGGCGCCGCGATGCGGAGGTCGGCGCCCAACGCCAGTTGCATCCCCGCGCCATAGGTCACCCCGTGCAGCGCCGCGATCACCGGCACCGGCAGATCGGCCCAGACGGTGCAGGGCCGCTGAAAACGGTTCGCGGGCTGGCCGGGCGGCGGGGTGACGATCTCGGACCGCAGCGCATCGAGATTGCCGGCGAACCCGGCCAGCATCGCCGTGTCGATGCCCGCGCTGAACGCGCGCCCGGCGCCGGTCAGCACCACCGCGCGCAGGTCGGGTTCGTCGATCAGCCGCTCGCCTGCCGCGGCGATCTGGGTGAACATCGCCTCGTCCCAGGCGTTCATCTTGTCGGCGCGGTTCAAGGTGACCTCGGCCACGCCGTTCTCGATGGTGATCGTCACGCGGGTGTCGGTCATGGTGTCCCCTTTGCCTGATCCGGGCAGGCTGACGCAGGGGCCGCGCGACGGCAAGCGGAACGTCGCGGCACTCAGGTCGTGAACCACCACAGCCGGGTCAGGTGGAAAAAGGCGGGCGCGGCGAAGATCACGCTGTCGAGCTGGTCCAGGAACCCGCCCTGGCCGGGGATCAAGTGCGACCAGTCCCTGAGCCCGCGGTCGCGCTTTATCGCGCGCAGCACCAGGCTGCCGGCTTGCCCCGCGGCCGAGGCGATCGCCGCCAGGCCCGCCGCCGCCAGCGGGCCGAAGGGCGTGAGCCACGACAGCGCCAGCCCCATCAGTGCGGCCGCCGCCACCCCCCAGGCGGCGCCTTCCCAGGTCTTGGCGGACAGTCCGGGCACGATGCGGTGGCGCCCGGTGCGCCGGCCCAGGTAGAAATCGGCCAGGTCCCCGGTCTGCACCACCAGCACCAGAAAGGCGATCAGCAGCAACCCGCGCCCCGTGCTGCCGGGCAGTTCCAGCCACATCAGCGCCGGGATGTGGCTGAGACAGAAGACCGCGATCATCAGCCCCCATTGGGTTTCCGACACCCGCGCAAGGAACCGCTCGGTCGAACCCCTGAGCACCGAGACGAAGGGCAGCAGCAGGAACACATAGACCGGGATGAACACGGTGAAGGTGCGTTGAAGGTCGAAGAACACCAGCAGGAATTGCGCGGGCAGCAGGATGTAGAAGGCCAGCGCCAGGGTCAGGTGATCGGCCCGTGTGCGCGACGAATAGGTGTAGAATTCGCGCAGCGCCGCGAACGAGGCTGTCGCGAACAGCAAGATCACCGCCCACCGCCCCGCCAACATCGCCAGCGTGAACAGGATCACCATCGCCCACCAGCTGTCCACCCGCGCCATGAACACCTCGATCGCGGGATCGGGCGCGGCGCGACGGGCGCGCATCCGTTCGCCCAGAACGGTGAGCGCCAGCAACAGCAGCGACACGGCCAGCGCCAGAAGGGCGATATCGCGGGTGAGCGGGCTCATGCCGGGTCCTCGGGGCGCAATGCCAGCAGGGCGGCGGCGGCGCGCGTCAGAAAGGCGCCGCGGTCTTCGTCCGGGCGCAGCGCGACGGGTTCGCCAAAGATGACGCTGCACATCAGCGGCAGCGGGATCACCTCGCCCTTGGGCATGACCGCGTTCAGGTTGGCGATCCAGGTCGGCACCAGTTCGACGTCGGGCCGCGCCACGGCGATGTTGTGAAGCCCGGCCTTGAAGGGTTTCAGCGGTTCGGGCCCCTGGTTGCGCAACCCCTCGGGAAACAGGATCAGCGAATCGCCGGCTTCCAGCGCGGTCAGGATCGCGGCCATCGGGTCCTCGGTCCGGGCCTCGGGGCGACGGTCGATCAGAACCGCGCGGAACACCTCGGCCCCAGCAAAGCGGCGCAGGCCGCTGGTCAGCCAATAGTCCGCCGCCGCGACCGGCCGGGTGCGCAGGCGCAGGGCATGCGGCAGGACGGACCAGATCATCGGCATGTCGGCGTTCGACACATGGTTGGCGAAATAGACCCGCTGTCGCGGCGCGGGGCCGACGCCGCGCCATTCGGCGTGCACCGCGGTGATGGCCCGGGCGAACAGCACCAGACCTTGCCCGGTAACCCGGGCCGCGAAGCGACGAAGAGGCGCGGACCACGACATGCGCGCATCATGCGACGGCGCGCGCGGTCTGCCTAGCGTCTTTGCAGCGCGCCGCCGATCCACGCAAGCGTGAGGGTGGCGCGCCTTGTGCACGACTCGCGCGATGGTATCATGACCGGGGTTTCGGCGTTGGAGGTGCGTATGCGTTGGATTTTCAGGCTGCTCGGGCTGGTTGTCGTGCTGATCGCGCTGGCGGTCGGCGCCTTGTTCCTGTTGCCGGCCGATCGCATCGCACAACTGGCCGCCCGCCAGTTCGAGGCCGCGACCGGCCGCCAGCTGACCATCGCGGGCGGCGTCACGCCCACCTTCTGGCCGGTGCTGGGCGCCCGGGTCGAGGGCGTGACACTGGCCAACGCGCCCGGCGCGCAAGGCGGGCCGATGCTGGTGGCGGATTCGGTCGATCTGGGGGTCGATCTGTCGGCGCTGTGGGGCGGTTCGGTCGTTGTGCGCCGGTTCGAGGCCCGCAATCCGCAGATCGTGCTGGAGCGGGACGCGAACGGACAGGGGAACTGGGTGTTCTCGGGGCTGGGCGCCACGCAGGACACGACGGTCAGCGACAGCGGCGCGGGGGTCCTGCCGCCGATCTCGCTGGATCGCGCGCAGATCGAGGGCGCAAGCCTCAGGTTCATCGACCACCAGGCGGGCACGGATGTGACCGTGCAGGGGGTCACGCTGGACCTGTCCATGCCCGAGGCTGGCGGTGCCGCGACGCTCACGCTGAATGTGGCGAACAACGGCCAGCAAGCGACGGTGCGCGCGACCCTGGGCTCGGTCGAGCAATTGCTGGCGGGGCAGGTCGTGCCGGTCACCGCGGCGATCGAGGCCTCGGGTGCGCAGGGAACCTTTGACGGGCGCATGGGGGTGCAGCCGGTCGCGGCCGAGGGGCGTATTGCGCTGGACATCCGCCAATTGGCGCCTTTGCTGGCGCTTGCGGGGGCCGGCGGGGCCGAGGTCCTGCCCGACGCCGCGCGCCCGCTCTCGCTGGCGGGGCAGTTCACCCTGGCGCCGGCTGGCAGCATCCATCTGCGCGACGGCGCGTTGGGGGTCGGCGTGAACCGCCTGGCGCTGGCGCTGGACACCACCTTTGACGGACCCCGGCCGCAGGTCTCGGGCACGATCAGCGCCGACAGCCTGGACCTGTCGGGGTTCACCTCGGGCAACGGCACGAGCAACGGCGGCGGCGCGGCGGCGGCGGGCGCGGGCTGGCCGACCAATCGTATCGACGCCTCGGCGCTCGGGATCGCGGACGCGCAGATCGGCCTGACGCTGGGCCCGGTGAACACCGGCTACGGCACCCTGGACAGCCTGCGCGGCAGCCTGACGATCGAGCGGTCGCGCGGCGTCCTGACGATTTCGGAACTGCGCGGGTTCGACGGCACGGGCTCGGGCGAACTGGTGGCAAACAACCGCAACGGGCTGTCGGTGGGCGGCAACCTCAGCCTGCAAGGGGTGAGCCTGCTTTCGGCGCTGCGCCAGTCGCTGGGGTTCGAGCGGCTCAGCGGCACGGCCTCGGCCAATCTGCGGTTCCTGGGGGTCGGCAATTCCGTGGATGCGATCATGCGCAGCCTGGAAGGGCAGGGGCAGATCCGCTTCGGCCGGGGCGAGATCCTGGGCTTCGATCTGTCCAGCATGTTGCGCAATCTGGATCCGTCGGCCATCGGCGCCGGCAATTCGACGATCTATGACAGCATCGGCGCCAGTTTCACCATGAACGGCGGCGTGCTGACCAACCAGGACCTGGCGCTCGAGGCCAGTCTGCTGGCGGTGCGCGGGCAGGGCACGGTCGATCTGGGCAACCAGACGCTGGATTATCGCGTCACGCCCGAGGCGATGCGCAACGCCGACACCGGCGAGGCGCTGCGCGTGCCCCTGCTGATCACCGGCCCGTGGTCCGAGCCGCGCTTCCGGCTGGACCTGGAAGGGTTGGCCGAACAGCGTCTGCGCGAAGAACAGGACCGCCTGCGCGCCCGCGCCGAGGAAGAAGCGCAGCGGCTGGAAGACCAGGCCCGCGCCCGGGTGCAGGACGCGGTGCAGCAACAACTGGGCGTGACCCAGCAAGAGGGCCAGTCGGCTGAGGACGCGCTGCGCCAGGGCGTCGAGGATCGCGCCCGCGAGGGGTTGCTGCGGCTTCTGGGCGGTGGCGGCGGTCAGGCCGAGGCCCCGGCCGCCGGCAACTGAGCGCGCGCGCCCCGTTCGCGTGCGCCCTCAGGCGCGGATATAGTGCAGCCGGTCGAAGCGCGCGCGCAGCGCCCGCGTGCGCGGGGCGACGCTGGCCGGGTCGTTGGATCTGAGGGCCTCGGCCACAAGCGCGGCGATCTCGGGGATGTCCGCGACCGTCACGCCCCAGCGCACCAGTTCCGGCGTGCCGATCCTGAGCCCGTTCAGATCGCCCGCCACCGGCGCGATGGGCAGGCCGATGCCGCAGGCCAGGAAACCCGCCGCCTCCAGCGTCCGCGACGCCGCCTGCCCGCCGCCGAACCCGGCCGCTTCGACCGCGAACTGGTGCGAGGTGGTAAAGCCCCGCTCGGCGCCGAACACCGGAAGGCCGGCGTCGGACAGCGCCTGTGCGAACGCCTGCGCGGTGTCGATCATGGCCCGGGCATAGGCCGGCCCAAAGGCCCGCCAATCCAGCAGCGAGATCGCCAGCGCCGCCGATTTCGCCGCGTCGAAATTCGCCGTCATGCCCGGAAAGGCGATCCTGTCCAGTCGCTCGGCGATGGCGGCATCGCGGGTCACAATCAGCCCGCCCGCCGGTCCGCCCAGCGATTTGTAGGTGCTCATGGTCATCAGGTCGGCGCCCTCGGCCAACGGGTTGGCCCAGGCCTTGCCGGCGATGATCCCGCATTGATGGGCCGCATCGAAGAGAACCTTGGCGCCCACCTCGTCGGCGATGGCGCGGACATCGGCCACGGGATGCGCAAACAGGTTCAGGCTGCCGCCGACGGTGATGACCTTGGGCCGCACGCGCAGGGCCAGCGCGCGCAGCGCCTCCAGATCGACCGTGTAGCCGTCGGCGTTCACCGGGGCGGGATGCGTGACCAGGCCGTATAGTCCGGCGCAGCCGTCGGCGTGGTGGGTCACATGCCCGCCGATCGAAGCCGGCGGCGCGATGATCGCGTCGCCCGGTTTGGCCAGCGCCATGAACCCATACAGGTTGGCCAGCGCCCCCGAGGGCACGCGGATCTCGGCGTGCGTGGCATCGAAGACCTCGGCCGCGAGTTCGGCGGCGATGACCTCGATCTCTTCGATGGCTTGCAGGCCCATCTCGTATTTGTCGCCCGGATAGCCCAGCGAGGGGCGAGAACCGAGGCCCCTGGCCAGCGCGGCCTCGGCGCGGGGGTTCATCACGTTGGTCGCCGGGTTCAGGTTGAAATTGTCGCGCTCGTGGATTTGCTGATTGCGCGCGATCAGCGATTCGATGCGGGCATCGACCGCGGAATCGTCGGCGCGCGCCGTTTCGGCGGCGATCGTCTGGACGCGGGCCTCACAGGCGGCGGGCACCCAGGGGCGGGCGGTGAGATGGGGCATGGCGGGTCTCCTTTTCCCCAGAATGCGGCGCGCGGGGGCTTGAGCGCAAATCCCTTTTTCTGTTGCCTGAGGCCCAGGAAATATGAGTCTGCGCATGTCCCTTGCCCCGCCCCCGCCCCGACTGCCGCCGCTGGCCCATCTGGCCACGCTGGTCGCGGTCGTGCAACGGGGCGGCTATGCGGCGGCGGCCCAGTCGCAGGGCGTGACGGCGGGGGCGGTGCGGGTAAAGATGCGCGCACTCGAGGCCGCCTTGGGCGTTGCGCTGTTTCACCCCGGCGCCCAGGGCGTCACCCCCACGCCCGAGGCCGAGGCGCTGGCCGAGGGACTGGTGCCCGCCCTTGCGCGGTTGGCCCGCGCGCTGGCCCCGCTGGGCAGCGACCCGCCACTGGGGGCCCTGGCCCCGTTCGAGGCCGCGCTGCGCCACGGGGGGTTCACCGCCGCCGCCGGGGCGCTGGGGGTCAGCCCGGGCGCGGTGGCGCAGCAGGTCCGCCGGGTCGAAGACTGGTCAGGGCGCGCGTTGTTCGACCGCCACAGCCGCGGCGTCACCCCAACGCCCGAGGCCGCGGCCGTGCTGCCGGCGCTGGGCGATGCGTTGCAAGGCTTTGCCCCGCTCATGGCCACGCTGGGCGCCGCGCCGGTGCGCATCGCCGCGCTGCCGGCGGTGGCGCAGCTCTGGCTGGCGCCGCGCCTGCCGGCCCTGCGCGCGGCGCTGGGGGTCAGCGTATCGGTGACAGCGCTGGAACGCCCGCCCGAGGCCAAGCGCGCGCCCTATGATCTGGCGGTGTTCTTTGCCGAAACCGGCGGCGCGGTGCTGGAGCCGGACGCGCTGGTCCCGGTCTGTGCGCCCGCGCTGGCGGCGCGGCTGCGCACGGCGGCGGATCTGGCGGGGGTGCCGATCCTGACCGATGCCGTCTGGTCGGGCGACTGGCGGGCCTGGGCGGGCGTTGCCACGCCGGGCCGCCCCGCGCCGCGCGGCGTCGCGCATTCGCTCTATGCGCTGGCGGTGGACGAGGCGGTGGCGGGCGCGGGCGTGTTGATGGGGCACAGCGCCTTGTTGCGGCGCCATCTGGCGGCGGGCACCCTGGTCGCCCCCCTGATGCCGGCGGTGCCCAGCCCGCGCGCGCTGCGCCTGTTCCGGCTGCGGCCGCTGGTCCGCGACAGCGCGGCGGCGCGGGTGGCGGCCTGGCTTCAGACGGCGTGAACCATGAGGATCGCCAGTTCCCCCGCCGAGGGGCGCTGGCCGGTCATGCAATAGAGATAGGTCTCACCGCGCGCGTTGCGGACCTCCCAGCCCTCGCGCTGGTCGATGGTGGCATAGCCGATCTGGGTGAAATAGACCATGCGGCCGCGCACGTCGGCCTCGGCCGGGGCATAGCCAAAGCGGCGGAACATTCCGGCGATGGCGGCGATCCGGGCATTGTCCGAAGACAGCAGCACCGCGCGCACCGCGTCCGAACGGCGCGCCCAGTCGCGGATCGCGAAATCGAGCTGCGTGTCGAAGCCGTCCTGATTGATCCAGCTGCGATAGAGCAGTGCCAATGCCTCGGTGATCGAGGCCGAGGGCAATTCCGTCGCAGCGATCAGCGCGCGGGTGTTGGTGCTTTGCCAGTGATCCAGAAGCGCGTCCAGTAGTTCGGCGCGATCCTTGAAAAACCAGTAGAAGCTGGATCGCGCGCAGTCCAGGCGCTCGGCCAGGGTCAGCACCTTGACGCTGTCCACGCCCTCCTGGATCAGCACCGACAGGGCGGCGCGCAACCAATCGTCGCGGGTGGTGCGGCCGGGGCTGCGGGGCTTGCGGGCGGCGCTGGGCATCAGGCGGAGTCGGGCTGCATCGGGGCCTCCGAAAGGGCATCGGGTGCAGCTTAGGCGGCCCCGGGGCGCGGCACAAGCCATGCACGCCCCGGGGCGATCGGCGGGCCGGGGTCAGTGCCCCTCGGCCTCGGCCTCGCGCACGATGCGCGCATCCTCGCGCAGTTCCAGCCACATCGCGTTCAGAACCGCCAGAATCGCCGCCAGCGGCAGTCCCAGCATCCAGGCGAAATACCACATCTCAAGGTTCCTTTCTCAATAGACACTGTGGCTGTTTTCGGTGACATCGGCTTGCGTCACCTTGCCCCACAGCACCCGGTAGACCCAGGCCGTATAGGCCAGGATGATCGGCATGAAGATCACCGTCACCACCAGCATCACGAACAGCGTCAGATGCGAGGACGAGGCATCCCACACGGTCAGCGAACTGTCGGGCTGGCTGGAGGATGGCAGGATGAACGGGAACATCGTCAAGCCGACGCTGGCGATGATGCCCGTGATGCCCAGTTTCGACCAGAGCAGCGTCGAAACCTCGCGCCCCGCCCTGAGCCCGCGCACCGCCATCAGGATGCCCGCGAACCCCATCAGCGGCGCCACCGCGATCCACGGCCGCGCGCCATAGGCGGCCAGCCAGCTTCCGCCCCGGGCGACGGTGGAATACAGCGGGTTCGACGGCCCGTCCGTGACCACCGCGCCGACGATCTGGTAGCCGTCGATCCCGACAGCCAGCCACAGCCCCGCCAGCGCATAGGCGGCAGCCGCGACCAGCCCGGCAACGGTGCCATAGCGCCGCGCGCGGGCGGCGACCGGGCCGTCCGATTTCAGCGACAGCCAGGCCGCGCCATGCATCACCAGCATCGACAGCGACACCACGCCGGCCAGCAGCGCGAACGGGTTGAGCAGCGCGATCAGCTTCCACAGAACGCCGCCCTCGTAGACCGACAGCAGATCGGGCGTCAGGTGGAACGGCACGCCTTGCAGCACGTTGCCCACCGCCACGCCGAAGATCAGCGCGGGCACCGCGCCGCCCACGAACAGCGCCCAGTCCCAGGCGCTGCGCCACGCGGCCGCGTCGCGTTTCGAGCGATACTTGAAGCCCACGGGCCGCAGGATCAGCGCCGCCAGCACCAGGAACATCGCCAGGTAGAACCCCGAAAAGCTGACCGCGTAGAGCGGCGGCCAGGCGGCAAAGATCGCGCCGCCGCCCAGGATGAACCACACCTGGTTGCCTTCCCAGACCGGGCCGACGGTGTTGATGGCGACGCGGCGTTCGATGTCGGTCCTGGCGACGAAGGGCAGCAGCGCGCCGACCCCCATGTCGAACCCGTCGGTCAGGGCGAAACCGATCAGCAGCACGCCCAGCAACAGCCACCAGATCACGCGCAGCACGTCGAAGGGGATGAGTTCGTAAAGGATCATGGCTCTTACTCCGCCGGGGCCGCGAACGGGCCCAGTCCGTCAGTGGTGCGCAGGCGGTGCTCGTGGCGTTCCGTCCAGCGTTCGGTTTCCTCGACATCCTGGAAGGGGCCCTTGCGGATGTATTTCAGCATCAGGCCCATCTCGATGATGAAGAGCACGGTGTAGAACAGCACGAAGCCTGCCAGCGTGATGAGCAGGTCGCCGACGCTGAGGCTGGAGGCCGACAGCGCGGTCGGCAGCACGCCGTCCACCGTCCAGGGCTGGCGGCCGAATTCGGCCACGAACCAGCCCAGTTCGGCGGCCAGCCAGGGCGCCGGGATCATGACGACCGCCAATCTGAGCGACCAGCGCGGGAAACGCATTCCCCGGAACGAGGCGCGCCAGAAGAAATAAGCCATCGTGCCGATGAAGCCGAAGCCCAGGCCCACCATCACCCGAAAGGCCCAGAACAGCGGAAAGACCCCGGGCACGGTGTCCTCGGCCGCCTGCGCGATCTGCGCATCGGTGGCCTGGCGCGGGTCATCGACATACTGGCGCAGCAGCAGCGCAAAGCCCAGGTCGGCCGAATGCGCCTCGAAGGTGTCGCGCACGGATTGCGGGGTGGCGTCGCGCTGTTCGCGAATGGTCATGAGCGCGTCATAGGCGATCAGGCCCGAACGGATCTTGTCCTGGGCCTCGATCACCAGGTCGTCGATGCCGGGCACCGGCTGGGTCAGCGACCGGGTGGTAATCAGCCCCGCGACCCAGGGGATTTCCACCGCGTAATGGGTTTGCCGCGCCTCCTGGTCCGGGAAGCCGATCAGCGTGAAGGGCGCGGGCGCGGGGTGGGTTTCCCACATCGCCTCCATCGCCGCCAGTTTCATGCGTTGGGTGTGGGTGGCGGTGTAGCCGCTTTCATCCCCCAGCACGACGACCGACAGCGCCGAGGCCAGGCCAAAGGCCGAGGCGACGGCAATCGAGCGCCGCGCAAGGTCCACGTGCCGGCCCTTGAGCAGATACCATGCCGAAACGCCCAGCACGAAGACCGAGGCCGTGACGTAGCCCGCCGAAACGGTGTGCACGAACTTGGCCTGCGCGACGATGTTGAACAGCACGTCGTAAAAGGACGTCATCTCCATCCGCATCGAATCGGGGTTGAAGACCGCGCCGACCGGGTGCTGCATCCAGCCGTTTGCGATCAGGATCCACAGCGCCGAAAAGTTGGACCCCAGCGCCACCAGCCAGGCGACCACCAGATGCGCGGTTTTCGACAGCTTGTCCCAGCCAAAGAAGAAGAGCCCGACAAACGTTGCCTCCAGGAAGAAGGCCATCAGCCCCTCGATCGCCAGAGGCGCGCCGAAGATGTCGCCGACATAGTGGGAATAGTAGCTCCAGTTCATGCCGAACTGGAATTCCATGGTGATGCCCGTCGCCACGCCCAGCACAAAGTTGATGCCGAACAGCGTGCCCCAGAATTTCGTCATCTGGCGCCAGATCGGGCGGTCGGTCATGACGTAGACCGTCTCCATGATGGCGACCAGGATCGACAGGCCCAGGGTGAGGGGCACAAACAGAAAATGATACATTGCCGTCATCGCGAATTGCAGGCGTGACAGCTCGACAATGCCGAAGTCCATGCGGGACCTCCTTGGTTGCAGTCTTGACCGGCCCCGCAACGGGGCCGAGATGGATCCTATCTATTCCGTAGACGGAATATGTATTTGATCGAGATCAAGGAAATACGATGATTTGATGCGGATTTAAGCATTGTCGCCCGGCGCGCTGAGGTCAAGGTCGATCACCCGGTCCATCCGGGCCAGGTCTTGCGCGCGGTGGCTGGCGACGATCACCGTCGCGCCGGGCAGGCGGTCCAGGACCGCGTTCAGAACGGCGGCCGCGATGGCGGGGTCCAGCCCCTCGGTCGGTTCGTCCAGCAGCAGGATGTCGGGCTGCCTGAGCAGCGCGCGCGCCACGACGAGGCGCCGCGATTCGCCGCCCGACAGGCCCGCGCCGCGCGCGCCCAGGGGCGTGCCCAGCCCGCCGCGCGTGGCCAGCGCATCGGTCAGCCGCACCGCGTCCAGCACCTGCCGCAGCGTGTCGTCGTCGCAGCGGTCGGCGCCCAGGCGCAGGTTGTCGGCCACGCTGCCTTGAATCAGCGCGCTGCGTTGAGGCACCAGGGTCAGCGTCCGGCGCAGCGGGGCCTCGTCCAGCTCTGCCACCGCGTCGCCGCCCAGCGTGACCTGACCCGCCTCGGGACGAATCTGCCCGGCGAGCAGGGCCAGAACCGTGCTCTTGCCACGGCCCGAGGTTCCCTTCAGCCCCAGGCGGGTGCCCGGCGGCACGGTCAGGTCGAACCCGTCGAGAACCGGCGCGGAGTCGGGGTGATGGCGAAAGCGCACCCCTTGCATGCGCAGCGTGCGGTCCGGGGGCAGGGGGGTGTCGGGCCGTGGGGCCGGGGTCAGTTGCGCGACGACACGGCGCGCGGCGGCCTCCATCCGGCCGTAACTGCCCACGGTTCGGCGCAGCGGGGCGATCGCTTCGAACAGCGCCAGCGCGACAAACAGCCCGATCGCGACGCGCGCCGGATCGAGCCCGCCCGCGCCCGCCCGCGTCCCGCCGAGGCCCAGCGCCAGCGCGACGCCGCCTGTCAGGCTCAGCGCCAGACCCGCGCGGCGTTCGATCCGGTCCAGACGGCGGGCCAGTGCGCGGCGCCGATCCTCGCCGGTGGCGATCTGGTCCAGATGGGCCTCGAGCCGACCCAGCGCGGCCAGGTCGGTGCGCGCGGTGACAAGGTCGATGACATCGCGGCGCAGGCTCTGGGCGTGCATTTCGGCCAGGCGCGCCGGCGCGCGCGCGGCGCGGACGCCCAGCCACAGAACCGCCGCGCCCCCCAGCCCAAGGGTGCCGGTGACCGCCAGGGCGGTGCGGGCATCGACCAGCCAGGCCAGCCCGGCGGCGCCCAGGACCAGCGCGGCCAGTCCCGCGCCGACTGGCAGCGCCAGGCGCAGCGTCACCGAATCCAGGGCATCCACATCGGCGCTCAGCCGGTTCAGGACCTCGGCTGCGCGCAACCGGGCCAGTTCGGCAAAGGGCGCGCGGGTTCGCGCTGCCAGCAGCCGCACGCGCAAGCCGGTCAGCGCGCGCAGCGTGGCGTCGTGGGTGGCGAGCCGTTCGCCGTAGCGCGCCGCCGTGCGCCCAAGCGCCAGAAACCGCACCGCGGCCGAGGGGCGAAAGACGTCGAACACCGCGCCGCCCCCGGCCAGACCGGCCATCGCGGCCGCGGTGATGAACCAGCCCGAAAGGCCCAGCAGCGCCGCACCCATCGCCAGGACCAGCACCGCCAGCAGCGCCCCGCGCAGCAAGGCGCGCCGCTGGTCGCGCCAGATCAGCCGCAAGAGGGTCATGAGGGCGCTCATGGCCGGGCCTCCAGCGCAATCCTTTGGTCCATCCGCGCGATCAGGTCGGGGTCATGGCTGGCCACGATCAGCGTCGTGCCCCCGGCGGCCAGCCGCATCAGCGCGGCGCTGACCTGTCGCGCGGTCTCAGGGTCCAGGTCGGCGGTCGGCTCGTCCGCCAGAACCACGGCGGGCCGCGCGTGCAACATCCGCGCCAGCATGACGCGGCGGGCCTCGCCGCCCGACAGGCCCGCGCCGGTTTCGCCGGGGACCGTGTCCAGCCCCTGCGGCAGACGGGCCAGCACCGGCCCCAGCGCCGCCATCGCCAGCAGGTCGGGGTCGAGCGCGCCCCTGCCCGCGATGATCGTGCGCAGGGGCGCCTGGGGGAACAGCGGCGCCTGTGGCATCCAGCCCAACCGCGCGCGCCAGGCGTCGGCCGAGGCGTCGTCCAGCGGCCGGCCGCACACCGCGATGGTGCCGAGGTCCGGACGCTCCAGCCCCGCCAGCGCCCTCAGCAGCGTCGATTTTCCCGCCCCCGAAGGGCCGGTCACCCCGACCCGCGCCCCCGGTGCGATCACGGCGTCGGGGATGGTGACGGCGCCCAGCGTGACGCCCGAAAGCCGGATCTCGGGCGCGCCCGGCAGGGGGGCGGCAAGGGCGCCGGTTCCCAGGATCAGCGCCGGGGTCCGGGCCTGCCAGTCGGCCAGTTCGTCGGCCAGCGCGCGGGCGGCGGCGCGATCGTGCCATGCCGCGGACAAATCGCGCAGCGGCTGGAAATAGTCGGGCGCCAACAGCAGCAGGAAGATCCCCGTTCGGGCATCGATGCTGCCGCCCCAGGCGATCAGCCCCAGCAGCGAGAACCCGACCCAGACCGCGACCATCGCCACCCCCAGCGCGGCGAACAGCTCCAGCACGGTCGAGGACAGAAAGGCGATCCGCAGCACCCGCATGGTGCGCGCGCGCAGGTCCTCGGCGCTGGCGGCATAATCGGCGGTGACGCGCGCGCCGGCGTCGAGCAGGCGGATGTCCACCAGCGCCGCCAGCCGGTCCACCAGCAGGTCGGTCATCGAGGCCAGCCCGGCCAGATGGCGGGCGCTGGCCTCGTGCGCGGCCCAGCCGATCAGCGCCATGAACAGCGGAATCAGCGGGCCGGCCAGCAGCAGAACCGTGCCCACCGCCCAGGCGTGCCAGAAGGCCAGCGCCAGGATCACCACCGGCACCACGGCACTGCGCGCCATGGCGGGGTAATACCGTTGGACATAGGGCCCCAGCGTTTCCAGCTTTTCGCCCGCCAGCGTGGCGATGGCCCCCGGGCCGGCGCCGTCACCGCGCAGGGTGCGCGCCTCGCGCGTCACGATCGCCGCGCGGCGGTCGGCCACCACGCGGTCGGCGGCGTCGAAGAGCCGCGCCTCGGCCATGTGCGAGAGCAGCGCGCGCAGCACGAACAGCGCCAGCAGCCCCAGCGCCGCGGGCCAGGGCGCAAGCCCGGGCGAGGGCTCGCCTTCGGCCAGCAGCGCCGCCAGCGCGGCCGCGACAAGCGCCGCCTGGATTGGCCACACCAGGGCCGAGGCCAGGCTCAGGATCGAGCCTTGCAGCACGGCGGTGCGGACCGGGGCCAGCAACGCCCGCAGGGGATCAGGACGCGAGTCGCTCATCTTGCAGGGTGTGAAAGGTATTTCCCGGATGGGCAATAAGCGAAACCGTCGCAGCCCCGTTTCGACCCCGTTTCGGCCTTTCCTTGCGGGTCGGGGCGTCGTAGAGAACAGGAATGCGGATACTCTTTCTGGGCGATGTGATGGGTCGGTCGGGCCGTGCGGCGGTGGCCGAAAGGCTGCCGGCGATGCGTCGCGACTGGGGGCTGGATTTCGTCGTGGTCAACGGCGAGAACGCGACTTCGGGGATGGGGCTGTCGCCCGATCACGCGATCTCCCTGTTCGAGGCCGGCGCGGATTGCGTGACGCTGGGCGACCATGCCTTTGACCAGAAGGCGATGCACGGCCATATCGACAGCGAACCCCGGCTGATCCGCGCGATCAACTTTTCCAAGGTGGCGCCGGGGGTCGGGCATCGGGTCTTCACCGCCGGCGACGGGCGCAAGGTGCTGGTCGCGCAGGTCATGGGGCAGGTCTTCATGAAGCGGCCCTTCGACGATCCGTTCAGCGCCATCGAACCCGTGCTGCGCGCGCATCCGCTGGGTGGCGGCGTGCAGGCGGCGGTGATCGACGTGCACGCCGAGGCCACCAGCGAGAAGATGGCCATGGGCCATTGGTGCGACGGGCGCGCGTCGCTGGTGGTGGGCACGCACACCCATGTGCCGACCGGCGATGCGATGATCCTGAACGGCGGCACGGGCTATATGACCGATGCGGGCATGTGCGGCGATTACGACAGCGTGATCGGGATGCAAAAGGACGAGCCGCTGCGCCGCTTCATCACCGGCATGCCCAAGGGCCGGTTCGAGCCGGCGATGGGCGCGGCGACGGTGTCGGGCGTGTTCGTGGAAACCGACGACCGCACCGGCAAGGCGCTGCGGATCGTGGCCGTGCGTCAGGGCGGGCGACTGGCGAGCGTGGGCCCGACGGCATGACGCGCGGTCTGCGGGCCTATGCGGTGCTCCTGGTGATCGGCGCGGCCTGGGGGATCAGCGCGCCACTGATCAAGATCGCGGTCGGCGCGGGGCACCGGCCGGTGGCGATCGTGTTCTGGCAATCCCTGCTGGCGACCCTGGTTCTGGGCGTGGCGTTGGCGGCGCGTGGAAAGCTCTGGTCGATGCCGCGCGACGCGCGTCACCTGGGGTTGTATGCCGTGGTCGGGCTTTGCGGCATGGCGCTGCCGTCCTGGGCGTCCTATTCGGCGACGCGGTTCCTGCCCTCGGGCGTGGTGTCCATCATCATCTCTTTGGTGCCGGTCTTTGCGCTGCCGCTGGCGCTGGCGCTGGGCACCGAACGCTTCGTGCCGCGGCGCCTGCTGGGCGTGGCGCTGGGTGCGCTGGCCATGGCGCTGCTGATCGGCCCCGAGGCCAGCCTGCCCGCGCCCGGCCTGTGGATCTGGGTGCCGGTGGCTGCGCTGGCGCCTTTCTTCTATGCCATCGAGGGGGCCTATGTGTATGGCGCCTCGGCGCGCCGGGCGGGGCCGTTCCAGATGCTCTGGGCGGGTTATGTCGTCAGCATTCTGACCTCGGGCGTGCTGGTTTGGCTGGACCATGCCCCGTTGCTGCCCGAATCCGGTTTCGGGTGGCCGGGGCTGGGATTCGTGCTGTCGGGCCTGCTGGGAATCGGCGCCTATGGCGGGTATCTGTGGCTGCTGCGGCGCACGGGATCGGTGTTCGGGGCGCAGGTGTCCTATACCGTGACCGGCATGGGGGTTGTCTGGGCGATGGTCTTGTTGGGTGAAACCTATAGCGGCTGGATCTGGGCGGCGCTGGCCCTGCTGTTCCTGGGCCTGTTCCTGGTGCAGCCGCGCCGTGCCGACGCCCCGCGCATTGAGACGGGCACCGCGACGGGCACTGCGGCGGGGGCGGCCGATGTTCGGGCTTGAGCTGCCCGCGGACTGGCAGCCCTGGGTGGCGATGGCGATCGTCCTGGCGATGCTGGTCACCTTTGTGCGCGAACGCTACCCGGTCGAGGTCGTGGCGCTGTCCGGGGCGGCGCTGATGCTGGTGCTGGGCGTGGTGCCGCAGACCGACGCGATGGCGGTCTTTGCCAACCCCGCGCCCTGGACCATCGCCGGCATGTTCCTGATCGTCGGAGGGCTGGTGCGCACAGGCACGCTGGACCTGCTGTCGCACCGCGCCGTCGCCCATGCCGCCGAACACCCGCGCGGCACGCTGATCGTGCTGACCTTTACCGTGCTGGGCATGTCGGCCTTCGTCAACAACACGCCGATTGTGGTGGTGATGATCCCGATCTTCATGCAACTGGCCCGGGCGATGAAGATTTCGCCATCCAAGCTATTGATCCCGCTTAGCTATTTCTCGATCTTCGGCGGCACGATCACGCTGGTCGGCACATCGACCAACCTGCTGGTGGACGGGGTCGCGCAGGCGCGGGGGCTGGCGCCCTTCGGCATCTTCGAGATCACGGTGGTCGGGCTGTGCGTGTCGGCGGTGGGGGTGACCTATCTGGCGCTGGCCGGCCGCTGGCTGCTGCCTGAGCGCGATTCGATGGCGGCCCTGCTGGGCGACCGCGCGCCGATGAAATTCTTCACCGAGGTCGCGCTGCCGGAAGGGTCGGCGCTGATCGGCAAGAAGCTGACCGAGGCCGACGTGTTCACCCGCGGCGGCGCGCGGGTGATTGACGTGCTCAGGGGCGACGCCTCGCTCAGGCGGGCGCTGGGCGAGGTGGTGCTGGAACCCGGCGACCGGGTGGTCCTGCGCACCCAGATGTCCGAAGTGCTGGGCCTGCAGGCAAACCCCGAGCTGCGCCTGGTCAACCAGTTGTCCACGGTGCGGACCGCGACCGTCGAGGTTCTGATCACGCCCGGGTGCCGGATGATCGGCCGCTCGCTGGGCCAGTTGCGCCTGCGCCGCCGTTACGGGGTCTATCCGCTGGCCGTGCACCGCCGCAGCCAGAACATCGGCCGTCAGCTCGACGATCTGGTGGTGCAGGTCGGCGACACCCTCCTGCTCGAGGGCGCGATGGAGGACATCCGCCGACTGGCCGCCGACATGGACATGGTGGATGTCGCGCAACCGTCGGAGCGGGCCTATCGCCGCAAGCACGCGCCCATCGTGGTGGCGGTGCTGGCGGGCGTGGTGGGGCTGGCGGCGCTGAACGTGGCGCCGATCCAGGTGCTGGCGCTGCTGGGGGTGGTTACGGTGCTGCTGACCCGCTGCATCGATGCCGACGAGGCGTTCGGCTTCATCGACGGGCGGTTGCTGGGGCTGATCTTTGGCATGTTGATCGTCGGCGCGGGGCTGGAGCATTCGGGCGCGGTGGCGTTGCTGGTGGCGGCGATCGCGCCCCATCTGGAAGGCCTGCCGCATTGGGCCCTGTTGCTGGCGGTCTATGCCCTGGCCGGGGTGCTCACCGAACTGGTGTCGAACAACGCGGTCGCAGTCATCATGACCCCGGTGGCGATCAGCCTGGCGCAAAGCGTGGGCGTGGACCCGCGGCCGATGGTGATCGCGGTCATGTTCGCGGCGTCGGCGGCGTTTGCCACGCCGATCGGCTACCAGACCAACACGCTGGTTTACGGGCCGGGGGGCTACCGGTTCAGCGATTTCCTGAAGGTTGGCGTGCCGCTGAACATCCTGATGGCGGCGACCGTCTGCACCGTGGTGCCGCTGATCTGGCCGCTTTGATCCGCGCACGTCTGCGATTCGCGCTTGCAACGCGGACGCAAGCGGGGCAAGGCTGAGACCATGAACACGTTAAATACCGAAGCCGCTGCTTCCTCCCGAACCGCTGGCCCGCGCGACCAGCAGCCCCTGAAAGGGGTTCTGCTGATGCTGGCATCCGGGCTCTGCTTTGTCGGGCTGACGGCCGGGGTCAAGCACATGGGATCGGACATCCCGGCGGCGCAGTCGGCGTTCCTGCGCTATTCGCTGGGGCTGGTGTTCCTGCTGCCGATGATCCCCGCCATGCGCCGCGCAAAGCTGGACGCGGCCACCTGGCGGGCCTTTGGCTGGCGCGGGGCGGCGCACACGCTGGCGGTGATCTTGTGGTTCTACGCCATGACCCGCATCCCGCTGGCCGAGGTTTCGGCCATGGGCTACCTGAACCCGATCTACACCACCATCGGCGCGGCGCTGTTCCTGGGCGAGCCGTTGCGGCTGCGCCGGATCCTGGCGATCGGCATGGCGATCCTGGGCGCGCTGGTGATCCTGCGGCCGGGGATGCGCGAGCTGAATTCGGGCCATCTGGCGATGCTGGGGACCTCGTTCCTGTTCGCGGTGTCCTACATGATGGCCAAAAGCCTGAGCGGAAAGGCCTCGCCCACGGTGATCGTTGGAATGCTGTCGGTGACCGTCACCATCGGCCTGACGCCCTTTGCGCTGGCGGTCTGGCAGCCGGTCACCTGGACCGAGATCGCGTGGTTCCTGGCCATCGCCACGGCCGCGACGGCGGGCCACTACCTGATGACCATGGCCTTTGCCGCCGCGCCGATCACCGTGACCCAACCCGTGAACGCGTTGCAACTGGTCTGGTCTATCACCTTGGGTGCGCTCCTTTTCGGCGAGGGGGTGGACCTGTGGGTGGTCATCGGCGGCTTGATGATCGTTTCGGCGGTCATTTTCATCGCCTTGCGCGAACATCAACTGCGGCGCGCGGCCATCCGTGGCGCGGTGGCGCCGTGATCCTCCGCCTGCTGGTTCTGGTGCTGCTGCTGGCCGGACCTGCGGCGGCCTGCCAGATGCCGGCGGATCTGCCGGCGCTGCGCAGCGCGCTGCTGTCGCTGGTCAACGACCGGCGCGCCGAGGCCGGTCTGCCCGCGTTGACGAACGATTCCCGCCTGGGCCGCGCGGCGCAGACGCAGGCCTGTCGCATGGCCGACCGGGAACGCCTGACCCATCGCGGCAGTTGGCTGGCCGGCCTGGGGCGGCGCTTGCGGCGCGAGGATTACGCCTATGCGATGGCGGTCGAGAACATCGGCGAAGGCCAGCGCGACCCGGCCGAGATCGTCACGGCCTGGATGGATTCGCGCGATCACCGCCTGAACCTGCTGGCGCCCGACGCGCGCGACGCCGGTTTTGGGGTCGCCCTGGCCGAAACCGGGCGGCTGAACTGGTCGATGGTCGCCGCCGCGCCGCGCTGATCAGGCGGTTTCCCGGGCTTCCTGCCCCTCGGCGCCGCGCTTGGCGATCAGGGCGGCCACCGCGCTGCCCTCGGTCAGCATCCCGATGACGTGGTGATTGTCGGTCAGCAGCACGCGGCCCTGCCCCTCGGCCAGGCGGGCCATCGCGTCGCGCAGCGGGGTGTCGGCGGGCAGGGTCAGGCTGGCGGGGGCGGGGCGGGGCGCAGCGGCGGGGCGGGGCGCAGCGACCATCGCGTCGCGCGCGCGCAGCACGCCCAGCGGGTTCATGTGCGCCACGAAATCCGCGACATACCCGTTCGCGGGGGCGGTGTAGATCTCGGACGGGGTGCCGCACTGGATGATGCGCCCGCCCTCCATGATGGCGATGCGGTTTCCCAGCTTGAAGGCCTCGTCCAGGTCGTGACTGACGAAGATGATCGTGCGTTTGAGGCGCGCCTGAAGGTCCAGCAACTCATCCTGAAGCCGGGTTCGGATCAGCGGGTCCAGCGCGCTGAAGGGCTCGTCCATCAGCAGCACCGGCGCCTCGGTGGCAAAGGCCCGGGCCAGGCCGACGCGCTGCTGCATCCCGCCCGACAGCTCGGCGACCTTGCGCCCCGCCCATTGCGACAGACCCACCAGATCAAGCTGCGCCGCGACCCGGCGCGCGCGCTCCGCGCGCGGGACGCCAGCCAGCTCCAGCCCCAGGCCGACGTTCTCGCGCACGCTGCGCCAGGGCAGCAGGCCGAATTGCTGGAACACCATCGCCACCGTGTCGGTGCGCAGCTTGCGCAGCGTCTTGGGCGCGGCCTTGGGCACGCTGACCATCTGTGCGCCGTCATGGACCAGCACGTCGCCCTGCACGATGGGATTGAGCCCGTTCACCGCCCTGAGCAGCGTGGACTTGCCCGACCCCGACAGGCCCATCAGCACCAGGATCTCGCCCTCGGCCACATCGAGGGTGCAGTCGTGCACCCCCAGCACCTGGCCGGTGGCTTTCTGGATGTCGGTGCGCGACTGCCCGGTCTCCATCAGGGGAATCGCCGCATAGGGGTTGTCGCCGAACACGATCGAGACATGGCGGAAGGACACGGCAATGCCCGGTTTTGCGGGCGAGGTGGCGGGCTCGGTCATGACTTGGCCTCCACGCGCAGCATCCGGTCCAGCATGATCGCCACCGCGACGATCACCGCCCCCGATTCGAAACCCAGCGCCGCATTGACCGAGTTGAGCGCGCGCACAACCGGCACGCCCAGCCCCGGCGCGCCGACAAGCCCGGCAATCACCACCATGCTGAGCGACAGCATGATCGTCTGATTGAGACCGGCCATGATCTGCGGAAAGGCCCAGGGCAGCTCGACCTTGAACACCCGTTGCATGGTGGTGGCGCCAAAGGCGGTCGCCGCCTCTGACAGGGCGGTCGGGGTGGACCGGATGCCCAGCTCGGTCAGGCGGATCGCCGCCGGCATGGCGAAGATCACGGTGGCGACCAGCCCGGGCACCATGCCCAGGCCGAACAGCACCAGAACGGGGATCAGATAGACAAATGTCGGCAACGTCTGCATCAGGTCCAGCAGCGGCGTCAGCAACCGATAGAAGCGCGGGTGATGGGCCGAATAGATGCCCAGGGGCACCCCGACCGCCATGCACACCGCGCACGATCCCAGCACCAGCACCAGGGTCTGCATGGTCAGGGTCCAATACCCCTGGTTCCAGGCAAACAGCGCGCAGCCCGCGACCAGCGCCACGGCCACCCAGTTGCGTTGCAACAGCCAGGTGATCGCGCCGAACAGCAGCACCAGCACCAGCGGGTGCGGCCAGAGCAGAGCCGCCGACAACCCGTCCACGACATGGCTGAGCACGGCTTCGAGGGCGTCGAAGGCTGGCCAGAAATTGTCCTGCACCCAGGTGAAGATATTGGCGACGACATGCCCCACCGGGATCTTGGCCCCCGTGACGGCGTCGGAAATCGGGTCTGACATCGGCTATCCGGTCGCTGGAGAAGCCCCGGCCCGCGCACTGGGGTGGCGGGCCGGGGCAGGCATCAGTTCAGCGCGGCGGTCACGGCGGCCATCGCATCGCCACCGTCCATCGTGGTTACGCCCTGCAGCCAGGGGCCCAGCACATCGGGATGCGCCGCCAGCCAGGACGCCGCCGCCGCGCCGGGTTCCTGCCCGCCGTCCAGGATCGCGCCCATGATCTCGTTTTCCATCGCCAGGCTGAATTCCAGGTTGGTCAGGAACTGGCCGACGTTCGGGCATTCGCCCACATAGCCGGCGCGGGTGTTGGTGTAGACCTCGGCGCCGCCGAAATTCGGGCCGAAGAAATCGTCGCCGCCCGACAGATAGGTCATGTCGAAATTGGCGTTCATCGGGTGCGGCTCCCAGCCCAGGAAGATCACCGGTTCGTTGCGGCGGTCCGACCGCGCGACCTGTGCCAGCATGCCCTGTTCCGAGCTTTCGACAACCTGGAACCCCTGCAGGCCGAACGCGTCCTGCTGGATCATGTCCAGGATCAGGCGGTTGCCGTCATTGCCGGGCTCGATGCCATAGATCTTGCCCTCCAGCTCATCGCGATGCGCGGCGATGTCGGCGAAATCGTGGATACCCAGCGCGGCGCCGGCGGCATTGGTGGCAAGCGTGTATTTCGCGCCCGTCAGGTTCATGCGGACGGTGTCCACGGTTCCGGCATCGCGATACGGGGCAATGTCGGCCTCCATCGTGGGCATCCAGTTGCCCAGGAACACGTCGATGTCGCCAGACGCCATCGAGGTGTAGGTCACAGGCACCGACAGCACCAGCGTCTCGGTCTGGTAGCCCAGCGCATCCAGGATGGTCGAGGCGACGGCGGTCGTCGCGGTGATGTCGGTCCAGCCGACATCCGAAAAGCGCACGGTGCCGCAATCGGCCAGCGCCGGCGCGGTTATCAGGGCCAGCGCGGCGGTCGCCGAGGACAGGCGGATCAGGGTCATCTGGAACTCCCGTTGGTTTTTGTTGATTGACTAGTCAATAAACGATGGACTAGCACGGAATCAAGCAAAGTTTCGGTGGCGGGCTTGTCCGGCACACGACAGAAGGAGAGCCGGACATGCCCAAGATCGGCATGGAGCCTATACGACGTGCCTCGTTGATCAAGGCCACAATTGCCGAAATGGGCGATGTCGGTTCGCTCGAGGTGACGGTCAGCCGGATCGCCAAGCGCGCTGGCATGTCGTCGGCGCTGGCGCATCACTATTTCGGCTCGAAAGAGGCGATGTTCCTGGCGGCGATGCGTCATGTGCTGGGGGTTTATGGCGCCGAAGTGCGCGGTGCGCTGGCGGCGGCGGACGGCCCCGAGGCCCGGGTGCGGGCGGTGATCCGGGCCTCGTTCTCGGCCTCGAACTTTCGCCGCGAGGTGGTCTCGGCCTGGCTCAATTTCTACGTCCTGGCGCAGACCCAGGACGAGGTGCGGCGCCTGCTGGTCGTCTATCAGCGGCGCATGGTGTCGAACCTGACGCACGCGTTGCGCCCGTTGCTGGCCGACCGGGCGCCTTCGGTGGCCTGTTCGATCGCGGCGATGATCGACGGCGCCTATTTGCACGCGACGCTGGGCGCGGCAACCCCGGACGCGGGCCGGGCCATCGCCCGGGTCGAGGCCTATCTCACGCTGGCGCTGGCGGGTTGACGGTAACTGGCGCCGGAGGGCCCCGCGGCTGCCGGCGCGCGAGATCGAGGAAGACATGCAGGCGGAATACGTGATCGTGGGCGCTGGCTCGGGCGGGTCGGCGGTGGCCTGGCGGCTGGCCGAGGCAGGGCATTCGGTCGCCGTGATCGAATTCGGAGGCTCGGATGCCGGCCCGTTCATCCAGATGCCGGGCGCGTTGTCCTATCCGATGAACATGGCGCGCTATGACTGGGGTTTGGCGTCGGAACCCGAACCCGGGCTGAACAACCGCCGCATGGCGACGCCGCGCGGCAAGGTGCTGGGCGGGTCGAGCAGCGTCAACGGCATGGTCTATGTGCGCGGCCATGCGCGCGACTATGACCATTGGGCCGAGCAGGGCGCGGATGGCTGGGCCTTTGCCGATGTGCTGCCCTATTTCAAGCGCATGGAGCATTGGCACGGCGCCGAGGATGCGGGCGGCGGGCGCGAGTGGCGGGGCCACGACGGGCCTTTGCATGTCTCGCGGGGCGCGCGCGCGAACCCGCTGTTCGATGCCTTCATCGAGGCGGGGCGGCAGGCGGGCTATCGCGTCACGCGCGATTACAACGGCTGCCAGCAGGAAGGCTTCGGTGCCATGGAGGCGACGATCTGGCGCGGGGAACGCTGGTCGGCGGCCAAGGCCTATCTCAGGCCGGCGATGCGCACCGGGCGGGTGCGCGTCATCCGGGGGCTGGCGGCGCGGGTGGTGATGGACGGCACCCGCGCGACGGGTGTCGCGCTGGCCGACGGGCGCGTGGTGACGGCCGCGCGCGAGGTGATCCTGGCGGCCTCGTCGATCAACACGCCCAAGCTGCTGATGCTGTCGGGGATCGGCCCGGCCGAGCATCTGCGCGCGCAGGGCATCGCCGTGGTGGCCGATCGCGCGGGGGTGGGCGGCAACTTGCAGGACCATCTGGAGCTGTACCTGCAATTCGCCACACGCGAGCCGATCAGCCTGTTCAAATACTGGAACGCCTGGGGCAAGGCCTGGGTCGGGGCGCAATGGCTGCTGTTCGGCAAGGGCCCGGGGGCGTCGAACCAGTTCGAAAGCTGCGGCTTCATCCGGTCGCGCGCGGGGATCGACTATCCCGACATCCAGTATCACTTTCTGCCCATCGCGGTGCGCTACGACGGCAAGGCGGTGGCCGACGGGCACGGGTTCCAGGCCCATGTCGGGCCGATGCGATCGAAGTCGCGCGGCACGGTGCGCCTGCGCTCGTCCGATCCCGCCGAGGCGCCCGAGATCCGGTTCAACTATATGTCGCATCCCGACGACTGGACCGAGTTCCGCACCGCGATCCGGTTGACGCGCGAGATCATGGCGCAGCCCGCCATGGCGCAGCATGTGAAGCACGAGATCCAGCCCGGCGCGGCGATCCAGGACGACGCGGCGCTGGACGATTTCATCCGCGCGCATGCCGAATCGGCCTATCACCCGTGTGGCACGGCGCGGATGGGGCGTGTCGACGATCCGCTGGCGGTGGTCGATCCCCAGGGGCGGGTGATCGGCGTGCAGGGGCTGCGGGTGGCGGATTCGTCGGTGTTTCCCAGGATCACCAACGGCAACCTGAACGCGCCCTCGATCCTGACCGGCGAGAAGATGGCGGATCACATCCTGGGCCGCGAACCCTTGCCGGCGTCAAATCTGGAGCCCTGGATACATCCGGACTGGCGCGTCGCGCAGCGTTAGGGCGTAAAAAGGGGCGGGGTTTCGCCCTCGGCCGGGAGGCTTCCAGCCTCCAGCCCTCGGGCGATCCGGTGGGGGGCGCTGCCCCCCACACCCCCCGGGATATTTCCAGCACAAAGACGGCTGTGCGGGGCATCAGGGGATGGCGGCGCGCAGCAGGGCGAGGAGGCGTGCCTGCGTGGCCGTCGGGCGCCAGCTGCTGCGGTAGGTCAGCCCGATGTCCCGGCTGCCGCCGGTCAGGGCGATGTCGAGCGGGGCGATGTGGCCATCGCGGATTTCGGTGGCGATCTGATGGCGCGAGATGATCGAGATGTAATCGCCCTGTGCCAGCAGGCCGCGCAGGAACACCAGGGACGAGGCCACGACCCGCACCGGCGTGCGGGGCCGTTGGTCGATACGCAGGGTTTCGAACAGGTAGCTTCCGGCGGGCGTCGTTTTGGGCGGTGCGACCCAGGGGTAGGCGAGCGTGTCCTCGATCCGCAGGTTCGCGCGCCCGGCCAGCGGGTGGCTGGGGTGGGCAACGATCACCAGCGCGTCCTCGAACAGGGGTTCCTGGGTCACGTCCTCGGCCGGCGGGGGGGTGCGCAGGGCGCCGATCAGGCAGTCGAGATCGCCCTCGCGCAGGCTGCGCAGGAGTTCGGGATAGCGGCCGTCGACCACGCGCACCTGCACACCCTGCGTCGCGGCGATCAGCGCGTGCGTGGCGCGCGGCACGATGGTGGTGCGGGCGAGGGGGAGCGAGCCCAGGGTGAACGTGCCGCGGTCGTCGCCCAGTTCGCGGCCGATTTCCTCGAATCCCTGGCGGATCTCGGCCTGGGCCAACTTGGCGCCCAGCGTGAAGGCCTGCGCCGCCGGGGTCAGTTCGACCCCGGTCGCGGTGGTCAGGAAGAACGGCACGCCGGCGACCTCTTCCAGCGAGCGGGCGGCGCGGTGGACAGTGGGTTGCGCCAGACCCAGGTGGCGGGCGGCGATGGTGAAGCTGCCGCTGCCCGACACGGCCACCAGCGCGCGGATCTGCGCGGCGGTCACCAGATGGTCGAAAGCCGCGCGCCGGGTGCTTTCGCGTGCGCCCCTGAGCGCCGCGCGGGCGCCGGCGTGCAGATGGGCGAGCGCGGCCTCGACCCGGCGGACGAACAGCGCGCCGCAGGGTGTCGGCGCGAACTGGCGGGTGCGGCGCGCCAGCAGGGGGGTGCCGACCTCGGATTCGAGCCGCGCGAGGGCCTGGGTCGCGGCCGGCTGCGACAGGCCGCAGCGGTCGGCCGCGCCCGAGACCGAGCCGGTTCGCACCGTTTCCAGGAACACCCGCATGTGGCGCAGGTTCGGCAGACTGTCGGTCATGGGCCCAACCGAATAGCAAAAACTTATTTTATGGCCTCAGATCGAAATAGGCAAATGGCGCGCCACGGGGCATAATGTATACATTGCGGCAGGGCCCGCCGCAGAAGGAGAACGCGCATGACGACCCAACCCCAACCGATGGACAAGGACTGGCTGGTCTATCACCCGAACCCGAAAGCGCCCGATTTCAGGCTGCCCGCGGGTTCCGTCGATGCCCATTGCCACGTCTTCGGCCCGTCGGCCCAGTTCCCCTATGCGCCTGAGCGCAAGTATACACCGGGTGACGCAGGCAAGGACAAGTTGTTCGCCCTGCGCGATTTTCTGGGATTCGAACGCAACGTGATCGTGCAGGCGACCTGTCATGGCAAGGACAACCGCGCCATGGTCGATGCCTGCCTCGCCGCGGGCGACAGGGCGCGGGGCGTGGCCTCGGTCGGCAAGGACATCTCGCGCGACGACTTGAAGGCGTTGCATGAGAGCGGCGTGCGCGGCGTGCGCTTCAACTTTGTCAAGCGGCTGGTCGATGCGACACCGCAAGAGGTTTTTATCGGGATTGCCGAAAAGATCCAGGAATTCGGCTGGTCCATCGTCGTCTATTTCGAGGCCGCGGATCTCGAGGGGCTGACCCCCTTCCTGCGCAAGTTGCCCGGCATCATCGTGGTCGATCACATGGGCCGGCCCGACGTGACCAAGGGCGTCGATCACCCGGATTTCCAGCGGTTCATCGACCTGATGGCGCAAAACGAGAACATCTGGAGCAAGGTCACCTGCCCGGAACGCCTGACCGCGCAGGGTGCGCCCTATGACGATGTGGTGCCCTTCTACCAGGCGATCGTCGATCGTTTCGACGACCGGGTCCTGTGGGGCACCGACTGGCCGCATCCGAACATGAAATCCCACATGCCCGATGACGGCGCGCTGGTGGACTACATTCCGCGAATCGCGCGGACCGACGCCCAGCGGCGCAAGCTGCTGATCGACAACCCGATGCGCCTGTATTGGGCGCAGTAGAAGAGGAGGAGAGACCGATGCACGACATGCCCGGTTACGACTATCACATCGACATCCCTGGCACGACGCTGTTCGACGGCAAGATGGCGATGAAGGGCTATGCCCTGAACAAGATGTGCTATTCGTTCAACCAGAAGGTCAACCGCGAGGCTTTCCTGGCCGATGAGGAAGGCTTCATGGCGAAGTATGGCCTCAACGACGAGCAGAAAGAGGCCATTCGCAAGCGCGACGTGCTCGGTCTGATCGCCGCCGGCGGCAACATCTATTACCTCGCCAAGTTCGCCGGCATCTTCAAGCTGTCGGTGCAGGATGTGGGCGGTCTGCAAACGGGCCGCACCACGCAGGAATTCAAGGACTACCTGGCCAGCCAGGCTTGAGGAGGAACGGACAATGGCACGCATTCTCGGTGGCATCACCACCTCGCACATCCCCGCCGTGGGCAACGCGATCCAGAACAAGCTCTACGACGATCCCTATTGGAAGCCGTTTTTCGATGGCTACCCCAAGGTTCACGCCTGGATCGACGAGCACAAGCCCGACTATGTGATCAACATCTACAACGACCACGGGCTGGGCTTTTTCCTGGACCGGATGCCGACCTTCGCGATCGGCGCCGCGCATGAATACAGGAACGAGGACGAAGGCTGGGGCCTGCCCGCGCTCGATCCGTTCCCGGGCGCGCCGGAACTGAGCTGGCACATCATCGAATCGCTGGTGGCGGATGAATTCGACATCACCTCGTGCCAGGAACTGGCGGTGGACCACGGATTTGTGGTGCCGATGCAACTGTTCTGGCCGAACGCGCCGCACCATCCGCACATGCCCAAGGCGGTGCCGATCAGCGCGAACACCGTGCAACACCCGATTCCAACGTTGAACCGGGCGCTGAACTTCGGCAAGGCGCTGCGCAAGGCGCTGTTGTCCTTCCCCGAGAAGGACGCGAAGATCGTCGTGCTGGGCACCGGCGGGCTGTCGCACCAGCTGGACGGGCAGCGCGCGGGCTTCATCAACAAGGAGTTCGACCAGTATTGCCTGGAGAACATCGTCCACAACCCTGAGGAACTGACCAAGATCACCCGCCAGGAGCTGGTCAAGAACGCGGGCGCCCAGGGGACTGAATTCCTGATGTGGATGATGATGCGCGGCGCGCTGGGTGACGACGTGACCGAGGTCACGCGCAACTACCACATCCCGATTTCGAACACCGCCGCCGGCACGCTGCTGCTGGAATGCGCGGCCTGATCCGAGCGGGCCGGGATGCGCGGGGCGGTCCTGCGCATCCCGGCCCGACACATCCCCTTTTCCCGCCGGGCGCGCCGTGACAGGATCGCCCGGCGCAGCTTTTGGAGGGTTCGGATGGGCGCGAAACGGGATACGGCGCGACGGCGCGGGGTTGGCCGCGGTTTCGGTTCCGAGGGGGCGCGCTGATGGCCGACACCCTCGATCCCGCCGATTGGGACGCCTATCGCCGCGCCGCGCACGCGCTGCTCGACGCCTGCATGGACCGATTGGAGACGGCGCGCGCGCATCCCTGGAAACCGCTGCCCGAAACCGTCCGCGCTGGCTATGCGCTGGACGGCGTGGCACGGGGCGAGGTGGCGCTGGCGCGCGAACTGACCGAACAGGTGCTGCCCTGGGGCACCGGCAACACGCATCCGCGATTCTGGGGCTGGGTGCACGGCACCGGGTTGGCCAGCGGCGTGATGGCCGAAATGGTCGCGGCGACGATGAATGCCAACCTCGGCGGGCGCGCCCATGGCGCGATCGAGATCGAGCGCGCCGTGATCGACTGGACCCGCCAGGTGATGGGCTTTCCCGACACCGGCAGCGGCGTGCTGGTCACCGGCACCTCGCAGGCCACCGTGATCGCGCTGGCCGCCGCGCGCGGCCGCGCCCAGCCCGAGGTCCGTTCGCGCGGGGTCGCGCCAGGACTGGTCGCCTATGCCGGCGCGGGCGCGCATAACGCCGCGCGCAAGGCAATGGAACTGCTGGGACTGGGGCACCAGGCGCTGCGCGCTATCCCGGAAACCGATGCGGGCATGGATCTGGACGCGCTGCGCGTCGCCCTCGCCCGGGACCGCGCCGCGGGTCTTTGTCCCTTTGCGGTGATCGGCACGGCCGGCTCGGTCGATCTGGGGCGATTCGACGATCTGAACGCGCTGGCCGATCTGGCGGCGGAACAGGGGCTGTGGCTGCATGTGGACGGTGCTTTTGGGGCCTGGACCCGGCTGGCGGACACGCCCTGGCGCGCCTTGAGCGACGGCATCGGGCGGGCGGATTCGGTGGCGTGCGATTTCCACAAATGGATGTTCGTGCCCTATGACTGCGGCCTCGTGCTGATCCGCGACGAGGCCGCGCACCGCGCCGCCTTTGCCGCGCGCCCGGCCTATCTGGCGGGCCAATCGGCGGGCCTGGGTGGCGGCGATCCCTGGTTTTGCGACTACGGCATCGACCTGTCGCGCGGCAATCGCGCGCTCAAGGCCTGGGCGGCAATCCGGGCGCATGGGGCGGACGGGCTGGGTGCGGCGATCACGCGCTGCTGTGCGCTGGCCGCGCGTATGGGGCAAGGGGTCGAAGCCCGCGCCCCGATGCGGCTGGCGGCTCCGGTCGTGTCGAACCTCTGCGTGTTCACCGCC
The DNA here is from genome assembly GCA_020637515.1 of Rhodobacter sp. NCBI lineage: Bacteria > Pseudomonadati > Pseudomonadota > Alphaproteobacteria > Rhodobacterales > Rhodobacter > Rhodobacter sp. The sequence goes on along the minus strand of JACKKG010000001.1, from coordinate 2,766 downwards.
GATGCGCGCTTGCCCGCGGCGGACCAGAGCGCGCGGAACACCCATATCGCCCAGGCGCTGCAACTCTCTGGCGAGGCGGTGTTTTCCACCACCGTGATCGGCGGCGTCACCTGCCTGCGCGCGGCGATCACCAACCACCGCACCACCCCCCAGGACATCGACGCGGCGCTCGACGCGGTCACGAACGCTTGAATTCGGGCCCGTGATGAAACATTTCCGCCCCCTGGTGCGTATGGTTCATGGACCGCAGGCGCAAAGGAGGCCCCGATGGCTCACCGCTGGAAAAACGACCTGACCCATGCCGATGTCACCCCCCGGGCGATGTGGCTGAACCGTCGCCAACTGATCGCCGGGGCCGGCGCGGCCGGCGTTCTGTCGCTGGCGGGCGAAAGCCGCGCGCAGGCGCTGACGCCCAACACGCTGGAACAGATTTCGAGCTACAACAACTATTACGAATTCGGCGTGGACAAGGGGGACCCGGCGCGCAACGCGGCCGGGCTGGTGACCAGTCCCTGGTCGATCCGCGTGGACGGGATGGTGGACCGCCCTGGCAGCTATGCGCTGGCCGATCTGCTGGCCGGACTGAGCGTCGAGGAGCGCATCTACCGCTTCCGCTGCGTCGAGGCCTGGTCGGCGGTGATCCCCTGGAACGGGGTGGAACTGGCCGACGTGCTGAACAAGGTGGGGGTGCAGTCGGGCGCCCGCTACGTCGCCTTCGAGACCACGGTGCAACCCGACGTCATGCCCGGCGTGCGCAGCCGCGTCATTCCCTTTCCCTATGTCGAAGGGCTCAGGCTGGACGAGGCGATGCACCCGCTGACACTGTTGGCAACGGGCATCTGGGGCCAGCCCATGCCCAACCAGAACGGCGCGCCGATCCGGCTGGTCGTGCCTTGGAAATATGGATTCAAGTCGATCAAGTCGATCGTGCGCATCACCCTGACCGACCGTCAGCCTCCGACCACCTGGAACCGGCTGAACAGCCGCGAATACGGGTTCTATTCCAACGTCAACCCCGAGGTCGATCACCCACGCTGGAGCCAGGCCAGCGAACGGCAGATCGGCGGCGGCCTGTTTGCCCGGCGTCAACCCACGCTGATGTTCAACGGCTATGGCGACGCGGTGGCGCATCTCTATGACGGGATGGACCTCAGGGAGAATTACTGATGGCCCTGATCCCGGCCGCCTGGGCGCAGGCGATCAATCGCGCGACCCGGCGGGTGCCGTCGTGGCCGATCTATGTGCTGGCGCTGGCCTGGGCGGCCTGGCTGTTCTGGCAAGGCGCGACCGGCGCGCTGGGTCCCGAACCGATCAACACGCTGGAACGCCGCTACGGCGAACTGGCGCTGCAAGGGCTGGTCGCCGGGCTGGTGGTGACGCCGCTCAGGGTCTGGACCGGGATCAGCTTGCTGAAGTTCCGCCGCGCGCTGGGGCTTGCCGCCTTTGGTTTCGTGCTGGCGCATGTGGCGGTCTGGGCGGTGCTGGACCTGCAAAGCCTGTCGCGGATCGGCGAGGAACTGGTCAAGCGGCCCTATATCACGATCGGTTTCGCCGGGTTCACGGCGCTTATCCCGCTGGCGGCGACCTCGAACGCCGTCTCGATTCGCCGGCTGGGCGCGTCGGGCTGGCGCCGGCTGCACCGGCTGACCTATGCGGCGGTGCTTCTGGGCGCGGTGCACTATGTCTGGCTGGTCAAGGGCTGGCCCGCCGAACCCTTTGTCTATCTGGGTGTGGTGCTGGCCCTGCTGGCGCTGCGTCTTGGGCCGCAGCGCCGGGGGCAGGGGGCGCGGCGCGCGCCGGCCTGACCTGTTTCGCGATCACTCGGTCACTTCGGCGACCAGGTCCGCCAGAAACGCGTTGACCGGCTCCATCCCCGGCGCGTCACGGCGCATGTAACCGATCATCACCGCCTCGCCGGGGCGCTCGATGACGTGCACGCCGTAGGGGCAGAAGGCGATGTTCTGCCAGTTGGCTTCCATCGCCTGGCGCGACATCGAGGCCGAGCAGAACAGGTAGATGTTCGCATTGGTGAACAATGTCACATCGCTGCCGACGTCCGCGCGCGTGCGTTCCAGCATCTCGCCGACATGGCTGGTGTATTCGACTTGCAGACCGCGGCCGACGATCGAGCTTTCCACCGCAAAGGTGGCGTCGTCAAAGGACATGCCGGCGGGCACCAGGACGAATTCGTCCGCCAGCGCGGGCGAGGACAGCAGGAACGACGCCAGGACGGCGGGCAGGAACTTGGACATGGGCACCTCCTCGATGGGGCGGGGACGGGGCCGCATTCCGGGCCCTCCCCCGCCGGACATTCCCAGTCTTGCATGTCTCGGGCCGGAATGCACGGGGACAAAATGCGCGGGCGGGCCGCGATCCTGGTCTCATCGTTGCTGTGATTTTTGTTGTCGATTCGGGGTTGTTGGGTGGGTGGGGTGGGGGTTGGGACAGGAAGTTGCGTGGATGGCCGGGGTTGTTGCAATTTCGTGACGTGGTGCGGTCTTGGGGTGTCGGGTTGGGTGTGGGTTTTCGTTGGGTTGGGGTCAAGGAAACAAGGGTTTGACGGGGGGAGTTGGCGGAATTTGTTGTTCCGGCCCGTTTTTGGACTTGCGGAGGTTTGCGTTGGGTCCTAGATACGGCGTCACCGAAGCGGGGGTGACGCGGGAACGCGGATGCTGCAGCGACGGTGGCGGTTACGCCGCGAGACTTCTGGATGCAAGGTAGGCGAGGGCGCCGGGTGACCGGCGGGCTGTCTGTTTTGTGTGCGGT